>NZ_JBQPQZ010000004.1:0-411352 GCF_052266695.1 Microbacterium zouquanmingi
CGGCCATCACAACCAGGCCCGCAGGGCAACTTCTCAATCTTACCCCGTGGCTTCCGTTTGTCAAATCGGCGATCCGAGCGAACTCGGTGCGATCTGCGGAACCACAGAGCATCCCAGATGCAGGATCTCACGAGGTGAGTTTCTGTTTCTGGGAGGTGGTCCGCCACTTGAGGGGAGGTGAGCCTTGGCCCTTTCTCAACCCTGTGGGGCGAACAAGTAATAATTTACGTGGAATGCGGGATCTCGGCAAATCCAGGTGAGATCCCGGGCGTGTCTCGATGGTCGCTCCGCGCCATCGCTCCTGGTCAGCGCAGATTTCGGGCGAAAGAGTACGATCGCGCCATGAGGTTGATGCTCGCAGACGCACAGATCGACATACCGGATCCTCCCTGCAGGGTGCCTCTTCCCTCGCGTCTTGACACTGCATCTCTCGCCTGGGCCAGCGTGGTCGCAGCTGGCACCGCCGCGCATTCCGCGCACTCCCCCGTTGCAATACCCGACCCAGCCCGGATCGCCATGGCCTATCGCAGCGACCGCTTCTTTCGCCTCGATGGAAAGACGCAGAGCGCGTGGTCGCCGTACTCCCGCTTCTGGCGCACATCAGGCGGGTGGATACGAAGCCACGGCAACTACCCGCACCACGCGCGCGCATTCCGCGAAGCGCTCGATCTCGGTAAGAGCGCTTCGCCAGAACACATCGAAGCAATCATCGCGTCGATGACTGGTCGAGAAGCGGTAGCGCGCGTTGCCCACGCCGGCGGCCTCGCCGTCCTCGTAAACCCGGAGGACCGAAAGACAGATGCTGCGCTGCGCACCACTGCGCTTATCGACATCAACAAGATCAGCACGGACTCTCGTCCTCAAGGTGGTGCACAGGCAGAGGCGACGTCCCCCCTCCGCGGCATCCGCGTTCTCGACCTCACGCGTGTGATCGCTGGTCCCGTCTGCACACGAACGCTCGCGCTGCTCGGTGCTGATGTGCTGCGCATCGATCCACCTGACCTCCCTGAGATCGGCTGGCAGCATCTCGACACCGGTCATGGCAAGCGCTCCGCGCTGCTCGATGCGCGAGACCCCCAGATGGAATCTCTCCTTCAGCAGGCCGACGTGGTCATACTCGGCTATCGCGCGGCGACCATGGAGCGGCTCGGCCTCTCCCCGGCAGCTCTTGCACGGCGGCATCCGGGTCTCGTCATCGCGCAGCTGACGGCGTGGGGTACGGAATATCCGAACCGCGTCGGCTTCGACAGCCTGGTCCAAGCGGAGTCGGGAATCGCAATGATCGAATCGCTCGATGGCAAGACCCCCGGTGTGCTGCCCGCCCAGGCCCTTGATCACAGTGCCGGGTATCTGCTCGCGGCGGGCATCTGCGCTGTTCTCGCGCGTCGCAGAGTCGAGGGCGGCACCTGGCAGGTGAGCACATCGCTTCGCCGGATCGCCGCCGAGCTGCTCGGGATGCCACGGCGCGTGGCCCCAGAAGCCGAGGTCGCCATCGATCCCTCGGATCACCTCGAAGACTTCGCCGTGCAGGAGCACACGGTGACAACGGTGCGATCAGCGCTGCCGGGATTCAGCTTCGCGGCACCGCATCTGTGGGCTTCGGACGCCCCACGATGGTGAGCCCGACGCAGAACGCGAGAGTGAGCATGGCCCAGACCCCGCAAGCGGCAGGGAGCGTGCGGTACGCCAGGTGCTGGAGCGTGAACTGAGCGGTGAATGGTCCGAGCGTCGCGTAGCCGATGCTCCATGCGGCGATGAGGATGATCGGCAGCGACAGCCACCAGACGATCCGCACCCACGGCCGCAGCCTGCGCACTCGCACCGGCCGGGCTTCAGCACGTCGCAGCCAGATCAGCGCGTAGACGCCGAGCACCAGAAGAGCGACAACGCTCGACCCGTGCTGCAGCCACTTATAACCCTGCAGCGGGCCCCACTGTTCGTCGAGCCCGGGGATGAGCTGCAGACCCAGCCGCCCTTCGTGCGTGAACGAGTCCCACACGATATGCGAGAGGACGCCCAACAGCAGGGATACCGTGAGCCACAGCCCGTAGGTCCATCGTCGTCCGATGCCGAGGGCATCATTCAGAGCGTCGGAACCGACCTCGTCCCACTCGGGGGGAAGCCGTCGCGCCAGCCACGTCGGCGAGAGCTCCCCCGCCGCTGGTCGCAGCACCACGCGCCACAGCAGGAACAGTCCGAGCGCGACGACGGCGGTCCAGACGATGTTCGCGTAGGTGTGCGTGAACGAGTAGGTCACCCCGAAGCCACGCAGGAACAGCGGCAGGTCCGGGGTCATCGCCCCGATCGCGATTGCTGCCGGAACCAGCGGTGTGCGCAGGAACGGCAGCGCGACGACCGCGTGACTCGGTGTGAACGGCAAGCGTCAGCCGATGAACACGCCAGCGAGGGTTTTCTTGCCGCGGCGCAGCACTGACACTCCTCCTGGCAGGGTTCCCTGCACTGCGGCGGTCTCGTCTTCTATGCGGACACCGTCGAGAGAGACACCGCCCTGTGCGATCGCGCGGCGCGCTTCGGACAGGCTCACGACGAGTCCGGTCGCAACAAGCGCGTCGACCACGGAGGTGCCCACGGCAACCGTGGCGTTCGGGAGTTCATCGAGTGCCGAGCGCAGAGTGGCAGCATCGAGCGTGCTCAGATCGCCCTGACCGAACAGCGCGTCAGATGCCGCGATGACGGCAGCCGTGGCATCCGCCTCGTGCACCGTCGCGACGACCTCGAGAGCGAGGCGCTTCTGCGCGGCACGGCGGAACGGCTCCGTCTCGACGAGGTTCTCGTACTCTTCGATCTCGGAGCGGGTGAGGAATGTGAAGATCTTCAGACGCTCGATGACGTCGGAGTCAGCGGTGCTCAGCCAGAACTGGTACATCCTGTATGGGCTGCACATCTCGGCATCCAGCCAGATCGCGTTGCCCTCGCTCTTGCCGAACTTCGTGCCGTCGCTGTTGGTGATCAGCGGAGTGCCGATCGCGTGCGCGGAGACGCCTTCGGCACGACGGATGAGGTCGGTGCCGCTGGTCAGGTTTCCCCACTGGTCCGATCCGCCGGTCTGCAGCACGCAGTCGTACTGGCGGTAGAGCTCGAGGAAGTCCATGCCCTGCAGGATCTGGTAGCTGAACTCCGTGTAGCTGATCCCCTCATCGGAGTTCAGCCGCGCAGCGACGGCATCCTTCTTGAGCATCGTTCCGACGCGGTAGTGCTTGCCGATCTCACGCAGGAAGTCGATTGCGCTCATCGGCGCGGTCCAGTCGAGGTTGTTCACCATGCGCGCGGCGTTCTCGCCCTCGAAACTGAGGTAGCGCTCGACCTGCATGCGCAGGCGCCCCACCCACTCCTCGACGGTCTCGCGGGTGTTCAGCGTGCGCTCGGCGGTGGGACGCGGGTCGCCGATGAGTCCGGTCGATCCGCCGACGAGGCCGAGCGGCTTGTGACCGGCGAGCTGGATACGGCGAAGCGTCAGCAGCTGCACGAGGTTGCCGAGGTGCAGGCTCGGAGCTGTCGGGTCGAATCCGCAGTAATACGTGACCGGGTCCCCGCCGAGAAGGGCGCGCAGCGCCTCCTGGTCAGTGGACACGTGGACGAGGCCGCGCCACACGAGTTCATCCCACACGTTTTCGAACGCGGGATCAATCGCCTGCGGGGCAGTCGTCAGAGGAGGATTCGACACGCGTTCCAGGTTATCAGCGCCTCGCCCCCACCATTCCGCGCGATGTCGGATGCTCGTGCGAAGCTGTCGGCATGTCTGCGGCACTGCTATCGATCATCGTGGGAGCGAGCGTGGCCGTGCTGCTGGGCGCCGCGCTCGTGATCTCGCTGGCCACCCTGCGCAAGCCCGCGACGATGCCGATGGCGGTCGCGAGCATCTTGGCGGGGGTCGCGCTGGTGGCGATCGTGGTCGTGCGACCGTCCGGAATCCCGATCTACATCGGCGCACTGATCGCGGTGCTCGGGATCGCCGCCGCGACAATCGGCGGCAACCCGTTCACGCGTCGGGCTCTCGATATCGCCACAGGAAAAAGGGTCCGCGAAACCGAGGACGGCGGCATCCTCATCATCGCCGCGCAGGCCTCCGACCCCGAGAGCGCGCGCACCCTCATGCGCGGCGGCACGGTGATCGGCTATCTGGAGCGTGTGGCCATGGTGATCTCGGTCGCGGTCGGGTTTCCAGAAGCGATCGCCGCGATCATCGCGGTCAAGGGCATCGGCCGCTTCCCCGAGCTTGCCGAGCCCGAAGCTCGCGAACGGTTCATCATCGGCACGGTGGCGAGCCTGCTGTGGGCCGGCGTGATCGGCGCGGTCATCCGTCTCGCACTGACCTGAGCCGACCGAGCCACGGTCAGAGCAGGTCGAGCATCCGGAAGCCTTCGACGATGGCAGCAGCACCCGCGGTCGACAGCCCCTGAGACACCGCGGACTGGGTGATTCCCTCTGCCTCGGCGAGTTCGCGCTGCGTCCTGGACAGACAGCGTCCGTAGGTCAATCGGCGCACGCGTTCAGACATCGTGCCGACGATCTCGTCGCGCGTGAGCAGGTAGACGTTGGCCCATCGCACAGCATCCGCGTGCTGATCTGCCACGCTCTCGTCAGCGATGATCCAGCTGCGGGCTTGAGGAGCGGTGCGCTTCTGCAGCATCTCAACGTGTTCGATGGCGCTGCGCGCCGCCCACCAGCCTGGGCCTTCGGAGATGCCCTTTTCGGATGCTGACGATGGCACCCGGTTCACGTCGCCGATGCCGATGCCATATCGAAACTCCACACCGTCTGGCAGAGCCAAGCGCAACAGCAGAATCGTACCGAGTGCGGCGTCGATGCTCGGATAGACCGCCTGCTGCTCATCGCCCACAGTGGGGCGCAGGCCCTGCGTCGCCACGGGGAGGTCTTGCTCGACGCGAGCGATCGCGTCGTCGAACGCTCGTTGCGCGCTGACGCGATCAGCGAGTTGCCGAGAGCCGATGATGTCGGCGGTCACCGCGATGGACATGACATGAGGTTATCACTAATATTCTCGAGATATAAGTCATCCGCTTATTGCGCGGGAATATCAGCGATTCCAGGTCAGAGCCCCAGTGCGTGTGCAGCCTTCTGCGTGCGTGCGATCAGTTCAGCGCGCTGCTCTTCGACACGCACCGGTGCAGTTCCGCCAGTGCCGGTGCGCGAAGCAACCGACCCTTCGATACTGAGGACCTCACGAACCTCAGAGGTCAAGTGTGCGGAGACATCGGCGAGCAGTGCGTCATCTGCATCCTCGAGGCCGATCCCCCGCTCCTCGCAGGCACGGACAAGCGCACCGGAGATCTCGTGCGCATCACGGAACGGCACCCGACGCTTCACGAGCCATTCGGCCACATCCGTCGCGAGTGAGAAGCCCTGCGGTGCCAGCTCTGCCATGCGAGCAGTATCGAAACGCAGAGTCGCGATCATGCCGGCGAAGGCAGGCAGTACGACTTCAAGCGTGTTCACCGAGTCGAAGACCGGCTCTTTGTCTTCCTGCAGGTCACGGTTGTACGCGAGCGGCAGGCCCTTGAGCGTCGCCATCAGACCGGTCAGGTTTCCGATCAGGCGACCGGACTTGCCGCGGGCGAGCTCGGCGATGTCGGGGTTCTTCTTCTGCGGCATGATGCTCGACCCTGTCGAGTAGCTGTCGTGCAGCGTGACGAAGCCGAACTCACGTGTGTTCCAGAGGATGATCTCCTCCGACAGGCGCGAGAGGTCGACGCCGATCATCGCGGTGATGAACGCGAACTCCGCAACGACATCACGAGCTGCCGTGCCGTCGAGCGAGTTCTCGGCCGGACGATCCAGACCGAGCTCACGGGCGACGAGATCGGGATCGAGACCGAGTGTGGATCCCGCTAGCGCTCCTCCGCCGTACGGCGAGACACCGGCGCGCACGCGCCAGTCGACGAGGCGTTCGAGCTCACGCAAAAGAGGCCACGCATGCGCCTGCAGGTGGTGCGCGAGAAGCACTGGCTGCGCGTGCTGCAGATGAGTGCGTCCAGGAAGAATCGCCCCCGGATGCGCTTCGGCCTGAGCGACGAGTGCATCGATGACACGCAGAATGTCGCGGGCGATCACCTTCGCGTGATCGATCAGATACATCCGTACGAGCGTCGCGATCTGATCGTTGCGCGAGCGTCCGGCACGAAGACGACCGCCGAGCTCGGGGCCGAGCTCGGCGATCAGCGCCTGCTCGAGTGCACCGTGCACATCTTCGTCGGTCGGTGCCGGAACGATCGTCCCGTCGGCAACCTTGCGCGCGACGGCATCGAGCCCCTCATGCATCTTCTGCGCTTCGTCGGGCTCGAGGTATCCAGCGGCCGCAAGCGCTGTCGCGTGCGCGTGGGACCCCGCGATGTCATAGGGCGCGAGGATCCAGTCGAAGTGCGTAGACCGGCTGAGTTCTACCAGCTCGGGGGATGGCCCCGATGCGAATCGTGCGCCCCAGAGTGCGCCCTCGTTCGTGCCGTCATGCTTCGCCTCGCTCATCGTTCCAGCCTACCGGCGGGGCTGGGAGGTCACGACGGCCTTCGCGGCGCGATCCAGCAACCACTCCAGCGGTCCGCGCCCGATGAACAGCGCCCACGCGGTGCACCCGATCAGCGTGGTGATAGTCATCGGCCAGAACGGCTCGAGCTCACGGAAACCGCCGAGATCTTGCGTATTACCCAACGCGATTCCCGCGACGATCGCCCAGACGACGATCTGCGCGGCATAGGCCGTCAGCGGCATGGCACCAGCCGCACGCAGAGGCAGCGTGATCGCCTTCAGCACGCTGAGTCGGCACAGCAGCAAGCAGATTGCCAGCGTCGCGAGAACGAACCCCGCGGAGCCTAAGACTTCGAACAGGCCAGCCGAGTGCGGCTCGACCGACCATACCGACCGCCAGTACGGATCTGACTCTGCCCCTGGCAGTAGCGCCAGCCCGTACCCGACAGCCGCGAGCACTGCGCCGGCGATCAGCATCCGCACCTGGACCGAGGTTCTGGTGACTCCCGCTCTCGAGATGCCGAGACCCGCGAGCACGAAGACGATCCAGATCGTGAACGGATAGTGCCATCCGATGAACACGTCCAGCTCCGACCCGAAGGGCATCTGCCAGATCGGCAGTTCGTCAAGCAGCGGCTGAAGGAAAGGCATGATCAGTGCGAGCACCGCCGCCACCCACAGGATGATGCGCGCTGGCAACCCGGTGAACGGGAGTGCGATCAGGAACAGGATCGCGTAGGCGGGCAGGATGACGAACACCGGCACCCCGGTGAGGATGAGCAGGATGCCGAGGACGAGCAACACCGCGGCACGAATCGCCACCCGCCCTCGGGCGACCGACATCTGTGGGCCCGCCAGCGGCGTGCGACCGCCGGTGACAAGACCGATCGAGACGCCGGCAAGCATCGCGAACAGAATCGACGATCGTCCATCGACGAGGGCTGTCCACGATCCTGGGTCAGTCCAGACGAAGCCATCCCCCGTATCGAGCAGGTGCGCTGCGAACATCCCGATGATGGCGAGTCCGCGGGCGAGATCAACGCCGGCGATCCGGGCAGGACCGTTCAGTCGCTGCCAGTTCGTTCGCAGACGCCCGCTCATTTGCTCAGCTCTGACGCAGCAGCCAGACCAGCAGGGCCTTCTGCGCATGCAGGCGGTTCTCCGCCTCATCCCACACAACGCTCTGCGGACCGTCGATGACTTCCGGGTCGACCTCGTAGCCGCGGTCAGCGGGCAGGCAGTGGATGAAGATCGCTTCGGGACCGGCGAGAGCCATCGTCTCGTTCGTCACCTTGTAACCGCCGAGGTCACGAATGCGTGCGATTTTCTCCTCTTCCTTGCCCATCGAGACCCAGGTATCCGTGACGATGACGTCGGAACCAGCCGCCGCCTCGTTGGGGTCGGCGTAGAGCGTGATCGAACCGCCCGTCTCTGCAGCGCGGCGCTCTGCGGCCTCCACGACATCAGCACGCGGAGCGTAGGACGCCGGCGATGCCATGCGCACGTGCATGCCAGCGGTGACACCCGCGAGGGCGTAAGAGTGCGCCATGTTGCTCTGCGCATCGCCGAAGAACGTGAGTGTCAGCCCGGTCAGGTCGCCCTTGTGCTCGCGGATCGTGAGCAGGTCGGCGAGCAGCTGGCAGGGGTGGAAGTCATCGGAGAGCGCGTTGATGACCGGCACGCGGGTGCCCTTGGCCATCTCTTCGAGTCCGGACTGCGCGTAGGTGCGCCACACGATGGCCGCCACCTGACGCTCGAGCACGCGCGCGGTGTCGGAGGGGGTCTCCTTGCCGCCGAGCTGGCTGCTCGCTGTCGAGATGATCAGCGGCGAACCACCGAGGTCGGCGATCCCGACCGCGAACGAAACGCGGGTGCGCGTGGAGGACTTGTCGAAGATCACCGCGACGGTCTGGGGTCCGGCGAGAGACTTGTCAGCCCAGCGGTCCTTCTTCAGCTCGATCGCGAGATCAAGGATCTCCGCCTGCTCGGCGGAGGTGAGGTCATCGTCGCGCAGCAGGTGGCGGGTCACAGTGTTACCTTCTCGTTCTCAGATGCTGCAAGAACCGCCTGCACGTCAGCAAGGGCAGCAGCGAACAGCGTGTGGAATTCTTCGATCTCTGCGTCGCCGATGTTCAGAGCCGGCGCGATGCGCACGGTGCTGGCGTTCGCCGCGTTGATGATGAGGCCCCGGTTCTGGGCCGCGGTGACGACCTCACTGGCGACAGGCGCGCTGAGGCCGACGCCGATGAGTAATCCGCGTCCGCGAACCTCGTCGACCAGGTCCGACCCGAGCCCGAGGATCACAGCGCGCAGCTGCTCGCCGCGAGCTGCCGCGTTCTGCACGAGGCCTGCGTTCTCGATCTCGCCGAGCACCGCGTTCGCAACGGCGGTGCCGAGCGGGTTACCGCCGAAGGTGGAACCATGTGACCCGGGCGTGAACAGCGCGCTTGCCGATCCGTAGGTCACCAGCGCGCCGATCGGGAAGCCTCCGCCGATCCCCTTCGCCATCGTGATGGCGTCAGGGGTGATGCCCTCGTGGTTGAATCCGAACCACTCGCCGGTGCGACCGGCTCCGGTCTGGATCTCGTCGATGATCAGCAGGGCGCCGTGCGTGAGTGTCAGCGACCGCGCCGCGGCGAGGTAGCCCTCCGGCAGTTCGACGACGCCTGCCTCACCCTGGATGGGCTCGACGAACACAGCCGCGACGCGGTCATCGAGAGCAGCCTCGAGCGCCTCGATTGTTGCAGGGATGTGCTCAACCCCACCGGGCATCGGCTCGAAGGGGGCACGGTAGGACTCCTTCGCGGTCAGCGCGAGGGATCCGATCGTGCGTCCGTGGAAGGCGTTCTCCAGGGCGAGAATGCGCGGGCGATCGCTGCCGCCGTGCAGGCGAGCCAGCTTGAACGCCGCCTCATTCGCCTCTGCACCCGAGTTCGAGAAGTATGCGCGGCCTTCAAGACCAGCCCCTGCCAGCCGCTTCAGGCGTGCTGCGAGCTCGAGCTGAGGAGGCGTGGCGAAGTAGTTCGAGACATGAGCGAGGGTCGCCGCCTGCTTCGAGATGGCTTCGACGAACACCGGGTGTGCATGGCCCAGTGAGTTCACGGCGATGCCGGCGAGGAAGTCGAGGTAGCGCTTGCCCTCGTCGTCCCACACATGCGATCCCTCGCCGCGAGTGAGCATCGCGAAGCGCTCCCCCGCATTGAGTACGAGATCCCGTGCCGCATCTTCTTTCCAGACGGTCACGCCGTCACCCCCGATTTTTCAAGTACCACTTCAGTTCCGATTCCCTTGCTGGTGAACAGCTCGACGAGTACTGAGTGCTTCACCCGCCCGTCGATGATGGCCGCTGCATCCACTCCGCCTTCGACCGCATCGAGGCACGCGCGCATCTTCGGGATCATTCCTGACTCGAGAGTCGGGAGCATCTGGGTGAGTTGCTGCGAGTTCAGGTGCGAGACCAGCGAATCCCGATTCGGCCAGTCGGCGTAGAGACCAGGGACGTCGGTGAGGATCACGAGTTTGCGCGCGTTCAGCGCGACCGCAAGGGCGGATGCTGCGGCATCCGCGTTCACGTTCAGCGACTGTCCCGGGTTGTCGAGGTCCGGCGCGATGCTGGAGATCACCGGGATGCGGCCGGCAGCCAGGTGATCGAAGATCGCGGTGGGATCGACCTGCACGACGTCTCCGACGCGGCCGAGATCGACCTGCTGGCCGTCGATCTCAACGCCGCGGCGTCGGCCGCCGAAAAGACCGGCGTCTTCACCGCTGAGCCCTGTTGCGATCGGACCGTGCGAATTGATCTTCGCGACCAGCTGCGGATTGACCTGACCGGTGAGCACCATGCGCACGACGCTGATCGCCTCAGTGTTGGTGACCCGGTAGCCGCCCTTGAACTCGCTGGGAATCGCAAGGCGATCCAGCATGTTCGAAATCTGCGGACCGCCGCCGTGGACGACTACCGGCTGGACGCCGACGTAACGCAGGTACGCGATGTCCTGCGCGAATGCCTCCTGCAGTTCATCGGAGACCATGGCGTTGCCGCCGTACTTGACGACCACGATCTGGTCACGGAACTTCTTCAGCCACGGGAGCGACTCGATGAGCGTCGCCGCTTTTTCTGCCGCGACGTCGGGGGGCGTGTCCTGAATATCTGTCATGAGGAGTAGGCGCTGTTCTCGTGGACGTAGTCATGGGTGAGGTCGTTCGTGCGGATCGTCGCCTCGGCGTCGCCCACCTTCAGATCGATGAGCAGATCGGTCTCGCGCGGCGTGAGATCGACGTCTTCACGCGGACGGTCAGGGCCCCCCTCCGTGCACACGCGGACGCCGTTCATCCACACGTCGACGTCATAGGGGTCGAACTGCGCAGCGGTGGTGCCGATCGCGGCGAGTACACGACCCCAGTTCGGGTCGTTTCCGAAGATCGCGGCCTTGAAGAGGTTGTTGCGGGCGACGGAGCGGCCCACCTCCACAGCATCCTGCTCATTCATCGCATTCGCGACACAGATCGTGATGTCGTGGCTGGCGCCCTCAGCATCGCGCTGCAGCATCGCTGCGAGCTGATCGCTGAGTTCGGTAAGAGCTGCGGTGAACTCTTCGAGATCGGGCCGGATGCCGCTGGCACCGTTGGCGAGCAGCGTCACCTGGTCGTTCGTCGACATGCATCCATCGGAGTCCAGGCGATCGAAGGTCTGGCCGGTGGCTGCGCGAAGCGCGGTGTCCGCCTCGATTGCCTCGAGGTCGGCGTCAGTCGTGATGACGACGAGCATGGTCGCAAGGCCCGGTGCGAGCATTCCTGCCCCCTTGGCCATGCCGCCGATCGTCCAGCCGTCGCGGGTGATCACCGCGGTCTTCGCGATCGTGTCGGTTGTCATGATGGCGTGGGCCGCACTGTCACCCCCTTCTGCCGAGAGTTCGCTGATCGCCTGCCGTGTGCCGGCGAGAACCTTGGCGCGGAACGCTTCGTCTCCCGTGCCGATGAGCCCGGTGGAGCAGACGAGGATGTCCCCTGCGCTGACGTCGAGCAGTTCTGCCGCCTTCTCGGCGGTCTGGTGCGTGGTCTGGAAGCCGAAGCTTCCGGTGAAGCAGTTCGCACCTCCCGAGTTCAGGACGATCGCCTCGACAGTGCGGTCGAGGATGACCTGCTGCGACCAGATGATCGGGTTGGCCTTGGCGCGGTTGCTCGTGAACACCGCGGCACCGATCTTGCGCGGGCCTCGGTTGACGACAACGGCGACATCCGGCTTTCCGGTGGACTTGAGACCGACTGCGACTCCGGCCGCTTCGAATCCCTGAGGTGCGGTGACGCTCATGGTGCCACTCCGTTCACGGTGAGGGCGCGGTCTTCGGGAAGGCCGAGCGCGAGGTTCATGGATTGAATGGCAGCGCCAGCGGTGCCCTTGGCAAGGTTGTCGACGGCAGTGACCACCGTGACCCGGTTCACCGCGCGGTCGATCGCGAGGCCGATCAGCGCCGTGTTCGCGCCGACCACATCCGCGGTGCGCGGGAACTGTCCCTCCGGCAGCAGCTGCACGAAAGTCTCGTCGCCGTACGCGCTCTCCCACGCTGCGCGGATCTGTTCATCGGTCACACCGGGGATGATCGGCGCGGTCGACGTGGCGAGAATACCGCGAGACATCGGGACCAGCACGGGAGTGAACGAGATGCGCACATCGGCGGCATCCGGACCCTGAGCCTGCCTGAGGGCCTGCTGGATCTCCGGAATGTGTCGGTGCGTGCCGCCGACTGCATAGGGGTTCGCCGTGCCGAGGAGCTCGCTACCGAGAAGGTTCGTCTTGAGGCTCTTTCCGGCCCCAGACGGGCCGACGGCGAGCACGGAGACGATATCGCTCGGGTCGATCACCCCGGCAGCGACACCAGGGGCGAGGCTGAGGCTGACCGTAGATGCGTTGCATCCGGGGGCAGCAATGCGCTTCGCTCCGCGCAGGTTCTCGCGCTGCTTGGCGTCACCACCGATCAGGAGCTCAGGAACGCCGTAGGCCCACGGCTCGTGGAAGTGGCCGCCGTAGAAGGCATCCCACGATTCCTGTGAGGTCAGGCGGTGGTCGGCGCCGGCATCGATGACCAATGGCACATCTCCCAGAGCATCCGTGTACTGGCCGGACTGACCATGCGGAAGCGCGAGGAAGACGATGTCGTGTCCGGCGAGAATCTCTGGAGTCGTGTCCTGCAGAGTGAGGTGTGCGAGCGAGCGCAGGTGCGGCTGGTGCTGGATGAGCGGCTGACCTGCATTCGAATGCGCAGTGACAGTGCGGATCTCGATGTCGGGATGGCCTGCGAGCAGGCGCAGAATCTCGCCACCTGCATAACCGGATGCGCCGGAGACGGCGACGGAATACGTCATGGTTCTACCTTAACGGTCGGGACTTCCATCCCTGATCTGGTCGGAGGACAGCGGCGGCGACACCGGTGCTCGACCACCCGCACGAGCGGAGGGAGCACGGGGTCGCCTAAAGTCGGCGTCCGCCCAGACGGCTGCGGCGTCGGCGCACGACGGTAACGCTCGGAGCGAGCGTCGCAGAGTCGTTGAGAGCCGAAGGCATGTGTGGACGATAGCGCGGGATCTGGAGCATCCGCAAATCCGGCCGGGTCACAGGGTGGACTTGAGCATGAGCACGCGAGATGCTGCCTCGGCAAGACGCTCCGCGAACGTCGCATCCGTGGACGCACGCTGTTCCAGCGCCGTGATGATCTGTCCGGCCGTCTCTGGGGTGGATCCGGCGATCATGAGCACGAGGTCCGCACCGGCCGCGATCGCGGCGACTGAGTTCGCGACCGGATCGGCGTACGCTACTTCACCGGATGAGCCGAGCATCCCCAGATCGTCGGTCACCGCGACGCCGTCGAACCCGAGGTCCTCGCGCAGAATCCGATACCACTCGGGTGAGAGCGACGCGGGTTCCGCGGCAATCGACGGGAATCGGAGGTGCCCTGTCATCACCAATTCTGCTCCCGCGTCGATGCCGGCTTCGAACGGGATCGCGTCGAACGTGCGCCACTCCGCGAGTGTCTGCGCACTGGTCGGGATCGCGCTGTGCGAATCTCCCTCGGCCGCGCCATGGCCAGGGAAGTGCTTGAGCGTGGATGCGACGACACCGCGTTCGCCGGCCACTGCCGCGGCGACGCGATCCGCGACGGCCTGCGGGTCGGTTCCGTACGACCTGCCGAAGATGAATGAGTCCTGCGTGCGAGGAACATCGGCGACGATGCCGAAGTTGATGTCGACCCCCGCGGCTGCGAGCAGCCCGGCCCGCGCTGCGAACGCGGCCTGGGTCTCAGCAGGTGCCGCTGTCTTCAGCTCGTACGACGAAGCAAGCTCATCCCACGGCATCCGCCTGACGTCCCCGCCTTCCTGGTCGATCGCGATGAGCGCCTGATCGGATGCCGCGTGAACCGTGTCGGTCAGACCGCGAAGCTCGTCCGGCGTCGCTGGAACGTTGCCGCCCATCAGGATGAGGCCATCGGGGCCCACCGAGACGTAGTCGGCTAGAGCGGCCGCGTCCGTTCCAGGAGCAGTGCCCATGACGACCAGCGCCGCCTGCTCGGCGATGGTCATGCGTGCGACCTGCTGCGCTGCCTGCTCTCCGGGCGTCAGAGGAGTCGGGGTGGGGGTGGGGGTCGGAGCCTGAGTGGCTGTGAGCGTCGGCGGTGTCGATGGCTCAGCGGAATCGCCAGAGGCGGCGCACCCCGCAAGTCCGATGCCTACCGCCAGGAATGCCGCGGCAATCGCACGACTTCTCATCTGCCTAGGCTACCCACCGCAGGAGGTCGTGCGACCATCCTCTCCACTCTGCGATTTGCTCTGCGAATCGCTTTGCACCTGACCCGCGGTCAGTCCCGGATGCTTGCGCCGAACCGTTCGGTCGCCACGGCGACACCGGCGAGCTTCGCGTCGGTCGCCTCGGCTGCGGTGAGGGTGCGGTCGGCAGCGCGGAAGCGGAGCGCGAAGGTCAAGCTCTTGTGCCCCGCATCCACGCCCTGGCCGCGGTAGTCGTCGACGAGGCGAGCGGATTCGAGCAGCTCACCCGCACCCTCGACCAGCGCAGCGCGCAGGTCAGCGGCGGTGACGTCGATGGGAACGACGAGCGAGACATCCTGCGTGGCAGCGGTGTTGCGCGACAGGGATGCTGCCACGACCCGGTCACCAGCAAGCGAGAGCACAGCGTCGAGGTCGAGCTCGAACACGACCGCGCAACCGGGAAGGTCGGCGTCTGCAGCCACGTTCGGGTGCAGCTCTCCGACGTATCCGACCTCGGTGCCTGCGACGCTCAGCACGCCCGCGCGTCCGGGGTGCAGCGCGGCACGGCTGCCCTGGGCCACATCGATGTCCACGCCGGCCGCGACAGCGACGACGCGCACGGCATCCAGTGCTTCGGTGAGGCCGTAAGCCTCTGCCTCGCGACCGGGCTGGCGCGGCGTGACGTTTCCGGTGAACAGCGCCGCGAGGTGACGCGGCTGCGCCGGAATCGACGCGTTCAGCTCTGCGAGCTTGTCAACGGAGGGGCGCTGACCGAGCGGCGGCACGTCATCGGTGCCGTACGAGACTCCGGCTTCAGGCAGGAACACCGCGCCGATCTCGAAGATCGCGACATCGGTCAGGCCGCGCGCGATGTTGCGGTGCGCGGTCGGCAGCAGCGTCGGCACGAGCGAACGGCGCAAGAACGGTACCTGGCCATCGAGCGGATTCGCGAGCTTGATGCTGGGCTGCTTCTCCCCCGAGACGGAGCCGTGCAGGTCGTTGAGCGCATCGGTCGTGAACGGGAAGGTCGGCGTCTCGACAAGTCCCGCAGCCGCAAGCGCGTTCGCAATACGGCGACGACCGAGCTGCGCAGCGGTAAGGCCGCGCCCTGCCGGCGGCACCGGCAGCACGGAGGGGATGCGGTCGAGTCCGTGGATGCGCGCAACCTCTTCGGCCAGCGTCCACTTGTCGGTGAGGTCTGGCCGCCAGCTCGGCGGAATGACCTGCCATCCTTCAGCAGTCTCAGTGACCTCCGCGCCGATCGTCTCGAGCGCGTCGACGATCTCCTGATCGGTGTAGTCCACACCGATGAGCCCAGGGACGAACTCTGCTGGCAGGTCGATGCCGGCGATCTCGAACTCGCCGTACAGCGCGCCGCCGAGCTCGTCGATCCGTCCGCCGGCGAGGTCGACCATGAGGTCGGCTGCGCGTTTGGCCGCGACGAACGGGATCAGCGGGTCGACCCCGCGCTCGAAGCGCTTGGAGGCCTCGCTGGGCAGCTTGTGCCTGCGCGCGGAGCGGGCGATCGAGATCGGGTCGAAGATCGCGGCCTCGATGAGCACGTTGCGCGTGGCATCCGTCATCTCGGTCGTGCCGCCGCCCATGACCCCGGCGAGCCCGATCGGACCGGACTCGTCGGTGATCAGCAGGTCCTCGACGTGGAGCTTGCGCTCCTGCCCGTCGAGCGTCGTGAGCTTCTCCCCCGCGGTGGCACGGCGAACCGTGATGCCACCGGAGAGCTTGTCGAGGTCGTAACCGTGGATCGGGTTTCCCAGTTCGAGCATCACGTAGTTGGTGATGTCGATGAGGATGCCGAGCGAACGGATGCCGGCGAGCGACAGGCGCGCGACCATCCAGGGCGGCGTCGGGCGGGAGGGATCGACGTCGCGCACCGCGCGCGCAACGAACTCCTGCACCGGCTTGCCCTCACGGATCGGCTCTGCATCCACGGCGAGCAGGAACCCGGTGCCAGGCTGCACGTCATCCCACTCGTGGGCTGCGGGATCGCGGAAGTCGGCGCCGGTGGCGTGCGAGTACTCGCGCGCCACACCACGGATCGAGAATGCGTAGCCACGATCAGGCGTGACGTTGATCTCGACGGCCTCGTCGTCCAGGTGCAGCAACGCGATCGCATCGGTGCCGACCGGTGCGTCAAGGCCGAGCGAGGAGAGAATCAGGATGCCGTCATGCTCATCGCCGAGTCCGAGCTCTCGAGCGGAGGCGATCATGCCGTCAGAGACATGCCCGTAGGTCTTGCGCGCGGCGATCGGGAACGGCCCCGGGAGGGTCGAGCCGGGAAGAGTCGCCACGATCTTGTCCCCGACGGCGAAGTTGGCGGCACCGCAGACGATGCCGCGGACCCCACCGTTCTCCTCACCGACGTCGACCTGGCACCAGCGGATGGTCTTGCCGTTCTTCTGCGGCTCCTCCTCGAAGGAGAGCACCTGCCCGATGACGACAGGGCCTTCGATCTCGAAGCCGTGCAGCTCTTCCTCTTCGAACCCGACGGACACCAGCGAGGCGAAGACGTCCTCAGCCGTGGCATCCGGTGCCATCTCGACGTACTCACGCAACCACGAAAGCGGGACGCGCATCACACCACCATCCCGAACTGCTCGCTGAAGCGCACATCGCCTTCGGCCATGTCGCGCATGTCCTGTACATCGCTGCGGAACATCAGTCCCCGCTCAACGCCGATCCCGAACGCAAACCCGCTGTAGATCTCGGGATCGATTCCCGCCGCCCGGAGCACGTTGGGGTTGACGATGCCGCAGCCGCCCCACTCGATCCAGCGGGCGCCGCCCTTGAAGGTGGGGTGCCACAGGTCGAACTCCGCCGACGGCTCGGTGAACGGGAAGAAGTTGGTGCGCAGGCGCGTCTTCGCCTCGGCGCCGAAGAGCTGGCGTGCGAGGTGATCGAGGGTGCCCTTGAGGTGCGCCATCGTGATGCCCTCGTCGACCACGAGGCCCTCCACCTGAGTGAAGACCGGCAGGTGGGTGGCGTCGTACTCGTCGGTGCGGAATACGCGGCCGGGTGAGATGACGTAGATCGGCACCTCGCGGGTGAGCATCGTGCGCATCTGGATAGGGCTCGTCTGCGTGCGCATGACCAGATGGCGGCTCGCGGGGTCGACGTAGAAGGTGTCCTGCATCTGCCGCGCCGGGTGGTCAGGATCGAGGTTCAGAGCGTCGAAGTTGTACCACTCGTGCTCGAGCTCGGGGCCTTCGGCGACCTCCCAGCCCATGCTGACGAAGATGTCAGAGATCTCTTCCTGCAGCAGAGGCAGCGGATGCCGCGCTCCGACGCGCGTGCGCGATGCGACGGCGGTGATGTCAACGCGCTCGTCTTCGAGCCGCGCAGCCAGCTCTGCCTCAGCGAGCTCCGTCTCCTTCGCCGCCATAGCCTGAGTGACCTGGCCGCGGCCCTGGCCGATCAGCTTGCCGAAGGCGGCCTTGTGCTCGGGCGCAACCTGACGCATCGATGCGTTCAGAACCGCCAGCGGCGACCCTTCTGCGACATGCGCGGCGCGGGCGGCTTTCAGCTCTGCGGTGCTGGCGGCGGCACCGATCGCGTCGAGAGCGGCGGCGACGGCGGATTCCACCGCCTCTGGAGTGATTTCTGGAGCGTCTGACACGAGAACCGAGTCTACCGGGGGTGTGCGTCAGATTCCCCCGCCGGTGCTGTTCCCGTCGAACTTGCCCGTGCCCTTCTGGGCCGCGATGATCTCGGTGTCGGTCCCCTCGTGCATAACCGCGGCGTTGTCTGCGGCGATGACCTTCAGCTTCGGCGAGTGACGGGTCTTGATCTCGACCCACTTCGCAATGCCTGACAGGATCAGACACATCACGATGTAGATGCCACCGATGACGATTGCCGACTGCAGGATCGGACGCCCCTCCTGCGAGCTGAGCAGCTTGGCGTAGTACAACAGCTCCGGGTAGGTGATGATGAACCCGAGCGCGGTGTCCTTCATCGTGACGACGAGCTGAGCCACGATCACCGGGAGCATTGCGCGGATCGCCTGAGGCAGCAGGATCAGTCGCATCACGCCGCTCTTGCGAAGCCCGATCGCGTAGCCTGCTTCCTTCTGACCCCGCGGAAGCGACTCGATACCCGCACGCAGAGCCTCGGCCAGCACGGAACCGTTATAGACCATGAGTGCGATCACGACAGCCCAGTACGGGTCCATCTTGATGCCGATGCTCGGAAGGCCGTAGTACAGCAGCATCATCATGACCAGCACCGGCACGGCGCGGAAGATTTCGGTGATCGCAGTGACAGGAACGCGCACCCACGCGTGGTCGGAAACTCGCCCGATCGCAAGGACGAAGCCAAGCGTGAGGCTGAGGATCGCGGCGACGGCGAAGGCAGCAAGTGTGTTCCCGAGCGCCTCGAGGATCTGCTCCCACACCGTGGAGAAGGTGAATACGTACCACTTCGCCGGCGCGAACTGTCCAGAGACAGCCATGCGGTAGATGAGGAAGCCGACAACGGCGGCGACGAGAACGACAGTCGCGATCGCCAGGAGGCCATTGCGTCGCCGTGCCCGCGGGCCGGGGACGTCGTAGAGGACAGAAGTCATCGCGCGATCCTCCATCGGTTCTCGAGATAGCGCTGGACCCAGCTCATGAGCAGCACCATGATGACGAAGATGACGGCGACCCAGAGGAGAACCTCCATCGGGCTGCCCGCTCGATCATGCGAGTCGTTGATCGTCGCTCGCAGGGCCGCGAGCTCACCGATCGAGAATCCTGCGGCAACCGTGGTGTTCTTCAGCAGCGCGATGAACACGCTCATCATCGGCGGAACGACGGAGCGGAAGGCCTGCGGCAGGATGACCAGCGACATCACCTGTCCGAATGGAAGGCCGATCGCTCGGGCCGCCTCGGCCTGGCCAACAGGGACCGTGCTGATGCCGGCGCGCAGAGTCTCGGCGACGTAGGTGGCGGTGTAGATGCCGATCGCCAGGATGCCGAGCACGGTGTTGGAGAGGTTCGGCAGCCCGAGCACGGGATAACCGAAGACGAAGAAGAAGAAGACAAGCGTCAACGGGGTGTTGCGGATGATGTTGACATAGGCCGTCCCGATTGCACGCGCCACCGGGACCGGGGAGACGCGCATCGCGCCGATGATCAGCCCGAGCACAAGGGCGATGATGCCGCCGAAGACGAACACCAAGAGGGTGTTGCCCAAGGCGTCGCCCCAGAGATCGAGGTTCCCGAAGATGACGTCCACGCGTCGTCCTCCCCTTCAGAAGGTTGAGAGGGGCGATCCCAAGATGGAATCGCCCCTGAGATCACTCAGTCGACAGCAGGCTGCTCGACTTCGATTCCCGACGAACCGAGGTTCTTGTCGAAGATTGCCTGCCAGATGTCGCCGCCATCGGTGAAGAGGGTGTTGATGTGGTCGAGAAGGACAGTATCGCCCTTCGGGAGTCCGACGCCGTAGCGCTCCTCGGTGAATAGCTCGCCGACGACCTTGACCTCGTCCGGGTACTTGGCCGCGTAGCCGATCAGAATCGCCTGGTCGGTCGTGACGGCGTCGACCTTGCCGTTGATGAGGTCTTCGACGCACGCGGAGTACAGGTCGTACTCCTCGGTCTTGATCTCGGGGTAGTTCTCCTTGATGTTCTGGATCGGGGTGGAACCCGTCGCCGAGCACACGGTCTTGCCGTTGAAGTCGGAGACATCCTTCACATCGGTGATGTCGCTGTCTACGCCGACGAGGAAGCCCTGGCCGGTGATGAAGTAGGGACCAGCGAAGTCGATCTGCTCCTTGCGCTTGTCAGTGATCGAGTAGGTGCCGACGTAGTAGTCGATGTCACCGTTCACGATCGCCTGCTCACGGTTGGCCGACGCGATCGGCTTGTACTCGATCTGCTCCTCGTCGAAGCCTAGGGATGCCGCGATCCACCGAGCGATGTCGATGTCGAAGCCGGCACGTTCGTTGGTGGTGACATCGAGGTAGCCGAGGTTCGGCTGGTCTTCCTTGACACCGATGGTGACCTTGCCGGCCTCGACCATCTCGTCGAAAGTCGGGCTGCCTTCGAGCTGGACATCGCTGGCGACCTCGAACCAGGTAGAGGGCTCTGCGCTGGCGTCTCCGCCGTCGCTGCCCGGCTCCGTCGGCGTGCCGCTGTTGCAGGCGGTCAGGGCCAACAGCGCTGCCGCGGCGATTCCGATTCCCGCCAGTGTGCGTGTGCGTCGCATGATTGCGTCTCCTTCGTGTGCTGGGTGCTGTGTATGAGAAGAGATCAGTGGGTGAGGAGCTTGGAGAGGAAGTCTTTGGCGCGGCTGCTCTGAGGGTTCGTGAAGAACTCTTCCGGAGTCGCCTCTTCGACGATCTGACCGTCGGCCATGAACACCACACGGTCAGCTGCCTTGCGCGCGAAGCCCATCTCGTGAGTGACGACGATCATCGTCATCCCCTCTTTCGCCAGCTGCACCATGACATCGAGGACCTCGTTGATCATCTCGGGGTCGAGGGCGCTGGTTGGTTCGTCGAAGAGCATGACCTTCGGGTGCATCGCCAGGGCGCGGGCGATCGCGACACGCTGCTGCTGTCCGCCGGAGAGCTGTGCGGGCAGTTTCGACGCCTGCTGGGCCACGCCGACGCGTTCAAGGAGCGCCATCGCCTCCTTCTCGGCGTTCGCCTTCGACAACCCCCGGACCTTGATCGGTCCGAGAGTGACGTTCTCGAGAATGGTCAGGTGCGCGAACAGGTTGAACGACTGGAAGACCATGCCGACGTCGGCGCGCAGCTTGGCGAGGCCTTTGCCCTCTGCGGGCAGTTCATTGCCGTCGATCGAGATCGTGCCGCTCGTGATCGTCTCAAGACGGTTGATCGTGCGGCAGAGCGTCGATTTTCCTGAGCCGGATGGCCCGATCACGACCACCACCTCGCCCGAATGCACCGTCAGGCTGATATCGGTCAGGGCCTGAAAATCGCCGTAGTGCTTCTGAACGTTGTCCACCACGACAAGTGGCGCGCCAGTCTGGGTCATTCCCCCACACTAGAAGCACACCGGCTCGGGAACCAGGGCCAGCACGTGCGGGTTACACACTTGTAACCCACCGATATTCTCAGTCGCCGTCAGCGGCCCGCTGGGAGAAGGCGCTCTCGTACAGGCAGACGCTCGCCGCTGTAGCGAGATTGAGCGATTCCGCTCGCCCGAAGATCGGCAGCTTGAGCACATGGTCGGCAAACGCCAGGGACGACTCTTCAAGGCCGCGGGCCTCATTGCCAAACAACCACGCTGTCGGCTGTGTCAGCACCCCCTCGGCGCGTGCGGCGAGCAGGTCATCGCCCTTCACGTCCGCGGCGAGAATGATGAGGCCCGCCGCGTGTGCACGCTCAACCACGTCTTCGAGATCCCCGCCGATGGACACCGGGAGGTGAAACAGCGAACCTGTCGTGGAGCGCACCACCTTCGGGTTGTAGGGGTCGACCGTGCGTCCGGTGAGTACGACAGCATCCGCGCCTGCCGCGTCCGCTGCGCGGATGATCGTGCCGAGGTTGCCGGGATCGCGCACCTCTTCACAGATCGCGACCAGTCGGGGAGAAGCCGCGAAGATATCGTCCAGTGCCGTGGGAATCTGGCGGCTGACGGCGACCACACCCTGAGGTGTGACAGTGTCGGCCATCGCACTGAGCACGTCATCTGTGACGAACTCGACGCGCACACCTTGCTCGGCGGTCGCTGCACGCAGGTCAGCGTGCTTCTCCCATGCCGTCTGCGTCGCGAAGAGTTCAACGATGGCATCCGGGCGATATGAGAGCGCCTCACGGACCGCCTGCGGGCCTTCGAGCAGGAAGAGACCAGTATCTGTTCGTGCGCTGCGCTTGGTGAGTTTCGCAACGGCTCGGACACGGGGGGACCGCGGATTCTCCAGCACGTGCTCAGTCTACGGATACGGGCGGGTGAATGCAGAACGGGCGCTCTCCCGAAGGAGAGCACCCGTTCGCGAGTGGAAGCTTACGCTGCCGACTTCGGCGCGTTGACGTCCGAAGGCAGAGCCTTCTTGGCCGTCTCGACGAGCGACACGAAGGTTGCCGGCTCGTTCACCGCGAGCTCAGCGAGCATGCGACGGTCGACCTGGACACCCGCGAGGCCGAGGCCCTGGATGAAGCGGTTGTACGTGATGCCGTTCTGGCGGGCAGCAGCGTTGATGCGCTGGATCCACAGACGACGGAAGTCGCCCTTGCGCTTGCGACGGTCACGGTACGAGTAGACCAGCGAGTGGATGACCTGCTCTTTGGCCTTGCGGTAGAGGCGCGAACGCTGACCGCGGTAACCCTTGGCGCGCTCGAGGATGACCCGACGCTTCTTGTGGGCGTTTACCGCCCGCTTGACTCTTGCCATTTTCCTGTGTTCCTATTCGTGCTTGCGTCGCGCTCAGCCGCGGCCGAGAAGCTTGTTCGCGACCTTGGTGTCGGCCTTCGAGAGCACCTGGTCCTGGTTGAGGCGGCGCGTGCGGCGGCTCGACTTGTGCTCGAGGTTGTGGCGCATACCGGCCTGCTGCTTCTTCAGCTTGCCGCTACCAGTGATCTTGAAGCGCTTCTTAGCACCCGAGTGGGTCTTCTGCTTCGGCATCTTCTCTTCCTTCGTGTGGCGCCTTTTCAGGCGACGGTGTCAACCCGCGCAATGCGGGAGTGTGAGTGCGGCGTTACTCCGCAGGCTTTTCTTCAGACTCGTCGGACGTGCGTGCGTCACGAGCAGCCTGTTTGTTCGCGACACGGACAGCATTCTGCTCGGCCTTCGCATCGGACTTGTTCTTGAGGGGTGCAACCACCATGACCATGTTTCGTCCGTCGATCGTCGGGTTGGACTCGACAGTGCCGAGCTCGGCGACGTCCTCAGCGAACTTGCGCAGCAGACGGACGCCCTGCTCTGGGCGGGACTGCTCACGACCGCGGAACAGGATCATTGCCTTGACCTTGTCGCCGGCCTTGAGGAAGCCCTCGGCGCGCTTGAGCTTGGTCGTGTAGTCGTGAGCTTCGATCTTCAGTCGGAAGCGGACTTCCTTGAGGATCGTGTTCGCCTGGTTGCGGCGAGCTTCCTTCGCCTTCTGGGCAGCCTCGTACTTGAACTTGCCGTAGTCCATGATCTTGACCACGGGCGGCTTCGAGTTGGGGGCAACCTCGACGAGGTCGAGGTCGGCTTCCTGCGCGAGGCGGAGCGCGACCTGGATGGCGACAACGCCGATCTGCTCACCCGCGGGGCCGACGAGGCGGACCTCGGGGACGCGGATGCGCTCATTGGTACGGGGATCGCTGATGCGGAACTCCTTAGACGATGGGATTGGCCGCTGCGACGCATTCTGCGACGCACCGTGAAAACGGAGACGCCTACCCACCCGCCGACATTCAGACGTCGGCTTCGCACCCTGAACACCGGACATCGTCCGATCTACCGGCGTGAACCGGCGGAGTACAAGACCCGGTAGCCTGGAACGGCAAGCGCGGGTGGGAAGTGAATCCTCTTTCGACTCGGAGCATTACGCCCCGAAGCCCGCCAAAGTCTAACAGAAGGCAAGGCGAAGTGACGATTCCTGCTCATGATCATGGCCACGACGAGCGCAACGAGCGCTGGCAGCAGCAAGAGGACGCGGCATCCGCTGCCACTCGCGACATCGCGGATGTTCCCGCAGTCGAGGTGATAACGACCACTGCCGTGCACCTGATGAGCGCGGCGGCCGTCAAGCTGGGCCTTGCCGACGACCCCGATTCGCAGCTGGACCTCGATGAGGCGCGCAAGCTGATCAACTCGCTCGCGGGTCTGATCACCGCTGCGGCTCCCGAGATCAGCGACATGCACGCTCGTTCGCTGCGAGACGGCCTACGCTCACTGCAGCTGGCATTCCGCGAAGCATCCACCATCCCCGACCCGATCGGCAAGGGGCCCGGCGAGAAGTGGACCGGTCCGGTCAACTAGCGCGGCGGAGCTTGACCGTCAACGAGTCCGCGAGCACCGCGATGCGGTCATCGGACGCCCAGCGCTGAGCGAGTCGCGCCAGCACTGCGTCGAGGACCTCGCGTTCGAGGCCGTCGACGAGCTCAAGGACGACGACGAGCTCAGGGCCATGCAAGCGCGCGTCCGGGTCACCGGAAGCAACTGACACATCGATCACGGCCAGTTCGTGAGCAACGCTCTCCTGGAGAGCTGAGAACACCTCGGGCGAGAGGTGACTCGGTTCCCAGGCATGCCCCTGGGCGACTGCCCAGACCGCAGGTCGACGGATCACGAACTCAGTCGGCGAGGTCGGATCGAGAACGATGAGATCGGTGTCCTCTGAGGATGCCGCAAGTGCTGCACGCACGGCCTCGACCGGGATCGGTCGCGCCGCGGCATCCCACTTCCGCATCGCCTCGACGGAGGAGAACACCGGCTGGACGCGTCGCCCGTCGGGTGCCGACACCGTCACGATCGACAGCTCTTGCGTCTTGTCGACAGCCAGACCGCTCGGGGCTACGCCCTCTTCACCCTTCTCAGCGATGAGCGGGATCAGCACTCGCGCATTGCGGAAGGCATCCACGACTTCGATCTCGCTCCCCTCCCCCGCGCGAAAGCGCAGCAGAGCCGCGAGCAGTGCCGGGTCGGCGGAGCCGTCGTCCGCGGCATGCGGATTCGACTCGAAACTGCGCCCTTCCCACGGGACGCCGGCGGAATCGCCAGTGTTTCCGTGGTCGCCGCCGTCGTCAGGAGCCTGCGACATCCAGCGCCTCAGCCAACGTGAACGCGCCAGCGTAGAGCGCCTTACCGACGATGGCACCCTCGACCCCGAGAGGCACGAGCGTGCGCAGCGCGATGATGTCGTCGAGGCTCGAGATCCCGCCCGATGCGACGACGGGCTTCGGGGTACGAGAGGTCACTTCGCGCAACAGGTCGAGGTTCGGTCCGCGCAGGGTCCCGTCCTTGGTGACGTCGGTGACGACGTAGCGACTGCAGCCGGCATCCTCGAGCCGCTCGAGAACGTCCCAGAGGTCTCCGCCCTCTTTCGTCCATCCGCGAGCGGCGAGCGTGGTGCCGCGCACGTCGAGTCCCACGGCCACAGCTTCGCCGTAGCGGCTGATCACGTCGGCTGCCCACTCCGGGTTCTCAAGAGCTGCGGTACCGAGGTTGATGCGCGCTGCGCCGCTCTCCAGAGCGGCCTCGAGGCTCGCGTCATCGCGGATCCCGCCGGAGAGCTCGATGTTCACGTGACGGTGTTGCTTGATCACCTTGCGCAGGACCGCAGTGTTGCTGCCGCGCCCGAAAGCAGCGTCGAGGTCGACGAGGTGGATCCACTCCGCGCCCTGATCGACCCACTCGGCAGCGGCGTCCAACGGGTCGCCGTAGCTCGTCTCGGATCCTGCCTCACCCTGGGTGAGGCGGACCGCCTTGCCACCGGCCACATCTACGGCCGGAAGAAGAGTGAGTTTGGGAGTGGACGCGAAGTCGTTCATGTCATCCTCAGGTGAGTGGAGTGCACCGGATGCCGGGCACGACACCCGACATTAGCCCGACGTGACGCCGGGTTCAAAAACGCCGACGTCTTCAAAGACTCTCAACCCAGTTCTTGAGCAGGCGGATGCCTGCTTCACCCGACTTCTCGGGGTGGAATTGGGTCGCAGAGAGAGGTCCGTTCTCGACGGCGGCAAGGAAGGGATCGCCGTAAGTCGTCCAGGTCAGCTTCGGCCTCGGAAAGGGTGGAATGACGTCGAGTTCCCACTGCTGGGCTGCGAACGAGTGGACGAAGTAGAAACGCTCGTCTTCGATTCCGCGGAACAGCACGCTGCCCGTATCCGGAGAGACGGTGTTCCATCCCATGTGCGGGAGCACTGGCGCATTCAGTTCAGTGACCGTTCCCGGCCATTCCCCCAGCCCTTCGACATTCTGACCGCGCTCGACGCCGTGAGAGAAGAGCACCTGCATCCCGACGCAGACGCCGAGCACCGGTCGGCTGCCAGCGAGGCGTCGGTCGATGATCTCATCGCCGCCGCGTGCGAGCAGCGCCGCACGCACCGCGGCGAAAGCCCCGACGCCGGGAACGAACAGTCCGTCAGCCTCCAGCGCCTCGTCGCGGTCGCCGGAAAGCTTCGCGTCGGCTCCCGCAGCGATCAATGCCTTGACCGCGGAGTGCACGTTGCCTGATTCGTAGTCGTAGACGACGACCGTGGGCTTTGTCATAGAGCTCCCTTGGTCGAGGGGATCCCCTCAACCAGCGGATCGAGCGTCTTGGCCTCGCGGAACGCGCGGGCGAACGCCTTGTACTCCGCCTCGGCGATGTGGTGCGGGTCGCGCCCACCGAGAACACGTACATGCACCGTGAGTCCTGCATGGAATGCGATCGCTTCGAACGAGTGCCGCACGAGGGATCCCGTGAAGTGGCCACCGATCAGGTGGTGTTCGAACCCCACGGGCTCGCCGCTGTGCACGAGAAAGGGGCGTCCACTGATGTCGACAACGGCCTGCGCGAGCGCTTCGTCGAGCGGCACAAGAGCGTCACCGTAACGTGCGATGCCCGACTTGTCGCCGAGGGCCTCGGCAATGGCCTGCCCGAGGACGATCGATACGTCTTCGACGGTGTGGTGCGCGTCGATGTGCGTGTCACCCGTTGCACGAATCGTCAGGTCCGTGAGTGAGTGCTTGGCGAACGCCGTGAGCATGTGATCGAAGAAAGGCACAGAGGTGTCGATGCTGCTGCGACCTGTGCCGTCGAGGTTCAGTTCGAGCTCGACGGAAGACTCAGAAGTGCTGCGCGTGCGGGACGCGGTGCGAGAAGCGCTCATGACGCCGAGTCTATCGAGGCCAGCGCGTCAAGGAACGCCGTCGTCTCCGCCTCAGTACCGGCAGAGACACGCAGGTGATTCGGGATCCCGACATCGCGCACGAGCACCCCACGCTCGTACAGTGATTCGAACGTCGCGCGAGGGTCAGCGACGCCGCCGAACAGCACGAAGTTCGACCACGACTTGTGTGGTTCGTAGCCCAGAGCTTCGAGTGTCGCTGTTATCCGATCGCGCTGTGCGACGATCTCGTCGACCATGCCGAGCATGGTCTCGGAGTTGCGCAATGCGGCTACTGCGGCCGCCTGTGTGAGGGCGCTCAGGTGGTACGGAAGACGCACGAGCCGCAGCGCGTCGATGAATGCCGGATCAGCGGCCAGATACCCGACTCGCGCGCCGGCGAAGGCGAAGGCCTTGCTCATCGTGCGCGAGACGGCCAAGCGAGGGCGCCCCTCGAGCAGAGTCAGCGCGGACACCGCGTCACGCGGGGCGAACTCGAAGTACGCCTCGTCGACGATCACCACGCCGCGCGCTGCCTCATAGACGGCTTCGATCACGTCGAGGCCGAGAGGGGTGCCGGTGGGGTTGTTGGGCGTGCAGAGGATCACGACATCAGGATCGGCCTGCTCGACCTGCGCTGCGGCGTCTTCTGCAGTGATCGTGTAGTCGGCCTCACGAATGCCGGCGATCCACTTCGCACCTGTCCCCTGCGCGAGGAGCGGGTACATGGAGTAGGTCGGCGCGAAACCGAACACCGTTCGGGCAGGGCCGGCGAAGGCCTGCATGATGTGCTGCAGCACCTCGTTCGACCCGTTACCTGCCCAGATCTGATCGATCTCGAGCCCGTGGCCCAAGTACTCTGCGAAGGCTTCACGGAGCGCAGTGAACTCTCGATCTGGGTAACGATTCACTTCGCGCAGCGCCACTGCGATGTCATCGAGAATGTCGCTTGCCACCTCGTCGGGGACGGGATGCGTGTTCTCGTTGACGTTCAGCGCAACGGCGAGCGGCGCCTGCGGTGCGCCATACGGAGTGAGACCGCGAAGATCGTCGCGGAGGGGCAGATCACCAAGTGAAGTCACCCTCCTCATTTTAGCGGCGCGATCAGCCTGCGTACTCGGCAGGCAGCGCCAGCTGCTGACCCACCTGGAGTGAGCCATGCCCCAGCGCGTTGAGACGCTGAATGTCGCTGATCACGGCGCGAGGGTCGACGGCCGGTGCCACAGACTCCGCGATGGACCAGAGCGTGTCGCCAGGCATGACCGTAACCGTCTCGAAGGAGGCCGTTTGCACGACGTCGCCGGATGCGATCGCTGATCCGCCGCCGATCGCCGCAAACGCGATTCCCGCAGCAAGAGGGAGGGCCGCAAGAGCGGTCACCACACGGCGACCGCGCGTCGTCAGTCGGAGCCGTGTCGCTGAGCGAACGGGGTGGACTGCCGGGGCTGCGATGCTGATCGTGCTCATGGGTTTCTCCTCTGCCTCTTTGGCGTAGCGTTCGCATTCGGCACTCGGCCGGGAGCGACGAATGCGAAGCTACGTACCGAATATATATTCGAATTCGAACATCTGTCAAGATTTATTCGAAACCGAGCAACCAAAACATCGGACACGCTCGAACAGATCTTCCGAATCAGGCGGTTCCTCGGATACGGTTTCGATAACCACACCCCACCACGGGCCACAGACATTCGAAGAGCAGCCCCGGAATCGCGCACGAAGGAGCACCATGAGCGACATCTCCGCCACCGACGCCGAGGCGCCTCGCACTCGTCGGCGCAAGAGTCTCAGCCCGAAGCAGATGGCCATCCTCGAGGTCATCCAGACCTCGATCGCGAAGTACGGCTACCCGCCGAGCATGCGCGAGATCGGCGATGCGGTGGGGCTGAAGTCGCTCTCGAGCGTCACCCATCAGCTCGGGCAGCTCGAGCTCAGCGGCTATCTGCGTCGCGATCCGGGAAAGACGCGCGCCATGGAAGTGCTCATCGACCTTCCTGGCACGAGCGGCGAGAACCCGGCGGACTCCGCGACTCCCGTGGGCGATGCGGCGATGGTGCCGCTGGTCGGTCAGATCGCGGCCGGAATCCCCATCACCGCAGACCAGCAGGTCGATGAGATCTTCCCGCTCCCCCGACAGTTGGTCGGCAAGGGCGACCTGTTCATGCTCAAGGTATCCGGCGAGTCGATGATCGACGCCGCCATCTGCGACGGCGACTGGGTCGTCGTGCGCACGCAGAACACCGCGGAGAACGGAGAGATCGTCGCGGCGATGCTCGATGGCGAGGCGACCATCAAGACATTCCGTCAGCGCGACGGTCACACCTGGTTACTCCCCCGCAACACCTCGTTCGAGCCCATCCTCGGCGATGATGCCGTCGTGCTCGGCAAGGTCGTTGCAGTGCTGCGCGCGGTCTGATCTTTCCGCCGCGGCCGCATCCGCGCCGGGGCAGATCGGCATGAGCTCGCATGTCGGTCGTCCCGCATAGGCTCGAAGCATGTCCCACCCGTACGGAACCTGGCCATCGCCATTCGCACCCGCTGACATCGCCGCATCCAGCCCGAAGATCGACGGAGCCCGTTTCGTCGGCGACGAGGTGTGGTGGGGTGAATCCGTCCCCGCCGAGAAGGGACGGGTGACGGTACGCAGCTCCACGGGAGAGGTATTGCTCCCCGCACCGTGGAGCGCGCGGTCGCGCGTTCACGAGTACGGCGGCGGGGCATGGACCGCGGATGCCGAGCGCACGTTGCTCTTCGTCGACGCAGGCGATCAGCGGGTGTACGCGAGGCGCCCGGGCGAAGAGCCGCGCCCACTCACCGCTCCCGGTCCGAACCATGGCGGCCTTCGAGTGCAGAACGGCCGACTTCTCGCAGTCCGCGAGGATCTGACAGTCGATCCGCGCCTTCGCGCGATCATCGAGATCCCCACTGATGGCTCGGCGGCTGACGACAACACACACGTGCGGGTCATCACCGAAGGAAATGCGTTCTACGCGCACCCCGCGCTCTCACCGGATGGCACGCGCATCGCCTGGGTGCAGTGGCCAGATGGCCAGATGCCGTGGCAGAGCGCGGCGCTGCGCGTCATGTCCCTCGATGACGGCGCCCTCGCCTCCACACACGCCCGTGCCTGCCTGCAGCCGGAATGGCTGAGTGACACCGAACTCATGTACGCAGACGACCCGACTGGTCGCTGGGCGCTTCAGCGACTGCAGCTGGACGGCATCCGCGCATCGGAGCCGACGCCATTCGCCCCTGCCGATGCCGACACCGGGTATGGACTGTGGGTACTCGGCAATCGCTGGTACCAACCGCTCGCCGACAGCCGTATCGTCGCCGTGCGCACCAACGGTTCAGACGAGGTTGTGGTGATCGGCACCGACGGCACTGCGCGTGCGCTTGATATGCCCGCGAGTGCGCACATCAGCGTCGATGACGCCACGGGCACTCGCGTGCTCCTCTCCGGCGGCGGCGCAGCCGTCACCGCTGGCCTGTGGAGTGTGGACGTCGATTCCGGCGAGGTCGTCGCCATCCGCGGAGGCGCGCCCACCGATCCCCGCTGGATGCCGTCTGCCCCCCAGATCACGATCGAGGGGACGCACGGACCTGTGCATGCTTTCGACTACGCGCCGGCCAACCCCGAAGCGTCCGCACCCGACAGCGAGCGACCTCCGTACATCGTCTTCGTGCACGGCGGTCCGACCGCACACGCGGCCGGCGCAGCTTCCGCGGCCATCGCGTTCTACACGAGCCGGGGAATCGGCGTGCTCGATGTGAACTACGGCGGATCAACCGGTTACGGTCGCGACTATCGTGAGCGTCTCGATGGCCAGTGGGGCATCGTCGATGTGGACGACGTGCTCGCCGCCGCTCGCGGTCTTGCAGAGTCCGGCCGCGCCGATCCCGCCCGAATCGCGATTCGCGGCGGATCTGCCGGCGGATGGACCGTGCTCTCCGCGCTTGTGCGCGGTGGAGTTTTCAGCGCCGGCATCAGCAGGTACGGGGTCGCCGATCTGCGGATGCTGGCGCAAGACACCCATGACTTCGAGAAGCACTACGTCGACGGTCTCGTCGGGCCCCTGCCCGAAGCCGAAGAGGTGTACATCGACCGCTCGCCGCTCACGCACGTCGATCGAATCGACGTGCCAGTGCTGCTGCTGCAGGGCGAGGACGACCGGGTCGTCCCTCCCGCGCAGTCAGAGGCGATCCGTGACGCGCTGGCTCTGCGCGGTGTCGCGCACGAATACGTGCTTTATCCCGGAGAGGGTCACGGATTCCGGCGAGCGGAGACGATCATCGATGCACTCGAGCGCGAAATCGCGTTTCTCGGTCGGGCCTTCGGCTTCTGAGCCTGAGCGCTAGTCGCCCATGCGGTTGCGCAACCGCATGGCGCGCGCTGCTTCGCGGGTGTCCTGACGCTCGCGGAGCGTCTGACGCTTGTCGAACTCGCGTTTGCCCTTGGCAAGAGCGATCTCGACCTTGGCTCTGCCATCGAGGAAGTACAGCTTCAGCGGCACGAGCGTGTACCCGCCGGCAGAGACCGCGTGCTCGAGCTTGTGGATCTCCTCGCGGTGCATGAGAAGCTTGCGCACGCGCTTGGCCGAGTGATTCGTCCAGTGCCCCTGCGAGTACTCCGGGATGTGCACCGAATCGAGGAAGATCTCACCTGCCTTGATGAAGGCGTAACCGTCAGAGAGATTCGCGCGCCCTTGGCGCAACGACTTCACCTCGGTGCCGGTGAGCACCATGCCCGCCTCGTACGACTTCTCGATGTTGTAGTCGTGACGGGCGCGACGGTTGGTCGCGATGACCTTCTCCCCGCGTTCCCTGGGCATGACGGTTCCAATCTTCCAGCTGACAAGCGTCCCAGCTTACTAGGTGCGCAGCCACCTGCGGATCGCGAACCCTGCCGAGAGAGCCGCGAGGATCACACCGATCGCAATCAGGATCGGTACGACGATGATGGCATCCTGCATGCTGACCCAGGTAGTGATGAAGGGCACCCGGCCCTTCAGATATCCTTCGACGCCGAAGTGCATGCCGGCGATCACTGCCGCGCTCGCGAGGGCTGAGCCGAGGAAAGCCGCAAAAACGCCCTCGAGCACGAATGGTGTCTGGATGAATCGGTTCGACGCGCCGACAAGGCGCATGATTCCGATCTCTTTGCGTCTCGCGTACGCCGACAATCGGATCGTCGTCGCAATCAGCAGCACGGCAGCGATGAGCATCAGCACGGCGATGCCGACAGCGATGTAGGTGGCGACCGTCAGCGCGGAGAAGAGCGGATCAAGGTACTGGAGCTGATCCAGTACCTCCTCTACGCCGTTGACGCCGCTGAACGCCTCGACGATGACCTGCGACTGACTGGGATCTTTCAGAGTGATCCAGAAGCTCTGGAACATCTGATCTTCGGTGAGCACACTCGCCTGCTCATCTCCGAGCTGATCGAGCAGCTTGTCGTAGGCCTCTGCCTTGGTCTCGAAACGGAAATCGGTGATGAGAGCGTTCAGCGCAGGGCCCTCGAGCTCGCTCTGCACCTGCTCGACCTGCTCATCGGTTGCTTCGCCGTCGATACAGGTCGGAGTCTTCTCCGTATCGGTCACCGGCGAGCACATGTACACCGCGACCTGCGCGCGCTCGGTCCAGTAATCGCGCATCGTCGAGATCTGGCCCTGCATGAGGATCGCCGCGCCGACGAAGGTCAGCGACACGAAAGTCACGAGCACGACGGAGATCACCATCGAGATATTGCGACGGAGGCCACCGAGGGCCTCCATCAGAATCAGTCCGACTCTCACGAGGTGGGCCCTACTTCCTCGTCGTCATCGGCGCGCGACAGACCGAGTCTGTCGGCGACGCCGAGCTCAGCGACGTCGACGTCTGGCAGAAGTACCGGGCGAGTGATCGGTCTGGCGCTCGTCGGAGACGACTCTGCATCACCGACGGAAGGCGCAGCATCGCGTGCCGCCTTCATCGATGCGATCATCTCGGCAGTGAGCGGCTCAAGCGATTCGGTCTCACGCTGGACTTCCTGCACTGCGCTGAGCGCCGCCGTCGCGGCGGCGCCGCGCTCTTCCTGCGGCACCAACTGCGGAATCATCGATCGGTCACCGTAACCGCCGTGGATCTCGTCGCGCACGAGCTCGCCGTCGCGCAATTCGATCACCCTGCGCTGCATCTGGTCCACGAAAGCCGCTTCGTGGGTTGCCATGAGCACGGTCGTGCCGCCAGCGTTGATCCGCGCAAGCAGCTGCATGATGTCGACCGAGGTGGCCGGGTCGAGGTTTCCGGTCGGCTCGTCGGCCAGCAGCACCTGGGGCCGGTTCACCAGCGCACGAGCGATCGCCACACGCTGCTGCTCACCGCCGGAGAGCTCATGCGGCATCCGCTTCTCTTTTCCGGCAAGACCGACCAACGCGAGCGCTTCGGGCACGGCCTGCTGCACGAATCCTCGCGAGGAACCGGTGACCTGCAGCGTGAAGGCGACGTTCTGGAACACCGTCTTCGTCGACAGCAGCCGGAAGTCCTGGAAGACAGAGCCGATATGGCGCCGGAAGTATGGCACCTTGCGGTTGGCAAGCGAACGAAGGTCTCGTCCGAGCACGGCAACGCGTCCGGACGTGGGGACCTCTTCGCGGAGCATCAGCTGCAGACAGGTGGACTTACCCGACCCCGATGCGCCGACGAGGAAGACGAATTCGCCGCGCTCGACCTCGAAGTCGACGCCCGCCAGGGCTGGTCGCTTCGTGCCGCGGTAGCGTTTGGTGACGTTCTCGAACCGAATCATGGCTTTATGAGCCTAAGCGCGGGTGCGCGCCTTGCCGCGAGCGACACCCTGACGTCAGTCTTCGTCTTCCCGGCGCTTGCGCCAGCGGATGCCCGCCGAGATGAAGTCATCGAGGTTGCCGTCGAACACGGATGCCGGGTTTCCGGACTCGTGTCCTGTGCGCAGGTCCTTCACAAGCTGCTGACCGTAGAGGAAGTATGAGCGCATCTGGTCGCCCCAGCTCGCGGTGATGTTCCCCGCAAGCTCCTTCTTCTTCGCTGCTTCTTCTTCCTTCTGCAGCAGCAGAAGGCGCGTCTGCAGCACGCGCATGGCGGCAGCACGGTTCTGGATCTGCGACTTCTCATTCTGCATCGAGACGACGATGCCCGTGGGAAGGTGTGTCAGGCGAACGGCGGAGTCGGTCGTGTTGACCGACTGCCCACCGGGGCCCGAAGAGCGGAAGACGTCGACACGGATGTCGTTCTCAGGGATGTCGACCTCAGTCGCCTCTTCCATGAGCGGGATGACCTCGACTGCAGCGAATGACGTCTGCCGCTTGTCTGCGGAGCCGAACGGGCTGATGCGAGCAAGACGATGCGTGCCCGCTTCTACCGACAGGGTGCCGAAAGCGTAAGGGGCGTCAATCTCGAAAGTGGCCGACTTGATGCCCGCGCCCTCGGCGTAGGACGTGTCCATGACCTTCGCGGGGTACTTGTGATGCTCCGCCCAGCGCAGATACATGCGCATGAGCATTTCGGCGAAGTCCGTGGCGTCATCGCCGCCGGCACCCGAGCGGATGGTGATGATGGCACTGCGATCGTCGTACTCGCCATCGAGGAGCGTCTGCACCTCGAGCTGGTTGATGACGACGCCGAGGGTTGCGAGTTCCGCGCGCGCTTCGGCCGCGGAATCCTCGTCTTCCATCTCATTGGCGAGGTCGATGAGGACCTCGAGGTCATCCAGACGCTGACCGATCTCACTCACCCGCTTGAGCTCGGCCTGCTTGTGGCTGAGCGCGCTGGTGACCTTCTGCGCCTTCTCCGGGTCATCCCAGAGATCGGGGACGCCGGCCTCCTCGCTGAGCCTTGCGATGTCGGCCTGGAGTCGCGTGACGTCGACGACCTCGCTGATGTCGCCGTATGTGTGCCTGAGCGCCTGAATTTCGGCGGAGAGATCGAGTTCGAGCATGACGACTCAGCCTATCGTGCTCTGCTGGGAGTTGCGGGCGGGTAGCGTGAACCGGGTGAACAGCGCGTCAACGGTGCTCAGGCGATTCGGCCCGATGGTGTACCTGCCGACAATCCTGTTCTCAATGGGCGAGGGCGCTGTCATCCCCCTCATTCCGGTGATCGCCGCAAGCATGGGGGCGGACGTCGCCACTGCGGCGCTCGTCGCCGGAGCCCTGGTTGTCGGACAGCTGTGCGGAAATCTTCCCGCCGGATGGGCGGTCGCGCGCATCGGCGAGCGCTACACGATGGTCATCGCGGGCATCATCTCGATGGGCGCGGTCATGGGCATGGTTTTCGCACCGGTGATCGCGATGTTCGCCGCATCCGTCTTTCTCTTGGGTTTCTGTGCTGCGGCGTTCGGACTGGCCCGGCATGCGTTCATGACGACCCGCGTACCTGTGGCGTTCCGCGCGCGTGCGCTCGCCCTTCTGGGCGGGAGCTTCCGGCTCGGCATCTTCGTGGGCCCGTTTGTCACTGCCGCGCTCCTGCAGATCTTCGGCGATGAGCACGCAGCGATCTGGTTCTTCCTCGGGTGTCTGGCCGTGATGGTGGTTCTCGTGCTGTTCGGGCCAGATCCGGAGAAGACGATCGCCCCAGCATCCTCGTCGATGCTCGTCGAGGACTCCGGCGAAGCGGTCTCTGGCTCGATCCCGACATTCGAGCGCGCCGGAGTGTTCCGCACGATGTGGCGTCACAGAGCGGTGCTCAGCAGACTGGGTATCGCTGCCGCGTGCCTTTCGGCAACACGCTCTGCCCGACAGGTGCTTCTTCCGCTGTGGGGCGTCTCGCTCGGAATGGATGCGCAGACGATCGCGCTCGTGGTCGGCGTGTCCGGCGCCATCGACTTCGCCCTGTTCTACGTCAGCGGCCAGGTGATGGACCGGTTCGGCAGACTGTGGGCGGCGATGCCCGCCATGGTTCTGATGGGCGCAGGGTTTCTCGTGCTCTCGTTCACGCACAACGGCGATGCCGCTGTGTTGTGGTTCGGGATGCTGGCGGCCGTCCTCGGAGTGGGCAACGGCCTCTCCAGCGGCATCCTGATGACGCTCGGAGCGGATGCCGCCCCGGCGCATGATCCGGCGCCGTTCCTCGGATCGTGGCGGACTCTGACGGATGCCGGTGGCGCTGCCGCACCGCTGCTCGTCTCAGGAGTGACAGCGATCGCGTCGATCTCAGTGGCCGCAGCCGCGATGGGTATCATCGGGTTCCTGGGCGCACTCGGCTTCATCCGGTGGATTCCGCGGTTCAGCCCGCACCGAACTCTCGACGATTGAGGGCAAGCATGAACACCAGCGTCGCTAAGCTCTCGGCAACCTCTTCTGCGCTGGTGCTTGCCGCAATCACGCTCGTCGGTTGCACCTCTGTGACAGAACCACCGGCGGCTGACCCGTTGACGAAGCCCGCAGGCCAAGCGCCGCTTCCGAGCGCGACGCCGACGGCAGCGGACGTCGACGCCGATACCTGCCCGCACTTCCTGGCCCGGATTCACTTCGGAACAATGCGCGCGAATATCAGTGGGAAGCTCGTGGATCAGGGCCCCCGAGAGTTCGCCACAGGCACCGTCGGCCTCGATGACGACGGCAACATCGTGTCGTACACCGTCGCGCCCGGTGACGCCCCGGTCGCAATCGGGGACCGACTCTGCATCGACTATGCGGTCGGGCTCCCCCAGCTCAACCATGTGCGTACGATCCATCCGGGTCAGGTGCTGCGGCTCAGCCTCGACCCCGATGTTGCGTGGGTTCCTTACTTCAACCCTCATGACGCACCCGCTGGATTCCAGCAGATTCCGTATCAGCAGGCGATCGAGGCGATGGCTGCGGCGGGAGACGCAGGCGACGTCGATGCCATGCGCGCAATCTGGGCCGATGAGCTGTCGGCGATGTTCAGCAATCCGGAGCACATCGACATGATCCAGCGGGCACTTGACGCCGGCGACCTCACGGTGCTGAATCAGATGTTCTCGTAACGCCGCTGACGAATACTGCGGCCGACGGCGGAGGGTGGTGTGACCAGCGCCGCCCGCTCAGCGAAGCGCCGTCCTGCTGGTCGCGGTCGCTTCAAGCAAGACCCCGTCTGGCACGAACGCCGAGATGACCGGTGGATGCCACGACGCGGCGACCGTGACCTGCGCGGACACGCCGTCGGGAGCGGATGCCGAGACCAGCTGCGCTCCGGATGCCATGGCATCGACGATCGCGACAGCCTGGTCACGGACGCCGTCGTCAGTGAGTTCGGCGCGCACTCCTTCCCCCTCCACGACCAGCGTGAAGCCGTCGGCACCTGCAAGAGCCGCAGCATCCGCCAGCGAATCGAGCCGCTTCTGCGCGATGTAGAGGTCTGTGGCGCAGGTGCAGACGAAGACGACGGCGATCGCGAGGATGACGTAGCCGAGCAGCAGGGGCAGGACGCTGCCCTCATCATCTGCCCCGACTTCTGACGGCATCATTCCGCGCCCCACAACCGCGACACCTTCTGTGCTGCCGCAGCCTGCAGGGGGATGCGCGTAGCCCGATCAAGCCCGAAAATGGGTGGAACGAACGGCAGCGACACGTACGTCTCGACCCTCACGATCACGGTCGACCCTGCGGCGGGGCACGCCGCACCTGCCGGGGTGCAGGTCACAGAGACACCGACGTTCTCCGCATTCATGCCGTACTCGTCGATGACGCTCGAGAGCACGGCGTCGCCACTGCGCGCCGCGGCATCCGCATTCTCGGCCTGTCCGATCACGCGCGCGGTATGACGCGCTGCGGCCTCGGCGCCGAGCATCGTCTCCTGCACCGCGCCGAGAGTCAGAACCAGATACACCAGTGGAACCAGAAGAACCACGCCGATCGTGATGAACTCCAATGCGGCCGAGCCCTCGTCATTCTTCGCCCAGAGACTCCATCGGCGCATCCGCATCCACCTCCAGCCCATACGGCACCCCGAGAAGACCGATGATCGGCAGAGTGGTGCGCACTGTCACGACAGCAGCAGGATGACCCAGGCGGTCGCTCTCGCTGACCGTGATGTCTTCGGCGTACGAACCGCCGACAGCGCGCGTGATGGCCAGTCGGGTGCGCTCTGCTCCCTCAGCAAGAGAGGTGTCGGCGAGCGCGGCATAGTGTGCACCCTCGACGGCGGCATCGTGAACGACATTTCGCACGTAGACCGCGAACCCCAGCTGAAGGACCGCAAGTGTGAGGGCGGTGAGCAACGCACCGACGAGCACGAAGTCCACCGCACTCGACCCTCGATCATCGCTCGCCACCCGGGCACTCATCTCAGAGTCCGCCCACCCTGGAGATCGCCTGCTCGAACAGCCCTGTCAGCGCGGGACCGGCGACCGCCCAGATCAACACAACAAGTCCGGCAGTCATGAGCGTGACGAGGACCCATCCGGGCACGTCACCGGCCTCGTCTTCGATGAAGGCCCGTACGTGTGATCGGAACCTGTTGATACGCGCTTTGATCATGTCGATGAGTATGGTGCGTGAGCGCAATGCGCCGCAGAAGTTATCCACAGGGCCCTCGATCCGCCCCCGGATCGCTCAGCCGAGCCCAAGCCGCAGGATGAACATTCCAGGGAAAACGGCGAACAGAACTGACAGCGGCAGGATCAAGAACACCAACGGGAGCATCATCAGAATTTCTCGGCGTCCGGCCTGCTCGATCAGCACCCGCTTGGCGTCCTCGCGCGCATCGGCCGCCTGCGCGTGCAGCACTGCGGCAAGCGGCGCGCCGTGCTCGAGCGCTGCTGTCACCTGATCAACGGCACGCGACAATCCGGGCTGACGCAGACGCGTTGCCATCTCGCCGAGTGCATCCGCCAGGGGCGAACCGGTGCCCACGGCGAGCACCACCTCCCGCAGCTCCTGGGTGAGCTCGCCCGAACCGATGGCGGCCACACGGCGAAGGGCATCGAAGAATCCCTCCCCCGCCGACAAACACAGCGCAAGGAACTCGAGGGTCGTCGGCAACTCATCGCTGAGCCGTGCCAATCGTGATCTGACGCGGGAGGTGAGCACCATGTCAACGCCGATCGCACCGCCGACGCCGAGAATCACTGGAAGCACAGCTGCTGGCGGCGTCATCCGTCCCGCCACCGCGAGGACGATCACCAGAAGGCTTCCCAGGGCAAAGCCGCCGATCGCCCAGCCGAGCTGCCGGGCCCGGAACGCGCTTGGTGTCTCATCCGAGCCTGACTGCGCAAGCCTCAAAGCGAGGACCTCGCTATCGCCAACGCCACGAAGCAGCCGCGTTCGGAGGCGATGCCATCCTGACGCGGTGTCGACGGGCAAGATGCCAGCGGCCGGAAGGACTCCCGGTGGCAACGACACATCATCGACGGAATCGCGTATGTAGGGCGCGATCCGGGTCATGAGCGACGCCGCGCGCCATCGCGGCAATGCCGCCAGAACACAGATGAGGCCAGCGCCGAGCAGTCCGCCCAATAGGACCGCCATCGAAGCATCCGTCACGAGGTTCACGCGAACCACCGCCGCGGCTCTGGCAGTCGTCCGATTCGCACCATGATGCGGAATGCGATCACTGAGACGACTGCGCCGCCGACGATCACCATCACGCCTTCCGCGCTCGCATAGGCCTGGGCGCCCTCGGGCCGCAGAGCGAGAAGCGCGAGGATCACCCACGGCGCGACGACGCCCAGCACCGCTGCTCCGCGAATCCAGGACTGCTTGGCCTCGATCTCGCCGCGCAGCGCGGCATCCGCACGCACAGATGAAGACAGGGCACGAAGCACACCGGTCAGTTCGGTGCCGCCGACCTGGCGCGCCATCTTCAACGCCTCGATGATGCGATCGGCAGTCGGATCGGCCAGCGTCGTCTTGAGGCGATCTATGCTGCTCTCGAAGCGGCCAGTGGCGCGCAGATCTCGGGCGAACACCGCGAACGCGGGTCGCACAGCCGTCGGCGCTGACTCGGAGAGGCTTGCGACGGCATCGGGCAGCGAGAGGCCGACTCTGATCGCCGCGACCAGCAGATCACAGACGTCCGGCCACATCTGACGGCGTGCTCTCAGCAGTCGAAGCCTCCGCGATCGGAGGAATGCGATCGGCGCAGCACCCGCTGCGATGGCCGCCAGCGCTGCGAGCACGGGGATTCCGGTGCCGAGCCATGCGACCGCAGCCACGACAAGGGCAAGCGTCACGATGACCGCGACCACTCGATGCCGCTCGACAGCCGCGAAGCCGGCTTCATCCATAAGCCGCGTGAGCCGGTCGTCACGACGCTGCGGATGCTTCCGCTCAGACGTGCGGGGCCACAGCCACGGTGATGCGCTCAGCAGGAGCCCGGCTGCGAGCAGCGCGCCCAGAAGCAGCGTCATGTCCTCGCCTCCGCCCGGTACACCGTTCGGGTGATGATGCGACCTTCGACGACCTCTCCGGTAGGTGCGATCACCTCGGCGACGTAACGCGCACCCACCGCGTCGCGAGCGCAGTGCACGACCAATGACACCGATGCGGCGAGCGCAGGCGCGATGAACGCGCGATCGATGTTGCGCCCGGCGAGCAGCGGCAGGATCGAGAGCTTGTCAAGTGCTTCGACAGCGGAGTTCGCGTGCACAGTTCCCGCACCAGGCACACCCGTGTTCAGCGCGAGCACGAGATCGAGCGCCTCCGCATCGCGGACCTCCCCCACCACCAGTCGATCAGGTCGCATACGCAGCGCTTCTTTGACCAGACGGCGCAGGGTGATCTCCCCGGTCCCCTCCAGGCTCGCCTGACGGCCCTGCAGCGCCACAAGATCCGGGCCATCCACTGCGAGTTCGAACGTCTCCTCGACAGTGATGATCCGCTGTGCATCGGCGCAGGAAGCGAGCAATGCGCCGAGAAGGGTCGTCTTGCCCGCGTGAGTAGCCCCCGACACGATGACGCTGAGCCCGTCCCCCATCGCGCGACGCAGCATCTCGGCGACCTCGACCGGCATCGACCCCAGTTCCACCAGGGACTCCAGCGTGCGGTGGCCCGGGAGGAACTTCCTGATGTTCACAGCCCACGAGCCACGGACGACGTCCGCGATCGCGACATGCAGGCGGGAGCCGTCGGGCAGAGATGCATCGACGAAAGGCTGACTGATATCCACGCGGCGCCCGGTGGACTGCAGCATCCGCTCTACCAAGTCGCGCACCATCGCGTCTGTCAGTGCGAGCGGGAGCCGCTCCGAAACTCCTCCGCGCGCAATGAACACCCGATCAGATCCATTCAGCCAGATCTCTTCGATGCTCGGATCATCCAAAAGGGGCTGGAGTGGTCCGAGGCCGCTGATCGACGCCAGTACGTCGCGCACGCAGGCGGACTCGTCATCGATGGTCGCATCCCCACGTGAAAGCGCGAGGTCGTTGTGCCTACGCACCTCTGCCTGAGTGATCCGTCTTGCTTCATCGGGCGCGAGCGAGGGATCGGTCTGTTCGGCGCGCAGACGACGGCGAACGCGCTCGGCGACAACGAGGGAGGGGTGACTCACCCCGGCATCCTCGCAAAGATCGGCGGGCGGCCTCGAAAGTTATCCACAGACCGCCCACCGGTCTTCGTCGGATGAACGGGTCAGCGCGAAGTCGGGTTTTCCCTCCCTACGAAGACGGATGCCCCCACTTCTTCCACACCCGATCGCACCCCTAGACTGATCTCTGCGCGGGAGTGGTGAAATTGGTAGACACGCAGGATTTAGGTTCCTGTGCTCTAGGGCGTGCGGGTTCAAGTCCCGCCTTCCGCACATGCATCACATTGCGCTCATCCCGTGGCTGGACCCCGAGGTCATCATCGGCGCGGCCGGGCCATGGGCTCTGCTGGTTGTATGTTTCATCGTCTTCGCAGAGACCGGTCTTCTGGTCGGGTTCTTGTTGCCAGGCGACACGCTGCTGGTGATCGCGGGGCTGCTGACCCACACCAGCAACGTGTTCGGCGTGAACATCTGGATCGTGTCGCTGCTGATCGCCCTTGCTGCCTTCTTGGGCGGTGAGGTCGGCTACTTCATCGGCCACAAGGGTGGCCCTGCGGTGTTCGAACGCAAGGAATCGGGCCTCTTCAGTCGCAAGAACGTCGAACGCACGAATGCGTTCTTCGAGCGCTTCGGCGGAGTCACCGTGATCCTCGCGCGCTTCGTGCCGATCGTGCGCACGTTCGCGCCCGTCGCTGCGGGCGTCGGTCACATGCCGTGGAAGCGGTACAGCCTGTACAACCTCATCGGAGCCGTGCTCTGGGGCTTCGGACTGACGATGCTCGGTTACCTGATCGCATTCATCCCATGGATCGCGAAGCTGGTCACCGACTACATCGACATCATCCTGCTCGCCGCCGTCGGCGGTACCGCGCTGATCACGCTCTGGCACTACTTCTCCGAGCGTCACAAGGTCAAGAAGGCCCTCGCCTCGGGCGGCGACCCCGACACCGATGCCGACGAGGCGAAAGAGCTCACGCTCGATGCCGATGTGTTCGACCGTGCACCCGATCTCGACGGCGACGGCAAGCACTGACGCCGAAAGCTCGTCCTAACCGGCGTCCTTCTTCTTCGCACGTGATCGCTCGACGCTCGCCTTGAGCGCCTCCATCAGGTCGATGACTTCGCCGCCCTTGCCCTCTGCCTGATCTTCCGCGAAGGTCTCGGCGACATCGAACGTGTCACCGGCCTCGATCTTCGCGTCGATGAGCGTTCGGAGCTCCTTCTGATACTCGTCCACGAATGAATCGGGCTCGAAGTCACTCGAATAGCTCTCCACCAGACTGGCAGACAGCTCGAGCTCCTTCTTCGAGATCTTCACGTCCTCCTCCAATGATTCGAACACGGCCTCTCGCACCTCGTCAGCCCACAACAGGGTCTGCAGCACGAGCACGTCTCCGCGTACCCGAAGCGCAGCCAACCGCGTCTTCTGCCGCAGTGTGAAGCGGACGATCGCGGTGCGGTCGGTCTCCTCAAGCGTCCTGCGCAGCAGCACATAGGCCTTCGGGGACTTCGAGTCCGGCTCGAGGTAGTACGCCCGATCGAGCGTGAGCAGATCGACCTGGTCGCTCGGCACGAATTCGACGACGTCGATCTCTCGACTGCGCTCTGCTGGGAGGGCCTCGAGATCGTCCTTGGTGAGCACGACCATCTGCCCATCGTCTTCGTAGGCGCGGTCAATGTTCTGATACGCGATCACTTGTCCGCATACCTCGCACGTGCGCTTGTATCGGATGCGTCCGCCGTCCTCATCGTGCACCTGATGCAGCGAGACGTCGTGGTCCTCGGTGGCGGAGTACACCTTCACCGGCACGTTCACCAGCCCGAATGTCAGGGCGCCCTTCCAGATCGACCTCATGACACCAGTACACACTGTCCGCTCCACCTCTGACCAGGGGGTTGCCGTTACTCTGACGACATGCCAGGCGAGACGCAGATGGTCGAGGTCGACGGCAGACGGCTGCGCCTGACGAACCTCGACAAGGTCCTGTACCCCGAGACGGGCACGACGAAGGGCGAGGTGATCGCGTACTACACGCAGGTCGCCCCTCGGATGCTGCCGCTGCTGGCCGGTCGTCCGATCACGCGCAAGCGGTGGGTCGGGGGGGTCGGCACTGCGGATGCTCCGGAGGAGGCATTCTTCGCGAAGCAGTTGGAGCGCGGTGCGCCGGAGTGGGTGCGCCGACTGCCGATAGAGCATTCGGGCGGTGCGAAGGAATACCCTCTCGCGGCCGATGTGCCGACACTCGTGTGGATGGCGCAGGTGGCGAGCATTGAACTGCACGTGCCGCAGTGGCGGTTCGGTGCGAACGACGAACGCCAGAATCCTGACCGTCTCGTCCTCGACCTCGATCCGGGGCCGGGCGCAGACCTCGCCCAGTGCGCACTCATCGCCCGGATCACCCGAGACATCCTTCGCGATATCGGCCTCGACCCGGTACCCGTCACGAGCGGTAGCAAGGGCATCCACCTGTACTGCCATCTCGACGGACGCCAGACCAGCGATCACGCATCCGCTCTCGCCCGCGAGCTCGCCCGCTCGATCGAGACAGACCATCCGAATCTCGCCACCAGCACGATGTCGAAATCTGTGCGTGACGGCAAGGTCTTCATCGATTGGAGCCAGAACAACGGTTCCAAGACCACGATCTCGCCATACTCTCTTCGGGGCCGGGCGGTTCCGACCGCGGCTGCTCCGCGCACGTGGGATGAGCTCGACGATCCTGAGCTGCGTCAACTCCGCTTCGACGAGGTCATAGCGCGCGTCGAGGCTGGCATCGATCCTTTCGAGGGGATCGGGCCTTCGCCCGCGGATGCCGCCCTCGCCCCCTACCGGGCGAAGCGCGATGCCGCGCGCACCCCGGAGCCTGTGCCGGAGCGTGCCCTCGCCGTCGCGGCAGGGCCACTGACTCGTTTCGTCATCCAGGAGCATCACGCACGCGCGACCCATTTCGATCTGCGCATCGAGCGCGACGGGGTGCTGGTGAGCTGGGCGGTGCCCAAGGGTGTCCCGGAGTCCCCCGCTCGCAACCGCCTGGCTGTGATGACTGAGCCGCATCCGCTCGAGTACCTGACCTTCCACGGCGAGATCCCCCGCGGCGAGTACGGGGCCGGAACCATGACCATCTGGGACACCGGGACGGTTGAGCTCGAGAAATGGCGCGAGGACGAAGTCATCGGGACGTTCACGGGGTCAGGCCCCCTCGGCCGTGCTCGGCTCGCTTTGATCCGCACGGATGGTTCTGGTGAGAAGTCATCGTGGCTGCTGCACCGCATGAAGGACCCCTCCACCTCCGGCTCGCCCGGACTGATCCGCCCGATGCTCGCCGAATCAGGCACGCCGGGTCTTGCGCGCTCGCTCGCGGACCCGTGGAGCGAGATCAAGTGGGACGGCATCCGCGCCGTGGGCACCTGGCGGGATGGCCGCCTGCGCCTGCATGCCCGCAGCGGCACGGACATTTCTGAGCGCTACCCTGAACTCACCGCTGATGGCGCGCCGCACTTCGCCTCGAGCGACGCGGTCATCGACGGTGAGATCGTCGCGCTGGATGCCTCTGGACGACCGAGCTTCGGACTCCTCCAACGGCGCATGCACCTCACGAAGGCGCGCGAGATCGAGCGAGAGGTGGTGCGAACGCCGATCGCGTATCACCTGTTCGATCTGATGCGTCTCGACGGGCACGACCTCACCGGCGTTCCGCTGCGCGACCGCCGTGCTCTGCTCGAAACCCTCGCCGAGAGCGCAGAAGGCCCGATCATCGTGCCTCCCGTCTTCGACGATCTGGATACCGCGATGCAGACCAGCCGCGAGCTGGAGCTCGAGGGCGTCGTAGTGAAAGCATCCGGATCGAAGTATCGCCCCGGCATCCGCTCTGGCGACTGGCTGAAACTCAAGCACACTCGGATGCAAGAGGTCGCGATCGCCGGCATCCGTCCCGGCAACGGCAACCGTGCGGGCACGTTCGGCTCCCTGCTGGTGGGCGTTCCGGACGCGGATGGCACTCTCCGCTACGTCGGACGGGTCGGCACAGGATTCGATGACCGGATGCTGCGCGATTTGCTCACGCGTCTCACCCCGCTGCGCACTGCGGAGAATCCCTTGGATGGCGTCCCCGCGCCAGATGCGCGCGATGCGCTGTGGCTACGGCCGGAACTCGTCGGCGAAGTCGAGTTCGCCGGCTGGACATCGGAGGGATCGCTCCGTCACGCACGCTGGCGGGGTCTGCGCCCCGACAAGGACGTGGCAGACATCGTCAGGGAGTGACCACCCTCAGGCGTGCGAATCGGTGCATTCCGCTTGCCCATCGGGCTCGAGCTGGAAGGTGGAGTGCGCGACGTCGAAATGATCCGAAAGACAGCCCTGGAGCTGCTCAAGTAGCTCGCCCGCGCGTCCCTGTGCGAACACCCCCGGATCCACCCCGACGTGGGCAGTGAACACCGGCGCGCCGCGGGTCAGCTGCCACACGTGCACGTCATGCACGCTGGTGACGCCATCGAAGCCGAGCAGGTGATCGCGGATCTCGCTGACGTGGGTGTCCTTGGGCGCAGACTCCGCAAGCACCGAGAACACCTCCCGCAGGAGCGTAATAGCGCGAGGAATGATCATGACGGCGATGAACAGCGAGGCGATGGCATCCGCCGGCATCCACCCTGTCGTCACGATGATGATCGCGGCGACGATGACAGCCGCCGAGCCGATCATGTCGCCGAGGACTTCGAGATATGCGCCGCGGACGTTGATGCTGGTCTTCTGCGCTGAGCTGAGCAGCCACATCGCGATCATGTTGGCCAGCAGCCCGATCACGGCGACGACGAGCATCAGGGGACCTGCGACCTCGGTGGCGGCGGGCTCGACGAGACGCCGGACGCCCTCGATGCCGACGCTGAGCGACAGCACGATGAGGATCACCGCGTTGACCAGCGCGCCGAGGACCTCGGCACGCTGATACCCGAATGTGCGGCGGTCGTCGGCCGGGCGAGCGGCGACAGTGCTCGCGATGAGAGCGATCACGAGCGCCGAGGCATCTGTGAACATGTGCGCGGCGTCCGCCAGCAGCGCGAGTGACCCGGTGAGGATCGCGCCCGCGACCTGCACGAGCATCACCACTGCCGTGAGGCACAGCGAGATCGTCAGAAGCCGGCGGTTGCTGGCCCCTCGTATCCCTGGCGCGTGATCGTGCATACCTCCAGGCTACGAGGGAAATCTGCGCTCAGAGGCCATTTCTCCTAGTCGGTAAGGGTAACGATTCTCAGTAGCGCTTCGCCGCCGCTCACAGTGTCTTCAGCAAGGGGACGAACGCCTCAAACGCACGCGCACGATGCGACTGGGACTGTTTCTCCTCCGAAGTGAGTTCCGCTGACGTACGCTCGGCGTCCGCCGGCTGGCCATCTGGAATGAAGATCGGGTCGTATCCGAAGCCGTTCTCTCCCGCAGGCGTCGTCGCGAGGCGCCCTGGCCACACGCCTTCGACCGTGTGCTCGGCACCCGAAGGCGTCACCAGCGCGATCGTCGAGACGAACTGCGCAGTGCGATGCGGGTCTGCGATATCGGCGAGCTGATCGAGCAGCAGCTCAAGATTCGCCGTGGCGTCCTTCTTCTGCCCGGACCAGTACGCAGAGAAGATACCGGGCGAGCCACCCAGCACATCCACACAGATGCCAGAATCGTCGGCGAATGCCGCAAGCCCGGTATGCGCGGCGGCCGCACGCGCCTTGATCAACGCGTTCTCCGCAAATGTCACACCATCTTCGACGGGTTCTGGCCCGTCGTAGGCGACAACTTCCAGATCGGGCCGCGTCATCGCGACGATCTGCTGGAACTCAGCGACCTTGTGCGCGTTGTGCGTGGCGAGAACGACCTTCATCTCACTCCCCTGCGAGAGCTGCGAGCTGGTGTTCCTTCAGCGTGGCGCAGCCTGCGACACCGAGCTCAAGAAGCGCATCAAGCTCGCGCTTGTCGAACGGCGCCCCTTCGGCAGTGCCCTGCACCTCGACGAACAGACCGCGACCCGTGACGACGATGTTCATGTCAGTCTCTGCACGAACGTCTTCGACATAGGGCAGGTCGAGCATGGGCTCGCCATCGATGATCCCGACCGAGATGGCAGCGACGGAGTCGATCAACGGCTGAGACTTCTGCCCGATGAACTTCTTATTGCGGCCCCACTCGATCGCATCGGCGAGTGCGACATAAGCACCCGTGATCGCGGCGGTGCGGGTTCCGCCGTCTGCCTGCAGCACGTCGCAGTCGATGACGATGGTGTTCTCGCCCAGCGCCTTGGTGTCGACGACAGCACGCAGCGCGCGACCGATCAGGCGCGAGATCTCGTGCGTGCGTCCACCGATCTTGCCCTTGACGCTCTCGCGGTCGTTTCGGCTGTTGGTGGCCCGCGGCAGCATCGCATACTCGGCGGTGACCCAGCCCTTGCCCTTGCCGGTCAGCCAACGCGGGACGCCGTTGGTGAACGATGCCGTGCAGAGCACCTTCGTGCCACCGAAGCTGATCAGCGCGGAGCCCTCAGCGTTCGCGCTCCAGCCGCGCTCGATGGTGATCTCGCGGAGCTGGTCGGTTGAGCGGCCATCCGCGCGGACGATGTCAGACATGAGTTTCCTTCGGGTCGGTGTTACCGGCCTGTGCCGGGTCAGAGAGTTCGGCCAGCTCAGAGAGATCAGGCAGTGTGATCACGCCCGTCTGGACGTGCTGCACATCGCGCACTTCAGCACCCATGAGACGGTTCGCAAGCGCGGTGAACTCCGCGGTGGATTCTCCCGTCGCCTCATACTTGTAGGTCGCAGTGGCCTGGTGAGGCGCGAGCAGATCGCCACGCACGAGCTGGCGGTAGACGTCACCTGCAGTCTCATCGTCGCTGGAGACCAGCGCCACACCGTCGCCCATCACGTAGCTGATCGCACCACGCAGGAACGGGTAGTGGGTGCACCCGAGCACGAGCGTGTCGACACCCGCCTCGCGAAGCGGAGCGAGATACTCCTCGGCGACCGCGATCACCTCGGCCGTATCGGTGACTCCCGCCTCGACGAACTCGACGAATCGCGGGCAGGCCGCAGTGAAGACCTCTAGATGCGGATTGACCTCAAGCATGTCCTGGTACGCGCGTGAGGCGATCGTGCCGACGGTTCCGATGACGCCGATCCGGCCCTTGCGCGTGGTCGAGACAGCACGGCGCACGGCGGGCCCGATGACCTCGACGACAGGGACGTCATAGCGCTCGCGCGCGTCGCGCAGCATGGCAGAGGATGCCGTGTTGCAGGCGATCACGAGCATCTTCACACCCTGGTCGACAAGAGTGTCGAGCACCTCGAGCGAATAGCGACGCACGTCTGCGATCGCCTTGGGCCCGTACGGCGAATGCAGAGTGTCGCCGATGTAGACGAAGGATTCGCGTGGGAGCTGGGCACGGATCGCCCGTGCCACGGTGAGACCTCCGACACCGGAGTCGAAGATGCCGATCGGTGCCGCGTTCATGACTCACCAGCCTACCGTCACTCATTAGGCTGAGCGCATGACCTCGTCGACGGCGCTGCTTACTGACCGCTATGAACTCACGATGCTGGGTGCGGCGCTGCGTGACGGCACCGCTACCCGGCCGAGCGTCTTCGAGCTGTTCGCGCGACGTCTTTCCGGGGGACGCCGCTTCGGCGTGGTGGCCGGAACCGGACGTCTGCTTTCGCTGCTGCGCGACTTCCGCTTCGGAGATGATGAGCTGCGCTACCTGAGCGATCACAAGGTCGTGGACGCTCAGACGCTGAAGTACCTCGAGAACTACCGCTTCACCGGAACGATCCGCGGGTACCGCGAGGGCGAACTGTATTTCCCTGGCTCCCCCATCCTCACGGTCGAGGGTTCCTTCGCTGATGCTGTCGTCCTCGAGACGATCGCGCTCAGCGTCATGAACCACGACTCCGCGATCGCGACGGCCGCGTCGCGGATGAGCATCGCCGCGGGCGAACGTCCGCTCGCGGAGATGGGCTCGCGCCGCGCCGCCGAGATGTCAGCGGTGGCTGCGGCCCGCGCCGCGTACATCGCGGGCTTCGGTGCGACGAGCAACCTCGAGGCGGGCCGGCAGTGGGCGATCCCGACGATGGGCACCGCCGCACACTCGTGGACGCTCCTGCATGACTCCGAGGAAGACGCATTCCGTGCGCAGGTCGACAGCCTCGGCAGCGGCACCACGCTTCTCGTGGACACCTACGACATCGCTGAGGGAGTACGCACCGCGATCCGCGTCGCCGGTACGCAACTCGGTGGCGTGCGCCTCGACTCCGGCGACCTTCCGACAGTCGCCGCAGCAGTGCGCGATCAGCTCGATGAGCTGGGAGCGACCACCACGAAGATCACCGTGACCAGCGACCTCGACGAGTACGCGATCGCTGCCCTGGCAGCATCCCCCGTCGATTTCTACGGTGTCGGCACTTCGGTCGTCACCGGTTCCGGGTACCCCACGGCGGGAATGGTCTACAAGCTCGTCGCACGGCAGGATGCCTCAGGAAGCTGGATCCCGGTCGCGAAGGCATCGACCGACAAGGGCTCGAAAGGTGGCCGCAAGGCGGCCTTCCGCACGCTGCTCGAGGGCGTCGCCACTGCCGAGACCATCGTCGTCTCCGACGGCTTCGAAGAGCTCAGTTCCGCCGCAGAGCACCCTGACTCACGAAGCCTGCAAGTCCCTCTGGTCGATGGCGGCGAGATCGATGCCTCGTTCGAAGGCGCTTCTGGCACAGCATCCGCTCGTGCGCACCATCTTCTGGTGCGCGAAGAACTGCCGGTGCGTGCTCTCGCGCTCAGCAAGTCGGATCCTGCGATCCCGACGGTGTTCCGCGATCAGGACTGACGGTCCCTGAGCCCGTCGAACGGTCAGCCGACCATCGATTCGTAGATCTCTTTGCAGGTCGGGCAGATCGGGAACTTCTCCGGGTCGCGACCCGGCGTCCACTTCTTGCCGCACAGTGCGCGCACCGGCTTGCCGGAGATCGCCGACTCGAGGATCTTGTCCTTCTTCACATAGTGAGAGAAGCGCTCATGGTCTCCCGGCTCGAGATTCTCTTCTTTGAGAAGTTCTTCCAGTTCGCGATCAAGCGTTGCCACGCCGCCCTGATCGGGGCTGTCCAGCGGAGTACTCATGCGCAGAGTCTACCGGCCGAGGGCGCTCCTCGGGCGGAGTCACGCGGTCTCGACGAACTCCATGAGACGCTCGCCGCCGCGGTCGAAGATACGACCACCCACGATCGCACCGAGCGCGAGCACGACGACTCCCGTCCCGATGCCTACCCAGAAAGTGGCGGGGTTGTAAGCGTCATCGGTGATCACAGTCATGATGAACAGCCAGATGGTCGGCGCGCTCACCGCGATCGCGGCGATGAATGCGATGGCGGGGGCGTATCCGCCACGGGATGCCGAACGCTGGGGCTGCTGGAACGGGCTGTCCCCCGGGCGCGACACCGCATAGGGCGAAGTCACCGAGAGGATGCTGGACAAGCCGAGCCCCGACAGGAACAGACACGCGGCGAGCCCGATCATCGGCATGAGCAGATACCAGCTCTCGATCGGCGCCAGCGTCAGCGGTATCGCGATCGCCAGCACCGGGATCGCCACCAGAGAGATCGGAATGACACGGCCCAGTCGGTCCGAGACACCGCGCACGCCGCTGGCCACATGAATCCACAGCGCCGTCGAGTCGTAGGCGACGTCGTTGTGCGGAAGCCAGCCGAAGAAGAGCGCCATCACCGGCACCGGCACGAGAGCTGCGATGTACAGAGGCACACCCGCCACGAGCAGCGGGAACACAGTCAGCACGCCGGCGATCGGTACGATGACGAAGTTCACGATGTAGCGCCGATCGCGCAGCCAGTACACCAGGCTGCGCGCAGCGATGGCGCCGAAGGCATTCGACGGCAGCAGCGCGAACCAGCCGAGCCCCGCCCGCTCCCGTGAAGTCGCAGGGCGATCCGTCGAGGTGAGCAGACGCCGCACGAGCCACGTCCACCACGCCCACAGCCCTCCGAGCGTGACGAGCGCGATGATCCCGCTCAGCCATGCTGCCGAGCCGTCCCCCGCCGCAATGGCCAGCCCGAAGCTCGGAACCGCCGCGAGGGGCGTGTATCCGACCGCGTCAGTGAGGGCAGCCACCGCGACGGGCACCTGACCGTCCCACTCGAAGGAGCCGAGGAAGATCGCGACAGGGAAGGCGATAACCACGACAGCAAGCACGAAGAGGGCGCTGAGTTCGCGAGAGCGGCGCTCCGGGAGCAGCAAGGCGCTCATCGCCATCCCGATACGCGCGGCGATGGCCGAGGAGACGACACCGAGAACACACACCAGCACGGCGACCGGCCAGGGCGTTCCGAGCGCGATCAGCACGATAGCCACGCACACCGCGACAGCGATCAGCGCGAACGACGGCACGCTCACGAGCGATGCGACGGCAAGCATCCACGGCATGTGCCGCACATCGACCCCGAATATCGCGAAGCGTCGCGGGTCGAGCTGGTCGGCGGCACCGGTCAACACAGGTCCGACCAGAAATCCGAGCAGAATCGCCGCTGCGGCCAGCACGACGACGGTTCTCGCCACCGGCAGCGGGGCCGAGGCCAGGCTCACCAGGGCGATGCACACCGTGACGGTCGCCGCGATGACGATGAGCGGCCGCAAAACGGTGCGCACCACATGTTCGCCGCGGAGAGCGCCGAACATCAGCGCGAGCCTCAGTCGGAGAATGTGTGCAACCACTCGAGCCCCTCTACTTCGCCGACCCCACCGGAAAGCTCGACGAAACGCGATTCCAGAGTCTGTCCCGCACGAACCTCGTCGACGGTCCCCTCCGCCAGCACGTCACCGCCGACGATGATCGCCACCCGAGAGCACACTCGCTCGACCAGATCCATGCCGTGGCTGGAGAGGACGACCGTCCCGCCGTGCGCGACGTAGGCGCGGAGGATGTCGAGGATCACCGCAGAAGAGACCGGATCGACGGATTCGAACGGCTCATCGAGCACCAGCACGCGCGGCGAGTGGATCATGGCTCCTGCGAGCATGATCTTCTTCGTCATACCGGCCGAATAATCCGAGACCACACGTCCCACGGCCGCCGAGAGGTCGAAGGCGCGGACGAGGTCGGCAGAGCGCTTCTCGATCGCATCGACGGAGAGACCGCGAAGCAGACCGTAGTAGTGCAGCAGCTGACGCCCGGTCAGACGATCGAACGTGCGCAGCCGATCGGGCAGCACACCCATGAGGCGCTTGGCTGCGAGTGCGTCCTCGGACTGATCGATACCGCAGACGCTGACCTGTCCGCTGTCCGCGCGCAAGAGCCCTGCGAGGATCGATAAAGTTGTCGTCTTTCCTGCACCGTTCGGCCCGACGATGCCGTAGAACGACCCGGCGGGAATGGTGAGGTTGATCTCGTTGACGGCACGCTGGTCGCCGAAGTACTTCACGAGACCACGCACCACGATGGCGTTGCCAGCGCCCTCCAGCTCATCGCCTTGCACCTCGCCCGCCTTGTCGCCAACCACGTCCGCTACGACGGGCTCGGCGGCTGCTTCAGGCTCAGGCTCGAGCACGGGCTCCGCCTCCGCGGCGAGCTCCGATGCGGGCTCGGCGGCGGCCTTTGCCTCGAGGAGCATTTCGATCTCGACCACCGGCTCCGCATCCAGAACGGCATGCAGGTCAACGGTGGCGGGATCCGTTCTGGCCGGCTCATGCGCAGGCGAAGGAACAGCCTCCACCGTCGGGGCGGCATCGTCTGCGGCGATGAGCGGCTTCTTCGCAGCTTCCGCCTTCGCAGCACGGGTCGCCGCTGCTTTGGTCGCCGCTGCTTTGGTCGCGGCGGCTTTCGTCGCAGCTGTCTTGGCTGCGGTGGCCTTCTCGGCGGTGGTCTTCGCCGCAGTCGTCGCGCTCTGAGCCTTGCCCTCCGCCGAACGAGCCGCGGCAGTCTTCGCCGCCGTCGTCTTCGCCGCAGTGCTCTTCGCGGCAGCCGCCTTCTTCGTGGCGACGGCCTTCGACTCTTCGCTCTTAGCCGCAGTTGCTCTGGCTGCTGCGGTCTGCGTCGTGGTCTTCGCGGGAGGCTTCGTCGAGCGCGCAGCCACGGTCTTGACCGCGGCGGTTGTCGTGGTCTTCTTCGAGGCGGCTGTCGTCTTCTTCGCGGGGGGCGTCGTCTTCTTCGCCGCGGTCGTCTTCGTGGCGGGATTCGCCTTCTTCTCGTCGGTGCTCGCTGCCTTCGCAACAGGCTTCGCCGCCGCAGGTTTCTTCACCGCAGGTGTCTTCACCGCAGGTTTCTTCACCGCTGGCTTTTTCGCCGCACTGGGCTTCGCCGACGAGGTCTCTCGAGTCGCCTTCGCGTCTGAGCGCGCGCTCAATGCGGAGTCAGGCCGATCAGCGGCATCGTCTAAAGAAGCAGTCACGCCCCTACGCTATCAACGGCACCCGAATTTCTTAGGGCTCGACGACACAATCGTCATGGATTCACGGGTGTTCGTCTGACCTGTGTGTCAGGTGTGTACCTGATCACGAAATGGCAACAGCCGAGCCTCACCCCACAGGTTCCCAGGCGCCATCGCTAGCATGAGGGCGGCACGAAGAAGTGTCTGGTCGATTAAGCGACCGTGAACACAGAATCTTTTTAGGAGAATTCGTGACTCTTCAGACCGTTATCCTCGCCGCTGGCATGGGCTCGCGCCTCGGCCGTGCACTGCCCAAGCCGCTCACCGAGCTCAGCGACGGCCGCACCATCATGCAGCAGCAGCACGAGAACATCCGTGCGGCGTTTGGCCGCGAGGCCCGCATCACTGCTGTCGTCGGCTACCGCGCCGAGACCGTCATCGAGGCGTTCCCGCACGTCAACTACGTGCACAACGAGCGTTACGACGAGACCAACACCTCCAAGAGCCTGCTGCGCGCCCTCGGCGCGACGGGCAAGGGTGGCGTCCTCTGGATGAACGGCGACGTCGTCTTCGACCCGCGCATTCTCGGCCGTGCCATCGAGTTCATCGAACGCGACCAGTCGTTCGTCACGGTGAACACTTCCAAGGTCAGCGACGAAGAGGTCAAGTACACCGTCACCGCCGAAGGTTTCATCAACCAGCTGTCGAAGACCGTCAAGGGCGGCCTCGGCGAAGCAGTCGGCATCAACTACATCTCATCCGCGCACAAGAAGGCGTTCATGCGCCAGCTGTCGCGTGTTGAGGATCAGGACTACTTCGAGCGCGGTCTCGAGCTCGCCATCGCCGAAGATGGTCTGCTGCTCGAGCCCATGGACGTCTCGGATCTGTACGCAGTCGAGGTCGACTTCGCCGAAGACCTCGAGCGGGCGAACCTCTACGTCTGATCTGCACTTCTGAAAGCCCGGCTCCGCAGGGAGCCGGGCTTTCGGCTTTCTCGCGGATGACTTGCATAGGATCTGGGCATGGCGAAGAAGGTGCACAAGATCCACTCCCTCCCAGACGATGCCGCCTGGGACAAGGGAGTGCCGCCGGCCGGCTCCGACGAGCATCCGATCACGGTGCGCGGGCTCGATAGAGTCCTCGCGATCCAGCGCCCGCTCGTTCTCGCCCACATCCGCAGCATCCGCCTGCGCAACCCGAACGCTTCACCCGACCAACTCGTGCGTATTCTCGAACGCCGGTATCTGGCTGCCGTGACTGCTGGCGGCGCGGCCGTCGGCGCGACGGCCGTCGTCCCCGGCATCGGCACCGGGATCACTCTTGCACTCTCCGGAGTGGAGACGATCGGGTTCCTCGAGTCGACCGCACTGTTCGCACAGTCTCTTTCTGAAGTCCACGGGATCGCCATCGAGAATCCGGATCGTGCGCGCGCACTCGTGATGACTCTCATGCTCGGAAAAGAGGGCGTGGATCTCGTCGGCCAACTCGCGAAGCAGGCAAGCGGCCACGGAATCGGGCGCTCCTCCTACTGGGGTGAGCTCGTCACGAAGTCGCTCCCCCGCGCCGCGGTCGGTCCGGTCGTCGACCAGCTCAAGACCAGATTCGTCAAGCACTTCGCCGCGGCCGGTGGCGCATCCTTCATCGGCAAGGCCATGCCCTTCGGGATCGGCGCCGCAATCGGAGGCGCAGGAAACCACGTGCTCGGTCGGCGCGTGCTGACGACCTCTCGTCGCGCGTTCGGAATCTCCCCCGCCGTGCTTCCTGCCGAACTCGAGCCCGTCGCGAACGCCGAGAAGCTCGAACTGCGGATGCTGCACGGAGCCCGCTACGCAGGGTCCGCGATCGTGGGCGCAGCAGACACCCTTGCCAAGGGCGTGGGGCGAGCAGGGCAGAAGATCGGCAAAATCGGACGCAAGAAGCGCGGTGTGGAAGAACTCGACTCTTCCTCCACAGACACCGATTCCTGAGGGTTCTCCCTCGCCACCGGCGCAGGTGCCGGCACACGAGGCACAGCGTCGGCGACCGTTCCTACTGTGGCACCCATGTTGCGCTATATCGATCCGTCACAGATCCCGCCGAATAATGCCTACCGGGTGCCCTGGCGCATCCGTCGCAGCGATCCCCATCATCCTGTCGTAGTCAATGACGGCACAGAGAGCGCCGATTTCGTGCGCGTGTTCCGCGACGACCTCCGCACCGACAGAACAGAACTATGGGGTCAGGTGCTGCCGTCCGAAGGCATCCAGCTGTGCCTGTGCGAGGCAGTCCTCGACGAGGTCGTCGTCACGCTCGCCTGGTTCCGCCCTGCCGACGGGCTCGAGTACGTGTGGCGGTTCGTCGTATGACGTTCGCGTCGCTCCCCGCGGGATGCCGCATCACGCACCGGCTCGTTCATCGTGATTCCTCATTTCGTCTCTCTCGAGAGAAGACGAGATCGAGCCTGGGCTCCGAGTACGTGTCGAAGGGAATCGCCTGCACGAACGTCCAGCCATCTTCCGCGCGCCCGCGAATGAGTTCGCGATAATCATCGGAGAGACGGAATCCATCTCTATGCTGCGTCACTGCGATGCTGACGAAGTCGTACTCGGTCATCTGTGAGCCCCCTCCCGGATATGCCGCCACCATAGCGAGGTTCCACGGTCGGCGACAGTTCACCGCCCCGCCACGATCTACGAAACCCACCAAAGGATCCGTCACCGGGTTGTGCGAGGCATCCAACGCGACGCGCAAGCGCCCTACTAGGGTGGAATCCGTGACGGACACCCCTGACCTCTCAACGACCGCTGCCAAGATCGCGAACCTGCGCACCCGCTTCGACGAGGCGGTCACCGCGCCTGAGAAGATCGCGCAGGAGAAGCAGCACGCCAAGGGCAAGATGACCGCCCGCGAGCGCATCGAGCTCCTCGTCGACAACGGCAGCTTCGTCGAATTCGACGAGTACGTGCGACACCGCACGACCGCGTTCGGAATGGACCGCAACCGCCCCTACGGCGACTCCGTCGTCACCGGCATTGCCACGATTCACGGCCGCACGGTCGCCGTGTACTCGCAGGACTTCACCACCTTCGGCGGTTCGCTGGGCGAGGTATCCGGCGACAAGATCATCAAGGTCATGGAATACGCCCTACAGGGCGGCATGCCCATCATCGGCATCCTCGATTCGGGAGGCGCCCGTATCCAGGAGGGTGTGCTCGCCCTCAGCAAGTACGGCGAGATCTTCCGTCTGAACACTCGCTCCTCTGGTGTCATCCCACAGATCTCGATCATCATGGGCCCGGCTGCCGGTGGTGCCGTGTACGGACCTGCGCTCACCGACTTCGTGATCATGGTCGACAAAACCAGCCAGATGTTCGTCACAGGCCCCGACGTCATCAAGACCGTGACCGGCGAAGACGTCGGCATGGAAGAGCTCGGTGGCGCGCTCACGCACAACACCCGCTCCGGTGTCGCCCACTACCTCGCCGATGACGAGGACGACGCGATCGACTACGTGCGCACCCTGCTCGGCTTCCTGCCTGACAACAACATGGCCGAGATCCCCGCTTACGAGAGCGATTTCGAGTTCGAGACGACGGATGCCGACCGCACCCTGAACGCGATCATCCCGGACTCCGCCAACCAGCCCTACGACATCCACACGGTCATCGAGCACGTCGTCGACGACGGCGACTTCATCGAGGTCCAGCCGCTGTTCGCACCGAACATCGTCATCGGTCTCGGCCGCATCGAAGGACGCTCAGTCGGCATCATCGCCAATCAGCCCTCGCAGATGGCAGGAACTCTGAACATCGAGGCGGGTGAGAAGGCCAGCCGCTTCGTGCGCTTCTGCGACGCGTTCTCCATCCCGATCGTCACTCTCGTCGATGTCCCCGGATACCTTCCCGGCACCGACCAGGAGTGGACCGGCGTCATCCGCCGAGGTGCGAAGCTCATCTATGCCTACGCCGAAGCGACCGTTCCGCTGGTCACCGTCATCCTGCGCAAGGCCTACGGCGGTGCCTACATCGTCATGGGGTCCAAGCAGCTCGGCGCCGACGTGAACCTCGCCTGGCCCACCGCTGAGATCGCCGTCATGGGCGGTCAGGGGGCCGTGAACATTCTCTACCGCAACGAGATCCGCAGGGCCGAAGAGGCAGGCGAGGATGTCGCCGCCGTTCGCACGCGTCTCGCCAACGAGTACACGTACAGTGTCACGTCGCCGTTCCTCGCCGCAGAACGCGGAGAGATCGACGGCATCATCGAGCCCGCGAACACTCGGGTGGCGATCGCCAAGGCACTGCGCTCGCTGCGCGGCAAGCGCGCTGCTCTACCGCCGAAGAAGCATGGGAACATCCCGCTGTGACCGAGTCCGAAAAAGCACCAGACGTTCGGATCGTTCGCGGCACAGCGAACGAAGAAGAGCTCGCTGCCCTCATCGCGGTGGTCACCGACGCGTACGCACGCGAAGCCGAAAGCGCTGTGGTGGACGAACCGAACGTATCCGTATGGGAACGCACGCAGCGGCCGACGCGCCCGTCACTTCGACGCGACATCCCGTGGGGACGGTTCTCGGGCTAACCCGCGGCACGCGGAGCGCGGAAGCGCAGCGTGACCAGCTGGAACGGACGCAGCGTCAGCGCGACCTGTTCGCCTGACACCGAATCGACGACCGCAGCATCCACTTCTCGCTCAAGCAGATCGGTCTCGATCACGGCACCGAACGCGAACGACGTCGACAACGTCGTCGATGCGCGACCGCCGAGCGCTTCGTAGAGCCGGACGATCACATCACCGCTTCGGTCTTCGGCGAGCTTCACGGCCTCGATGATGACAGCATCCGACGAGACCGACAGCACCGAGGCGACCGGGTTGCCTCCGAGGAGCTGACGCGGCGGCAGATTGAGCCGGTATCCCTCACGCGCAGCATCCGCAATCGATGAGTCGGGGCGGATGCTGACTCGAAGAGTGTGCTCGCCCTGATCCGCCTCCGGGTCAGGGTAGAGCGGAGCCCGCAGCAGTGACAACCGCACGTTCGTGAATGTTCCGCCACCCTCTCGCGGCCGTGAGGTGATGTCGTGCCCGTACGTGGAGTCGTTCGCGACCGCGACGCCGAATCCTGCCTCGCCGACGTGCACCCATCGGTGCGCCACGGTCTCGAATCGCGCCATATCCCATGAAGTATTGGCGTGCGTCGGACGTTGCACGTGTCCGAACTGGATCTCCGAGCTCGCACGGTCGGTGTGCACATCCAACGGGAACGCCAGCTTGAGCAACTTCTGCCGCTCGTGCCAGTCCACCACCGTCTCGATCTCCAGAGCTGCGGAATCCGCAGCCAGAGTCAAAGTCTGCGTGATCCGCGTGGCCCCCCGGCCGCGGATCACGCAGACGACTGCGGCAGTGGGGTGCGAGACCTGCTCGATGGACACCACGTCTGTCAGATCGATGACCTGACGTCGGTAATGCTCGTCGATGTCCCAGGCATCCCACTGGGTCGGGGTATCGCGGTGCAGCTGCAGGAGATTCGCTCTCTTCCCCGGCGCGATCGTCTCTCGTCCGGTGGCACGAACGACCAGAGAGACGATCAGCCCCGCGTTGTCGATGCGAACACGCAGCTGGCTGTTAGTGAGTTCGAAACCCTCGTCCGTGCGGGTCAGGATGGTCGCGGTCCCAGCCCCCGGCGACGCCACGGGCGACGCCACCACCGCCATCGCCTCGAGCGAACCCTGAGCGTACGGCCCGGCATTTGCCACGAGCGCGGTCGCGCCCTCGCCGACGAGCACTCCGAGCGCGCCGACGGTGAGTCGCTCTGCCGACGCGAGCACCTCTTCGTAACGGCGCTCCGCCTCCCGATGTACCCAGCCAATCGAACTGCCAGGGAGGATGTCGTGGAACTGCTGCAGCAGCACGGTCTCCCACAGCCGGTCGAGCTCGTCGTAGGGGTACTCACCGCCCCGCAGCGCCGCCGCGGTCGCCCACAGCTCGGCTTCGCGCAGCGCGTGCTCACTGCGGCGATTGCCCTGTTTGGTGCGGACCTGGGACGTGTAGGTCCCCCGATGGAACTCCAGATACATCTCACCCGACCACACCGGCGGATGCTCGTACTCTGCTTCGGCTGCGGCGAAGAACTCCGCCGGGCTCGACAGCGTGACCGTTGGTGACCCTTCCAGCGAGTGCAGGCGCTCGGCTGCGGCGATCATCTCCCGGTTGGGTCCTCCGCCACCATCGCCGTACCCAAAGGGCACGAGCGACGTATTCGCCATGCCCTTCTCGGCGTACTGCCGCTCTGCGCGGGCGAGGTCTGCTCCAGACAGCTGTGAGCTGTAAGTGTCCACCGGCGGGAAGTGCGTGAAGATCCGCGTTCCGTCAGTTCCCTCCCAGAGGAACGTGTGGTGCGGCATCCTGTTCGTCTCGTTCCACGACATCTTCTGCGTCAGCATCCATCGTGATCCGGCCGCGCGCGCGATCTGCGGAAGGGCTGCGGAATAGCCGAAGGAGTCCGGGAGCCAGACGTCGAGCGGCTCGACTCCGAACTCCTCCATGAAGAACCGCTTGCCGCGGACGAACTGGCGCGCCAGCGCCTCGCCGCCGGGCATGTTGGTGTCGGATTCGACCCACATGCCTCCGGCGGGGACGAATTTTCCGGATGCCACGGCATCGCGCACCCGCGAGAACAGTTCGGGCTGGAACTTCTTCAGCCAGGCGTACTGCTGAGCCGAGGATGCCGCAAAGACGAAGTCCGCCTCCTGCTGCAGTGACAGCACGTTCGAGAACGTGCGCGCAATCTTGCGCTGCGTCTCGCGAATCGGCCACAGCCACGCCGAGTCGATGTGCGCGTGCCCGATGGCGTGCACTCGGTGCGCGGACGCTGCCGCAGGGCTCGAGAGCACACCCGCAAGCTCCGCCCGCGCCTCGGCAGCACTGCCGACGATGTCATCAGGATCCGCGGTATCCATCATTCGCTCCAGTGCACGAAGGATCTCAGCGCGTCGAGGTGACGAACCAGGCAGCTCGGTGATCAGCTGCGACAGCACCGTCGCATCTTGCAGCACCTCCCAGACCTCGAAGTTCCGCACTGCGATGTCTGCTTGCCGCAGTTCATAGAGGGGTTCGTCGCCCGCCGTCTCCAGAGAACCGAGATCGGTAGGACGGAAATAGCGGAACCCCTCGGCGAGGTCAGGGTTCGCTGCAGCCTCGAGGTAGAGCTCGAACTGCTCGCCCGGGGCAGCCTCGAGCGGCACGTGCGCGTTGCGCGGCTCCACTGCTTTCACGATCGAGCCATCGAGCCGATAGACCATGCCTTCGGCTTGGAACCCGGGCTCTGCCTCGTTGAATCCCAGGTCAAGCAGTAGCTCCGCTCCGGGAGCCTCCGGCACCGTTCCCGTCAGCCTCAGCCAGGTCGTCCCCCAGGGTTTCCCCCATCGTGCCCCAGCCGTGAACGGCTGATAGATCTGACCCATAGCTTCAGTGAACGGCACCGGCTCCCCCGGCACCTCCCAACTCGCCACACGCAGCGGCGTGAGAACCGTGTGCACGTTCGGGCGCAACCGCTCGTGGATGAAGCGCCGAAGACGAGCTTCGATGAGATCGGTCGTGTCGTGCATGCCCAGCAGACTCCAAGGTCGGGATGCGAATAGTCAATCGATTCGATTTACCCCTGTCAAGCCCTCTCGGTTCCCGGGGTCCGCTGGTCCGAGGAATGGAGGAAGAGCGCTTCCGCGCGTGGAGAGAGCACCTCATCGAGCACGACGCACCCGGCACCCACTGCGCCCACGTCATCCCCGATGACGGCGCCGCGCACGGGAAGCGTCCGCACGGCGCGCGTCGCGCTCTGCCGCTCGAGAAGCTGCGGAAGCAGCGAGAGATCGAGTGACGAGACGCGCGTCCAGAAAGGCCCCCCGAGCACGACGCAATCCACATCGAGCATGTTCGTCAGGGCAGAGATCAGCACAGAGAGATACCCCGTCGCCTCCTCCAGAATCTCGGTCGCGCCGCGATCCCCGCCTGCGGCACGATCACACAGATCTGTGAACCGCGAATCGACGGACTCCGGATCGCTTCCGACCCGGTCATCGGCGAACACACCTACTCTCTCCGCACGCTCGATGATCGCCTGCGGCGTGCACACCACCTCGACACAGCCGCGCTGACCGCACGCGCATTCCGGCCCATCCGGGTCGACGATGATGTGTCCGATCTCGCCGGCATTGCCAGATGCTCCGCGCACGACGTCCCCGTCGATCACCAGGGCTGCGCCGATCCCGATGCCGAGGTAGATCAGCAGGAGTGAGCTGTCCGGCTGATGATCGCCCGTCCACAGCTCAGCCACCGCTGCTGCCGTCGTGTCCTTTTCCAGGATGACCCGCAGCCCCGTCGCCTCGGCGAGCGCGTCGCGCAGAGGAACTCGATGCCAGGAGTGCAGCTTGGGCGGATCGACGACGGTGCCGTGCCCGGCATCCAGCGGCCCTGGTGCCGCGACACCGATCCCCGTGATGACAGAACGGTCGATGTCCTCCGCCACGATGAGCTGCTCTATCTCATCTGCCATCGCCGCGATGATTCGTCGAGGGTCATCCGCGGGCATGCGCCGGGTGACGCGTGCGATGACGGCGCCCGTGAGATCGAGAAGGACGAAGGTCATGATCGCGGGATCCAGATGCACGCCGATCGACACACGGCTCGTCGGATTCAATCGCAGCGTAGTGCGCGGCTTACCCGGGCCTTGAACGGTGCGGCCAGCCTCTTCGATGAACCGCTCGTCGAGCAGCCTGCGCGTGATGTTCGTGACGGTCTGCGCCGACAGCCCGGTCGCCTCGACGAGTTCGGTGCGGCTCAGCCCCTCCCCAGAGCGTCGAACAGCTTCGAGAATGACAGAGCGATTGAAACCGCCCATCTTCGGAAGATTCGTCCCTCTCCGCCGTGAATTCATCGTTCCATCATGACGCATTCAAGAGAATCTTTGTCCCCCGAAATACCTACAGACAAAGGTCTTGCGTACGGGGAGACTGATACCAACGCTTCGCGTTCGATCGGTCTCTCTGCCCCAGGGTAGGCAGACGGTGATCGATCACCCGCGGTGAGTTTTCGGGTAACTGCACCGCATATGGCGAGGGGTCGACGAGTTCGTCGCCCCTCGCCCTTCTTATTCGCAGTGCGCTTACCGCTCTCGTGGGATCTCTTTCCACAAGCCGACGGTGTCCTCGTCTGAAGAATCGCCTGTTCCCGTGCGTCCGACCACGGTTACCGCAGTGCGGTTGTCGCGCGCGGCACGGATGATCAAGCGCTCGGCGTCGGCCTGAGCGATCACGTCGGCGAGCTCATCCCTGATCTCGTCCCGACGCTTCTCGTCGAGTTCATCGAACCCGCCCTCGTCGAACACGGTCACTGCGATACCGCGGAGCCTGACGCGCTGGATGGCTTCGCGCACGGCATCGTTGAGCAGGCTCGCCCCGCGCAGCTCGTCGCGCAATCGTCCTTCGGCAAGACGGGCCTCCAGACGCTCTTCTTCTGTCAAGCGCCCCTGCGCCGCGACAGTCTTCGTCAGCACGGGACCTGCGACACTCAGCGCGTACTTCACTCTGATTCTCCGTTCGCGCTGACGCACCAGCTGCGTGGCATGCCACACGGAGACCGCGCGCTGGATCTCGGCGAGATGCTCTGTGTCACGGACTGCACGATCCCAGAACAGCACGAGCAGCTGCGCGACCACGGTCCACATGATGGAGCCGACAAGTCCGAGTTCGAGAGCGGTAAGCAGTCCAAGCTGCACTGCTGTCGAAGCGGTGAGCGCGAGCAGAACGAGCCACCCGATCACCGGCCGTCGGCGCACGATGCAGATCACAGCGAGAAGGCCCAGCGCACCGATGTACCAGGTGGCGAACGGCGCGGTTCGGTCGCGAACGAGCATCGCGGCCCCCACCATGAACGGGATGCCAGCGCTCGCCACGATCGCAACCGTCCCGAGCCACCCCGGCATCCGAACGGTGCCCTGTACGTCGACGAGGACAGTGGCGATCATCACCACCAGGTACAGCAGAATCGCCGCGCCCATCACGAGAGGTTCGGCCGGCTGCACCGTCCACCACGCCGCTCTGGCTGCGAAGTAGATCGCGAACCCCACGGCGAGCCCGGTGGCAACGCTGCGCACGGAACGATTCATGCGCTCTCCCACTCGAGAACGATATGCGTTCCGGCGCCTGTGGAATCGATCGACACGCTTCCCGCGACAGCGGCCATGCGCGCGATCATCGACGCGCGAATCCCCAGGCGGTCTTCGCCGATGGCGTCGAGATCGAAGCCTGCGCCCGTATCCAGGATGGTCACCGCAAGCCCGTCGTCACCACGTCCGTCCACCACCACGTGCAGACCACGGCCGGCCGCGTGTTCGATCGCGTTCCCGATGGCCTGGCGGGCGGCGAGCACAATCGCTCGCGCAGCCCGGCCGGGAATCAGTCCCGCCGTTCCCCGCTCCTCCACGATCGCGTCCGCGCCGCGTTCGGACAGCGCGCGTCGCAGCTCGGCGACGATCAGCGCCGTCCCGATCGGATCATCGCTGCCCTCCTGGGCGACGACGGCTTCGGTGTTCGCCAGTCGCGTCAGTGCCTCGCGCGCCATCGCCACGGCAAGGTCCCTCGCGCGATCGGAATCGGCGCGCTCTGCAGCGATGAGGGCGGCAAGCACGCTGTCGTGCATGAGCGCTGCCATCGCGACGCGCTCCTCCTCGGCGGCGACTCCTGCTGCGACCGAGGTATACGACGCGACGGCGCTGCCGCGTGCGCTGTCGACGCCGACCGCGACCGCCCGGAACATCCAGCCGAGCGAGACGATCACGAATCCGAGGATGATCGTGAACGAGACATCGAAGGCCGTCGTCGTCCAATAGGAGCCGCGGAAACCGCCCTCGACCAGGCGCACATAGCCGTACACCAACGGCAGACCGAGAGCCCAGAGCATCTGCACCTTCAACGGGAAGGCCAACATCGCAGCGACGACGCCGACGTTCACCAGGAAGAAGATCCACGGCTGGCCTTGGCTATCCGAACCTGCCGCAGTCACGATCGGCCACGCCGCGAGGGCAATGAGGTAGATGATCGCGAATGCGCCTGCGCACACGCGCACGCCGCGTCCGAGCACACAGGAGACGAGCATCGCGGCCAGCGAGATGTACACGACGAGCAAGAGCGTGACCTGCACGCCGGATGCGCCGTCTTTGAGTCCGCCGATCGCCGCCAGCAGCGCCTGTACACCGAGAATCGCTGACCCGATCGCCGCGACGATCGCCAGGATGCGTTCCATCCGCTTGCGCGTGAAGCGTTCGAACTCCGTCTCGGCCGCGCTCGGTGACGGTATTCGTCCCCACGCGGCCTGCAGCGCGGCGTCAGCGGGCACTGGCAGCCCCGTCTGGGGCGACAATGCCGTCCTCCATGGCACGACGGAGCAGATCAACCTTCGTCGGAGCCGGTCTTCCGACCTCGACGTACTTCACGCGCACTCGCGTGATGTTCTCTTTGGCTGTCGAATACGCAACACCGAGTCGTTCAGCGACCGCCTTGAGCGGGAGCCCTGTGGCATACAGGCGCAACACGTCGCGTTCACGGACCGACAGCTGCGCGTCAGCGAACTCGCGGTCACCTTCGACTGCGCTGGCCCATTCCACGTTGTTCAGCGCTTCGCCGCGTGCGACGGTGCGGATCGCGTCCAGCACGTCGTCAAGGGCGGATGACTTGCTCACCACCCCTGCCGCGCCTGCCGCGAGCGCCTCGCGCACAGCCGCAGGACGGTCGGCGACACTGTGGATGACGACACTTGCGCCGTCGGAGACGAGCGCTGTGACGTTCTCAGTCACCGTGGTGCCGTCACCGAGCGTCAGATCGAGCACGACCACGTCGGCCGGTGAGGCGCCAACAGTGGTCCGCCAGCTCAGGTACGCCCCGACCGTACTCCCGGAGAAGACGACCGTTCCGCTGTCGGCGCGCTCGCACGCGAGCTCCAGCCCGAGCCGAACAGACTCGTGATCGTCGATGAGTGCGACCGTGCTCATGGCACCATGCTATCGATCTGCTGAACGATCACCGACTCAGAAGCGCAATGGTCTCGAAGTGGTGGGAATGCGGGAAGAGATCGAACGCCTCCAGCGACTCCACATTCCAGCCGAGCTGACGGAACGTGCCGAGGTCGCGTGCGAGCGCGACAGGGTCGCAGGCGACGTACACGACGGCATCCGGGTTCAGTGCGTGCACGCCTTCGACGACCGCGCGTCCCGCACCCGCACGCGGCGGGTCGAGCACGATGGTCCCGGCCTGAGCGCCATCGGAGAGCGACGCAAGATAGCGATCCACCCGCGCGGTCACGGCAGCGGCCCCGAAGTCCGCAAGGTTCTCACGGGCGTGAGCTGTGGCGCGCGCGCTGGACTCGACGGTCACGATGTCGGTGGCGCCAGCAGCGGCCAGTGAGGAGGCCAGCAGGCCGACGCCTCCGTAGAGGTCGAAGTGGGTGGCATTCGAATCGACGCGACCGGCGAGCGCCGTCCTGATTGCAGAATCGAGAATCGCTGCCGCTCCCTGATGCACCTGCCAGAATCCGTCAGCATCCACCTGGAACGAGCGGCCTCCGACGCGCTCGACGATGACCTGCGGCGCCGGACGCTTGCCGCGTTCGGGGCGCCGCAGCACGTGCACGGTGCCATCCGAGGATTCGACCAGGTCGATGCGACCGGGCTTGGCGTTCCGCAGTGACAGTGCCTCGGCTGCCACTGTCGGGCGCGCCAGCGGGTGCGACGAGACCGGAACCACGCGGTGGCTGCGCGCCGCATAGGGGCCCACGATTCCATCGGCATCGACGTGCAGCGACACACGTGTGCGCCACCCCGTGCCATCGGTGTCATCGATTGCACTGACCGACGGCGCCTCCAGCCCTTCTCCTGCGAACTTGTCCAGCGCCTCGGAGAGCACCTGCTTCTTGAGCACGCGCTGGTGCTCGAGATCAATGTGACCGAGATCCGCGCCTCCCGCGCGCTCTTCGGGATCGTGCGACATATCGGCCTCGGGCCAGATATGTGCGCGGCGGTGCGGCGAGGCCTCCAGCACCTCAATCGTCTCAGCGCGCCAGAACGACGACTTCGCGTTGTCGGTGACCCGCGCGCGCACCCGCTCCCCGGGGATGGCATCCGAGACGAAGACCACCCGCCCTTCGTGCCGAGCGATGAACGTGCCGCCGTGAGCGATACCGGTGATGTCGAGATCGAGCGATGCGGGTGCGGAAGAGGCCATCCTTCGAGGATACGGTTCCCAGAGCGGTACCGTGGTCGCTATGCAGGTCTGTCTCGCCTCCACCTCCCCCGCCCGTCTGATGCTGCTGCGCCAGGTGGGGATCGAACCGCTCACGCGCGCACCGAGGACAGATGAGGAAGCAGTCACCGCAGAGGCCGTCACGGCCCGAGGAGCAGACCTCCCGCCTGACGAACTGGTGCTGCTGCTCGCACGTGCCAAAGCCGCCGATGTCGCGCAGAGTCTTCGTGATGAGGATCCTGCTTTCGATGGCATCGTGATCGGCGGCGACTCGATGTTCGCGCTCGGCGGCCGCGTCTTCGGCAAGCCCTACACCGAGGCGGAGGCGGCCAGGCGCTGGCGCGAGATGCGCGGCGCCACTGGCGTGCTGCACTCTGGACATTCGGTCTTCCGCATCCAGCCGGGCCGTGAACTGCGAGAGGCGACGGCTGTGGCCGAAGCATCCGTCACTTTCGCCGACGACATCACCGACGACGAGATCGCCGCCTATGTGGCGAGCGGGGAGCCGCTGCACGTTGCCGGCGCCTTCACCGTCGACAGCCTCGGCGGAGCATTCATCACCCGGGTCGAGGGCGACCCCTCCACCGTGGTGGGCATGTCGCTGTCCACCATCCGCCGTCTCGCTCGCCAGCTCGACGTGTCGTGGACAGATCTGTGGTCCACGCAGCAGTCATAGACATTCCGCTACGTTTTTCTGCATTTCTTGTCGATACTGCTCAAAATTATCGAGCTTCTTCTCGCTAGGCTGACACTCATGCCCATCGACAAGGTGCTCATCGCCAACCGCGGTGAGATCGCCGTACGCATCATCCGTGCCGCCCGCGATTCCGGAATCTCCTCGGTCGCCGTCTACGCCGAGCAGGACCGTGATGCACTGCACTCGCGCCTCGCCGACGAGGCGTACTCGCTCGATGGCGACACGAGCGCATCGACCTATCTGCAAATCGACAAGATCCTCTCGATCGCGCGACGCTCAGGAGCCGACGCGGTGCACCCCGGCTACGGATTCCTCGCCGAGAACGCCGACTTCGCTCGCGCCGTGATCGGCGCGGGCATGATCTGGATCGGTCCGTCCCCCGAGGCGATCGAGTCGCTCGGAGACAAGGTCACCGCGCGCCACGTCGCTGAGAAGGTCGGCGCGCCACTCGCGCCCGGCACGCCAGGGCCCGTCGAAACAGCAGACGAGGTCATCGCTTTCGCCAAGGAGCACGGTCTTCCGATCGCGATCAAGGCTGCGTACGGCGGCGGCGGTCGCGGCCTCAAGGTCGCCCGCGAGCTCGATGAGGTCGCAGAGCTCTTCGAGTCGGCCACTCGTGAGGCTGTCGCAGCCTTCGGCCGCGGCGAGTGCTTCGTCGAGAAGTACCTCGACAAGCCGCGTCACGTCGAGACCCAGTGCCTGGCGGATGCCGAGGGCAACGTCGTCGTGATCTCCACGCGCGACTGCTCGCTTCAGCGCCGCCACCAGAAGCTCGTCGAAGAGGCACCGGCACCGTTCCTCACCGAGGAGCAGAACGCGCAGCTGTACACAGCATCCAAGGCCATCCTGAAAGAGGTCGGCTACGTCGGCGCCGGAACCTGCGAGTTCCTCATCGGCGCAGACGGCACGGTGTCGTTCCTCGAGGTGAACACCCGCCTGCAGGTCGAGCACCCGGTCTCTGAAGAGGTCACCGGCATCGACCTCGTGCGCGAACAGTTCCGCATCGCCGCAGGCGGAACGATCGACTACGACGACCCGAAGCCGCAGGGGCACTCCTTCGAGTTCCGCATCAACGGCGAGGACCCCGGTCGCGGGTTCCTCCCCCAGCCCGGCCCGATCCACATCTTCAAGACCTTCGGCGGTCCCGGCATCCGTCTCGACTCCGGCGTGACCGCCGGCGATTCCGTCTCAGGTGCGTTCGACTCGCTGCTGGCGAAGATCATCGTCACCGGGCGCGACCGTGCCGAGGCTCTCGAGCGCGCGCGCCGTGCGCTCGATGAGTTCGAGGTCGCAGGACTCCCCACGGTCCTGCCCTTCCACCGCAAGGTCGTTCGGGATGCCGCATTCACCGCGGAAGACGGCAATTTCGGCATCTTCACCCGCTGGATCGAGACGGAGTTCGACAACGACATCCCGGCCTGGGACGGCGAGCTCGAAGAGCCGACCGCGACGGAGACCCGCCACACCGTGGTCGTCGAGGTCGCCGGCAAGCGCCTCGAGGTGAGCCTGCCCGACCGCGTGACGGTCGCCGCCGGCACCACCGGCCGCCCGGCGGCTGTTCCCCCGTCGCGCAGGAGCCACTCCATGACCGCGTCAGCCGGAGCATCCGGCGACGCCGTGAAGTCGCCCATGCAGGCCACGATCGTCAAGGTCGCTGTCGAGGAAGGACAGCAGGTCGTCAAGGGCGATCTGGTCGTCGTCCTCGAAGCGATGAAGATGGAGCAGCCGCTGCAGGCGCACAAGGACGGCGTCATCGGCAGCATCAGTGCGGCCCCTGGCGCCACGGTCTCCGCCGGGCACCAGCTTCTCACCATCTCCTAGACCATCTCCTAGACCACGAGACCCCCACTTACCGCCGAGACCCCTTGCTGCCGACGTCGGCAGCATGGGGTCTCGGCGCGAAGAAGGGGTCTCGGCGCCGAAGACGGGGGCGCACGTTACGAGATGTTCACCAGGTGCATCGCGCGAGAGGCATCCGTGATGCTCGACGACAGCGAGGGGTACGCGGCGAAGACGCGCGAGACCTGGTCGACCGTCAGGCGACGCTCGACGGCGACGGCGAGCGGATAGATCAGCTCGGATGCCTTCGGCGCGACGATCACTCCACCGATCACGGTTCCGGAGCCCTTGCGGGCGATGATCTTCACGAAGCCGTCCTTGATGCCCATCATCTTCGCCCGCGGGTTCGCGGCGAGCGGCAGCTTGTACACCAGCCCGTCCATCTGCTCGAGGTCCTTCTCACCCCAGCCGACGGTTGCGATCTCGGGAGCGGTGAAGATGTTCGAGGTGATCTTGACCTTCTCGAGCGGGATGACGATGTCGCCGAGTGCGTGGAACACGGCGGTGCGGCCCTGCATGGATGCCACGGATGCCAGCGGGAAGAAGTTCGTGCAGTCGCCCGCAGCGTAGATGTTCGGCACAGAGGTGCGCGCGACCTTGTTGACCCGCACGTGGCCGAACTCGGTCAGCTCGACTCCGGCCTCTTCGAGCCCGATGTCTGCAGTGTTCGGAATCGACCCGACCGCCATCAGGCAGTGGCTGCCCTCGACTGTGCGCCCGTCGGACAGCGTGACGAGCACACCGGCCTCGGTGCGCTCGACCGTGTTCGCACGGGACTTCGACAGCACGGTCATTCCGCCTCTGGTGAAGACGTTCTCCAGCACGTGAGCGGCATCGGGATCCTCGCCGGGGAGAACCTGATCGCGGCTGGAGATCAGCGTCACCTTCGCGCCGAGGTTCATGTAGGCGGATGCGAACTCCGCACCGGTGACTCCAGAGCCGACCACGATGAGGTGCTCCGGCAGAGCCTTCATGTCGTAGAGCTGAGTCCAGGTGAGGATGCGCTCGCCATCGGGCTTCGCAGAATCGAGCTCGCGCGGCGATGCGCCCACCGAGACGACGATCGTGTCGGCCTCGATGCGGTCGAAGTCCGTGCCGCCGACGCCGGTCGAGACGACGATCGCGTTCGGTCCTTCAAGACGTCCGTGGCCGGAGAGAATGCGCACACCGGACTCGAGCAGCGTGGAGCGCATGTCCTCTGACTGCTGGCCAGCCAGAGCGAGCAGACGCTTGTTGACCGCGGCGAGGTTGATCGCGATCTCAGGCTTGAGCGGTCGACCATTCGAACCCTTGGCATAGAACTGCACACCGAGGTCGCTGGCCTCTGCGATCGCGACTGCGGCATCGGCCGTGGCGATGAGACTCTTGGACGGGACGACATCGGTCAGCACGGCGGATCCGCCGACACCCACTCGCTCGACGAGGGTCACCTCTGCTCCGAGCTGAGCGGCGGCCAGGGCCGCCTCGTATCCGCCGGGGCCGCCGCCGAGGACAGCAACACGCTGAGTGCGCTCAAAAGGAGTCGAAGACATGGCTTCTATTCTCCCGCAATCCTCGCTGAGCAGGTGCCACCTTCCATAGAGTGGGATGCATGACCGAGATCCACATCAATCCCCTCGACGTTCCGGACGCAGACCCGTTCGAGATCGCAGCCCGCGCCGCGGCAGACATCGCCCGGCTCACCGGCGTCGAGAAGCATGACATCGCCCTCACGCTCGGCAGCGGCTGGGGCCGCGCCGCAGAGCTCATCGGCGAAACCGTCGCCACCGTCCCCGCAACCGAGGTCACCGGCTTCTCCAAGCCCGCCCTCGAGGGCCACGTCGGCACTCTGCGCAGCATCCGCACGCCAGAGGGCAAGAACGTCCTCGTGATCGGTGCGCGCACCCACTACTACGAGGACCACGGCGTCCGCCGGGTCGTCCACAGCGTCCGCACCGCCGCGGCCACCGGTGCCGCGATCATGGTGCTCACCAACGGCGCCGGCGGCATCCGCGAGACCTGGAAGCCCGGCCAGCCAGTGCTCATCAGCGATCACATCAACCTCACCGCCGACTCCCCTCTCGAGGGCGCGACCTTCGTCGACCTCACGGATCTCTACTCGAAGCGTCTGCGCGACATCGCTCATACGATCGACCCTTCGCTCGATGAGGGCGTGTACACCCAGTTCCGCGGCCCGCACTACGAGACCCCTGCAGAAGTGCAGATGGCGAAGATCATCGGCGGCGACATCGTCGGAATGTCGACGGCACTCGAAGCGATCGCCGCACGCGAAGCAGGCATGGAGGTGCTCGGCTTCTCGCTGATCACGAACCTCGCCGCCGGCATCCAGAAGACGCCGCTGAGCCACGCAGAGGTCATCGAGGCAGGCAAGGAAGCGGAGCCGGTGATCTCGGCGCTGCTCGCACGCGTGGTGGAGGCGCTGTGAGCATCGGCGACGCCGTTGACGCTCGGCTCGCGCAGGCGCGGGCCTGGCTCCGCCAGGATCCGGATGCCGAGACCCGCGACGAGCTCGCCGGTCTCATCACCCGTGCAGCCTCAGGAGATGAGACCGCATGTCACGACCTCGACGACCGCTTCCGTACCCGTCTCGCCTTCGGCACCGCGGGACTGCGCGGCGCGCTCGGTGCCGGCAGCAACCGGATGAACCGCGTGCTCGTCTCGCAGGCGGCTGCGGGGTTCGCCGCGTACCTGCACAGACGCGCGCAGGGGCAGACTCCCACAGTGGTGATCGGCTACGACGGCCGGCGGAACTCGCGCCGGTTCGCTCAGGACTCCGCCGAGATCTTCGCAGGTGCCGGTCTGAAGGCGATTCTGCTGCCCCGACTGCTCCCGACACCGGTGTTGGCGTTCGCCGTGCGTCATCTCGGCGCCGATGCCGGCATCATGGTGACCGCGAGCCACAACCCGCCCAATGACAACGGGTACAAGGTCTACCTCGGCGGCGCGGAGGACGGATCGCAGATCGTGTCGCCTGCGGACGCCGAGATCGCCTCGTACATCGAGCGCGTAGCGGAAGCCGGAGACATCGGCATCCTTCCGCGTTCCACACAGTACGATATAGCCGCTGAGGACGTCATCGAGGCGTACGTCGCCGCGACGGCGGCCATCGCCCCCGCTCCGGCGGCGGCTCGTGGACTCACCTGGGTCTACACGGCCATGCACGGAGTCGGGTGGGAGACGTTCGCGCGTATCATCGATGCGGCGGGCTACCCGCGCCCGAAGACGGTGGGCGAGCAGCTGAACCCCGATGCGACGTTCCGCACCGTCGCGTTCCCCAACCCCGAAGAACCCGGTGCGATGGATCTCGCATTCGCTGCGGGTCGCCGAACGCGCGCGGATTTCATCCTCGCCAATGACCCGGATGCTGACCGCCTGGCGGTGGCGATCCCCGATGAGTCCGCGAAGGGCGGTTGGCGACGGCTCACCGGCAACGAGATCGGGCTGCTGCTGGGCGCACGTGCCGCACGCACAGCCGAAGGGACAGCCGGTGCGTCACTGGCGTGCTCACTGGTCTCCTCCCCCGGTCTCGGTGCGATCGCCGCGCACCACGACCTCGACTTCCACGAGACGCTGACCGGCTTCAAATGGATCTCCCGCGCACCGGGGATGGTCTTCGGCTTCGAAGAGGCGCTCGGGTATCTCGTGAACCCCGAGACCGTCCGCGACAAAGACGGCATCTCCGCGGCCGTCGCCGTGCTCGGGCTCGCGGCCGAGGCGCGCGAGCGCGGAGAGACTCTGGCTGACCAGCTGGCTCAGCTGGGCGAGACCTACGGGCACTTCGCAAGCGGCCAGGTGTCTGTGCGCGTGGATGACCTGTCGATCATTGGCAAGGTGATGCTGTCGCTGCGCACGCTTCCGCCCACGCACATCGGCAGCGCACAGGTGGAGGCGGTCGAAGACCTGCTCCAGGCTGCGCCAGGTCTCCCCTCCGGTGATGTGCTGCGGTACCGTCTCACCGGCGGCACCCGTGTCATCGTCCGCCCCAGCGGCACCGAACCCAAGCTCAAGGTGTACATCGACGCGCAGGCGGCATCGGCAGCTGAGGCGACCGAGACCGTCGCTGAAGCCGAGGCGGGGGTCAGAGCGCTGCTGGAGGAGCGATCCTGACAGCAGGGCGGTTATCGCCCTCATCACCTGAGCACGGCTAGCATCGCCATATGCTCATCCGAACCGTGACCATCAGCGCGCAGGGTGGCGCGCATGCCCGGCCAGTCGCCGAATTGGTGCGTCTGGCACAGGGACATGCGCCCACAGTGACGCTGCGCGTCGCCGATGGTCGCGAAACGGATCTCACCAGTGTGCTGGCCGTCATGGACCTCGCGCTGGAGCCCGGCGACGAGGTCGTACTGCAGGTCGCGGATGCACCGGGCTCAGACGCGCTGCTGGACGACCTGGTTGCCGTGCTTGCTCCCACCCCGGAGCTGACCGAGCGCTGACTCAGCCGTCGATGACGGCGACGAGTTCGTCGAGGAACGCTTCGAACGTGGTTCCGCGCCGAACGATGCGCTGCACGCTCTCGCGCTCGCTGAAGACCTCGACCAGCTGCTCGAACACGGTCTGGAACGCTGCTCGGTCGCTCTCGCTGAAGGCGGCGAGCGCGACGACCTGAACCCGTCCGTCGCCCCAGGCGACCGAACCGTCTGCCACGCCGATGGCGATGGCTGTGCGCTCGGCGGTCATCTGCAGCGCGTGCGGCACGGCGAACGCATCGGTGAAAGCGGTCGAGGACATCTGCTCTCTGGCGATGGTGTTCTCGATGTAATCGTCACCGATCAGACCGGATGCGCTCAGCATCCCGCCGAGCCGCCGGATGATGGCCTCTTCGCCCTCGTCGGGGAGCGGGCGCACGAACGCGCCCGGCGAGAAGTAACGGGCGAGTTCTGCGCGCAGCCGGTTCAGCCGCCGTGCGCGCCGGATGCGTGCGGCGGCCTGCGATACCCGCTCGACATCGGCATCGGTGAGGAACGGCTGGATGCGCACGTAGTGCTCGCCACTGGCACCGGGGTCGATCGTGGTGAGGACGAGGTCGGTATCGATACTCGCCCAGTCGGGGTCGACGGTGGTGACCACACCGGTCACCTCGACGGAGGTGCCGAGCGAGCGGTCGACGCTCGATCGCAGCAGTTCGTGCAGTTCGTAGTAGCCGGGGCACACGATCGTCGCCGTGAGGATCGACTCGGCTTTGCGGCTGCGCTCGAGCCTGCCACCGATGTGCATCGCGATGTAGGCGATCTCATCGTCGTGGATGGGAACGCCCAGCCGGTCGTGCAGTCCGCTCGCGATCGAGACCGCAACCTCGAAGATCATCGGATACGACGCCTTCAACGAGCGCGTGAGCGGGTTGCGGCTCCACGCCTGCTCCTGTGCACGGCGCAGCAGGTTCTGCACGTGTAGAGCGAGTCGGAGGATGAATTTCTCGTCGATCAGATCGACCTGATAGTCGACGGCTGCCTGCACGATCTCGGCGCGCACTGCCCCTTCGATCGCCGGTTCCACGCCGCTGCGCACGGCGTCGGCTGCGGCGTCCTGCCCTGGCGCGATCGCGCGAGTGAGCACCAGCGTTGCGAGATGGGCGCTGTCGCCGCCGCGCAGCGAGACGCCGAAGTGCTCGGACGCCAGGTCGCTGATCACCGCACCCAACTTGGGAATCTCCTCCCAGGTTCCGCCGGGCGAGGCCTCCAGGGCCCGCCCTGCAGAGACGCGGTCCGCAGCGATCGCAATGTGCAGCAGCACGTCAGAGATCGCCAGCTCGTTCACGTAATAGCCGAGGGCACTCAGCTCACGTACGAGAGCGGTCTTGAACGGAGCGACAGCGTGTGCGGCGACGGCTGTTCCGGTGAGGGCGCGGCGGATGCTCTCCGGATGGAAGGACCCGGCATCCATCTCGTCATGGGCGAGGCGACTGAGGAGGCGACGCTGCGCGACCTCTGACCCGCGCAGCCGAGCCCGCTCTCGGTCGCGCTCCAGACTCAGATCCATGCCGTCGAGAAGCCCGCGCACCCTGGCGAGGTCGGCTTCGAGCGTCGCCTCACTGACGTGCATGGCATCGGCGGTCTCGTAGACATCGATGCCGTCCGAGGCATCCAACAGCATGCGCACCAGGGAGTGCAGGCGATCCCGCGGCGCCGACTCCCCCGCCGCGCGCGTGCGGAGGGCATCGTGCGCTCCGGGACCAGGGCGATAGCCCGCGGGGCTGGACTCGACGGCATCCGCCTCGGGCACACGGGTGTTGAGAGCTGCGACATAGGAGCGGATGCTGCGCGGCGTCACCCCCAGCAGATCGGCGAGGCTGGCGGCGGTTGCCCACTCGTCCTGTCGGAGCAGGGTCTGCAGGAGCCGGTCCTGGCGCTGTCGCGACATGTGACCCATGATGCCAGCACTGCACCCGCCTGGGGCGGAAGCGCATGTTCCGCAGGGGCGGAAGAGAACGTGGTGGCAACACTCCCAGCTGTTTCCCAGAATGAAGAGAGCCTTGCGAAGGCGGGCGAAAGAGGTGGAATCAATGAAGATCCTGGTGGTGTGCGGCGCGGGAGCGTCGAGCACTTTCGTTGCTCAGCGTCTGCGGCGCGCGGCGATGCTGGCCGGCCTGGACTGGCAGACCTCGGCGGGAGCAGAGACGAGCGTGAGTGCGGCGCATGCGGATCTCGTACTCATCGGCCCCCATCTCGCCGATCGCGTCGATGTGATCCGAAGCGCCACCACCGCACAGATCGCGCTCCTCCCCGACGATGTCTTCCGCGATCGGGAGGGCACTCAGACGCTCTCGATCGCCGAGGCGGCTCTGTCCGGCGCCACAAGCGATTCCCCATCCCCCGCGAAATCCACCGCGAAAGGAAGATCATGACCGAGATCTCACGCACTGTCCGCATCGGCTCCTCCCACGGACTGCACGCCAGGCCGGCGAAGCTCTTCGCACAGGCTGCGAAGGAATCCGGCATTCCCGTCACGATCGCAAAGGGCGACGGCAAAGCAGTCAATGCCGCCAGCATCCTCGGCGTCATCGCACTGGCAGTTGAGCACGGTGACTACGTGACGCTGACGGCAGACGGCGAAGGCGCCGAGGCAGTGCTGGATGCTCTGACTGAGCTGCTCACCACCGATCATGACCAGGAGACGGCATGACCGAGCTGCGAGGAGTCGGTATCGGTCTGGGCGTCGCTCAGGGACCGGTCGTCCGCATGGCGGAGGCTCTGCCTGCCCCCGACAAGACGTCGAGCACCGCGGGTGCCGATGCCGAGCGGGCACGTGCGCGCGAGGCAGTCGCTGCTGTCGCCGCGGAGCTGATGCAGCGCGGCGAGTCTGCCGGAGGATCGGCGCAAGAGGTCCTTGAGGCGCAGGCGATGATCGCCGAGGACCCCACGCTGCAGGACGAAGTCGACGCACGCCTCGATGACGGCGGCACCGCCGAATGGGCTGTCTATGACGCGTTCGAGGGCTTCAAAGCCACTCTCGAGGCCGTCGGCGGATACCTCGGCGAGCGCGCCGCAGACCTTGACGACATCGCCCAGCGTGTTCTCGCGCACCTGCGTGGCGTGGCCGCACCTGGCGTCCCCGACCCCGGCCATCCGTTCGTGCTGATCGCGCGCGATCTGGCCCCCGCCGACACCGCGCTGTTGAACCTCGAGCAGGTACTCGCTCTGGTCACCTCCGATGGAGGACCGACCTCGCACACCGCCATCCTCGCGAGAGAGAAGGGCATCGTCGCCGTCGTGGGGGCCGCCGACGCCGCCTCGCTCCACAATGGCCAGACGGTGATCGTGGATGCCGCGGCGGGCGCAGTCACGACCGATCCTTCTGCCGAGCAGCTCACGCGGGCTGCCGCCCGCGCTGCCGAGCGCGCAGCGTCGATCGACGCTCCGCCCTCGCCCGGCGCACTCGCGGACGGCACCGCGATCGCTCTGCTCGCTAATCTCGGCAAGCCCGCCGACGCTGCCGATGCGGTAGCCCGCGGCGCCGAAGGCGTTGGCCTGTTCCGCACCGAGTTCCTCTTCCTCTCGTCAGCGCAGGCGCCGACCATCGCAGAGCAGCGCACGGCATACACGGAGCTGCTCGAAGCATTCCCCGGCAAGAAGGTCGTCGTGCGCATGCTCGACGCCGGAGCCGACAAGCCGCTCGCGTTCTTGAACGACGCGCACGAGGAGAACCCTGCCCTGGGCCTGCGAGGTCTTCGCTCGCTGCGGGCAAGCGAAGACATTCTTCGCGAGCAGCTCACTGCCCTCGCCGAGGCAGATGCCGCAACCGCCGCCGATCTGTGGGTCATGGCGCCGATGGTGGCAACAGTCGAGGAGACGAAGTACTTCACCTCTCTCGCCAGAGAGTACGGGATCAAGACTGCCGGCGTCATGGTCGAGATTCCGGCGAGCGCCCTACTCGCCGACCGAGTGCTCGCGCACACTGATTTCGCTTCGATCGGCACGAACGACCTCACCCAATACACGATGGCAGCCGACCGCATGCTCGGTTCGGTCGCGAACCTTCAGGACCCGTGGCACCCCGCCGTACTGCGGCTGGTCGGCGAGGTGGGCGCTGCCGGCGCCCGCGCGAGCAAGCCGGTAGGCGTTTGCGGTGAGGCTGCCGCAGACCCTCTGCTGGCTGTCGTCCTGGTCGGCCTGGGCGCCACGAGCCTGTCGATGGCGCCGGCTGCCCTGGCCGATGTTCGGCTCGCGCTCTCCGAGCGCACCCTCGACGAGGCACGGAGCCTCGCCGAGATCGCACTTGCGGCGGATGACGCAGCAAGTGCACGCACTGCCGTGGCCGATGCCGTGGCAGCCCTCTCCCCCCATCAGAAAGAGAAGAAATCATGACGACGACGTCACCGACCAAGCCTGGGGGCGCCCGCGTCGCGGTGCAGCGCTTCGGCACGTTCCTGTCCGGCATGATCATGCCGAACATCGCGGCGTTCATCGCCTGGGGCTTCATCACGATGCTCTTCATACCCGCCGGATTCTTCGGCGCGGACAGCCCCTTCGGCTGGCATTGGGCGCCGGTCGCTGAGATCATCGGCGGTGGCGGCGACGCTGCCACGATCCAATGGGAGGGCGCGATGACCGCGCTCGCCGAGGGCGACGGAGGCAACTTCTTCGCCTATGTCGGCCTCGTCGGCCCGATGATCACCTACCTGCTCCCGCTGCTCATCGCGAACATGGGTGGGCGAATGGTCTACGGCGAGCGCGGCGGTGTGGTCGCGACGATCGCCACGATGGGCGTCATCGTCGGAACCAACATCCCGATGTTCCTGGGTGCGATGATCATGGGACCGCTGGCAGCCTGGATCACCAAGCAGATGGACAGGCTCTGGGACGGCAAGATCAAGGCCGGCTTCGAGATGCTGGTCAATAACTTCTCCGCCGGCATCCTCGGCATGGTCCTCGCCGTCGTCGGCTTCTTCACGTTCGGTCCGGTCATGCTCGGCATCAGCGCCGCACTCGGCACGGCCGTCGACTGGCTGGTCAACCTGCAGTTGCTGCCGCTCGTGTCTATCATCGTGGAGCCCGCGAAGGTGCTCTTCCTCAACAACGCGATCAACCACGGCGTCTTCACCCCGCTCGGCATCGAGCAGGCTGCGGAGACCGGGAAGTCGATCCTCTTCCTCATCGAGGCGAACCCCGGCCCCGGCCTCGGCCTCCTCATGGCATTCACGTTCTTCGGTGTGGGTGCGGCGAAGGCCTCGGCTCCCGGTGCTGCCATCATCCAGTTCTTCGGTGGCATCCACGAGATCTACTTCCCCTACGCGCTCAGCAAGCCGATGACGATCCTCGCGCTCATCGCCGGTGGCGCCTCTGGTGTGGCGACGAACATGCTGCTGAACGGCGGACTTGGCTTCCCTGCAGCTCCCGGCAGCATCATCGCCGTGACGGCGGCAGCGATCGGCGGCGGCGTCGGCAACCTGCTCGTCGTGTACCTCTCGGTCGTCATCGCCGCCGTGGTGACCTTCCTGCTCACCGGAATCATCCTGCGGTCATCCCGGAAGCGTGACCTCGCTGCTGAGGGCGACACCTTCGGTGCCGCGATCGCGCAGACCGAGGCCAACAAGGGCAAGAAATCCGAGCACCTGTCGAACCTGGCATCAGCAAGCGCTCCTGCGACCACGGCCACGGCCGTCGCCACCGCGCCGATCGAGAACATCGTGTTCGCCTGCGACGCGGGGATGGGGTCTTCTGCAATGGGTGCGAGCGTACTGCGCAACAAGCTGAAGAAAGCGGGAATCACCGATGTCAACGTCACCAACCAGGCGATCGCGAACCTCGATGGCACTGCCGATCTCGTGATCACCCAGCAGCAGCTGACCGACCGAGCGAAGGACAAGTCCCCGACCTCGATCCACATCTCGGTCGACAACTTCATGAATGCACCGCAGTATGAAGAGGTCGTCGAGATGGTTCAATCTCAGAAGGAGGGACAGCAATGAGCGTCCTCACAATCGGCCAGGTTCGGATCCACCCTGGCTCCATCACTCAGGATGAGGCCCTGCAGGAGGCGACCGACATCCTCGTCGCCGCAGGGGCCGTCACCCCCGCCTACGTCGACGCGATGAAGCTGCGCGAAGAAACGGTGTCGACGTTCATGGGGAACGGCCTGGCCATTCCCCACGGCACGAACGAGACCAAAGAGGCGATCCTCGCCTCTGGACTGTCTGTGGTCCGCTATGACGGTGGCGTGGACTGGGCCGGAGAGCAGGCGACGTTCGTGATCGGCATCGCCGGGCGCGGCGATGAGCATCTCGAGATCCTTTCGCAGATCGCGATCCTGTTCTCGGACGAGGATGATGTCGCGAAGCTCAACGCGGCGCAGACCCCGGACGAGCTGTTCGCACTCCTGTCGGCGGTGAACGAGGCATGAAAGCCGTCCACTTCGGCGCCGGCAACATCGGGCGCGGCTTCGTCGGACTGCTGCTGCACGAGGGCGGGTATGACCTCGTCTTCTCCGACGTTGCCGGCGCCCTGGTGGACGCCATCAACTCGACCGACTCCTACACGGTGCACGAGGCGGGACCAGGGGGTGTCGATCGCGTCGTCACGGGGTACCGCGCGGTAAACAGCGCGGAGGACCCGGATGCCGTGGCTGACGAGGTCGCGACAGCCGACGTCGTCACCTGTGCCGTCGGACCGACCGTGCTGCGCTTCATCGCCCCGGCGATCGCTGCGGGGCTGGCTCGCCGTTCCGCCGACCTCGACCCGCTTCAGGTCATGGCGTGCGAGAACGCGATCGGCGCGACAGATCAGCTGCGCGCCGAGATCGAGAAGATCGACGCGGATGCCGCCGGCCGTGCGGTCTTCGCGAACACCGCCGTCGATCGCATCGTGCCTGCCCAGCCAGCTGATGGCGGCGTCGATGTGACGGTGGAGCCGTATTTCGAGTGGGCGATCGAGCAGGGGCCGTTCGCCGGTCGTCTGCCGAACATTCCTGGTGCGCATTTCGTCGATGATCTCGGGCCGTATATCGAGCGAAAGCTCTTCACGGTCAACACCGGGCATGCGGCTACGGCGTACTTCGGTGCGCTGGCGGGCATCGAGCGAATCTCCGACGCGCTCGCGGATCCGTCGATCGCCTCGCGCGTCGAGGCTGCGCTGCAGGAGACCTCCGCGATGCTTGCGGCAGTACACGGTCTGGACCCCGCCGAGCTCGCCGCATACCGGGCGACGATCCTCGACCGGTTCCGCAATCCTGAGCTGGTCGACACCGTGCAGCGGGTCGGCCGCCAGCCGCTGCGGAAGCTGTCGCGACACGAGCGCTTCATCGGTCCTGCCACTCAAGCGGCAGCGCGCGGTCTGAGCACTGATGCGCTGATCGCCGCCGTCGGCGCTGCCCTGGCTTTCGATGATCCCTCCGATGAGCAGTCCGTCGAACTGCAGCGGCTGCTCCGCAGCGAGGACGGGTACGCGTTGACCGCTGCGGTGACGGGGCTGGAGCCGGAGCATCCGCTCTTCGATGCCGCGCACGCGGCATTCGTGACGCGCCAGTACGAGCTGCGCGACGCCTGATTCACTCTCCGCGCCACATTTCAGTTAGGGTCGATTAGCTGGGGGGCGCAGATCAAGCACATTGTCGTGCGGGGAGCACCAAATGAACAGATACGCCGTCATCGGCGCAGGTCCATCCGGGTTGGCAACAGCGCGCGCACTGCGGAAGCAGGGAATCGACGTCGAAGGCTTCGAGGCCTCGCACGACGTCGGAGGCCTCTGGGATATCACGAACCCACGCAGCTCGATGTATGAATCGGCGCATCTGATCTCCTCTCGCACGACCACCGAGTTCGCCGAGTATCCGATGGACAGTGACGTCGACTACCCGAGCCATCGGGTTCTGCATGACTACTTCCGTTCGTACGCCGAGAAGTTCGCTCTGTCCGAGCTGTTCCGCTTCGACACTCGCGTCACACGTCTGGAGCCGCACGAGGGCGGATGGAATCTCACCGCCGTCGACGAGGAAGGTGAGCAGACTCGCTGGTACAGCGGCGTGATCCTCGCCAACGGCACGCTCGCCGATCCGAACACCCCGACCTTCACGGGCGAGTTCGCGGGAGAGATCCTGCACACCCACTTCTACAAGAAGGCCGCCCAGCTCGATGGCAAGCGCGTGCTCATCATCGGTGCGGGCAACTCCGGTTGCGATATCGCCGTGGATGCTGTGCATCACGCGGCATCCGTCGACATGAGTGTCCGGCGAGGGTACTATTTCGTCCCCCGCTATCTGTTCGGCAGACCGAGTGACACCCTGAATCAGGGTCGCCCGCTGCCGAGGCGGCTCAAGCAGGCTGTGGATTCCCGGGTGCTCAAGGCATTCACGGGAGACCCGGTGCGCTTTGGCTTCCCGAAGCCGGACTACCGCATCTACGAATCGCACCCGATCGTCAACACCATGGTGCTGGGCCATCTCGGTCAGGGCGATCTGCGCATCCGCGCGGACATCGACCGCTTCGATGGCCACACCGTGCACTTCCGCGACGGCAGCTCAGGAGAGTATGACCTGATCCTGCTCGCCACCGGATACTCGCTCGGCTACCCCTTCGTCGACCGCGAGCACCTGTCCTGGCACGGTGCGTCCCCACGCCTGTTCCTCAACATCTTCCCCGCAGCCTTCAACGGTCTGTACGTGATGGGGATGGTCGAGGCATCCGGTCTCGGCTGGCAGGGTCGCTACGAGCAGGCAGAACTGCTGGCGAGCTATCTCGCGGCCGTTGAGAACGACCCAGCCCGCGCAGAGAGCTTCCGAACACGAGTAACCAGCACGCCATGGCCCGACCTCACGGGCGGATACCGCTACCTGGCGCTGGACCGCATGTCGTACTACGTCAACAAGGACGCATATCGCGGCGCAGTCCGTGCAGAGCGCGAAAGCCTGGACGCAGCATGAACGTCGACGACGTCGTCCTCAGCTTCACCCCTGGGTCACTGACGCTGCTGAATGTCGTGCTCGGGCTCATCATGCTGGGCATCGCCCTCGACACCTCTCCCAGCGACTTCCGCGTTGTCGCCAAGCACCCCAAGCCCTTCGTCATCGCGATACTCGCGCAGCTTCTGCTGCTTCCTGCGGTGACCTTCGGCCTCACGCTGATACTCCCGGTGACAGCTTCCATGGCGATGGGAATGATCCTGGTGGCCTGCTGCCCTCCGGGCAACATCTCCCAGGTGCTCACCCACCGCTCTGGCGGCAACGTCGCGCTCTCGGTGTCGCTGACAGCCGTCGGCAACCTGATCTACATCGTCGCCATGCCGCTGAGCATCGCGTTCTGGGGCTCTCTGCACCCGACGGCGCGAACGGTGCTGCACGCTGTCGCCCTCGACCCGCTGAAGATGCTGCTGGAGATCGTGCTGATCATCGGTCTGCCGTTCGCCGTCGGCCTGTTCGTGCGAGCGAAGCTGCCGAAGATCGCGGCCAAGGCTCATCCGTTCGTGAAGTGGTTCAGCCTGCTCGCGCTCGTCGGCTTCATCGTCGTGGCTCTCGTGGGCAACTGGTCGGTGTTCGTCAGCGTGCTGGGAATCGTGCTGCTGGTGGTCACCGTGCACGACGCCGTCGCCCTCGGGCTCGGCTATGGCACCGCCGTCATCGGCGGACTCGGCAGCAGGGAGCGCAAGGCCATGACGTTCGAAGTCGGCATCCGCAACGCCGGTCTGGGACTCGGGCTGGTCTTCGCCTTCTTCGGCGGCCTCGGCGGGATGGCGATCGTGGCCGGCTGGTGGGGCATCTGGGACATCATCGCCGGTCTCGTGGTAGCCGGCCTCTGGTCGCGGCACACGCGCAAGCGCACGGGATCGCCTACGGGGGATGCCACCGGACGCACCTCGATGGAGCCCACCCCGTGACCAGGGTGCTGATCACCGGCGGCGCGGGGTTCCTCGGCTCGCACGTCGCACAGCTGCTCGCCCAGCGCGATGACGTGGAACTCGTCGTCACCGCCGACCTGCGCGCCAGGCCCGCAGAAAACGGCATCCTGCCGGTGACGTTGGATGTGACGGATGCCGCGAGCATTGCTCCCCTGCTGCGCGAGCACCGCATCGACACCGTCGTGCATCTCGCCGCGATCGTGAACCCCGGCAAAGACGTGGCGCTCGAGTACCGCGTCGATGTCGATGGCTCAGCCAATATTCTTGCCGCGTGCGTCGATGCTGGTGTGAAGCGAATCGTCGTCTCCAGTTCGGGCGCGGCCTACGGATACCACCCGGATAGCCCGGAGTGGATCGACGAGACGACGCCGGTTCGAGGCAATGACGCCTTCCCGTACTCGCGCCACAAGCGCCTCGTCGAGGAGATGCTCGCCGAGTATCGGAAGACGCACCCGGAGCTTGAGCAGGTGATCTTCCGGATCGGCACGATCCTCGGCCCCGATGTGCGCAACCAGATCACCGCGCTCTGGGACAGCAGTCGCATCCTGCGCATCGCAGGATCCGATGCCCCATTCGTCTTCATCTGGGTGGACGATGTCGCGAAAGCGATGGTGCGTGCGGCGACCGACGGCCCCGCAGGGATCTACAACGTCGCGGGCGACGGCGCTCTCACTGTTGCCGAGATCGCCGAGCGTCTGGGCAAGCCATTGCTCCCGATTCCCGCATGGATGCTGTCGTTCGCCCTGCGCGCGGGGCAGCTGCTGCGTCTGACCCCGCATGGGCCGGAGAAGGTGCCGTTCCTTCGCTACCGCCCTGTGCTGGCGAATCGACGGCTGAAAGAGGAGTTCGGGTTCGTGCCGTCGCGCACGAGCGCCGAGGCATTCGAGGAATATCTCGCAACGCATCCCGGTGTCGCCCGTACCCTGGAGCGATGAAGAAGAAACGCCGGCTGCTGCGATGGATCCTGTGGAGCATCGTCCTGGTCGTGATCGTCGCTGTCGTCGGCACTCTCGCCTGGACGCAGATCGGTGTCATGCAGGCCGCAGCAGAGCCGCTCGCTGACGCGAAGGCGAATCCGGCGATCACGATCACGGATGCCCCGGAGGGCATCGTGCTCGCGCCGCGCGAGGGCGGCTCGGCTACCGGACTGGTCTTCATCCCGGGCGCGAAAGTCGACCCATGGGCGTACGTGGCGATCCTTCAGGACGTCGCGGCCGAGGGCACCACCGTGGTCATCACGAGACCGTGGCTGAATCTGGCATTCTTCGATCTGCGCGGGCTGGACTCCTTCACTTCCGCAGCGCCCGAGATCGAGAACTGGGGCGTCGGCGGGCATTCGCTGGGCGGTGTGCGCGCGTGCCAGCTCGCGGGCGATGCCGAGACCCTCGTGCTGTTCGCCTCGTACTGCGCGACCGATCTCTCCGGCGACTCGCTCGCCGTGTTGAGCCTCGCCGGCACCGAAGACAGGCTCTCGACCCCCGAGAAGATCGCGGATGCACGGCACCTACTCCCCCAGGACGCCGAACTCATCGAGATCGAGGGCGCCTCACACGCTTCCTTCGGCGACTACGGTCCGCAGTCAGGCGACGGGACCCCGACGATCTCAGACGACGAGATGAGAGCTGTGGTCACCGAAGCACTCGCCCCTCTGCTTCAGCGCTGAGGGTCGATGCGGTTGATCAGCCGATACCTGATCACCCGATGCGGTTGATCAACGCATCCAGGCCCATGCCGTAGTCGATGCGCACGACCGGCAACGCGTACTTGTCGGTGCCGATGGTCACGGTGCCCGGCTCGATCGTGCGAGCCATCGCGTATCCGGCCTGAGCGACGCCCTGTTGGGCGGTGTCGTTGAAGTGACCGTAGGGGTAGGCGATCACCTCGCGCACGCCGAGCACGTCCCCTGAGATGTTCAGGTCTGCAGCGATCTCGTCCGCCGTCCAGTTCACCATTCGGCCCTTGCCGTTCGCGCCGGCCTGATGCATGTCGTGCGTGTGCGATCGCCGCTGCACGTAGATCGAGGGCGCCGGGTCCTGACGATAGGCCGTGATCATGAACGAGGTGGTGAGCACCTTGTGAGCGGTGACGACGGGTACTGCCAGATCGAACCACGTCTGGTCAGCGTCATCATCGGTGATGATCACCGAGCGCGGTGGGAGGTACAGTCGCCCGTCGATGAATGCGCTGAGCTCGTCCCAGGTGGGCATGTAGAAGCCGGTGGTCGCGATGTGGTTCATCTGCGCGTCGAAGTCGCCGATATACGCGTAGTTGCCGCGCAGCCAGCCGTCTTCGCCCTCAGGCCTGCTGGTGAACTGGTGGTACATCAGGATCGGCACCTCGGTGCCCGCTGCGGCGTTCTGGTCGGCAGGCATCCACGACCCGAACAGTTCGATCGACTGGTCTTCGCAGACGACCTCGTCGGCTCCGTTGATCCGGGATGCCGGGTCGAAGGCTGCGGCGCTCTCCGGAGTCGCGTACCAGCCGCCGAAGGCCATGCCTTCCTGCGCGGGAATCGGAAGCGCCGCGTACAGCGTGCCCTGGTGCTGAAGGATCGGGGCATCCGCGATCCCCTCCCCCGCGAACACGACGGCGCACGCCAGCGGATCATTCGCATCGGCAAGCAGCTGCTCGACCGGTGAGAGAGGAGTGGGCGTGGGCGTGGGTTTCACGGTCGGCTTGGGGGTCTGGGCGGTGACCGCCTGCACGGAGTTCGAGCGAATCGTCGAGATGACGATCGTCAACGACACCCCGAGCACGAGGACGGCGACGACGACACCGGTCAGCAGAACCCGCGTGTTCAGTCTGCGCCTGCGCTGATGAGTGACCCGCCTTCGGCGACGACTGTCCCCCTCCATGACGCCCTCCCTTTCCGGATCTCACCCTCAGGGGAGCTCTCAGTCGTTCTGGAAACCCTCAGCGATCATCTCGACGAGTTCTTCTCGTTCTTCAACAGGCAGGAACGTCGCCGCGGCGGCATTGAACTGGAACGTCTCAAGATCATCCAGATCGTAGCCGAAAGCATCGACGAGGAGCGCGAGCTCACGGGTGAGCGAGGTGCGACTCATCGTGCGGTTGTCGACGTTGACAGTGACGTTGAACCCGAGCTGGTAGAGCAGATCGAAGGGGTGGTCAGCGAGCTCTGTTCCCCAGGCTTCGATCGCACCGGTGTGGACGTTGGAAGACGGCGACAGCTCGAGCGGGATCTCGCGGTCACGCACCCAGCGCGCGAGGTCGCCGAACTTGACCTGCACCTCTTCGCCGTCGCGGTCCATGACCTCGAGATCCGAGACGAGGCGCACCCCGTGTCCGAGACGCAGTGCACGCCCGTCGAGCAGCGCGCTGCGGATGGATGCGAGGCCTGCGGCTTCCCCGGCATGCACGGTGACCGGCATGAAGTTCGCCGCCAGCAGTTCGAAAGCCTCACGGTGATCGGATGCGGGGAATCCGTCTTCGGGACCTGCGATATCGAATCCGACGACGCCCTCTTGGCGGTGGTCGAGCACGAGCTCCGCGATCTCGAGTGCGCGATCGTTCTGGCGCATCGCGCTGAGGATCTGACCGACTCGGATGCTGCGACCGCTCCGGTCTACGGCATCCTCACCCTCTTCGATCCCCTGCTGCACTGCTTCGACAGCGTCATCCAGCGACAGTCCTCCAGCCAGGTGCTGCTCCGGTGCCCAGCGCACCTCGCCGTAGATGACACCGTCTGCTGCGAGGTCTTCGACGAACTCACGTGCGACACGGGTGAGTGCCTCCGCAGACTGCATCACTCCGACCGTGAGATCGAACGTCTTGAGGTAGTTCACCAGGGACCCGGAGTCCGCCTGCGCACCGAACCAGTCGCCCAGCGCACCAGCGGAGGTCACCGGAAGCTCGAGTCCGATCTGCTGTGCGAGCTCGAAGACCGTCTGAGGCCGCACCGCACCGTCGAGATGGTCGTGCAGGGAGATCTTCGGCAGGGAGCGCAGCGAGACGCCCCCGATCTTGACGTCGCCGTCGGATGTGATCGACATGGATGTTGTCCTCTCAGAAACCCGACGTGCGCTCGTCGACGTCCCAGCTTACGCGGTGATCCGCTCGCGGACGAGAGGCCCGATCTCCGGCGCGCTCTCTCCGATAGCCCACGCGCCTTCGACAGCGTCGAGCGCACGTGCGAACCGCGCTTCATCCTGCGCGGACAGTGTGAACAGCGGCTGTCCTGCAGAAACGCGATCACCGGGCTTGGCGTGCAGGTCGATTCCTGCAGCATGCACGACCTCGTCCTCGGCGCGCGCGCGTCCTGCGCCCAGTCGCCATGCGGCGACGCCGAACGGCAGAGCATCGATCCGGGTCACCACGCCGTCAGACGGAGCCGTGACCACATGGGTCTCACGAGCCACGGGGAGCGCAGCATCCGGGTCGCCGTCCTGGGCACGGATCATCGCGTTCCAGGTGTCCATGGCCCGCCCGTTATCCAGCGCTCCTTCGACATCGGCATCCGGATGGCCGGCGAGCGCGAGCATCTCACGCGCCAGCGCGATCGTCAGCTCGCGAACATCGGCGGGGCCGCCGCCGGCGAGCACCTCGACGGACTCGCGAACCTCGTTCGCGTTTCCGATTGCCAGGCCGAGCGGCACATTCATATCGGTCAGAAGGGCCGTCGTGGCCACTCCCGAATCCGTGCCGAGCGCGACCATCGTCTGGGCGAGCTCGCGAGCGCGGTCGATGTCCTGCATGAACGCGCCGGAGCCGAACTTCACGTCCAGCACGAGGGCGTCGGTCCCCTCAGCGATCTTCTTGGACATGATGCTCGAGGCGATGAGCGGAATCGCCTCGACGGTGCCAGTGACATCGCGCAGGGCGTAGAGCTTCTTGTCTGCAGGGGCAAGGCCCGAGCCGGCGGCACAGATCACCGCGCCGACATCGCTCTGCATCTGCGCGAACATCTCTTCGTTGCTGAGAGCTGCCCGCCACCCGGGAATGGACTCGAGCTTGTCCAGAGTGCCACCGGTGTGACCGAGACCCCGGCCGGACAGCTGCGGAACCGCAACGCCGAACGATGCCACCAGCGGTGCCAGCGGAAGCGTGATCTTGTCGCCGACGCCACCTGTGGAGTGCTTGTCCACGGTCTTCTTGCCGAGGTCTGCGAAGCTCATCCGCTCTCCCGATGCGATCATCGCGTCGGTGAGGACACGGATCTCGTCGCGCTCCATCCCGCGCTGGAAGATGGCCATCGCGAACGATGCCATCTGCGCGTCGGAGACATAGCCACGCGTGTAGGCATCGACCATCCAGCGCAGCTCGGGTTCGGGGACAGCGCCACCGCCGCGCTTCGCGCGGATGACGTCGATCGCGTCGAATGGCTCACTCATCGGACATCCTCCAGGTCGCGCGGCCCGAATGCGTCGGGCAGCACCTCATCGATCGTGCGGATGCCGGAGACCGTCTCCAGCAGCATCTCCGGCATGGAGTGCTCGTACAGCAGCTGTCGGCAGCGGCCGCATGGCATGATCGTCTGCCCGTCATTGTTGACGCAGACGAAGGCGACGAGCTTGCCGCCTCCAGACATGTGCAGGTCTCCCACCAGTGCGCACTCGGCGCAGAGCGTCACGCCGTAGGAGGCGTTCTCGACGTTGCATCCGGCGACGATGCGTCCGTCGGCAACGAGAGCCGCGGCTCCCACTTTGTACCGTGAATAGGGCGCGTAGGCCTTCTGCATGGCCTCTGTGGCGACGTGACGGAGCTCGTCCCAGTCGATGTCAGTCATAGCTCTTTCTAACTCTTGATGTATGGCTCGCCGGATGCTGCCGGCGGACGCGAACGCCCGACAAGGCCCGCCACGGCGAAGATCGTCACGACGTACGGCAGCATCAGCATGAACTGGCTCGGCACCGGAGACCCGATCACCGAAAGCACTCCCTGCAGGTTCGTCGCGAACCCGAACAGGAGCGCTGCGAGGGTCGCTCGCACCGGATCCCACTTTCCGAAGATCACCGCGGCAAGAGCGATGTATCCGGCACCCGCGGTCATCTCGCGACCGAACTGCGGGTTCGTGACCAGCGTGTAGAACGCACCACCCATACCCGCGATCGCACCAGCGAGCATCATGTTCCAGTAGCGGGTCGGTGCGACCTTGATTCCGACGGTGTCCGCGGCCTGAGGGTGCTCGCCGACTGCGCGCAGGCGCAGGCCCCAGCGGGTGCGGTACAGGCCGTACCAGACCAGGAATACCGTGACGTACATCAGGTAGACGATGATCGTCTGGCGGAACAGCACCGGACCCAGCACAGGAATCTCGCTCAGCAGCGGAATCGGAAGCACAGGGAACAGCGGCGGCGAGTTCAGCTGCTCTGGGTTCGCACCCAGCACCTGGCGGTAGAGGAACGTCGTGAGCCCCGCCACCAGCACGTTCAGCACGACGCCGACGATGACCTGATTGACGTAGTAGGTGATGGCGAACACGGCGAGCACGAGTGAGACCAGCACGCCGGCGACCATTGCCGCGATCAGGCCGGCCCAGGCGCTCTGCGTCGCAGATCCCACGACGGCGGCCATGAAGGCGCCGGCGAGAAGCTGGGCCTCGATGGCAATGTTGACCACGCCGACACGCTCACCGATCACACCGCCCAGTGCCCCGAAGATCAGGGGCGTCGCAAGCGCGAGCGCACCGCCGAGCAGGCCGATCATCGGCAGCGTGCCGCCGGCCGAAGCCCACGCGAGGAATCCGATGAGGAGCACGGCGACGTAGACGACGGTCAGCCACAGCGGCAGCTTGCGCGCCGCACGCGTCCAGACGATCGCCAGCGCAGTCATCGCGGCGAGCAGGACGACTGCGACCCATGCCGTGGCGTTGGCCGGCAGCACGAGCTCTGGCAGCTGGATTGCGGCATCCGCCGAGCGGACCAGGCGGAACGTGCTGTTCCCCTCGCGCGGAACGAGCAGCGGCAGCAGTGCGAACAGTACGGTGAACAGGCCGAAGATGATCGGCGTCTTCCATGAGGTGACCGTGACGTGACGCTGTTCGTCACTGACCACCGATTCAGCCATGACGGTCATGCCGACACCTCCTCAGCGATCTGCGCCGCATTCTTCTTCGGCTTCTTGGGCTTGTTCGGTTTCTTTCTGGCACCGGGCTGCGGCAGACCGAAGATCGCCCGCACGAGAGGCGGCGCTGCGATGAACAGCACGATCAGGGACTGCACGACCAGAACGATCTCGATCGGAACGTTCTCGGATGCCTGCATCTCGAAGCCACCGGCCTTGAACGCACCAAACAGGATGCCGGCCGCGAGAATGCCGAGTGGTGTGGAGCGGCCGAGCAGCGCCACGGTGATCGCGTCGAATCCGATGCCGGCGTCGATGTCACCACCGAAACCACTCGTGACCGTTCCGAGCACCTGGCTGACGCCGGCGATGCCCACGAGGCCACCGGCGATGACCATGACGAGGAAGTACATCCGACCGACGCTGATGCCTGCGACGCGAGCCGCGGTGGGGTTCTCTCCCACGGCGCGGAATCGGAAGCCGAGGCTGGAGCGCTCGAGCAGCCACCAGGTGAATGCCACGGCGATCAGAGCGAGGATGAAGCCGGCGTGCAGGTTGTATCTGGGTCCGAGGATGCCGGGAAGGATCGCCGACTCTGCCATCGCGGCCGTCTTCGGGTTGTTGGATCCCGGTGCCTGCAGGATTCCCTGCGTGGCGAGCATCCAGGCCAGCAGATAGAGGGCGATGTGGTTGAGCATGATCGTCACGATCACCTCGTGGGCGCCTGTGCGGGCCTTCAAGATGCCGGCGATGCCGGCCCAGATCGCACCGGCGATGATTCCGGCGACGATGGCGACGAGCATGTGCAGCGGCCAGGGAAGGTTCATGCTCGTGGCCACCCAGCCTGCGGCGGCTGCTGCCATGAGCATCTGTCCCTGACCACCGATGTTGAACAGCCCTGCCCGGAAGGCGAGTCCGACGCCGAGGCCGGCCGCGATCAGAGGCGTCGCGAACTTGAGCGTCTCGGTCAGCGGCTTGATGCCGGCGGCGAAACCATCGACACGGAAGTTGTAGAACGCTCCCTGGAACAGGGCCACGTATGCGCCGGAGATCGAGTTCCAGATCGCAACCAGCATGTCCTGCGGGCGGCTGAAGAAGTACCCGGCCGTGCGCTGTACGTCCGGATCGGTGAACGCGATCATGATCGAGCCGGCGATCAGCGCCAGGATCACCGACAGCACCGAGATGAGCCCGTTGCCCATCACGATCCGGCGGAAGGCTCCGTGCCAGCGCGAAGGCTCGACTTCTGCTGCGGGGTCGGTGCCGAAATTCGCCGGAGGCGGCGAGACCGAATTCAGTTCTGCACTGCTCATGCGCTGGTCTCCTCAGTCGCCTCGACCATGCCGGCCATCATCAGACCGAGCTTCTCGCGCGAAGTGTCGCCGGAGACGATGCCGACGACCTTGCCGCGGTACATCACCATGATCCGATCAGCGAGGGCTGCGGCCTCATCGAGCTCGGTCGAGATCACGACGACGGGGATGCCGGAGTCGCGCGTCTCGATGACGCGCTTGTGGATGAACTCGATGGAGCCGACATCGACTCCTCGTGTCGGCTGGGCGGCCACGAACAGCGACAGATCACGGCTCAGCTCACGGGCAAGCACGACTTTCTGCTGGTTTCCACCCGAGAGGCGACCAGCGGCCTGCGCCGGACCCTGAGTGCGGATGTCGAACTCGGCGATCTTCTCTTTGGCGAACTCGTCGAGCACCTGCAACTGCAGGGTTCCCGCCTTGACGAACGGGGCGCCGACCGAACGGTCCAGCATGAGGTTCTCTGCGATCGAGAACTCCTTGACGATGCCATCGGTGCTGCGGTCCTCTGGCACGAAGCCGACGCCGTCGTCGAGGATGTCGCGCACCGAGCGGCCGATCAGCTCTTCGCCGTTGAGACGCACGCTGCCTTTGACGCGGGGCTGAAGGCCGACGATGGCCTCGGTGAGCTCGGTCTGACCGTTGCCCTGGACACCGGCGATGACGAGCACCTCGCCACCACGAACGGAGAAGGACACGTCATCGACCAGAACCGTTCCGAGTTCGTCGGTGACGGTGAGCTCAGACACGACGAGAGACTCGTCGCCGAGCTTGGGAGCCTCCTTGTGCACGGTGAGCTCCACCGCGCGACCGACCATCAGAGAGGCGAGTTCTTCGTTGCTCGCGGTCGGTGACGCTTCACCGACGACCTGGCCGAGGCGGATGACGGTGATCCGGTCGGCCACCTCGCGCACCTCGCGAAGTTTGTGGGTGATGAAGACGATGGAGGTGCCGGACTGCTGCAGCTGACGCATGGTCGCCATCAGCTCGTCGGTCTCCTGAGGCGTGAGCACGGCGGTCGGCTCGTCGAAGACGAGAACCTTGGCATCGCGAGAGAGCGCCTTGATGATTTCCACTCGCTGCTGAACACCGACCGGAAGATCCTCGACGATGGCATCCGGGTCGACCTGGAAGCCGAACCGGTCCGAGATCTCACGCACCATCGTGCGAGCGGCGGCGAGGTCCAGGCGGCCTCCGAAGTTCGTCTTCTCGTGTCCGAGCATGACGTTCTCGGCGACGGTGAACACCGGAATCAGCATGAAGTGCTGATGCACCATGCCGATGCCCGCGGCCATCGCATCGCCTGGCCCGGCGAAGTGCTGTTCGACGTCATCGAGGAGAATCGAGCCCTCATCGGCCTGGTACAGGCCGTAGAGCACGTTCATCAGTGTCGATTTTCCGGCGCCGTTCTCACCGAGGAGACAGTGGATCTCTCCTGGCTCGATCGTGAGGTCGATGTGGTCGTTGGCCGTCAGCGCGCCGAACCTCTTCGTAATGCCGCGCAGTTCAAGCTTCATGTGTCAGATCCTAATCAGGGAAGGTGCTTCAGCCCAGGTTCCTGTGGGAGCCCGGCATAGGCGAGGGGAGGTCGGCGGGTGGCCGGCCTCCCCTCGGGGTTCATACCTCGATCACTCGAGGTAGGACGTGACGGTGACGTCGCCCGCGATGATCTGCTTCTGCAGGTCCTGCACAGCGGTCCACAGAGCCGGGTCGACCTTGTCCTCGAAGTTGTGGAGGTCGGCGATGCCGACGCCCTTGTTCTCGAGGGTGCCGACGTAGGCCTCTGCGTCGAAGTCGCCGTTCGCGCTGCTCATGGTCGCCTCGTACACGGACAGCTTCATGTCCTTGAGGATCGAAGTGAGCACGTAGTCAGCCGTGCTCGGGTCGGTCACGAACAGGTCGGCGTCCGCACCGATCAGCGCGATGTCACGACCGGACTCCTTGATGACCTGCAGCGCCGACTGGTAGATGGGCCCACCGACCGGCAGGAGCACGTCGACGCCCTGGTCGACGATGTTCTGCGCGACCGACTTGGCCTCGGGACCGGCTTCGAAGCCACCAGTGAACGAGGTCATTCCCACGACCTCTACGGCGGTGCTGTTCTGCTCGTTGTAGTAGTCGACGCCCTGCTTGAAGCCGTCCATGAAGATCGTGACAGTCGGGAACTCCATGCCGCCGAACGTGCCGACCTTGCCAGTCTCGGAGTATCCAGCAGAGAGGTAACCCGCCAGGAACGCGGCCTGGGCCGTGTCGTAGAGCAGCGGCTTGACATTCTCGGCATCCTTCTCGCCGTCGAAGTCGTTGTCCGCTGCGTCGTCGACGAGAATGAAGTCGATGTCGGGGTTGGCGGTGGCGACTTCGACGGTCGCAGCCGAAAGCGCGAAGCCGACGGACACGACTGCGTTGCAGCCCTGCGAGACGAGGCTCTCCAGGTTCGGCGCGAAGTCGGTCTCACTGTTGGACTCGACGTTCTTGTACTCGACACCGAGCTCGTCCGCTGCCTGAACCATGCCCTCGAAGGACAGCTGGTTGAACGACTTGTCATCGAATCCGCCAGCATCCGACACGATGCAAGGCAAGAAGTCGATCGTCTCGCCGCCAGCGTCTCCGCCGCCGTTCTCCTCGGGTGCGGCTCCGCAGCCCGCGAGTGCGACGGCAACGCCGGTTGCCACGAGCGCGGCCAGAGCGCGCTTCTTGGTGGAAATGGTCACGTAAGCCTCCACGACTACTGGCCTGCGCGAATCGCAAGGCCCCGTCCGGCTAAGTTACCCAGTGTTACCGCATTCGCGAGTGTCGGCACGGTTAATGGTTATGAACTCGCAATAGACCAAGCGCAGATGCTACAAGACATCTCCGCGACCGGTGAGTTTGAGCGACTCCACCACACCCTTCACGCGCTGCGCATGTTCCGCTGTGGTGACCAGAAGAGCATCCGGAGTGTCGACGACCACGATGTCCTTCACGCCGATCAGACTGATCACTCTGGACGTCTGACTGACGATGATTCCAGTGGCGGCATCCGACAGCACGCGCGCCTTGGGCCCGAGCACCGCGAGGTCGTTCTTGCGACCGGCGGAGATGAGCTTGGTGAGCGAGGCGAAGTCCCCCACATCGTCCCAGTCGAAGTGTCCGGGGATGACGGCAAGACGGCCCTTCTCCGCGGCGGGCTCTGCCACCGCGTAGTCGATGGCGATCTTCTTGAGCGTCGGCCAGACCCGATCGACGACAGGGCCACGGCGTTCGCGGTCGTCCCACGCTTCGGCGAGCTCCAGGAGTCCGGCGTGCAGCTGCGGCTCGTTCTCGGCGAGTTCATCCAGCAGCACACTGGCCTTGGCGATAAACATGCCAGCGTTCCAGAGGAAGGAGCGATCCGCGTAGTAGACCTTCGCTGTCTCGAGGTCGGGCTTCTCCACGAAGCGCACGACGGTGGCAGCCTCGGGCGCCTTGTCGACGATGAGCTCATCGCCCTTCTGGATATACCCGAAGCCGACAGAGGGCTCAGAAGGCTGGATGCCGATGGTGCAGATGTATCCGTCGCGCGCGACCGCAACAGCCTGCTCCACGGCGAACTCGAAAGTGCGCGTGCCGCGAATGACATGGTCCGCAGCGAAGGATCCGATGATGACATCGGGATCGCGACGGTGCAGGATCGCCGCTGCGAGGCCGATCGCCGCCGCGGAGTCGCGGGGTTCGGACTCGAGGAAGACGTTCATATCTGCGATGCCGGGAAGCTCCGCCTCGACAGCCGCGCGGTGCGCGCGGCCGGTGACCACCGAGATGCGATCAGGGCCGGTCATCGGCTCCAACCGGTCCCAGGTGTCGCGCAGCAGAGAGTTGCCGGAACCGGTGAGATCGTGCAGGAACTTCGGCGCATCCGCGCGCGAGAGCGGCCAGAGTCGGCTGCCGATGCCGCCGGCGGGGATCACTGCATAGAAGTCGTCGAACGGCGAGGTCATGTCCTCAGCGTAGTCGGCATGAGAAATCTCGACATCGAGACACTTAGGCCACCCTTCGTCGCTCCCAGCGTTTGAACAGGAATAGGATGGAACCCGATCGGGCATGTCCTGAGGTCGGTTCTGACCCAGCTCATGCTGCCGACCTCGCATCGATAGGGAGGACGACCGTGTCCGCAGGCACTCGCTTGACGCCGTCGATTTCAGAAACCACGTCCAAAGCCCCCCGCGGCACGCTGTACCGCGGACGTGAGGGCATGTGGTCGTGGGTGCTTCATCGCATCACCGGAGTCGCCATTTTCTTCTTCCTGCTGGTCCATGTACTGGATACAGCGCTGATCCGGGTCTCCCCCGAGGCGTACAACGCCGTGATCGGCACCTACAAGAACCCGATCATGGCGCTTGGCGAGGTCGTGCTGGTCGCGGCCATCATCTTCCACGCGATCAACGGTCTCCGGATCATCCTGGTTGACTTCTGGTCCAAGGGCGCGCGCTTCCAGCGGCAGCTGTTCTGGGGTGTGATCGCCGTGTGGGCGATCCTGATGGCCGGGTTCATCCCCCGCCACCTCGCACTCGCGTTCGCCGGATTCGGAGGGGGGCACTGATGTCCGCTCAGACTGTTGCCGCACCCGCACGTCGTCGCCGCGGGATCAACCTCGAGAAGTGGGGCTGGGTGTTCATGCGAGCATCCGGTGTCGTGCTGATCGTCCTCATCTTCGGACACCTGTTCGTCAACCTCATGGTTGGCGAGGGAATCCACGCGCTCGACTTCGCGTTCATCGCCGGCAAGTTCGCCACGCCGTTCTGGCAGTGGTGGGACGTACTGATGCTGTGGCTGGCATTCATCCACGGCGGCAACGGCATGCGCACGATCATCAATGACTACGTCACTCACGAGAAGGTCCGCAAGGCGCTCGTGTGGGCTGTCGCACTCGCAGCGGGTCTGCTCATTGTGCTCGGCACCCTCGTCGTGTTCACATTCGACCCCTGCCTCGGCGTCAACCAGGACAGCGTCCTGTGGGATCAGTGCGTGGCCATGGGCGTCGTCGGAAACTGAGAAGAGAGCAACGAGAAGTGACTACTGAGAATCAGGATTCCGTCGTTCGTGACGGCGTGCACTACCACCAGTTCGACGTCGTCATCGTCGGCGCGGGCGGAGCGGGCATGCGCGCCGCCATCGAGGCGGGGCCCGGCGCGAAGACAGCCGTGATCTCCAAGCTCTACCCGACACGCTCGCACACCGGTGCTGCGCAGGGCGGCATGGCTGCCGCACTCGCGAACGTCGAGGAAGACAGCTGGGAGTGGCACACCTTCGACACCGTCAAGGGCGGCGACTACCTCGTCGACCAGGATGCTGCTGAGATCCTCGCCAAAGAGGCGATCGACGCGGTCATCGACCTCGAGAACATGGGTCTGCCGTTCAACCGCACTCCTGAGGGCAAGATCGACCAGCGCCGCTTCGGCGGTCACACCGCCAACCACGGCAAGACTCCAGTGCGCCGCGCGTGCTACGCGGCCGACCGTACCGGCCACATGATCCTGCAGACGCTGTTCCAGAACTGCGTCAAGCTCGGCATCAACTTCTTCAACGAGTTCTACGTCCTCGACCTGATCACGGTCAAGGACGACGCTGGCAACACGCAGGTCGCGGGCGTCGTGTCCTACGACCTCGCCACCGGCGAGCTGCACGTGTTCCAGGCCAAGGCCGTGATCTTCGCCACGGGTGGTTTCGGCAAGATCTTCAAGACCACCTCCAACGCGCACACCCTCACCGGTGACGGCGTCGGCATCGTGTGGCGCAAGAACCTTCCGCTGGAGGACATGGAGTTCTTCCAGTTCCATCCGACCGGACTCGCCGGCCTCGGCATCCTCCTCACTGAGGGCGCCCGAGGTGAGGGCGCGATCCTGCGCAACGAGTCGGGTGAGCGCTTCATGGAGCGCTACGCCCCCACCATCAAGGACCTCGCACCGCGCGACATCGTCGCGCGGTCCATGGTGCAAGAGGTCCTCGACGGACGCGGCGCCGGCCCCCACAAGGACTACGTCTACCTCGACTGCACCCATCTGGGTGCCGAGGTCCTCGAGACGAAGCTCCCCGACATCACCGAGTTCGCGCGCACCTACCTCGGCGTGGACCCGGTCACAGAGCCTGTGCCTGTCATGCCGACCGCGCACTACGCCATGGGCGGCATCCCCACCAACAACGACGCAGAGGTCCTCTCCGATAACGACACGGTCGTCCCCGGTCTCTACGCCGCTGGTGAGTGCGCCTGCGTGTCGGTGCACGGCTCGAACCGTCTTGGCACCAACTCTCTGCTCGACATCAACGTGTTCGGCAAGCGCGCAGGCCGCAACGCCGTGGCGTACTCGAAGACCGCGGAGTTCGTTCCGCTGCCGGAGAACCCCGCAGCTTTCGTCTCGGGCATGATCGAGCATCTTCGCAGCAGCAACGGCACCGAGCGCGTCGCTGTCCTCCGTAAGAAGCTGCAGGACGAGATGGACCGCGGCGCCCAGGTCTTCCGCACGCACGAGTCGCTCGAGCACGTGCTCGGCGTGATCGCCGAGCTGCGTGAGCGGTACAAGAACGTCTACGTCGACGACAAGGGTCACCGGTTCAACACCGATCTGCTCGAGGCCGTCGAGCTCGGCTTCCTGCTCGACATCGCCGAGGTCGTCGTCTACGCCGCTCAGAACCGCGAAGAGAGCCGCGGCGGCCACATGCGCGATGACTTCCCCAAGCGCGATGACGAGAACTACATGAAGCACACGATGGCGTACCTGACGGGTGACCCGCACTCGTCGACGCCCTCCGACCACATCAAACTCGACTGGAAGCCGGTTGTCATCACCAACTACCAGCCGATGGAGAGGAAGTACTGATCATGTCGACCGCTGTCGCAGAGGTTCCTGCTGCCGCCGAACCGGCCATCCAGTCCTTCCTGGTCACGTTCATCGTGCGCAGGTTCGATCCTGAGAAGGATGCCGAGCCGCACTGGGTCGACTACGACGTCGAGCTGTACGCGACCGACCGCGTGCTCGACGCGCTGCACAAGATCAAGTGGGAGGTCGACGGTTCGCTGTCGTTCCGCCGTTCCTGTGCACACGGCATCTGCGGCTCGGACGCCATGCGCATCAACGGGCGCAACCGTCTCGCCTGCAAGACGCTGATCAAGGACCTCGACATCTCGAAGCCGATCTACGTCGAGGCGATCAAGGGTCTGCCGCTCGAGAAGGACCTCATCGTCGACATGGAGCCGTTCTTCGCCTCCTACCGCGAGGTGCAGCCCTTCCTGGTCGCGAACTCCACCCCTGAGAAGGGCAAGGAGCGCGTGCAGTCGATCGCCGACCGTGCGATCTTCGACGACACCACCAAGTGCATCCTGTGCGCCGCGTGCACCTCGTCCTGCCCCGTCTTCTGGACCGACGGCCAGTACTTCGGTCCGGCAGCGATCGTCAACGCGCACCGCTTCATCTTCGACTCGCGCGATGACAATGCCGAGGTCCGTCTCGACATCCTCAACGACAAAGAGGGCGTGTGGCGCTGCCGCACCACCTTCAACTGCACAGAGGCGTGCCCCCGTGGCATCGAGGTCACCAAGGCGATCGCTGAGGTCAAGCAGGCCATCCTGCGCGGCCGCGCCTGAGACTGCTTCCGCCCCGCAAGGGGATGCTGCTCGCGGAGAGGGCTGAGGCCATGTCAGAGGACCACGCCCCGCTGCGTGAGCGTTTCGAGCAGCGATTCGAGCAACCTCTCGAGCGCGCGAACAACCTGAAGGATCGCACTCTCGCGACCTTTCCGGTGCGCGTCTGGCGAGCCTTCCTGCGCGGGAACGGCTTCCTGCTCTCGGCGGGGATGAGCTACTACGTTCTCTTCTCGCTCTTCGCTGTCCTCTACGTGAGCTTCGCCGGCGTCGGCCTCTGGCTCGGGGCAAGCTCCCGCGCTATCGACATCCTGATCCAGCTCGTAAACAGCTATCTGCCCGGCCTCATCGGCGATCCGGGTCTGCTCAGCAGAAAAGACGTCGAGACGATCGCGCAGAGCAGCGCGAGCCTGCTGACCATCACGGGTGCCGTCGCGGTGGGCTTTGCAGCATGGACCGCGATCTCCGCGATCACCTTCACCCGCCGGGCCATCCGCGACATCTTCGGGCTGCCTTTCGACACGCGGTCCTACTGGCTCCTCAAGGCGCGCGATCTTCTCGCCGGAGTGCTGTTCGGATTGGCTCTGCTCAGCGGCGCGGCGCTCAGCATTCTCAGCTCGTGGGCGTTGGATTCGCTGGTGGATCTGCTGGACTGGGATAAGAACTCCTGGCTGCTCTCCGGCAGCGGCCGGGTTCTTTGGGCGTTCAGCGCGTTCGTCATCGATGCGGGCGCGCTCGCAGGTCTCATGCGTTTTCTCGTCGGGGCCGACCTGCGCTGGCGGTTCATCTGGCCCGCGTCGCTCCTCGGCGCCGCGGCCATGGTGGTCCTCCAACTCGGGGCCGGCGCGCTCCTCACCCGGGTGCCCAGCAACCCGCTGCTGGCATCGTTCGCCGTCATCATCGCGCTGCTGCTGTGGTGCCGTCTGCTGGCGAGCATCGTTCTCGTCGCGGCGTCCTGGATCGCGGTGACCGCGGCCGATCACGATCACCCGCTCGAGATCGAAGACGAGGCAGCGGCGCGCCTCGCCGAGCAGGAAGCGCTCGTGCTGGCAGCGCGCGTACGACTGCGTCGCGCTCGCGATGCCTATGAACGCGCATCGTGGTATCGCCGATACGCTCTCGCGCGTGCGGTGCGGCGCGCACAGGACACCCTCAACGCCGCCATCGAGGAGAGCGAGAGCAGGGATGTCCCCGGCCCTCGTTAGGCTGGATGCATGCCTCATCTGCGTATCGCCTCGGTCAATGTCAATGGAATCCGGGCGGCTGTCCGCAACGGAATGAAGCGGTGGCTCGATGACGCAGAAGTCGACGTTCTGACCCTGCAAGAGGTCCGTGGCCAAGACGAGCATCTCGAGGTGGCGCTGCCCGGCTGGTCGATCGTTCACGACGAAGCGACCGCCAAGGGACGAGCGGGTGTGGCCATCGCCAGCCGCATCCCCGCACTCGCGCACCGCACGGCACTCGGCGCCGAAGACTTCGATTCGAAGGGCCGGTGGCTCGAGGGAGACTTCCTCCTCGGAGACCTGCCGCTGACGGTCGTGAGCGCGTACGTGCACTCCGGAGAAGCAGACACCCCGAAGCAGGAAGAGAAGTGGAAGTTCCTCGATGCGTTCGGTGTTCGGCTGGCTGAGCTCGGGCAGGACGACGCACTCGCACTCGTCACAGGCGACCTCAACGTCGGCCATCGCGAACTCGACATCAAGAACTGGCGTGGCAACCGCAAGAAGTCGGGGTTCCTCCCCCGCGAACGCGCGTACTTCGACCGTTACCTCGGTGAGGCCGGCGCAGAGATTACCGGTGTCGATGGCACCGTCGGCACCGGCCTCGGCTGGATCGACGTCGGTCGACGAGTCCACGGCGAGGTCGAGGGCCCGTACACCTGGTGGTCTGCGCGCGGGCAGGCCTTCGACAATGACACCGGGTGGCGCATCGACTACCACCTGGCGACTCCTTCGCTGATGGAACGCGCACAGCGCTACCACGTGGCCCGTGCGGCATCGTATGCCGAGCGCTGGAGCGACCACGCACCGGTCGTCGTCGATTACACGTACTGAGCGCCGACGACGGAGTCTCTCGTCACATCGCCATAGAATCGATGTGTGAACAAGCCTCGTCTCTACTCAGGAATGCAGCCCTCCGCCGACTCCCTCCAGGCCGGCAACTACATCGGTGCTCTGCTGCAGTGGCGAGACATGCAGAGTTCCTACGACGCGTTCTTCTCCGTCGTCGACCTGCACGCGATCACCGTTGCGCAGGACCCCAAGGAACTGCGCGAGAAGACCCGTCGCACGGCTGCGCAGTACATCGCCGCAGGCATCGAGCCGTCGAAGTCCACGCTCTATGTGCAGTCGCATGTGCGTGCACACGCCGAGCTGGCCTGGGTGCTCGGCACCATCACCGGGTTCGGCGAGGCCGGCCGCATGACGCAGTTCAAAGACAAGTCCGCGCGCTTCGGACAGGACTCCACCTCGGTGGGTCTGTTCACCTACCCCGTGCTCATGGCGGCCGACATCCTGCTTTATCAGAGCGAGCTGGTGCCCGTCGGTGACGACCAGAAGCAGCACGTGGAGCTCACGCGCGACCTCGCTGAGCGCTTCAACAAGCGCTTCGGGAGCACCTTCACCATCCCGAAGCCGGTGATCCAGAAGGACACCGCGCGTATCTACGACCTGCAGAACCCGACGTCGAAGATGTCGAAGTCAGCCGAGTCCGATGCGGGCGTGCTGTGGCTTCTGGACGAGCCGTCCAAGTCGGCGAAGAAGATCATGCGCGCGGTCACGGATGCCGATGGCACGGTGCGCTACGACCGCGAGAACAAGCCCGGCGTCTCGAACCTGCTCACGATCTACGCTGCCCTGAGCGGGCGCCAGGTGGGCGCTATCGAAGACGAGTACGCGGGTCGCGGTTACGGCGATTTTAAGAAGGACCTCGCCGAGATCGTCACTTCCGAGTTCGGGCCGGTGCGCGAGCGTGTTCTCGAGCTTCTCGATGACCCCGCCGAGCTCGACCGCATCCTTGCGGCGAACGCGGCGCGAGCAGAAGCTGTCGCCGATGCGACCCTCGCCGACGTGTACGACAAGATCGGGCTGCTCCGCCGTCTCTGACAGCAGGTTGTGTCACGCCCTCTAAGATGGGGGCGTGACACAACCGCAGCTTCCGCCGCCGTCTTATCAGAACCCGACGTATCAGACCCCTCCTGGGGCCTATTCCGCACCCGTCGGCGGTTACGGCGCACCCGCCGGCGCCTATCAGGCGCCGCAGCCGGCAGCACCGAGGTCTGCTCTGCTGGGCGTGATCGCTTTCGCGCTCTCGATCGTGGCCGCGGCACTGATGCCGATCCTCGCCGGTATCGCGGGCTACCAGATCGGAATCGCTCTTCCGACGGTCGCGAGTGACATCAATGCGGCGACGTCGGATCTGGCATTCCTCTCCCCTGTCCGCGATCAGGTGCTGATGGGAGAGATCGGATTCTGGGGCGGCACGCTTGCCGGTCTTGCTGCGATCGTATTGGGCATCATCGCGATCGTGAAGCGGCAGGGACGCGTCTGGGGAATCATCGCGCTGATTCTCGGCGTGATCGGCCCGGTAATCTTCTTCACTGTGCTCAGCGTCATGCTGGGCAGCGGCGCAAGCGCCGGATTCATCTCGCAGCCCTCCTGAGCGAGAGCGGCTGTCGTGCCGACTCAGCGCGGCGCGTGATGCTTCTGCTGCGCGGCAAGCAGCCCTTCTGCGACCAGCAGCTCGACTGCGTCAGCAGCATCCGAAACGAGCACGGGCAGCGTCTCTCGTTCCGTCTTGCCGAACGGTGACAGCACCCAGTCGGCCGGATCCTGTCGACCAGGCGGGCGCCCGATCCCGATGCGGACTCGGGGGAAATCTGAGGTGCTGATCGCGCGGGCGATGTCTCGGACGCCGTTGTGCCCGCCGTGTCCTCCACCGCTTTTGAGCTTGAGGGTGTCGAAGGGGATGTCCAGCTCGTCATGAATCACGACCGTATGCTCCGGAGACACCGAGTAGAACCTCGCGAGGGCTGCGACAGGGGTGCCGGAGACGTTCATGAATGAGTTCGGCTTTGCGAGCACGATCTTGTCCGCGCCAGGCCGCAGCCATGTCTCGACGACGCGCGCGCCGCTCTTGTGCTCGCGGAAGCTCTCGCCACGACGCGCGGCGAGTTCGTCGAGGACCATCTGACCGACGTTGTGGCGGGTCGATTCATAGCGGGGTCCTGGATTTCCCAGTCCCACGATCAACCACGTCTGGGCCATTCGACTCTCATCTCTCGCGGTGCTCTGGCACGAAACGGTTCTCGGACACGGAACTGTTCTCAGGTACGAAAGAGGGGACGCGATGTGCTCGCGTCCCCTCTGCCGTTCTGAAGAACTTACTCTGCAGCGGCCTCAGCGGCGGGAGCTGCAGCGGCCTCAGCGGCCTCTGCGTCAGCAGAGGACTCGACCTCTGCTGCCGGCACCGAAACAGCGAGGAGCAGGAGCTCCGGGTCGTCCAGGAGGGCTGCGCCCTTGGGCAGCTTGACATCGCCTGCGGTGATGTGGGCGCCCTCAACGAGGCCCTCGACGGAAACCTCGATGTGCTGAGGGATGTGCGTTGCCTCGACCTCGAGGCGGATCGTGTTGACTTCGTTCGTCACGATCGTGCCCGAGAAGGACTCGCCGACGGTGAGGATCGGAACCTCGACGTGAACCTTCTCGCCCTTCTTCACGACGAGGAGGTCGATGTGCTCGATGATCTGGCGCACCGGGTCGCGCTGAACGTCCTTGACGAGCGCGAGGTGGTCCTTGCCATCGACGTCGAGCTCGAGCAGCGCGTTGGCGCGGCGGATGATGAGCGAGACCTGGTGGCCGGGAAGCGCAACGTGCACCGGGTCGGTGCCGTGGCCGTAGATGACGGCGGGGATCTTGCCGGCTGCGCGCAGACGACGGGCGAAGCCCTTGCCGAACTGTTCGCGTACCTCGGCGTGGACCTTGGTGTCCTGAGACATTGGTTCTCCTTCGGGGCACACGGCGAATTGCTCGCCGCGTGGTGGTCTGATGGTCGGCTTCCCGGACGCAGACGTGCGAAATAGCCACGAGGCTGGATTCGCCGCGTCGATTACGGATGCCGCGCACGCGAAGCATCCCTCGCCGAGGAACTCCTCAATGGTACCCGATCTCACGGTAGGCTGAAAACAGTCCTCCACATACGCAGACAACACCCAGAAATCGGAGCCCGACATGCTCGACGGCGCATTCCTCTCACACGTGATCCTGTGGCTCATCGGCGCGATGGCGCTCGGCGCCACCGTCTGCACCGTCGGCGCTCTGTTCGCGATGGGGCGCACCAGCTACCGCAAGGACTGACGTCTCGGGCAGCATTCATGACGTCTGTCGTCACGAATGCGACACCTCCTCGCCACAGCGATAATCTGAAGTCGTCCCCCCTTCACGATCGAGGAGCAATCTGTGCCCGAAGCATCTGCGAATATCGGAGTCGTTGGACTCGCCGTCATGGGTTCGAATCTGGCCCGCAACCTCGCCTCACGTGAGGGAAACACGGTCGCGGTGCTCAACCGCAGCCGCTCGAAGACGGATGAGCTGCTCGCCGCACACCCCGAAGCCGGTTTCGTTCCCGCGTTCTCGTACCAGGAGTTCGCTGACTCCCTGGTGAAGCCGCGCACCGCGATCATCATGGTCAAGGCCGGCGGCCCAACCGATGCAGTGATCGATTCGCTCACCTCGGTGTTCGAGCCCGGTGACATCATCGTCGACGGCGGCAACGCCTACTTCCCCGACACCATCCGCCGCGAGAAGGCCGTCCGTGAGACGGGCATCAACTTCGTGGGCGCAGGAATCTCCGGTGGCGAGGAAGGCGCTCTCCTCGGCCCGAGCATCATGCCCGGCGGTTCGGATGAGTCCTGGGTCACGCTCGGCCCGATCCTGAAGTCGATCGCCGCTGTCGCCGAGGGCGAGCCCTGCGTCACCCACATCGGCCACGACGGTGCCGGACACTTCGTGAAGATGGTCCACAACGGCATCGAGTACGCCGACATGCAGCTCATCGCCGAGGCGTACGACCTCATCCGCCGCGGCACCGGCAAGACGCCTGCCGAGATCGCCGACATCTTCGCCGAGTGGAACGCCGGCGAACTCGAGTCATACCTGATCGAGATCACCGCTGAGGTCCTGCGCCAGGTGGATGCTGAGACCGGCAAGCCTCTCGTGGATGTCATCCTCGACCAGGCCGGCGCCAAGGGCACCGGCGCATGGACCGTGCAGACCGCGCTCTCCCTCGGCGTGCCTGTCTCTGGAATCGCCGAGGCGACTTTCGCTCGCTCGCTCTCGTCTCACCCCGAGCAGCGTGCGGTCGCCGTGGGACTTCCCGGCCCTGCAGAAGAGTTCCAGGTCGATGACGTCGACGCGTTCATCGAGGATGTCCGTCTCGCACTGTACGCCTCGAAGATCGTCGCCTACTCGCAGGGATTCGACGAGATCCGCGCCGGTGCTGCCGAGTACAACTGGAACATCGACCTCGGAGCGGTATCGAAGATCTGGCGCGGCGGCTGCATCATCCGCGCCCAGTTCCTCAACCGCATCGCTGAAGCGTACGACGAGGCACCCGAGCTGCCCGCACTGTTGACCGCGCCCTACTTCGCCGAGGCGATCACTCGCGCCGGAGCATCCTGGCGTCGCGTCGTCATCGCTGCAGCGACCGCCGGAATCCCCGCCCCCGCATTCAGCTCATCACTGTCGTACTACGACGGCCTCCGCGCTGACCGCCTGCCGGCAGCCCTCGTGCAGGGGCAGCGCGATTTCTTCGGTGCCCACACTTACAAGCGCGTCGACAAGGAAGGCACCTTCCACACGCTCTGGTCGGGCGACCGCACCGAGATCGAAGCAGAAGACACGCACTGATCACGCAGTCGAGGTGAGGGCTGGGAATCGCGAGATTCCCAGCCCTTCTTCGTTCATACCTCGATGTTGTGGTTCCTGCGGAACAGGTTCTCCGGATCCCATTTCGCCTTGATCTCACGAAGCCGGGCAAGGGCCGACTCAGTGAACATCCCCGGCACCGCTTCTGTGCGCTCCGTCACCGCGAAGTTGCCGTACTCGGCGATCCGGCGCTCCTGGATACGACCCCAATCCGCACTGATCCGCTCGCGCGTGGCATCGTCCACCAGGCCGGGGACATCGAATCCACCCGCCATGACGAACCAGTTCGCGCTGCGCGCCGGGAACGGCGTGCTTTCTTGCACGACGTCGGAGTACGCGCCGCCGAGTGACCGCAGGAGAACTACGGATGCGGGATGCGTCGATCGGAAGTCGATAAGTCGGTCGATGAGCTCGTCGTCCAAATCAGCGAACAGACCGTTTCCGCCGATGAACGCAGGCAGCGTATCCGCTCCTTCTGAAGGCTCAGACGGCCCCAGAAGAATCTCTCGATACGCCGGCGTTGAGTAGTCTGCCTCGACTCCAGCGACGTGTGACACCGGGCCCATGACGCTTCGGAGCCTGTCAGGATCAACACCAGCCCAGACAGCAGTGAGCCGCGCTCCCGCCGGAGCGCTGGGGTCCATCGGGGGTACGTCGATGTAGGTCACCGTCAACTCACGGGGCGCGTCCCTCATCAGATCGCGCAGTGCCCTCAGCGCAGGAGCGGTGTCGGTTACCGTGTGCTCGCCAAGCGTGATTCCCGCAATGCGGTGCGCTTGGAAATCAAAGCGGGTCACGATCCCGAAGTTGCCTCCCCCGCCCCGTATCGCCCAGAACAAATCGGGGTTCTCTGCGGCGGATGCCTCGACGATATCGCCGGCAGCGGTCACGATCTGGGCTCCGATGAGCTGGTCGGCGGCGATCCCCCAGGCGCGCACCATCCATCCGATCCCGCCGCCGAGCGTGAGCCCGCCGACACCGACCGATCCAGTATCTCCGGAGCTGATCGCCAGCCCATGTGCGTCAAGCGCCGCCGCGACGTCTCCCCAGACGGCTCCGCCGCCGATATGGACAACAGTGCCATCGACGTCGATGTGTGAGAGCACTTCGAGTTCGATGCGCATGCCTGGTGCCGGGGTCCGCGCCCAGGGCCCATGCCCGCCCGCGACGACCGTGAGACGGAGGCCGCTTTCCTTCGCATGCCGGACGAGGTCGGCGACTTCGACGGCAGTGGTGGGGCGAGCAGCGAACGGTTCGGCGGTGGTTGATCCAGTGGCTCTGGTCTCATCGGTCATGCAGAAACGGTAGTACCCGCATCCGACATCGAGACAGTGTTTCACGCAACGCGAACAGCTTCTACTCACAGAGCACGCACAGCATTCTCCATAGAAACTCCATAGGAGATTCCACAGAATAAGTGCATGACCGCTGACCAGCCCGAACTGCACCGCCCGGACGGCTCCCCTCTTCGCATCCTCGCCGTGGATGATGAGCAGATGCTCACCGATCTGCTGGCGATGGCTCTGCGCATGGAGGGCTGGGAGGTGCGAACGGCGTCTTCCGGGCTCGAGGCCCTGCAGGTGGCGCGTGAATTCGAGCCGGATGCGCTGGTTCTCGACATTATGATGCCGGATCTCGATGGCATGAGCGTGCTGCGCCGCCTTCGCGAGTCCGGAAACCTCGTGCCGGTGCTGTTCCTGACAGCGAAGGACGCCGTCGGCGACCGGATCGCAGGCCTCACCGCCGGCGGCGACGACTACGTCACCAAGCCCTTCAGCCTGGAAGAGGTCATCGCCCGGCTGCGCGCGGTCATCCGGCGCACGGGTCTTGCCTCATCTGACGAGGGCCAGTCGATTCTGCGGGTCGGCGACCTCACGCTGAATGAAGACAGTCACGAAGTCGAGCGCGACGGTACCGAGATCGAGCTGACCGCGACGGAGTTCGAACTGCTGCGGTACCTCATGCGCAATGAGCGTCGGGTGCTCTCGAAGGCTCAGATCCTCGATCGGGTCTGGAGCTACGACTTCGGCGGAAAATCCTCAGTCGTCGAGCTCTACATCTCCTACCTCCGCAAGAAGATCGATGCCGGCCGCACTCCCCTGCTGCACACAGTGCGCGGTGTCGGTTACATGATCAAGGCGCCGCAGTGACCGAAGCCGGTCCGTCTCGGCCCTGGACACTTCAGGCACGACTGATGACCGCGGTCATCGGTTTCGTGTCACTGATTCTCATCATCGTCGCAGTGATCACGAGCGCGACGCTCGGCACAGCCCTCGAGGGGCAGCTGGCGGAGCAGGTTAAGTCGCTGTCCATCCGCACGACCAGTCTCGTCACACAGGCCTCTATCCCGGCGGCGGTCCGCAACGTGCCGCTGACCGCTCAGGCTGCGATGGAGAACGTCGCACCGCCTGCCACCGGGATGGTGCTCGCCATCGCCACGCAGGAGGGCGCGAGCGGGATTCAAGTGAACGGCTCCGGAGAAGTGCGCGACCTCACGGATTCGCAGCTCGTCGCCATCGATGCGGCTCTCCGCGGGCACCCTGATGGCGTCATCGCTCTGGACGGTCCCCGCGGTGGCACGTACCAGTTGACCGTGACTCAGACTTCGGTAACACAGTTCTCCGACAAGATCTCCGTCGTCACCGGTCTGCCGCGAGATGCCATCCAGAGCACCCTGGCACAGCTTCTGACGGTGATCACCCTCGCCACCTTCGGCGGGCTCATCCTGCTCGCGCTGACGACGGCGGTCACGATCAGATTCAGCCTCCGGCCGTTGCGCGCCGTGGCGGGCACTGCCACGCGTGTGGCCAACCAGCCTCTCGACCGCGGTGAGGTCGAGATCACCGAACGGGTTCCGGATGCCGAGGCCGATCCCCGCACTGAAACGGGCCTCGTGGGCGCATCACTCAACACACTGCTCGACCACGTGAACGACTCACTCGCCGCGCGCCAGCGCAACGAGGAGCGGATGCGCAAGTTCGTCGCAGACGCCAGCCACGAGCTCCGCACTCCCCTGGCATCCATTCGCGGCTATTCGGAGCTGTCGCTTCGCTCTCTTCACCAGGCTCGGGCATCGGCTGCCGGTGTGGATGCAAGCGACACGGAAACTGCCCTCGAGCGCATTCAGGCGCAGTCTCTGCGCATGACGCGGCTCGTCGAGGACCTGCTGCTGCTCGCCCGTCTCGATGAAGGGCAGGAGCTCGTCTACAGCACCATCGATCTCACCCAACTCGCGCTGGAGAGCATCTCTGATGCGCGCCCGACTGCCCCCGAACACGTCTGGAGCATCGATGTGCCCGAAGAGCCGGTGATGATGGCAGGCGATGCGGGGCGCGTGAACCAGGTGGTCACGAACCTGCTCGCGAATGCCAGGACGCACACCCCGGTGGGCACGCAGATCACCCTGAGCGTGGCGCAGGAAGGTAACGAGGCGGTCATCCGCGTGCACGATGACGGGCCCGGGATCGACCCTGGGGTGCGTGACGAGCTGTTCGCACGCTTCGCCCGCGGCGACAGCTCTCGCGCCCGCCAGACCGGTGGGACGGGTCTCGGGCTCGCGATCGCCAAGGCCATCGTCGAGGGCCACCACGGCACGATCTCGGTGGAGTCTCAGCCGGGGGACACCACGTTCATGGTCCGGTTCCCCGCGCGCGCAGCATCCGGCATCTAAGTCAGGCGCCGCCGGGCCTGCGCCCTTCGGTGACCGTGCCCCTCAGTGACCTTGCCCGTCAGTACCCGGCGAAGGCGTCTGTCGTCACCGAATGCGTCTTCTGCAGCGCGGGCGCGAGATCGGCGAGCAGCCGCGGCGGGCCCGAGATGAAGGCGTGCCGCGCGGCGATGTCAGAAACCGCATGCTCGAGTCCCGCTGCGTCAAGGCGGATGCCCTGCGCCCACGTCCAGTGCGCAGGAAGATCTGCCGGCTCATCGCGAGTGAAGACGATGGTCGGCACGCCGGTCGCTTCCAGCTCGGCCCGAAATGCCAGTTCGGCGGCCTCGGATGCCACGTATACGAGCACGGCGTCACGGGAGGCGCCATCGGCCTGGAGCTGGCGCAGTTGCGAGACGAAAGGCGTGACGCCGATGCCGGCAGCCACCATGAGCACGGGAGCGTCGCCCTTGGGAAGCAGGAAGTCTCCCCAGGTACCGGTGACCGCGAGGACCGTGCCGGGATCTGCCAGGGCCAGCGCGCGCTTATAGGACGAGGGATGGTTCTGATCACCGTTCTTGTACGCGATTCGAAGCACCGGAAGATCTGCCGGAGCAGACACGATGCTGAACTCGCGACGGGTCCCACGGGCATCCGGACGGTGATGCGGGACATCGAGCTCGAGATACTGCCCAGGAAGGAACCGCAGCTCCCCGCGTGCCCTGAAGGTGAGCTCCTGCGCAGTCGGGGTGATGAACTCGCGCTTCTCGAGAACCAGACGCACGGATCCGCGCAGGGCGAAGGTGAGCGCGACCAGGTTGCCGATCAGCATCGCCCGTTCCTGCCCAAGGGTGAACAGGCCGCCGATGATGATCGGCCAGCCCGCGAGAACTCCCACCACAGCAGCGACCCAGAACTGCTGCCAGCGGCGCGGTGGGCTTGTCAGGGGTTCGGCGACCATGAAGATCCCGAGGAAGAGGAACGGCGACTGCAGCACCGCGTTGAACAGCGCCGCAGACAGCTCGAATTCGCCGCCGAGCGGCGGGGCCTGGGCGGCCTGGTGCACCACCGAGGTTCCCACTGCGATGAGCAGGAACACCAGCACGACGCGCACCTTCTCGACGCGCCACAGGATGGCGAGGCCGACCAGTGCCACCGGTCCCGCCATCGCGGGCGTTCCCACCCACCAGGATGCCGACGTGCCCAGCCATTCGAGTGCTCCGAGCGCGCCGACGATCGACACCACCGCCGCGCCGAATGCCGCCGGGTTAAAGATGTGGCGTCCACGCCATGCGATGAGGTACTTCGAGAGGCTTGCGAGCGCACCTGCCAGTGCAAGACCGATTAGCGCCGGCCCGTTCGCACCGGGCTGCATCACGAACAGCAGCACCAGCGCAGTGACCAGAGACGACTCCACGCGCCATGGCAGGTGCAGCAGTCGCTGCGCCGCGGCATCGACAGCGGAGATCACCGCCGCAAGAACGACGTATGAGGCGACCAGCTCGATCGGAGCAGGAGAGACCAGACCAAACAGAGACAGCACCAGTGCGGTCAGAGCAAGGAGCCCGAGGCCGTACAGCGCCAGCCGATACATCGACACGGCGCCGAGAACGGCGAGCACCCGCTGACGCAGGGAGGCGAATGAGATCACAACATCAAGGGACTACGCGTCGCCACCGAACATGCTGGTCACCGAGCCGTCTTCGAACACCTCGTGGATGGCGCGGGCGAGCAGCGGAGCGATCGGCAGGATCGTGAGACCGTCCCACTGACGCGATGCGGTCAGCGGGATCGTGTCGGTGATGACGACCTCATCGATCGCGTCGTCCTGAAGTCGCTGGCTCGCCGGATCGCTGAAGATGGCATGCGTGGCGGCGACGATGACGCGGCGTGCACCGCTGGCCTTCAGCGCCTGCGCTGCCTTGACGATCGTTCCGCCGGTGTCGATCATGTCATCGACGAGCAGACACGTTCGGTCCTTGACCGTGCCGACGATCTCGTGCACGGAGACCTGGTTCGCGACCTTCGGATCGCGACGCTTGTGGATGATCGCCAGCGGCGCATCGAGGCTGTCCGACCAGGTGTCGGCGACGCGCACACGGCCCATGTCGGGCGAGACGATGGTGAGCGTCTCGTGGTCTTCTTCCGTAAGATTCTCGCGGAAGTGCTCGAGCAGCACGGGCTTTGCGAACAGGTGATCGACAGGACCATCGAAGAAGCCCTGGATCTGCGCGGCGTGCAGATCCACGCTCATGATGCGGTCCGCACCCGCAGTCTTGAGCAGATCCGCGACCAGACGTGCGCTGATCGGCTCGCGGCCACGACCCTTCTTGTCCTGACGCGAATACGGGAAGTAGGGCGCGACGACGGTGATGCGCTTCGCCGAAGCACGCTTGGCCGCATCGATCATGATGAGCGTCTCCATGAGCCACTCATTGACCGGCTCGCCGAAGGTCTGCACGATGAACAGGTCTGTTCCGCGGATCGAGACCTCGTAGCGGGCGTAGATCTCACCCGAGGCGAAGGTGCGGTGCTCGACAGGCGCCGCCTGCGTTCCGAGCGCCTTCGCGACAGCCGCAGTCAGCTCAGGGTGCGAGCGACCTCCGGCGACGACGAGGCGCTTCTTCGTCTTGGCGATGATGCCGGGGGCAACGCCGTTGTCCCGATCCAGTGCAACGGTCTTCTTCTTGTGCCCCATGACCTGCCTTACTCTGCAGTTTTGTTGACTGACGCTTCGCTGGCCCGAGCCGCGGCAACTGCCGCGCCGGTACCTGCCCGATTCTTCTCGACCCACCCCTCGACATTTCGCTGAGGGGCAACGCTCAAGGCCAGAGCACCCGCGGGAACATCCTTACGGACGACCGCTCCCGCTCCAGTCTTCGCACCAGCACCAATCCTAACCGGCGCCACGAAGACGTTGTGCGATCCGGTGTGCACCTCGTCGCCGATCTCGGTGCGGTGCTTGACGATGTCGTCGTAGTTCGCAGTGATCGCGCCTGCGCCGAGGTTGACCCGCTCCCCGATCGTCGTATCGCCGATGTACGACAGGTGCGGAACCTTGCTGCCCTCGCCGATCTGGGAATTCTTCGTCTCGACGAAGGTGCCGATCTTGCCGTTGGCTCCCAGGGTCGTGCCGGGGCGGATGTACGCGAAGGGCCCGACATTGGCGCCCGCACCGATCACGGCGAGCGTCGCATCAGAGCGGCGGATGACGGCATCCTCACCGACCTCGCAGTCCAGCAACGAGGTATCGGGACCGATCACGGCGCCGGACTCGACGACCGTCGCGCCGGCGATGTACGTGTTCGGCAGGAGCGTCACGTCGGGTGCGAGCTTCGCATCATCATCGATCCAGGTCGTTGCCGGGTCGACGATCGTGACGCCTTCGCGCTGCCAGCGACGAACGATGCGATCGTTGAGCACGCGGCCGGCCGCTGCCAGCTGCACGCGGTCGTTGATGCCGAATGTCGCGGGTGCATCGGCGGCGATCTCTGCGGCAACGGTTTCATCCGCCCCGCGGAGCAGGCCGATGACGTCGGTGAGATAAAGCTCGCCCTGGGCGTTGTTCTGGTCGATCTGGGTCAAGAAGTGGCGCAGGGCGGTGGCTCGGAACACGTAGACACCGGAGTTGATCTCGGTGACCGCTGCTTCTTCTGCGCTCGCATCCTTCTGCTCGACGATGCGCGCGACCGCTCCGCTGCCATCACGGATGACGCGGCCGTAGCCGGTAGGGTCGTCGAGAAGTGCGCTGAGGATGGTGGCCGCGGCAGCGGCCCCACGGTGCGCATCGATGAGCGCCCGCAGCGTGTCGGCCTCGAGCAGCGGGACATCGCCGGAAAGCACGAGAACGTCGCCCTCGAATTCGTCGGGAAGAGCATCGACAGCGACCTGCACAGCACGCCCCGTGCCGGGGACCTCGTCCTGATCGACGATCACGGCATCGGGGTAGCCCTGGCTGAGCATCTCGACGACGCGGTCGCGCTCATGGCGAACCACGACCTCGATGTGCTCCGCGCCGAGGTGAGCTGCCGTGGTCAGCACGTGGCCGACGAGCGGGCGCCCCGCTATCGGGTGGAGGACCTTGGGCAGTCGGGACTTCATGCGTGTGCCCTGGCCTGCCGCAAGGACGACGATGGCGAGTCTGTTCTCGGTCATGCTCCGCCGCCAGGACTCGAACCTGGACTTAACAGCTCCAAAGGCTGTCGTGCTGCCATTACACTACGGCGGACCGCGGCGCCCCGCAGAACGCCCTACACAAGTCTGCCACGGTCAAGGGCTTCGGCGACGCCATCAGCATCGGCACCGGATAATGGGGGGATGAGCGAAGTAGATGAGGTCGACCGGATCGTCGGCGCGTGGAACACGCAGCGTCCTGATCTCGACTTCTCCCCGCTTGAGGTGCTCTCCCGTATGGATCGTCTTTCCAAGCATCTCGATCGTGCGCGCCGCGACGTGTTCCGCCGCAGCGATCTGGAGCACTGGGAATGGGATGTTCTCTCGGCCCTTCGCCGAGCAGGTGCGCCGTTTCAGCTCTCACCCAAGCAGCTCCTGCAGCAGACGCTCGTCTCCAGCGGCACCATGACCAACCGGATCGATCGCCTGGTAGGGCGACGGTTCGTACGACGGGAGTCGGATCCGGGCGACGGCCGCAGCGTGCTGGTCACCCTCACTGAAGACGGACAGATCCGCGTGGATGCGGCCATCACCCGCCTCGTCGACGTCGAGGCGGATCTGCTGCAGGCTCTCTCTCGCCCCGACCGCGAGCGGATGGCCGCTCTGCTGCGCAAGCTCAGCCTGAGCTTCGACTCGTGATGGTGCCCTCCTGATGGCGATGCGATCTCCACTGCCCATTCGCGACGGAGTCGGTGCCACCCGTCTGCACCTGCCGAACTCCGGACCCTGGCCCACCGCCAGCGCCTACATGATCGAGCGGTTCTTCCATCTTGATCCGGAGTGGCTGCTCGCGCGCTTCGACCGCGGTGAGATCGTCGCCTTCGACGGCTCAGCTCTCACTCGTGACACCCCTCTCGATGCAGAGGAGTTCATCTGGTATTACCGTGAGCCTCCCGTCGAGACGCACATTCCGTTCGAGATCGAGATCCTGCACCAGGATCATGATCTGGTGGTGATCGACAAGCCGCACTTCCTCCCCAGCACCCCGGCAGGCAAGTACGTACAGAACTCCGCGCTGGTGCGCCTGCGCCGCCTTCTCGACAACGCTGACCTGGCGCCCATCCACCGCCTGGACCGAGCCACAGCAGGGCTCCTGATGTTCTCGGCCCGCCCGGTGACCAGAGGCGCGTATCAGACGCTCTTCCAGCGCCGTTCGATCGAGAAGGTCTATGAGGCGGTATCCGCACGGCCCGAAGGCTGGGAGAACGACCTCCCGCGCACGGTGCGCCTGCACATCGAGAAGCTTCGCGCCCAAGTCTGCGTAGAGGTCGACACCGAACGCGAACCGAACTCCGAGACGCTCATCGAGCTGATCTCTGCCGATGACCAGGTGGTGCACACAGTGCTGCATCCGCACACCGGCAAAATGCACCAGTTGCGCGTGCACCTTGCCAGCATCGGCCTGGGCATTCTGCACGACAACCTGTACCCGATCCTCACCGATGAGAAGCCGGACGATCATGAGCGGCCGCTGCAGCTGCTCGCGAGAGAACTGCGCTTCATCGATCCGCTCTCCGGATCCGAGCGCGAGTTCATCTCCCGCAGGAGACTGGACTACGCTCCTCGATGAAGCCACTCGGAGGAGGTCTCGTGAGCGATCAGGAGCATCCGAAGCGAAAGCCGGGGACCCGAGCCTGGGTGCTCATTGGGCTCGGTGCCGCGGTCATCATTGCGATCGTCGCGGTCCTCGTCTGGCCGCAATCAGATGTCACGCCCGCCGCGAGATCTGCGTCAACCGCAGAGCTCAGCAGTCCGACGCCCACGCCGTCGCCCACCCCCACGGGCTTCCCCGCGAATCGCGCGGTCTACGACGCCACAGCACTCCCGCAGGCGAACGTGTTCGCCGTGCTGCCGCAGCTGCCGGTGGATGCTGAACCACAAGCACCATTCGCGGGGCACACCGCCCGTCCCCTCGCCGATCTCGCACCGATCTGGGCGGACCCGCTCGGCGACCCCGTGGCCGCGCTCCCCCGTGAATACCGCTACGGCGGTACCACTGTCGCGGTGATCGAGAAGCAGAACGACTGGGTGCACGTGCTCCTCACCGGTCGCCAGGGGCTCCCCTCCGCGGGGAACCCTGCGCAGCTGACCGGATGGCTGCGCACTGCAGACGTCGAACTCACGCCGATCGACGTCACCGTCGAGGTGAGCATCTCTGCACGGACGATCGATATCGTCCGTGCCGGGGTTCCCGAACGGATCGCGTCAGACTTCGCATGGGGCACTGACCAGACTCCGACACCGATCGGCCGCTCTTTCATCCACCTGACGGAGGTGACCTCTTTCGACTACACGCGGGGATTGCCCACCGTGTACCTCTCGCTCCAGTCCCCGACCCTCGACGGTTTCGGCGGGCAGGATGTCGCGGTGACGGCGTTCCACTATCACGATGAGCGCACCGGCCCCATCTCGAACGGATGCATCCGGCTGGATGAGGCAGCGATCACCAGGCTCGCCGAACTGCCGGCGGGCACCGGCGTCAGCATCCGCCCCTGACTCCGCGTCAGCGCCGCATCACCCTGCGGGCCAGCCACGTTCCCAGCACCTGCACGAGGTGCACGAACACGACGATGAGTATGATCGCTGCCCACATGACCACCGGCTCGAACTGGCGGAAGCCGTAGATCTGCGCGAACGCGCCGAGTCCGCCCCCGCCGATCAGCCCCGCCATCGCCGTCATGTCGATGATCGCCACGACGATGAAGGTATAGCCGAGGATGAGGGGCCCGAGTGCTTCGGGGATGACGATGGTGAGCAGAATGCGCCAGGGCCCGGCGCCCATCGCCCGCGCTGCTTCGATGACGCCGGGCGGGACAGAGACGAGGTGCTGCTCGACGATGCGGCCGATGGCGAAGGACGCGGCGATGCCGATCGCAAAAGCACCAGCGGTGATTCCGATTCCCGTGCCGATCACGGCTCGCGTGAACGGCTGCAGCACGGCCAAGAAGATCACGAACGGAATCGGCCGGAAGAAGTTGATGAAGAGGTTCACGACCCCGTGGATCGGGCGATTGGGCAGCACGCCGCCTGTGCGTGTCGCGTAGGTGGCGACACCGATGATCAGACCGAGCACCCCGCCGAGCACGAGCGCGTACGAGGTCATGTAGAGGGTCTCGACGGCGGCCGCCCAGAACTCTCCCTGAAGTTCGAAGAGACGATCCATCAGCGGGCCTCCCCTGCAGAGATGTCGGTCACCGTGGCGTGGGTGCGTATCTTCGCAAGCGCCGCATCAACGGTGGCATCCTCTCCTCGGATCGCGAGAGTGAGATGCCCGAACGCGCGGCCTCGGATGTCGTTGATACCTCCGTAGATCAGCTCGAACTCGAGCCCTGCCGCAGCGAGATCGAGGAAGACCTGCGCCTGTGAAGAATCGCCGTCGCGGAACGAGAACGTGACGAGGCGTCCCCGGTGACGCTCCTGCAACACGGCGATCTCGGAAGGAGAGGGGATGCCCTTGATCACCGTGCCGACGAACCGCTGAGAAGCCGGATGCTGCGGGTTTGAGAACACTTCGAAGACATCGCCGTGTTCGATCACGCGGCCTGCGTCCATCACCGCGACCTTCGTGGCGATCGTCTGAATGACATCCATCTCGTGCGTGATGATGACGATCGTGACGCCCTGTTCTTCATTGACGCGCTTCAGAAGCGCGAGCACTTCGTGAGTCGTCTGCGGGTCGAGTGCACTGGTCGCCTCGTCGGCGAGGAGGATCGCCGGCCGGGTTGCGAGGGCCCTCGCGATGCCCACCCGCTGCTTCTGACCGCCCGAGAGCTGCTCAGGATAGGCCTTGGCCTTGTCGCTGAGGCCGACGAACGCGAGCAGCTCCGCGACCCGCTCATCGACGTCCGGCTTCGACCAACCGGCGAGCTTGAGCGGATAGGCGATGTTCGCCCGCACAGTCTTGGCCGAGAACAGGTTGAACTGCTGGAAGATCATGCCGATTCCACTGCGCACCGGACGCAGGTCGCGCTCGGCGAGCGCCGTGATGTCCGTGCCGTCGACCGTGATCGTGCCGCCGCTGGCGGGCTCGAGCGCATTGATCAGACGCACGAGGGTGGACTTGCCTGCCCCCGAGTATCCGATGATGCCGAAGACATCGCCCTTCTCGACGGTCAGAGACACGTCGTCGACAGCGACTGTGGGCTGAGTGTCACGGCTCTGCGGCGGATACGCCTTGGAGACGTTCTCGAGTGTCACGATCGGCATGGGTTCTCCGGCTTGGTTCAGACGACGAATCGGGCGGCGCGATCGCGCCGCCCGATTCTTTCACGTTGTGGTGATCAGCTGTTCGCTGCGACGTCCTTCTGAACGGTCTCCAGTGACCCCACGAGATCGGCAACCGGAGTCTGCAGAGCCACGGCAGTATCGCCGGAGGACTTCAGGAGCCCTGCCTGGACATCAGGGTCGGTCTGGAAGATCTCGACGAGCTTCAGGTAGGTCTCGTTGTCTGCATCGTCTGCGCGCGCGGCGAAGATGTTCACGTACGGGAGTGCATTCGGGTCGCTCGGGTCGTCCTGCGCGATCGCGTCTTCGAACTTCAGGCCCGCCTGGGTGACGAAGTCGTTGTTGATGATCGCGGCTGCGACGTCGGGGAGCGAGGTGGGAATGAGCGCTGCCTCGAGCGCGGTCACCTTCACCTTGGACGCGGACTCATCGACGTCTGCGAGGTCGGAGAAGATCGTGCCACCGCTCTTCAGTTCGATGAGCCCTGCGGACTGCAGCACGAGAAGGGCACGAGCCTGGTTGGAGGCATCATCCGGGACGGCGACCGACTCGCCCTCGGCGATGTCCTTCACGTCGTCGTACTTCTGCGAGTACAGGCCCAGCGGGTAGATCGCGGTGGAGCCGATGGGCGTCAGGTCTTCACCCGAAGCCTCGTTGTACTGCGCCAGGTACACGATGTGCTGGAACTGGTTGAGGTCGATCTCACCCTCCGTCAGTGCCGGGTTCGGCTGCTCGTAGGAGCCGAAGTCGACGAGCTCGACGGTGATGCCCTCTTCAGCGGCGGCCTCGACGAATGCAGGCCACTGCTCATCGGACTTGCCGACGACACCGATCTTCACGGTCTCATTCGAGCCGCCCCCTGCGTCACCGCCAGTGGCTGTCGCGCAGCCGGAGAGTGCGACGAAGAGCGGGACCGCTGCGAGCGCGGCGATGATGGACGTGGTGCGACGGGACATGTTTCCTCCTGGTGGGACTCGGCCACATTACGCACGCGCGAGTTCCTGTGAAGAATCGAAACGTCACAGAGCGTCACAGCTCCTCGCTGAGCTCCAACCAGCGCATCTCGTTCTCTTCGACCTCTGCCTCGAGTGCTGAGATCGTCTTCATCTTCTCGCCGAGCCCCTCGTAGTCGGACTGGTCGTGGTCGACGAGTGCGTGCTTCGCGCGGTCGATCTGCCCAGTGAGCTTCTGGATCTTCCGCTCGAGCGCGGCGACTTCTTTCTGGGCCGCGCGAAGAGCCGCGCCATCCAGCTTCGGGGTGCTGCCTGCGGCCTTTGCACCGCCCGCAGGCGCGTTCTTCTCGGCAGAGCGCAGGCGCAGATACTCCTCCACTCCCCCCGGCAGATGGCGCAGACGACCATCCATGACGGCGTACTGCTGATCGGTGACGCGCTCGAGGAAGTACCTGTCGTGCGAGACGACGAGGAGGGTCCCCGACCAGGAATCGAGGAGATCCTCGATCGCGGCGAGCATGTCGGTGTCCATGTCGTTGGTGGGCTCGTCGAGGATCAGCACGTTCGGCTGGTCGAGCAGCACGAGCAGAAGCTGCAGTCGACGCTGCTGGCCTCCGGAGAGGTCCTTCACGGGAGTGGACAGCTGCGCGGATGCGAAGCCGAGCCGTTCGAGCAGCTGGCTGGGCGTGAGCGATTGCGCCTTGGCCCCCGCACCGAAGGTGTACTCAGTGCGCAGGGCGGAGATGACGACGCGCACCGGGTCGTTCCAGTGCTGCTCGAGCTCATCGATCCGCTGGGTCAGCGTGCGCACCTGCACGGTCTTGCCGCGCTTGACCACACCGCTGGTCGGCTCGATGGTGCCGGCAACCAGACCGAGGAGCGTCGATTTGCCCGCTCCGTTCACGCCGAGAATGCCCGTGCGCTCCCCCGGCGCGATGCGCCACTCGACGTCCCTCAGAACCTCGGTCCCTGAGCCCGTCGAAGGGTCGCCGTACCGCACTCCGGCATCGAGCAGGTCGACGACATCCTTGCCCAACCGCGTCGTGGCCAGCGATTGCAGCGACACCTTGTCGCGGATCTCGGGCACATCGGCGATGAGCTCATTCGCCGCGTCGATGCGGAATTTCGGCTTGGCTGTGCGGGCTGGCGCACCTCGACGCAGCCACGCGAGCTCCTTGCGGGCGAGGTTCTGGCGTTTGGCCTCGGTGGCAGCGCTCATCCGATCGCGCTCGACGCGCTGCAGGATGTATGCCGCGTAACCGCCTTCGAAGGGCTCGACGATCCGGTCGTGCACCTCCCAGGTCTCGGTGCAGACCTCATCGAGGAACCACCGATCGTGCGTGACGACGAGGAACGCGCCGGAATTCGCAGCCCAGCGCTTCTTCAGGTGCGCCGCAAGCCACGTGATGGCCTCGACGTCGAGATGGTTCGTCGGTTCGTCGAGTGCGACGATGTCCCAGTCCTTCACCAGCAGCGCCGCGAGCGCGACGCGCCGACGCTGTCCACCGCTGAGCCCGTCGACCGGGGCATCCCAGGCGAGGTCGGCGAGCAGACCCTGGATGACATCGCGCACGCGGGCATCGCCCGCCCATTCGTACTCGGGCACATCGCCCACGACCGACTCCGCGATCGTCAGTGCGTCATCGAGCGTGTCGGCCTGGTCGAGCACGCCGACAGTCGTTCCCGCGCGCATCGTCACGCGTCCAGCATCCGGCTCCTTGCGGCCTGCGAGCATCGCGAGCAGTGAACTCTTGCCGTCGCCGTTGCGTCCGACGATGCCGATCCGATCGCCCTCCTCGATGCCGAGCGTGATGGAGTCGAAGACGACTTTGGTCGGGTATTCGAGGTGGAGGCCTTCGGCCCCGAGAAGATGTGCCATGTCCACTCAAGGGTAGTCGCGAAATCGGGCGAGCTGCCCTCCGGGTACACCCGGACAGCCGCCGGCAGACGCTCTCGACTCGGAACCGTGCGCTGAGCTATGAGATCAAAGTGGGAGTTCACCCGGTGATGATGCGGGCGCCCGGCACCGGTCCATGCACATGCAGGGCGGCGTACCCTGCATCCATGAGTTCGTCCTGCACGTAGTGCGCGCTCTCCGGGCTCTCGCAGAGGAATGCAACGGTCGGGCCCGAGCCCGAGACGATGCCGCTGAGCGCTCCCGCGTTGAGCCCTGCCTTGATGACACCGTCGAGAGCCGGGCGCTCCAGGAGCGCTGGCACCTCGAGATCGTTGAACATGGATGCTGCGAGCGAGCGCGGCTCCCCCGCACGCAGCGCCTGCAGCACCGGGATCGGCACATCCAGAGACATCGGCGGATCGTCAGCGAGCGCTCCTGCCTGTGAACGGTGCGTATCCAGGCGCGCATAGATCACAGGTGTCGACAGACCTTCTTCGCTCGTGACGAGTACCCAGTCGAACCGGCCATGCGCGAGGGCGGGGTTGAGCTGATCACCTCGTCCTGTGCCGACGGCGGTTCCGCCGTGCAGGGCGAACGGCACGTCCGCCCCCAGCCTGGCTGCCAGCTCGTGCATCCGTGGAGGGTGAAGACCTGTGCCCCAGAGCGCATCGCAGGCGACGAGAGCGGCCGCGGCATCCGCTGATCCTCCCCCCATGCCGCCTGCGACAGGCACGCTCTTGCGGATCTCCAGGTGCACACCGCCGTCGTACCCCGTTGCTGCAGCCAGCATCTTGGCCGCACGCATCGCGAGATTGCGATCGTCAAGGGGCACGGCATCTGTGTCTTCGACACCCGACACGCTCAGCGTGAACTCGTCGCTTGGCCTTGCGATCACGTCTTCGTAGAGCGACACCGCTTGGAACACGGTTGCCAGAGCGTGATAACCGTCGTCGTGGCGTCCGCCGACCCCGAGATAGACGTTGATCTTGCCCGGGGCACGCACGTGCACCGATTCCGGGAACGCGGCGAGACTCATGGTGGGCTCAGATCAGTCAACGGGTCACAGAGCAGACGAGGATGCCCAGAGGTCGACGTCGATGCCGTCGGAGAGGGCGTCGATGCGGGCCAGCTCATCGTCGGAGAACGCCGGACCGCCCACTGCGGCGATGTTCTCGTCGAGCTGCTCGGGACGGGATGCTCCGATCAGGGCCGAGACGACTACAGGATCGCGAAGCGTCCACTGCAGTGCCATCTGTGCAAGCGACTGTCCGCGCCCCTTGGCGACGTCGTTGAGACCGCGGAGAATTGCGAGTCCCTCGGCAGAGAGCGGCTTGTCAGAGATCGAACCGCGCTTCTGCGCACGCTCAGCCGTGCCGTCGCCGAGATACTTGTCGGTGAGCAGGCCCTGCGCGAGCGGCGTGAACGCGATCGCGCCGAGGCCCTCGGTGCGCAGAGTGTCGTTGAGCTCCGCCTCAGTCCATCGATTGAGGATCGAGTACGAGGGCTGGTGGATCACGAGCGGAGTCCCGAGCGCCCGTGCCGCCTCCACCGCGCGTGCGGTGCGCTCAGCGCTGTACGAGGAGATGCCGACGTAGAGGGCCTTGCCCTGACGAACCAATGTGTCGAGGGCTCCGATGGTCTCTTCGACCGGGGTGACCGGGTCGACACGGTGCGAGTAGAAGATGTCGACGTAGTCGAGGTTCATCGACGTCAGCGACTGCTCCGCGCTGGCGATGAGGTACTTGCGGCTGCCGAAGTTGCCGTACGGGCCCGGCCACATGTCCCAACCTGCCTTCGACGAGATGATGAGCTCATCGCGGTAGGGACGGAAGTCCTCGGTGAAGATGCGTCCGAAGTTCTTCTCTGCGGAGCCGTAGGGAGGGCCGTAGTTGTTGGCCAGATCGAAGTGCGTGATTCCCCGGTCGAAAGCGTGGCGCAGCAGCGCGCGCTGGTTGTCGAGCGGGATGTTGTCGCCGAAGTTCCACCACAGACCCAGCGAGATCGGCGGGAGGTAGAGCCCCGAGGTACCAACCTGGCGATACTCGAACTGTTCATAGCGATCAGCCTTCGCCACATACGGGCGGTGGATCTCGGGAACGTCGGTGCGAAAGCGCGGCGATTCAGTCACGTCTCCAGATTAGCCGCCCAATACCTCGGCGATCCGCACGAAATCGTCTACCGTCAGCTGCTCGCCTCGAGCGGTCGGTGCCACACCTGCGCGCTCAAGAAGATCGGATGCCTCGGCGGCGGTGCCGCCGAGCACAGAGGCGAGCGCCTGACGGAGCATCTTGCGACGCTGCTGGAACGCGGCATCGACGATCTTGAACGTGCGAAGGCGCAGCTCTTCGCTGCCTCTAGGGGTTGCGTCGCGCTCGAAGGCGACGAGAACGCTGTCGATGTTCGGGACCGGCCAGAACACCTGGCGCGAAACGTTGCCGGCCAGACGCCACGGCCCGTACCACGCGGCCTTGACACTCGGAGCGCCGTAGATCTTGCTCCCGGGAGGAGCGGCGAGGCGCTCGCCCACCTCGGCCTGCACCATCACGACGCCGCGCTGGAGGTTCGAGAACGTCTCCATGAAGTGCAGGAGCACAGGCACCGAGACGTTGTACGGCAGGTTCGCGACGAGCACCGTCGGGGCTCCTGGCAGCTCGGTGATCCGAAGTGCATCGGCATCCACAACGGTGAGCGCCCCGTCTGGCACACCGTGGTCCGCGGCGGTCTGCGGCAGGCGCGCGGCGAGACGGTGGTCGATCTCGACGGCTGTGACGGATGCTCCGGTCTCGAGGATCGCGAGGGTGAGGGAGCCCAGCCCAGGACCGACCTCGACGACGCGCTCCCCTGCCTGCACACGGCCGACGTGCACGATCTTGCGCACGGTGTTGGCGTCGACGACGAAGTTCTGTCCGAGCTTCTTGGTGGGTGTGACATCGAGCTCGGCGGCAAGACGGCGGATCTCGGTGGCGCCGAGCAGCGTGACGGTCATCCTGCCATTGTCCCTGATCTGCGGCATCCCACCCACACAGACGTCAGTACGAAACACAGGCGTCTGCGGAAAACCCTGGTTTCGGACCGACCTCTGTGAAATCGACTGACAGGTGTAGGACGGTCAGGCCGAGAAGGAGCCGTAGATGCGGAGGGTGTTCGCTGCGATCTGCACGGCGAGCTCATCAATGCCCACATCGAGCTCCCCAGCCATGAACCGCAGCGTATGCGGAATCAGGTACGGCGCGTTCGGCCGACCGCGCAGCGGCACGGGGGTGAGGAACGGGGCATCCGTTTCTACGAGGATGCGATCGCGCGGGGTGACCTTCAGCGCATCGCGCAGGTTCTGCGCGTTCTTGAACGTGACGTTGCCGGCGAAGGAGAGGTAGTAACCGGCATCCGCACAGATCCTGGCCATGGCGTCGTCACCTGAGAAGCAGTGGAACACGGTCTTCTCGGGCGCCCCGACGCGTGCGAGGGTCTCGAGCACAGCGTCGTGAGCATCCCGATCGTGAATCTGCATCGCGATGCCGTGCTTCTTGGCCAGGGCGATGTGCGCTTCGAACGCCTCGAACTGCGCCGCGTGACCTTCGGGCCCTGTGCGGAAGAAGTCCAGTCCTGTTTCGCCGATCGCCCGCGTGCGCGGGTGGGCGGCGAGCTCATCGATCACACTGATCGCGTGGTCGAGCTGGCCGGCCTCCGCATAGACGGGTGCGTCATTCGGGTGAATCGCGACGGCGGCGAGCACGCGAGAATCGGCGGAGGCGGCATCCACCGCCCAGCGCGACGACTCGATATCGCCGGATGCCTGCACGACGCCCGCGACTCCGACGGCCGCTGCGCGATCGAGCTGCTCCGTGAGGCTCAACGGCTCGTCGCCGTCGAGGATCTCAAGGTGCGCGTGGTTGTCGTACACGGGCACGGTCAGGGGGTCGGGAGCTGCGGGATAGCGGAGGTCCTTGCGGCCCTCCGCCTTCCGCTCCCGGACGTACTGGCTGGGGTTTTCGGTCAAGCCTGGCTCTCCACACGGGGGAACAGCGGTGCAAGCGCCTGGACTTCGGTGCCCGCAGCGAGCCCGCCCCAGTTGCCGGCTTCACGGATCGGCTGCTCCTGCAGCGCGCCCAGAGCCTCGGCTGCGCCGAGCGCCGACCACAGCTTCTCGGTCGACTGCGGCATGACCGGCGACAGCAGCACGGCAAGTGCACGCAGACCCTCGGCGCAGGTGTACAGCACTGTGCCGAGGCGAGCACGCTTGTCCTCGTCGCGTGCAAGCGCCCACGGTTCGTTCTCGGTGATGTAGCCGTTCAGCGCGTCCACGATCGTCCAGATCGAAGAGATCGCCTCGTCGATACGGAACTGCTCGACAGCCGCGTCGGCAGCAGTCGCAGCATCCGCCACGATCTTCTGGATCGCAAGGTCCTGCTCGGTGTATTCGGCAGCCTCAGGAACGACTCCGTCGAAGTACTTCTCGATCATCGCGATCGTGCGAGATGCGAGGTTGCCGAAGCCGTTGGCGAGCTCGGCCTGGTAGCGGGCTGCGAGGTCTTCCCAGCTGAAGGAGCCATCCTGGCCGAAAGCGATCGCCGAGAGGAAGTAGAAGCGGTAGGCGTCAGAGCCGAACACGTCGGTGATCTCGGTCGGGGCGATACCGGTGAGCTTCGACTTGGACATCTTCTCGCCGCCGACGAGCAGCCAGCCGTGCGCGAAGACCCCCTTGGGGACCTCGAGGCCGGCAGCCATCAGCAGTGCCGGCCAGATGACGGCGTGGAATCGCAGGATGTCTTTACCCACCACGTGGTACGCGGGCCAGCGACGCTCAAAGGTCTCCTCGTCCGAGCCGAACCCGACGGCGGTGGCGTAGTTCAGCAGTGCGTCGACCCACACGTAGATGACGTGCGACTCGTCCCACGGCAGCGGGATGCCCCAGTCGAAGGTCGAGCGCGAGATCGAGAGGTCCTTCAGCCCCTGGCTGACGAACGAGACGACCTCGTTGCGCGCGGAGTGCGGGCGCACGAAGTCGGGCTCGGTCTTGTAGAGCTCGAGCAGGCGGTCCTGGAACTCGCTGAGCTTGAAGAAGTAGTTCTTCTCCTGCAGCAACTCGAGGGGCTTGGAGTGGATCGCGCAGACCTTCAGGCCCTCGAAGGGACCGGTGCCGTCGACGATCTCCGACTCGGGCTTGAACTCCTCACAGCCAACGCAGTACAGCGCCTCGTACTCGCCGGCGTAGATGTAGCCCGAGTCGTATAGCCGCTGGAAGAACACCTGCACGTTCTTCTCGTGGCGCTCCTGCGTGGTGCGGATGAAGTCGTCGTTGGCGACGTCGAGCGTCTCGAGCAGCGGGAACCAGCTCTCGGTGACGAGCTTGTCGACCCACTCCTGCGGGGTGACGTTGTTCGCGGCCGCGGCGCGCAGCATCTTCTGCCCGTGCTCGTCGGTGCCGGTCAGCATCCAGGTGTCATCGCCGCCCTGGCGGTGCCAACGCGCGAGCGTGTCGACCGCCACCGATGTGTACCCGTGTCCGATGTGCGGAACATCAGAGGGGTAGTAGATGGGCGTGGTGATGTAAAAAGATTCGCCTGCGGGCATGCTCTCGATTCTAGGCCGGATCGACTGGGTGGCTACGTCGTATGGCGGCCGAGCTGCCCCAGCAGCACACGGCTGGATGCCCCGGTCTTGTCGTAGAGCGCGCCGACATGCGTCTTGACCGTGGTGATACCGATGTGCAGGCGGTCGGCGATCTGCTGATTCGTCAGACCATCGGAGACCAGAGCGAGCACCTCGGTCTCGCGCGGGGTGAGATCGGGAAGCGGTGCTGCGGGCGTCGGCTGCTGGTCGCTCTGCCGATTCAGCTGCGCGATGAGTCCGCCCGCGATCGCAGGATCGATGACATGACGGTCCGCGGCGACATGGTGCACGGACTGGATCAGCTCCGCGCCGCGGGTCGTCTTCAGCAAATAGCCGTGCGCGCCGGCTGCCAGCGCAGCCGCGATGAGGTCGTCGGAATCAAAGGTGGTGAGCATCAGCACTCGTGTTCGGGTCGCTGCGGTGATCCGCTCCGTCGCCCAGATACCGTCGGTCCCTGGCATCCGCAGGTCCACGAGTGCGACGTCGGGTTGCTCGCGCAGGCACAGGTCGACGGCGTCGAAGCCGTTCTCTGCCTCGCCGACGATCTCGATACCCGGGTCCACCTGCAAGATGGCCGCGACACCCCTGCGGACCGCTTCATGGTCGTCGACGATGACAACGCGGATGCCGTCAGCCATATTGCTCCTCCTTCAGGGCGAGGCCCGCTCTCCAGCATCCGTCCCCCGTCGGCGCGGATTCGACACTCGCACCGATGCCGCCCAGCAGCAGGGTCGCGCCCGAGATGCCGATGCCGGAGCGGCCGATGGCGGTGCGAGACGCCCCCGGCGAGGCGATGCGGTTCTCGATCTGCACAGTGACCGGTCCGGACTCTCCCACTCGTGTGCGCAGCACGATGTCGCCCTCGCCGTGTTTGACCGCGTTCACCACGAGTTCGTGGATGGCGCGCATCGCAACTCCGGCTGATCGCGGCGATGCGGTCAGCGCGACGTCGAGGTCGGCGCCTTCGCGCACGAGGGTGCGGCCGATGGGCACAAGGTCGTCGATGTGCTGGATGCGCAGCGGCGCGGTCTCGTCAGCGAGGTCATCGACCGTGGTGAGTACGGCGATGAGGCGGCGCAGCTGGCGGTGCGCCTCGTCGGCGCCGTGGGCTGCCTGTGTGAGGCTCTCATCTGCCTCAGCAGATATCTCAGTCATCTGTCCCAACCGCAGCCGCGCAGCTTCGATGTTGAGCCCTGCGACGGCGATCTGGTTGGCGACGAGGTCGTGCAGATCGTGGGCGATCTTCTGCCGCAGCTGCTGCGTGGCCTGCCGATGCTCCGCGCTCATCACCGCGCGGGTGCGTTGTCGTTCGCTGCGCACGTTCCAGCCCCACAGCGCACCGATCAGCACAATGAGCGCCCATTGAAGGACGACCGTGACGATGCGCACCGAGACCCCGGGCCAGAGCAGGAGGGTAAGCGCCGTCGCCGCGATCGTCACAACGATGGTCACCAGCAGGGTTCGCACGCCACGATCGCCGCCGTAACGAAAGGCGCAGTAGACGAAATCGGCGAACAGCAGCACGACCCCGAGGCTGCCGCCGAGGAAGAAGTCGACCGCAGTGAGTGGTGTGCCAAGCGCCAGGACGAGGAACGGGCGGGATGAGCGCAGGGTCGCCAGTGCCGACATGAGGATTAACAGCAGCAGAAAGCCGCTCCCTGTGCTCCACGGCCCCATCGTCGGGAGAGAGAGAAGCGCCGCCCAGATACCGTAACCGCCGAACTGCAGCAGCAGGAGGCCCAGCACCAGGTACGCGACGGCGACAATCGTGTCGCGGGTACGAGGCCGGGCATTCAGCCGATGAGTGCCCGAGGCAAGGCGCGACCACAGCATGTGTTCATCCTGCCCGATCTCCAGGCATCCGACCTCCTTCGACCGGAGGAGACGATCCCGGCCGGTCGCAGGATCCGTGCCCGCGATATCTCGATCAGCGTGGAAGCATGAACATCTTCGCCGCCATCCTCGCCTGTGAGATCGGCTTCTGGGTCGTGCTCTTCGGCGGCCTCGCCGTACGCTATCTGTTACGGATGAAACGGCTCTCCACGCTGCTGCTGCTGTGCGTGCCACTGCTCGACATCGCCCTGCTGAGCCTCATCGCGTGGGACCTCACTGTCGCAGGCGCTACCGCCGACTTCACCCACGGTCTCGGCGCCGTCTACCTCGGCTTCACCGTTGCGTTCGGGCATCGCGTCATTCACAGCGTCGACGTCTGGTTCGCGCACCGTTTCGCAAATGGTCCCGCACCGACGAAACTGCCAGCGCGCGGCCGCGCCCGAGTCCTGCACGAGTGGAAGGACTGGGGCCGAATGGTGCTGTGCGCGGTGATCGCCACCGTTGTACTCGGCGGCATCACGTGGATTGTCGCAGACCCCACGCGCACCGCCGAACTCACCAGTTGGATCTGGCGGGTGTGGCTCGTGACGGGTGTGTGGTTGATCGGCTGGCCGGTTTGGGTCAGCGTCGCTTCCCTCGTGCAGCCTGCGCGTCAGGAGGACGAGACTTTTGCATAGGAGCGGTCACTGTGAGCGCGCGGCGAGCGCCTGCTGGTAGAGGTCGCGCGAAGACAAGCCCGTCGCCGCGGCGACTTCTGCGCAGGCGTCTTTCAATCGGATGCCGGAGGCCACGAGCTGCTGCACCTGGGCGACAGCATCCTCCGCCGAAGTCTCGACCCGTGCCCCGCCCTCGACGACGACCACGATCTCGCCCTTGACTCCGGCTTCGGCCCACTTGGCCAGCTCGGGGGCTGTGCCGCGCCGAACCTCTTCGTAGAACTTGGTGAGCTCGCGGCAGACGGCGATGCGGCGGGCATCTCCGAAGGCCGCGCCCATGTCAGCGAGCGACGAGGCCAGACGCGACGGCGACTCGAAGAAGATCATGGTGCGAAGTTCGGTCGCGAGCTTTCCGAGGGTTGTGCGCCGCTCCCCCGGTTTGCGCGGCAGGAACCCTTCGAAAGTGAAGCGGTCGGTCGGCATCCCCGAGATGGCGAGCGCCATGATGACCGCACTCGGTCCGGGGATGGCGGTCACGGTGACGCCCTGTGCGACGGCTTCGGCCACCAGAGCGTACCCGGGATCGCTGACCGCCGGCATTCCGGCATCGCTGACGACGACGATGTCCTGCTCCGCTGCGAGCGCGGCCAGTTCGGCGGCCTTGTGCTTCTCGTTGTGATCGTGCAGAGCGATCAGACGCGGACGGTTCTCGATCGCGAGCGCCCGCAGCAGCCGCTGGGTGGTGCGGGTGTCCTCTGCCGCCACGATCTCCGCGTTCTCGAGCACCTCGATCAGACGCTTGGATGCGTCGCCGAGATTGCCGATCGGGGTCGCCGCGAGGATGATCACCCGTTCAGCTTAGGCGCGCGCCGTAGGCTTATGCCGTGTCCGCACCTGCACCCCTGCTCCCTGCTCCTGCGGAGCGCCTGACTGCGTGGGGCACATTGCGCGACCGCCTTCTGCTCGATCCGGAGTGGCGACGCGTCATCTCCTGGCTCGCACCGTTCGTGATCACCGCGCTCGCGGCGGTGCTGCGCCTGGCAAACCTCGCCCACCCGCACACGCTCGCCTTCGACGAGACGTACTACGTCAAAGACGCCTGGTCGCTGTGGCTGCTCGGTTACGAGGGCACCTGGGGCGATGGCGCGAACCAGGCGTTCTTGACAGGTGACACGAGCACCCTGAGCACGTCGGGCAGCTTCGTCGTGCATCCGCCGCTGGGCAAGTGGATCATTGCGCTCGGGATGGGACTCTTCGGCGCGGGGAACAGCGCGGCGTGGCGATTGATGATCGCTCTCATCGGCACGGCGACCGTGCTGCTGGTGTACTTCGTCGCGAAAGAGCTGACCCGCTCGATCGTCGCGGCGAGTGTGGCGGGGCTGCTGATCGCGATCGATGGATTGAGCATCGTCATGAGCCGGATCGGGCTGCTCGACGGCATCCTGACGTTCTTCGTCCTGCTCGGGTTCTTTTTCATCCTGATCGACCGGAGGCGTTCCATTCCACTCGTGGAATACACCGCCACCGACGACCGCGAGCTGCTGTGGGGACCGATCATCTGGCGTCGCCCGTGGGTGGTGGCGGCCGGCGTCGCGCTGGGCGCGGCGACAGCCGTGAAATGGTCGGGCCTGTATGCGCTGGCAGGTTTCGGCATCTATCTCGTCGTCACTGATGCGCTCGCTCGACGTCGTGCGGGCGTTGCGTATTGGCCGATGGATGCTGTCGCCCGCCAGGGTGTCGTCTCGTTCCTGCGGCTGGTGCCGGTGGCCGTCGTGACCTATCTGGTCACCTGGACGGGCTGGCTCGTCACTGCCGGCGGCTATGACCGCCAGTCGGATGCAAACCCGTTCGTGGCTCTGTGGAAGTACCACGAGGCGATCTACGCCTTCCACGTGGGTCTCGATTCGGGGCACCCTTATGCGAGTCCTGCGTGGGAATGGCCGCTGCTCATCCGGCCCACTGCGGTATGGGTGGGCGGTGACGACACCTGCGGCACCGATCACTGCATGTCGGTGATCTCGACTGTGCCGAATCCGCTGATCTGGTACGCCGGGGTCGCGAGCGCGATATACCTGCTGTATCGGTTCGTGCGCGGTCTCATCGAGCGCCGCCCGATGCCGTGGACTTACGGATTACCGCTCGTCGGACTCGGTGTCACCTACGTGCCGTGGCTGCTGTACCCCGAGCGCACGATCTTCCAGTTCTACACGGTCGTGATGGTGCCGTTCCTCGTTCTCGCGCTCGTTCTCGCGCTGCGCGATATCGCGGGTCGACGTCAGGATCCGCTGTACCGACGACAGGCCGGCGAGCGCACCGTGATCGTGTTCCTCTTCGTCGTGGTGCTCGTCTCGGCGTTCTACTACCCGGTGTGGACCGGCATGAGCGTGCCGTACGAGTTCTGGCTCATCCACAACTGGATCCCCACCTGGATCTGAGCGCCTGCGAACGTGCGATGCGAGATTGTTTTTGCCGGTTATGGGCGCGGATAACCGACCAAAGGTATCTACGCTGTGATCACATCGCCAGACTCAGCGCTCGCGGGTCAGCGCCGAAGCCTCCGACACCGGCAGACGGCACACGAACGCGCGGCAGTCGTAGGCGAGCTCTGCGGTGGCGGATTTTCCGGCGAACAGTTCGAAGCCGGCATCCTCGAATTCCTGGGCCTGAGCGGGCGTCACCACGGCACTCGCATCGGCGTCGACCCTGCGGCCCGCCGCCGCCAGCGCGCCATCGCGGTCGTCGGTGACGACCACGACCTGACGCGGAGGCTCCGTGAGCCCGGCCGCGACCCCGAGCAGCGAACCGTGCCCGAACGGATGCTGCAGAGCCGATGCCGTGTGCTGCCGCACCTGCTCCTCGGCGGCGGCGCGGTACCGGTCTCCCCCACCCCAGCGCCACACGGAGAGCGCAGCGAGGGCGATAGCGGATGCTCCCGACGGCAGATCCCCGTCCGTGCTGTCGGGCGCAGATTCCACGCCCTGCGCCGCCAGCACCGGGTCGGGCTGCGCGCCGCCCGACAGAGCCTCGTCCAGGATCTCTCGCCCGCGCACCGCCCATGATGCGTCGCCCGTGGCTGCGGCGAGTGCAAGCAGTCCCTCAGCGAACAACCCGAGATCAACCAGCGTCGCCACCGCCGATGAAGCGACGCCGTCGAGCGAAGAGCGCACCAGCGCCCCGTCCGAAGACCGGTTCACGCGCAGCACGAACTGCGCCGCATCCTGCGCCGCAGATACCCACGATGACTCTCCCCAGAACGCCCCGGCCCGCGCGAGCGCGGCGATCGCCAGCCCATTCCACGCCGTGATCACCTTGCCATCGACCGCTGGCGGCTCAAGATCTGCGCGCTCTGCCAACGACCGCAGGTAGTAGCCGCCCTCATTCCGCTGTCCGTCGATCACCGATTCAGAGTCCTGTGCCGCGCCGAAACCGCCGCCGTCTCGGCGCAGCACATTCAGCAGGAAGGCCACGATGCCCCTCACGGTCCGCTCATCCCCCGCGCTGAGCGCGACATCGAGCAACTGTGCGTTATCGGTCAGCATCCGCTCGTAGTGCGGCACTGTCCAGTCGCGCTGGGTGGCATACCGGAAAAACCCGCCATCCTCATCACGCAGTGCGGATGCCGCCATGGCTGTGAGCGCACGGTCGGCTGCGGCCGCAGCATCCGGTGTCTCACCGCGCACCAGCGGCTGCTGCAGATACCCGAGGGTCGTCGCCACCGGGAACTTCGGCGCGCCCCCGAAGCCGCCGAACGTCCGGTCCTCTCGCGCGGCGATCGAACCCGCAGCGGCAGCAAGCGCGGCGAGGCCCGGCAGATCCGACGGCGTGATGACAGCGGCGGCGGCAAGCGCCTCGGCGACGGCATCCGCCGATTCGACAGCCTGCTCGCGTCGCAGCGTCCATGCCTCGTGCACCGCGGTGAGTACGTCATGGAAGGCCGGCACCTGCCCCTGCGCCTGCGGCGGCCAGTAAGTCCCCGCGTAGAACGCACGCCCCTGCGGAGTCGCGAACACGGTCAGCGGCCAGCCCAGGTTCTGGGTGAATGCGGAAGCCGCGGCCATGTACGCACCGTCGACATCCGGATACTCCTCGCGGTCGACCTTGACCGCGACGAAGTTCTCGTTGATGAGTGCTGCGGTCTCGGGAGACGAGAATGACTCCCTGGCCATGACATGACACCAGTGACACGTCGAATAGCCGATCGAGATGAGCAGCGGCACCCCGCGCCCCTGGGCCTCCGCGAAAGCATCCGCTCCCCACGGCCACCAGTCGACGGGGTTGTCGGCGTGCGCCCGCAAGTACGGGCTGAGCGTGTCAGCGAGGCGATTGGTCATGACCTCACGCTACGCCGAGCCTGATGCGTCAGACCAGGAGCTCGACGGATCGCGATGCGGCATAGCCGACCAGGGGCAGCGCGCGGTCTGCGGCGAGCGCGACGCGCGCCGCCAGAACGTCGGAGTTGATCACGTATCCATCGAAGTCCGTGTTGCTCGCGTACACGCCGACGGGCAGGGTGAGCGCCTGGAAGAACGCGAACAAAGGCCGCAGCTGGTGCTCGATGATCAGCGCGTGCCGTTCTCCTCCACCCGTGGCGGCCAGGAGCACAGGCTTGCCGACGAGCGCGTACTGGCCGACGAAGTCGAACAGATGCTTGAACAGCCCGGTGAACGATGCGCGGTAAACCGGACTGCCGACGATCAAAAGGTCGGCTTCCTCGATGGCGACCAGCTGCTCCTCGATGAACGGCGGCACGTCTTCTCGCCGCAGCGCCCCCGCGAGGGACGGCCCGATCGTGGTGAGTTCGATGAGCTGAACGCTGGTCTCCGCACGTGCGGAGACAGCGTCTGCGATCGCGCGGACCAGGGCTGTCGTCTTGCTGGGCTCGTGGAGTGAGCCAGAGACGGCGACGATGCGGAAGGGAGCGGACATGATGACGACGCTAGCGACGAAGACGCCCCGCGGCACGAGAAGTGACACGGGGCGTCATCGAACGCAATGCGGCGTCTTGGACGCTCAAGAACTCAATTGAAGTCTTCGGGGTGCGTTCCCACTCGGCCCGATCCATCCTGGGGGTCAAGCGCGTCGATCGCGGCGATCTCGGCGCCGGTGAGCGTGAAGTCGAAGACATCGAGGTTCTGACGCAGACGCTCGGCATGCACCGACTTCGGGAAGACGATGTTGCCCTTCTGCAGGTGCCAGCCGATCACGATCTGTGCGGGCGTCTTCCCGTGTGCGGCTGCCGCATCGACCACGGCCGGGGTGCCGAACAGGTCGTACTTGCCCTGGCCGAGCGGACCCCACGCTTCGATGCGGATGCCGTGGTCTGCAGCCCACTCGACGACGTCGCGCTGCTGGTACGCGGGGTGCAGTTCGATCTGGTTCACCGCGGGGGTGACGCCGGTCTCGGCGACCACGCGCTCGAGGTGCGGCACGAGGAAGTTCGAGACGCCGATGCTGCGGGTGTGCCCCTGCTCGCGCAGCTCGATGAGCTTCGCGAACGCGTGGACGTAGTTGTCCTTGGCGGGTGTCGGCCAGTGCACGAGGTACAGGTCGACCTGCTCGAGGCCGAGCTTGTCGAGGCTCTCGGCGATCGCCTTGTTCGGCTCATCGCCGTCGTGACGATCGTTCCAGAGCTTGGTGGTGATGTAGAGCTCAGAGCGTTCGATGCCGCTCTTCGCGATCGCCGCCCCCACGCCCTCTTCGTTGCCGTAGATCGCGGCAGTGTCGATGTGACGATACCCCGCCTCCAGCGCCTCGCTGACGGCTTTCTCCGTCGCCTCCGGATCCACCTTGAAGACGCCGTAACCGAGCTGAGGAATGGAATGGCCGTCATTGAGTGTGGTCGCAGGAATAGTCATGCGACCAGCTTACGATGGAGGGCTATGTCTTCTCCCGTCATCTCTTATCCCCCGGAGCTGCCCGTCAGCGCAGCGCGGGAGGAGATCGCCGACGCCATCCGTGACAACCAGGTCGTCGTCATCGCTGGTGCCACCGGATCGGGCAAGACCACTCAGCTGCCCAAAATCTGCCTCGAGCTCGGGCGCACGAGCATCGCGCACACCCAGCCGCGGCGCCTCGCCGCACGCACGATCGCCGAGCGCGTCGCGGAAGAGCTGCAGGTCGAGCTCGGCGGACTCGTCGGCTACAAAGTGCGCTTCACCGATCAGGTATCGGCGCAGACCAGGATCGCGCTGATGACCGACGGCATCCTGCTGAACGAGATCCACCGCGACCGGCTCCTGCGCCGCTACGACACGATCATCATCGACGAGGCGCACGAACGCTCGCTCAACGTCGACTTCCTGCTCGGCTACCTCACCCGCATCCTGCCCGAACGCCCCGATCTCAAGGTCATCATCACCTCGGCGACGATCGATCCGGTGAGCTTCGCGAAGCACTTCGCCGGGCCTTCGACAGGCCCGGGGACCGATCCGGTGCCCGCCCCCGTCATCGAGGTGTCGGGGCGGACGTATCCGGTCGAGATCCGGTACCGAGGTCCGTCCGAAGACGAACGGGCGGATGCGGAAGACGAGGTCTCCGCGATCGTCGCAGCGCTGCGCGAGCTCGATCAGGAGGCACCCGGTGACGTGCTCGTGTTCCTCCCCGGCGAGGCGGAGATCCGGGATGCCGCGGATGCTGTCCGCGCCGCCTATCAGTCCACGAAGGCACCGGTGGAAGTGCTGCCGCTGTACGGACGGCTCTCTGCCGCCGAGCAGCACCGTGTCTTCGAGAAGAGCAAGATCGCGGGCGTCCGCCGCCGCGTCGTCCTCGCCACGAACGTCGCCGAGACCAGCCTCACCGTCCCCGGCATCAAGTACGTCGTCGACACCGGCACCGCCCGCGTCTCGCGATATAGCAACCGCTCGAAGGTGCAGCGGCTGCCGATCGAGGCGGTCTCGCAGGCATCCGCGAATCAGCGCTCAGGACGCGCAGGCCGCACCAGCGACGGCATCGCGATCCGCCTGTACTCGGAAGAAGACTTCGAGAAGAGAGCGGAGTTCACCGAACCTGAGATCCTGCGCACCTCTCTCGCCTCGGTCGTCCTACAGATGCTCTCGCTGGGCTTCGGCGACATCACCGCGTTCCCCTTCCTCACCCCGCCCGATTCGCGGGGAGTGAAAGCCGCCTTCGATCTGCTCACCGAGCTCGGGGCGGTCGATGGCACCCGTCTCACCAAGATCGGCCGTGACATTTCGCGCATGCCGATCGACCCTCGCTTTGCCCGGATGCTGCGGGAATCGCAGCGCACCGGCGTGGTCGACGAGGTGCTCGCGATCGTCTCGGGAATGACGATTCAGGATGTTCGCGAGCGCCCATCCCAGGATGCTCCGCAGGCTGTGCGGGATGCCGCAGATCGCATGCACGCGCGCTTCACCGACCCGACCAGCGACTTCCTCGCGATCCTGAACCTCTGGAATCACCTGCGCGAGCAGCAGCGCGAGCTCGGTTCCAGCGCGTTCCGGCGGCTGTGCCGGTCGGAGTACCTGAACTACGTCCGGGTGCGCGAGTGGTTCGACGTGCATCGCCAGCTGAAGTCCCTTGCGAAGACGGGCTCGCAGAAGCCGTCGGGCGCAGCCGACCCTGACGCGATCCACCGCTCGCTCCTGGCGGGCCTGCTCTCGCAGATCGGCATCCTCGACGAGCGCAATTCCCAGACGCCTCCGAAGGGCCAGGCCAAGAGCCAGAAGGATCCCAAGCGCCGGTTCGCCGAATATCGCGGTGCCCGAGGCATCCGCTTCTCGATTTTCCCTGGGTCGGGCCTGCGCAAGCAGAGCCCCCGCGCGGTGATGGCGGCAGAAGTAGTCGAGACGTCGCGCACGTTCGCCCGCACGGTCGCAGCGATCGACCCCGCGTGGGCGGAATCTCTCGCCGGTGACCTCGCCAAGCGCCAGGTCACCGAGCCGCACTGGTCCAAGGACGCCGGTGCCGCCGTCGCCTACGAGAAGGTGACTCTCTTCGGTGTCGAGATCATCGCCCGCCGGCGCATCCAGTTCGCGCGCATCGACCGCGCAGCCGCACGAGAGCTGTTCGTGCGGCACGCCCTCGTGGAGGGCGAGTGGGATCCAGGCCGGATCGACAAGCGCGTCAGCGCGTTCTGGCGCAGCAATGGCGAACTGCGCAAGCGGCTCGAGAAGCTCGAGGAGCGGGAGCGGCGACGCGACATTCTCGCCGGCGACGAAGAGATCTTCCGCTTCTACGACGACCGAATCCCTGCGGATGTCTTCGACGTGCGCTCATTCGAGAAGTGGTGGCGTGAAGCGCTCCAGAAGACGCCGAAGCTGCTCGTCATGCGCGAGAGCGACCTCATTGAGGACGAGCAGCGCGCTGATCAGAACGAGTTCCCCACCCGCTGGGCGCAGGGCGATCAGATCCTCGGTCTCGCCTATCGGTTCGAACCGGGGGCACCCGATGACGGTGTGAGCGTCGTGGTTCCGCTCGCGCTGCTCGCTCAGATCGAGGATCGCGGCTTCGACTGGCAGGTGCCAGGGCTGCGCGCAGACCTTGTCACGGCGCTGCTGCGCGCGCTGCCCAAGACCATCCGACGACACGTCGTTCCCGCCGCGGACTGGGCCGAGAAGTTCGGCGAAGAGCTCGCCGCCCAAGGTCCTGAAGGCCACGAGGGACGACCGGAGCGATCGCTGAAGGAGGCTCTCGCGCGACTCATCCAGCCGCTTGCGAATCAGCCGGTCTCCGCTGCCGACTTCGACGATGAGCGTGTGCCAGGACACCTGCGGATGAACTTCCGCGCGGTCGATGAGCGCGGTCGCGTGGCGGGCTCCGCGCGCGCCCTGGGCGAACTGCAGCACTCGCTCTCCGACCGCGCGCGGGCAAGTGTCGCCCGTTCCATCTCTCGGCCCGCCAAGACCCGGCCTGAAGCCGACGTGAGCGCAGTTGCCGCGGCATCCGCTCGCACGTCGATCGAACAGGACGGGCTCACGGACTGGACCTTCGATGATCTTCCCGCCGTCCTCGACACGAAGGTCGCCGGCGGAGTCGTGCGCGGATACCCCGCGATCATCGACCGGGGGAAGAGCGTCTCGGTGCGGCTCGAGGCGACAGCGGATGCCGCGGAGCACGCCACCCGCGACGGCATCATGCGAATGGTGCTGCTGAACGTCCCCTCCCCCGCCTCCTATGTGCAGGAGCACCTCACCTCGCAGGAGAAGCTGGCGCTCGCAGCGTCACCGTATCCTTCGGTCGCAGCTCTCATCGAGGATGCCCGTCGCGCTGTCGTGACCGCGGCGCTGCCTGCTCACGCTGTCCGTAACAAGGCCGAATACGAGCAGGTCCGAAACGCCGTGAGCGCGACGCTCGTCGAAGAGCTCTTTCAGACCGTCTCTCTGATCGCGCGCATCCTGACGAAGTCTCGTGAGGTCGAACGCGGCATCAAGTCGCAGAATTCTCTCGCCCTGCTCGGACCGTTGAACGATGTGCGATCCCAGCTCAGCGCTCTTCTGCATCCGGGTTTCATCTCTGCCGCGGGCACGGCGCGTCTCGTGCACTTCCCCCGGTACCTGGACGGGATGCTCGACCGCCTGAAGACCCTCGCGAACGCGCCGGGCAAGGACCGCACTCGGATGACGGAGTACGAACGCGCCGCGCAGTCGTTCGCGGATGCGGGCGGCACGACGCCGCTCTCCGCGGATGCAACACCGGAGCTGGTCGAGACGCGCTGGCTGCTGGAGGAGTTCCGCGTGAGCATTTTCGCGCAGCGCCTCGGCACCGCACAGCCGGTATCACCGCAACGAATCGCGAAGGCTCTGAAGGGCGGCTGAGCCTGCGGACCCTGAGCCCGTCGAAATCGGTCCCTGAGCCTGTCGAAGGGTAGCCTGGCGGCATGGCTCGTGCGATCGTCTACACCGAATTCGGCTCACCTGATGTCCTGCATCTGATCGACATCCCCACCCCCGTCGCAGCTCCCGGGGAGGTCGTCGTCCGCATCGAGGCCGCTGGCGTCAACCCGCTCGATGCGAAGCGGCGCAGCGGCAAGCGGCCGTCCGCACCGATCGTCGAGCCTCGCCGCGTCGGCTTCGACGGTGCCGGAGTCATCGAATCACTCGGAGAGGGCGTGACGGAGTTCGCGGTCGGCGATCGCGTCGCCATCGGCAACGCCCTCGGCACGTACGCCACCCACCTCGCTGTGGCCACGGAGAACCTCGACAAGCTGACCGATGCCGTCACCGCGGCTGAGGCTGCGGGTTTGTCGATCCCGATCGGGACGGCATACCAGTGCGTCCGCTCGCTCGACGTGGCCGAGAACGACATCTTCCTCGTGCACGCGGGGTCTGGTGCTGTCGGACAGGCGGCGATCCAGTTCGCGGTCGCCCGCGGCGCGAAGGTCATCGCCACCGCGAGCCCCGCCCGCCACGAACAGCTCCGTGAGATCGGAGCGATCCCGGTCGCCTACGGTGAGGGACTCGCTGATCGCGTCCGCGAAGCGGCAGCAAGCGAGGTCACCGTCGCGCTCGACTGCGCCGGCACCGATGAGGCCATCGAGACCTCGATCGAACTAGTCGCTGACCGCGGTCGCATCGCGACGATCGTGCGCGGTCCGGATGCTGCGGACTACGGCATCCGCGCATTCAGCGGCGGCTCCCCCGAGCCCCTCACCGAGCAGGAACTCGCCTGGCGCGCAGAAGCCGTCGCAGTGGCGATCGATCTCATCTCGAGCGGCGACTTCCAGGTCGAGCTGGGGGCGGAGCTCCCCCTGAGCGAAGCCGCCGAAGCTCATCGGCTGATCGAGGCGCACCAGGCGCACGGCAAGATTACGCTCGTGCCGTAGGCGCCTCTCATCTCTGCTCTACGCTGAGAGCATGACCGGTCTTCGTTGGGGAATCCTCGCCACAGGTGGCATCGCCCACGCTTTCACTTCGGATCTGCGCACTGCGGGTCTCGATGTCGTCGCGGTGGGCTCGCGCTCTCAGCAGTCCGCTGATGCTTTCGCCGCCGAATTCGACATCCCCCACGCGCACGACTCGTACGAGGCGCTGGTCACCGACCCCGACGTCGACATCATCTACGTCTCCACGCCGCACCCCATGCACAAGGACGGCGCCAAGCTCGCGCTCGAGAACGGCAAGCACGTGCTCGTCGAGAAGCCGTTCACGGTCAATCGGGCCGAGGCCGAAGAGCTGCAGCGGATCGCTGCCGAGCGCGGATTGCTGGCGATGGAGGCCATGTGGTCACGGTACCTGCCGCACATGGTGCGCATCCGCGAGATCATCGCAAGCGGGGCGCTCGGCGAGATCCGCGCGGTGATGGCCGACCACACGCAGAAGATCACCGACGACCCTGAGCACCGGTTGAACAGCCTCGCCCTCGGCGGCGGCGCACTGCTCGACTTGGGCATCTACCCCGTCTCGTTCATCTGGGACATTCTGGGCAGGCCAGAGACCATCCAGGCCACCGCGCGTCTGGCCGACACAGGCGCCGATGCCGAGGTCGCAACGATCATGACTCACGCCGGCGGCGCCGTCTCGACGAGTCTGTCGTCATCGCGAGCAGCCGGCCCGAATACCGCGGCGATCATCGGCACCGAAGGGCGCATCGAGATCGATCACGTCTGGTACACCCCCACGACATTCCGGGTCATCGCCTCGAACGGCGAGGTCCGGGAGACCTACGAATCACAGGTCGATGGCCGCGGGATGCAGTTCCAGGCGATCGCCGCCGAGCGTCTCGTGAGCGCCGAGCTGCTGGAGGGCGACATCCTGCCGCTGTCCGAGACGGTGGCGATCATGGGAACGCTCGATGAGATCCGGGCGCAGATCGGCGTCCGATACCCGAACGAGGAGCCCATCAATGGCTGAGAGTGCGGACGCCCGCGTCGCGGTGTACCTGGACTTCGACAACATCGTCATCTCCTGGTACGACCGCGTGCACGGCCGAAACGCTTACGGCAAGGACCGGCAGCGCATCGCCGAGAATCCCACTGACCCCGAGGTCGCCGAGCGACTGAAGGACGCCATGATCGAGGTCGGGGCGATCATCGATTACGCGGCCTCCTTCGGCACTCTGGTGCTCACCCGCGCTTATGCGGACTGGTCCTCCCCCGTGAATGCCGTGTACCGCTCGCAGCTGGTGGCGCGTGCTGTCGATCTCGTACAGCTCTTCCCTGCTGCGGCCTACGCGAAGAACGGCGCTGACATCCGTCTCGCCGTGGATGCTGTGGAAGACATGTTCCGTCTGCCGGATCTCACCCACGTGGTGATCGTCGCCGGCGACAGCGACTACGTGCCGCTCGCTCAGCGCTGCAAGCGCCTCGGACGCTACGTCATCGGTGTGGGTGTCGCAGGATCGACGGCGAAGTCCTTGGCAGCGGCATGCGACGAGTTCGGATCGTATGACTCGCTGCCTGGGGTATCGCGTCCGGTGCCGAAGAAGACGGTGCCCGCACCTGCTGCCGAGCCCGAAGCCGAGGTCGAGGTCGAGGTCGAAGCCGAGGCCCCCGCGAAGGCGAAGTCGACCAGCCGCACGCGTGCGAAGAAGACGCCGAAGCCGGCAGAGGTCGAGCCTGAGTCGCCGCAGCTCACTGAGCAGGACGAAGCCACCGCCCTGCTCGAGCGTGCGCTTCGCCTTGGGCACGACAAGTCAGATGCCGACGACTGGCTGCACAGCTCAGCAGTGAAGACGCACATGCGACGGATGGACCCGTCGTTCAGCGAGAAGGCACTCGGCTACCGGTCGTTCTCCGACTTCTTGAAGTCCCGCGATCAGATCGCCGAGCTCGAAGAGACCGGACACGAACGACTCGTTCGCCTGCGCGACCGCTGAAATGCGTCACATATCGCGCTCTCCCTACGAGCAGGTTCTCGGCGATCGGCTGCACGATCTGCACCCGAAGCTGCAGCAGTACTTCTCCACGATTCCTGAAGGTCGCCTCGGGGTCGGCGAGGGGATCTTCCGCAGCGTCGGCACGCCCCGTCGCTGGCTGTGGCCGCTGCTGCGGCCTCTTCATCGGCGCGGCGTCGTCTACGCGGGCTGGCAGCTGCACGTTCCGTTCCGGGTCACGAACGAATTGATCGCCGGGCGCATGGTCAGCGATCGCGAGTTCCTGCTTCCTGGCCAGCCGTGGACGATGCGCGACGCCGTCGCGCATCGTCCACACGGCCGTCTCGTCGACGAGCTCGGCGATCCAGCTGTCGTTGCAGCGAGCTTCGAAGTCGCCGTCGACGACGGTGCGCTGTCGATGGTCAGTCACACCGTCGGCATCCGATGGGGTCGATTGCAGATCCGCATCCCCCGGCTGATCGCACCTGCCGTCCGACTCACCGAGCGCTTCGACGATGAAAGCGAACGCCAGCAGGTCTCCGTCACGATCGACATGCCGCTGATCGGGCGCCTGTACGAGTATTCCGGTGACTTCACCTATCGCATCGTGGAGGCCGCGTGAGCGCGAATGAAGGTCGGGTCGTCATCGGCGGATCCTCGGGATTCATGGGACGGCGACTGCAGGAGAAGTATCGTGCCGAAGGGCGCGAGGTCACAACGATCTCCCGCTCCGGCGCGGATCTGTCCTGGAGCGATCACAGCGGCATCGACCAGGCAATCGACGGCGCAGCCCTCGTCATCGGCCTTGCAGGCAAGAGCGTCAATTGCCGCTACACGCCCGAGAATCGGGACGAGATCTTCAGCTCTCGACTGCAGACCACGGCAGCGCTGAGCCACGCGATCCAGGCAGCGGCTGCCCCTCCCGCGCTCTGGGTGAACTCATCGACGGCGACGATCTATCGGCACGCTGAGGACCGACCCATGACGGAATCCTCGGGTGAGATCGGCACGGGCTTCTCCGTCGAGGTCGCAAGGGCTTGGGAGAAGGCGATGTTCGCCGATGACCTGCCGCACACGCGCAGAGTCGCCCTTCGCAGCACGATTGTTCTCGGCCACGGTGGTGTGCTCGGTCCGCTGAAGAACCTCGCGCGAATCGGCCTCGGCGGCGCGCAGCACGACGGCTGGTGGCCCGTGAGTCGCGCACGCAAGGCCGCAGGAACCGCGCACCTCCCGGGCGCGAAGCACGGCAGACAACGCTTCAGCTGGGTGCATATCGACGACGTCACCCGCATCATCGACTTCCTCGAGCAGCATCCTGAACTCGACGGTGCCGTCAATGCGGCAGCCCCGAACCCGGTGGACAACACGACGTTCATGGCGACCGTGCGTCGCGTGCTCGGCGTGCGCTTCGGCCCGCCGATGCCGCGATGGATGCTGGAGCTCGGCGCCATCGGCATCCGCACCGAAACCGAGCTGATCCTCAAAAGCCGGTGGGTGCTGCCCGAGAAGCTTGTGGCGGCGGGTTTCGAGTTCGAGTATCCGACGCTGGAGGGTGCAGTCCGGGAATCATTCGCTGATTGAATAGTCGGGTGCCTTTTCTCGCGCCTCCGACTCCCCTGACTCTCACCGGCGACCTGGTCGAATTGCGCCCTCTCGCGCGTGAGCACCGTGACGGGCTCGTCGAAGCGGTGACCGAGGGTGACCTCTGGAAAACGGCCTGGTACACCTCTGTCCCCGCGCCGGATGGTGTCGCCGCAGAAATCGACCGCCGACTTGCGCTGATCGAAACGGGCGAGATGGTGCCGTTCACGGCATTCGATGCTTCCGGTCGCGCGATCGGGATGACCTCGTTCTACGACTTCGATGAGTCGGTACCGCGACTGCACATCGGCTACACGTGGAATCGTCCGTCCGCGCACGGCAGCGGTACGAACGCCGAGTCGAAGCTGCTGCTCATGACCCATGCGTTCGAGACCCTCGGCGTGTACCGGGTCGGGCTCACCACACAGTGGGTGAACTTCCAGTCGCGCACGGCGATCGAGCGTCTCGGAGCCAAACAGGACGGCGTCATGCGCGCGATCTCCCGCTATCGCAACGGAGCCCTGCGCGACAGCGTGGAGTACTCGATCATCGAGCCGGAGTGGCCGGCTGTGAAGGCGAACCTCGAAATGCGCCTCACGAAGAGGCGCTGAGGTCACCGCGCCGGCGTCACGCGTGCGTGCGACGCCGACGGGCCAATGCCGTACCGGCGGCGATCAGGCCACCGGCAGCGAGAAGACCTGCCGGAAGGACCCATTCGGCAAGACCCGTCGTGGCCAGATCGCCGTCTGCAGCGGGGGCGTTCTTGCCGCCCTGGTCCGAGCCCGTGCCCGTACCCGTACCATTGTCGCCCGTACCGCCGCCGTCACCGCCGCCATTGCTGCCATCGTCAGGGACGCTGCCGTCCAGCATCGCGACATAGCGTTCGCCACCATCGACTGTGCTGGCGAGCCAGTAGTCCAGCCCCTCCGGGAGCACCGCACGGAAGGAAGCGACACCCGAAGCATCGGTGGGCACTTCGGCGACGTAAGCGATGTTGGCTTCAGTCGGGGCATCCGGATCTGCGTTTGCGTCCAGCACGAGCACTGTCGCGGTCCGCTCCGCTGCCCCGGTTCCGAAATCGATCTGTACATCGGCAACACCGTCTGCCGTCGTGGCATCATGCTCAGCGGCACTCGCCATCAGAGGCGTGCCTACCGCCACCGCAATGCCGAGCACGATCGCACCGCACGTGTGTGACACCGTCTTGTTCATCTTCATGTTTCTGCTCTCTTCGCTTATGCGGCGGTTATCGGGCGTTGACCAGCACGGGGCGAGATGCTGTGGCATCCCACGCCCAGACGCTTGCGAAGTCCCACCCGATTGCCTCATACGTGCTCTGCTGGTGTGCGGCATCCGCAGAGATCGTCTCTCCGTTGCGCGTCTGGCGCCCCTGATCGGTGACCGTCTGCCCGGTAATGACGATCGAATCGACCGCAAGGTTGTCCACGAACGTCGCGTGCTCGGTGCCGAGCTCGCGCGCCGCGATCCGTCCCGCGTGCGAGGACGCGGTGATCGCGCTGTTCAGCGCAACGGACTGCACCACCGTCGTCGTCGCGTAGGAGTACCCCACGACACCGCCAGCATTCTGATTCGCGATGACTTCGACGGCTCCCGCCGCGTACACGCGCTGCGTGAGGCTGCCGCGTCCGGCGATACCTGCCACGCCGCCGGCCTGACGACCCGCGTTCGCCGTGACGTCAGCATCCGAAGAGGAATCGCTGATCGTGCCGTAGAGATAGCCCACGATGCCGCCGACGGTGGCGGCGCCGCTGATCGATCCGCTGGTGCGGACCTCTGCGACGGCGGCGCCGGCTGCCAGACGATCCACCAGCAGTCCGACCTCGGATGCAGTCGACACGACCTCAGCATCCACCAGCGCGAGCTTGCGCACTGTGCCGGTCACCTCTGCGAACAGTCCGCCCGTCTCCGAGCGATAGCCGGTGACCGTGTGTCCATCACCGTCGAACGTCCCAGAGAACACCGGTGCGATGCGTGCGTCGGTACCTGTGAGATCGACGTCGGCGATCAGTCGATAGCTTTCCGCGGGGTATGTTCCGATCTCGGCGAAGTCCGCCGCATCGTCAACGAGGAACACACCATCTTCGTCAGTGTCGAGGTTCGGCCCGACTTCAGGCGTCTCCTCATCATCCTCGTCGAGTCCACGCGACTCCCCGACGCCGCTGAGAAGCGGGCGCGCGTTGGCGCTGCCCCACTGCCAGATGTTCGCGTCGAAGCCGAGTGTGTCGAGATAGAACCCGAAGCTTGCCAGCTGCTCCGCTGTCGCGGTTCCGCCATGCAGGTTCGTCGTCGAGGGAGCTGCCGTGTCGGTCGGAGTCTCAGCGGTCGTGTCGACAGAGGCCCAGTTGTTCTCGAGCGTTGCGGTATTGCCCGCCAGCACCCGCCCGAGGAACCGGTGCGCCCACGACGGAGCCGTGACGGTCTGCGCCAGCGAAACGCTGTTGCGGATCACCGTGCCGGTGTAGGCATAGCCGAAGACACCGCCCGTGTTGCGGGCGTCGGCAGCGACGGTTCCCGTGGCGTAGACCCGCTCACTGAGCGATCCGGCAAGTGCCACACCGACAGCACCGCCCACCTCGGTGCTCGATCCGTGAACTGACGCGGTCGTGTAGGCATCGCGAAACTCACCACTGGAGTCGCCGAGGATGCCGCCGACGCGGTTCAGCCCGCTGATCTCCCCCGTCGTGTACACCCGCTCGATGAGACCAGTGCTGACGTTCGCGAGAATTCCCGCGCGCGCCACGGTGCTGCTGACCTTCGCGCCTTCGATGCCGAGATCGTGGATGTGCCCACCGTTGAGGTTGAACAGTCCGCCGGTTTCGGACTGCAGCCCCGAGATGGCGTGACCTGCGCCATCGAGCTCACCAGAGAACGGCACCAGGGAGGCAAGGGACGTGAATGCGGCATCGGCGAGCGCGATGTCCGACGTGAGCACGAAGCGCTCGGTCGGGAACTCATCGATCAGTCGCAGATCCTCGGCTGTGGCGATCTCGAAGAATCCTTCTTCGTTGGTCGGCAGTTCGGGGGTGGGCTTACTGTACTCCTCGGGATTGGAGCGCAGCACGGGGCGTTCGGCATCCGCGTTCCATGCCCAGACGCCGTCAAGGTCCCATCCGAGCGTCGTGGCGAAGTGCTCCACCGTCCTTGCTGTGGAAGCCGGCACCCGGGCTCCCTTGAGATTGTCGGCAGCCGGTGCATCAGCCAAGGACTCCGCCGAAACGAATGTCTCATCCGAGGCGTGGTTGTTCTCGAGCGTCGCCTGCTGGCTGGAAAGCACTCGCCCAAGGACCGCATGGGCGTAGCTCGGTGCGGTGACAGCGATGTTGAGAGACATCGCGTTGCGGATCGCGGTCTCGTTGTAGCCGTAGCCGACGATGCCGCCGGTGTTGCGGGTATCGGCAGCCACGGCGCCGGAGGCGTAGACGTTCTCGGTGACCGAGCCGCCCAGCGCCACTCCGATGAGGCCACCGGACTCGGTGCCCGAAACCTGGACGCGCGCGGTCGAGTAGCTGTCCTTGATCGTTCCTGCAGAATCGCCGACCAGACCGCCAGCGCGAGCGGGAGCAGAAATCGAGCCGCTGGTCCAACTGCGTTCGATCGTGCCGTTGTTGACGTCAGCGAGGATGCCGGCGGTGCCGATCACCGCAGTGATGTCTGCCTCCACGACGGCGAGGTCGTGAATGGTCCCCTCGTTCGTCTGGAACAGTCCTGAGCCGCTGGACGGCTCGGCCGCAAAACCGCTGACCGTGTGCCCGCGCCCGTCGAAGACGCCTGCGAACGGCGTCGCCCCCGCGCCGACCTGGGTGCGCTCTGCGCCGTCGAGTGCGACGTCGTTCATCAGCGCGTAGTGAGCGTCCGGTGCCTGCACGATCTTCTCGATGTCAGCCCAGGTGCGCAGTTCGTACGGACTTTCGGCCGTCCCCTCCCCTGGCATTCCCTCGCGGACCAGGATCGCGGGTGTCAGCGGCTGGCCGCTGGCCAGGCCATCCCAGGCGAACAAGCGGATCGTGCTGTCGGATCGCACTGGCAACGGCGATTCGAAGGTCACGAGCTGTTCGATCCCGCGGTGGTCGAGCTCTGCCGTCACGGTTCGAACATCGAGGAGCTGCTCGCCGCTGAGGTCGTAGGCGGCAGCCACGAGCGTCGTGTCGTTCGGTGCACCGTCGGTGCTGAGCACGCCGATCCGGCTGAGTTCCCCGTCGACGACGTCGTGGGATGTGACGCGGAACATGCTCTCGGGCTTGTCCACCGCGAACTCGTCGACCAGCTCGCCGTCGATCGTGTAGACGCGCGCCTGAAGCTCGCCGTCTGCGGCTTCGAGCACAAGACCGGTCTGCGTGTCGACGTCGAAGACCTTGTCGTCCCACCACTGGACCTGGTTGTCGTAGAACTTCGGTCCGCTCGAGCCCATCGTGATGAAGGTGGTGCCGAGGTCTCGCTGTGAGTCGTCCGTGACGAGTGCGCCGTCGAGGATTGTGCCGCGTTTGTAGACGTGGTCGTGACCGCCTATGTAGAGGCCGACCCCGAGCTGGTCCAGGGTCTGGGTGACCTTGGCGCGAGCGATCGACATTCCGGCATCGCTGCTGTGCCGTCCCCCGTAGTACGGGAAGTGGCCCATCACAACGTGCCACTCGGCGTCGTTGGAGCGCACGTCCTCTTCGAGCCAGGCCAGCTGGGTATCGAGGTCATAGTTCGAGTTGAGCACCGAGAAGTGGATGCTGCCTCGATCGAACGAGTAGTTGCTCTCGCCGACCGCGCTGCCGTTCTTGGGCAGATCGTACATCGAGGTGAAGATGCGGTTGCGCTCAGAGGAAAGCGCCATGCCCACTTCGCGGTCGCCGTATGTCTCGTGGTTTCCGACCATGGTCGCGAACTGCAGGTCGAGGTCGCGCAGAGAGTAGTCGAAGGTTCCCTGCCACAGGCTGGCGTTGCCGGCATTGTCTACAAGGTCGCCGACCTGGATGACGGTCTCCCCGCCCGCACGCTGCTCACGCAACTGATCGAGCATCCGTGCAGGCAGTTCGAAGTCCGACTTCTCGCCGCTACCGACCTGAACATCGCCGAGCACGTAGACCGGCGCATCCTCTGCGCCGCCGGCGACGAACTCTCCGCGCACGTCCGTCCACGGACCGCCCTCTCCGACGCCGAAGCGGTACTCGTACCTGGTTCCCTGCTGCAGCTCGGTCAGATCGAACTCGTGACTGCGCAGCGCGTGGGCGGTGATGCTGTCGAGATAGGTCTCTGCCTCAGTGGCGATGGAGTCCAGCTCGAACACGCGGTCATTCGACGAGGCGATGGTCTTCGATCCCAGATCGAGGAAGGAGCCCACCGGCGTGATCTTCGCCCAGGCGTTCTCGATGCCGACGTCGGTCGCGACGCTCAGGCCGGCTTCTCCCGGCTCTGCACCGACCGTGGCGACCGCACCGAGGTGTCGGAAGACTTGCTCAGGATCGAGGTCGGTGTCGCGCACCTGGATGCGGTGCACCTTCGCCGATGTGCTGCCGTCGCCGTCGGTCGCCTTGATCACGATGAAGTGGTCGTCGTAGCCCTCGATGGCGAACTCGCCGTCGGTGACCGGCAGCAGGTGTTCTGAGTTGTAGACCTCCACCGTCGTGGTCGGCGTCTTTCCGCTGTCGTCGACTGCCGAGAAGCGGGGAATCTCCACGCGCTCCCCCTCCGCAACGAGCTCTGGAGCGTTCGTGTCGATGGTGATCTCGGGCGCGTAATTCGCCCCGCGCACTGTGTCGCCGATCCAGATCGGCGCGGAGACGAGCTGAGCGCCATCTGCCTGCGTCGCCTTCACGAAGTAGTAGTCGCCGTCGGCGACATCGAGGGTGACGGCGAGGTCCTGCACGTTGCCGGACAGCGCACCGAAGTCGTGCGCGACCCGGCCGGCATTGCTGATGATCTGGATGCTGGTGAACGAGTCGGCAGCATCCGGATCTGCCGCCTGCACGACGACGTCCAATTCGTCTGTGTCGTCCGACAGGACAGCGCCCATCATCTGGTCGTTTCCGCTGAAGGCGAGGATCGCGTTCTCGTCGAGGGTCGAGTACATGCTGCGCTCGCGCATGGCGCGGTGCACAGCATCGAGGGATTTCTCGTCGGCCCACACCCCGGTCAGCGCGGGGTTGCCTGCCACCCAATTGGCACCGTGCTCGTCGCCGTTGAACACCGGAGCGAGGTGCCAACCGCTGTCGAGGGCTAGCTGCCACTGCCCGTCGTAGGACGCTCCCTTGTGCTCGAAGAGCGACATGCGCTCATCTGCTTCACGAGTGAGGTGGGTGAAGTTGTCGAAGTTGCCCTTGCCGTTCGGCGAGGGGTGGTTGAACTGCCCGATCACCTCGGGATCCAAGGCGAGGCGTGCGTAGAACGTCGGAAGGTCGTACATGAAGTCGCCGACAGGGAAGGCTCCGCCGAGGCCGTCTCCTGACCCCCGCACATAGCCCGGAGCGGTGACGAACCACTCTGCGTTGAAGAGGTTGATGTGGCCTGTGGCGTCGTACCAGGTGACTTCTTCCCCCGGGACGGCGATGAGCTTGCCGTCTCCGGATTCGTTGTGCCGCTCGGCACCGCTCTTGAGGTACTTCCACTCGTCGGAGTGCGCGTGCTCGTGGTGCTCGATCCAGTCATCCGCCGAGCGAACGTCCATCGTGACGTCGTGCTCGCTGGCCGAGAAGAAGTCCACATCTGTGTTCTCTGCCACGAAGGTGTACGCGTCCTCGGGCAGCTCGACACCGTCGCTGATCGAGGTGTGCGAGTGGAACTCTCCGGTGTAGTGCGTCTTGTTCAGGAAGGTGGGATGCGCATCCGTGCCATCGATCGCAGGAGCGGCAGCCTGCGCTCCTGCGGCAGGCAGCAGCGCAGCGACGACGCCGAGAGCGACCGCACCGGCGATACCGGGGCGCAGCCTTCCGAGAAGACCACGAGTCAGGACAGCAGACGAAGAGGTAGGAGCACGCACTCGCTCGACGTTAGGGGCGACCGACGAACGTGAGCCAGCGCCGACACGAACAAAAGGTGAACGACTCAGCCCTCGAGCGCGGAGCAGATGCTCATGAAAAGTCCAGCATGAACATCGTTCCAGCGGGTCGTCACCGGCTCAGGGCAGGACGAGAGCTTCACGATGACGGTCTCGGTCTTCGGATCCAGCCAGACATACTGTCCGTGGATTCCGACGGCGTAGACGTTGCTTCGTGCATTTCCCGTCGACCACCACTGGTTGCGGTACGACGCGTTCGGATGCGTCTGCTGGATCGCGAGCCCTCGCGCCAGCTCCGGATCGCCACCGGCCAGAGTCTCACTCACCCACGAGGACGAGATGACCTGCCGCCCTCCGCTGACTCCCCCAGAGAGCATGAGGTCGCCGATCCGCGCGAGGTCCCTGGCTGTGCAGGAGATGCCCCCGTTGGCGAACGGGAATCCCGCAGGGTCGACGGTGATTGAGGCATCGTCCTCGCACCCCAGTGCTTGCCACACCCTCGCTGAAACGACTTCGGCGTATCGTCGCCCCGTGACCGATTCGATGATCCACGCCAGCACATCGGTATCTGCCGAGCAGTACTGGAACCGTCGTCCTGGTGCACCGGCGCTGCGCAGTGAACGCAGGAATGCATAGGTGTCGACGGGGTCGCCCTCTCGAGCCGTCCGCCATCCCGCGATGCGGTCCTGCGCGCGCACCTCGGAGTCCGCGTCGCGATAGTCCTCGTCGTACTCGACCGCCACTGTCATGTCGAGCACGTGCTGCACGGTGACGTCACCGTAGGCGGACCCGGCGAGCTCAGGCACGTAACGTGTGGCCTGCGCGCCGGGATCAACGCTTCCCTCATCGATCAGTGCGGCAAGAGTGAGTGCGCACACTGATTTCGAGACGCTCATCAGCAGATGTCGGTCATCCGGGGCGAAGCCCTCGCGATAGTACTCCGCGATCACTTCCCCGCGCCGCGAGACGACCAGCGCATCGGTGTACGCATCCGTCAACCGCTGTTCGAGCCGATCTGCGCGCGAAAGCGCATCCAGCCGCGTGATGCCCGAATCATCGGGCTGCTGACGGTGGATGGTCGTCGTTGGAACGAATTCCGTCACATGCGCGAAGGCCCACCTGTTGTGCGGAGCATCCTGCCACGTGTCCAGCGTCGGCGCCGTGGGAGCCCCCTTGTAGCGCGAAGGGCGCGCGGCGAGTGCCTGAGTCAGATCGGTCACAGCAGGATGCTCCTCTCGTCTCCGCCTGGGACGATCTCCACCGCTCCTGGCGTTGCCGGCATCGCTGCCAGCAGTTGCCGCGTGTACTCATGCGACGGTGTCCTGAGTACGACGTCCGCCGGCCCGCTCTCGACCATCTGTCCTCTGCGCATGACGCCGGCTTCGTCGCTCATATAGCGCACCACGTCGAGGTCGTGCGAAATGAGCAGGTAACTGAGGCCCCGCTCTTGCTTGAGTCTTTGCAGCAAGTTGAGCACCTGCGCCTGTACTGAGACATCAAGCGCGCTCGTCGGTTCGTCGAGCACGATCAGCTCCGGTTCGGTGGCGATCGCCCTCGCGACGCCAGCTCGCTGCGCCTGGCCGCCGGAGAGCTGATGAGGCAGCCGGTCCGCGTGAGAAGACGACAGCCCGACTTCGTCGAGGAGCGCGGCGACGCGCCTGTCGATCTCGGCGGGCTTCAGAGCGGTATGCGTCCTGAGGGGCTCAGCAACGCTGTCCCGGATGCGCAATCTCGGATTGAGAGCCGCTTTCGGGTTCTGAAAGACGAATCCTGTCCGCGCGCGCAGCTGGCGCAGCGCTCGGCCCCGCACGCGGGCGGGATCTGCACCGTCGACGAGGCTGGTTCCCGACGTCGGCTGGATGAGATTGAGCGCGCACCGTGCGATCGTGCTCTTCCCCGACCCTGACTCTCCGACGAGCCCGAACGTGGTGCCCCGTGGGATGCGGAAGCTGACATCGTCCACCGCACGAAAGACGGTGCGGTGAGCACGGTATTCCTTCACGAGGTGCGTGACGGTCAGTGCATCGGACCCAGCGTTCATGATTCCTCCACCCGGATGCAGGCCGCCTCGCGCAGCGCGCCGACAGGTTTGAGCACAGGATCCGTCTCGTAGCACGCGTCGATCGCACGCGGGCACCGATCGGAGAAGGCGCACCCCATCACGCCCAGCAGGTTTGCCGGGACGCTGCCTCGGATCGCCTCGAGCGGCACGCCCTTCGCGTGCCGTGCAGGCAGCGCACCGAGCAGCCCGCGCGTGTACGGATGCTGCGGTGCGGCGAGCACTTCGGCAGCAGGACCGGTCTCGATCACACGTCCGGCATAGAGGACGGCGACGGTATCGCACGCTTCCTGCACCACACCCAGGTTGTGCGTGATCAACAGCACACCGAAGCCGAAGCGATCCCGCAGCGAAAGAATGAGACGAAGGATCTGGCGCGCGATGGTGACATCCAGCGCTGTGGTCGGTTCGTCGAGAATGAGCAGCTTCGGCTCGCACACCAGCGCCTGCGCGATCATCACGCGCTGCAGCATGCCGCCGGAGAGCTCGTGCGGATAGCTGTCGTACACGCGCTTCGGGTCGGGGAGCCCGACGTGCTCGAAATACTCCAGAATGTGCGTGCGCGCAGATGCGCGACTCATCCTTCGGTGCCGGCGGACGACGGCTTCGAGCTGCTGGCCGAGAGTGAACACCGGGTTGAATGCGCTGCCAGGGTTCTGGAAGACGATGGCGATGGCGTCACCGCGCAGCGGGGACGGACGGTCGATGCGCTGTTCGACGCCATCGAGCACGATCCGTCCTGTTGGACGAGCTCCTTCTGGGAGCATCCCCAACACTGCGAGCCCTGTGAGGCTCTTGCCGCATCCTGTCTCGCCGACGATCCCGAGCACTTCACCCGGCCCGATGCTCAGTGACAGCCCGCGGACGGGGCGGTTCACCAGTCGGTTCCGCTCGACGAACGCGATCTCGAGGTCTTCTACACGCAGCAGTTCGCTCATCTCTTCACCTGCCTCGGGTCGATGAGGTCACGCAGCGCGTCACCGATGACGTTGAAACCGAGCACAGTGAGGAAGATCGCAAGCCCGGGGAAGGCCGAGATCCACCAGGCGGTGAACAGCTGCCCGCGTCCCTCAGCGACCATGAGTCCCCAGTCGGGGTCTGGCGGCTGTGCACCGAGTCCGAGGAAGGCCAGCGAACCAGCCGCCAGAACGATCGCCCCGACGTCGACGGTCGCCTGGATGATGATCGGCGTGAGGCAGTTGCGCAGGATGTGCCGCGGCAGAATGCGCCAGGTCGGAACACCGATCGCGCGGGCCGCCTCGACGTACGGTCGTTCACGCAGCGAGCGTGCCTCTGCCCGCACCAGCCGCGCGTACCAGGGCCACCAGCAGATCGCGAGGGCGATCCCGGCGTTGAGCAGGCTCGGACCGAGCAGGGCGACCATCACCATAGCAAGCAGCAACGGCGGGAACGCCTGGAAGACCTCCGTCACCCGCATCAGGATGTTGTCGAGCCGCCCGCCGCGGTAACCGGCGATCGCACCGAGCGGCACCCCGATGAGCGCTGCCAGCCCGACAACGGCGACAGCGATCGACAGGGCGGGCTGCGCGCCCATGATCACTCGGCTGAGGATGTCGCGACCAAGCTGGTCGGTTCCGAACAGGTGCGAAAGGCCAGGAGGGATGTTACGAGTATCGACATTCGTCTGCCCGCTTCCCTGCTCCGGATACGGTGCGATCCACTGACCGAAGAATGCGCACACGATTACGAGCAGCACGATCGCAAGCCCCGCTGTCGCGAGCCAATCCGTGCGCAGAACTCGCACCATTCGCGTGCCGAAGCTGTCTTTCGGCGGCAGGGCGAGGGGCGTCAGCGTCGTCGTCATGGTGGTCATGCGATCGTCACTCTCGGGTCGAGTCGAGCCTGTACGAGATCGACGATGAGGTTGGCAAGGAGGTAGGCGAATGCGCCGAGCAGAGTGATGGCCATGATCGCCGGGTAGTCGACGGCGAGCATTGCGGCACTGGCGAAGGCGCCGATCCCCGGCCAGTTGAACACCACCTCGACGAAGAACGTGCCGGTGAGCGCATAGGCGGTGGCCAGCCCGACGATCGTCATCGTCGGCGGTAGCGCGTTCTTGAGCGCAAGCCGCCACCGCACCATGACGTCGCGCAGCCCGTAGGCGTTGGCGGTGAAGACGTAGTCCTCACTCAGGACATCGAGCATGGTTGCGCGAATCATCCGTGCGACCAGTCCCATCGGATAGGCGGCCAGCGTCACCGCCGGAAGGATGAGATGGGCCATCCCGTCACCGAAGGCCACGAAGTTGCCTGATATCACGCTGTCCAAGAGCGCGAATCCGGTGATATCGGCCACCGGATTGGTGTACTCGATCCCTTTGGAGAACTGCCCCGTCGCCGGGAGGATGCCGAGGGATCCGACGAACACGACCTGCAGGAGCAGTCCGAGCCAGAAGGACGGGACGGAGACCCCGCCGATGGCGACGACGCGGACAGCGCCATCCACGATCCCGCCCGGACGCCGGGAGGCGATGACGCCGAGAATGATTCCGCCGACCGTGGCGAGAATCATCCCTGCGAACAGCAGCTCCAGTGTCGCGGGGAGCCGGGTGGCCAGTTCCATGAGCACTGGGCGCTTAGTGGCCAGGGAATCACCCCAGTCTCCGGTGAGCAGTCCGCCGAGGTAGGTCAGGAACTGAATCGGGAGGGGATTGTTGAACCCGAGCTTCTCACGGATCCGCTCGAGTTCGGCGGGTGGCGCCTTCGGCCCGGCGTACACCACCGCCGGATCCGAAGGAACCACCCTGGTCATCACGAACACGATCACGGTGATGACCAGCAGGACCAGGATCGCGGATACGATCCGCCTGCCTAGAAAACGCCACATCTCGTCGGCCGATCAGGCAGCAGGAGCGATGCGTGAGAAGAACGTCGTGAACGGGTAGTTCTCGTTGAAGTCGCCGATCTGAAGTCCGGGAGGCGCCACCGTGACGACCTCAGGGTCGAACAGATAGAGCGCGGGCGCCTGCTCGTACAACATCTGCATGGCTTCCTCGTAGGCCGCCTGCGCTGCCTCGCGGTCGCTGCCGGTCAGAGTCGCGGCCCGGTCGATGAGTTCGTCGTACTCGGGGTTGTTCCAATAGCTCAGGTTGAAGAAGGGCACGTCGCTGGAGTGGAACAGCGAGTACAGGTTGTCTGCGCCCGCATCGGAGTACGTCGGCCAGTAGTAGAGCACGAAGATGTCCTGTGCGGTTGCCGGATCTGCCTTTGCTGCTTCCCACTGCTGGTTGTACAACATGGCGGTGACGTTCACCTCCACGCCGATCTGAGCGAGGGCATCCTTGATGAGTGGAACGAAACGCGCTTCGGTGGCGTTCTCCGAGGCGTAGGTGAGTTCTAGCGTGAAGCCGTCTGCATGGCCCGCTTCCGCGAGAAGATCACGAGCTTTGTCGAGATCCTGGGTGTACTGCGGCACATTCTCCGAGTACGGGAAGATCCCCTTGGGCACGGCGGTCCGAGACTGAGTGCCGTAACCGAGCGCGCTGACCTCGATGATGTCCTCATACGGAATGGCGTAGCTGAGCGCCTGTCGCACAAGCGGATCGTCCAGAGGCGGACGAGTCGTGTTGAGCAGCGCGATGAAGTTGAACGGCGAGTTCGCCGTGCGAATCTCTGCACCGATCTGCTCGGAGACCGACTCGACGTTATCCAGCGGGATCGTGGTGGCGAAGTCGACCTCACCGGCGGTCAGCATCTGCTGCGCGGTGATGGCATCAGGGGTGATCGCGACATCAACGATGTCGTAGTGCGGCGCTTCGCCCCAGTAGTCCTCGTATGCCGAGAGCACGACCTTCTCGCCTGGCGCGTACTCCTTGAGTGTGTACGGACCGGTACCGGCTTCGATACCGGCCTCGAAGTACTGCTCGTCAGCTGCCGCGGCCTCAAGCGCCTTGGGCGAGACGATCCATGCACCGTACGTGGATGCCGCGACGAGATCCATCGGCGCCGGGTAGGCCAGGTTCATGACGACGGTCAGATCGTCGGCGGCTTCAACGCTCTCCAGCGGCGCCCAGATGAACGAGGCACCAGCGCGCTCGCGGGCCGCTTCGATGCTCGCGACGACCGCGTCGGCATCCACCGCCTCACCATCGTGGAATGAAGCGTCTGGCCGGATGTGGAACGTCCAGGTGAGTCCGTCTTCGCTGGTTTCCCACGCCTCGGCGATCGCCGGCGTGAAGTCCTCGTCTGCACCCTCGGCGTTCTTCCAGATGAGTGGCTCGTAGATGTTTCCCATGTAGAGCGCTTCGGTGGAGAACGAGGCGACCGGATCCCAGGTGGTCACCGCTGCCGATGCGGCAACGGTGAGCACATCGGCGCCGCTTCCCTCTGCCGGAGCACCGCTCCCGCCGGACGTGCATGCGACCAGCGATGCCGTTGCTGCGGCAGCGGTCAGGGCCAACAGCGCTCTGCGCCGTGATCGTTGTGTGGTGACAGCCATGTCAACCTCCAGGTAAGACCGCAAGGGGTGGGTTTCGGCCAGTCTATGGACACGGAGGCGAGACTCGCCAATACTTGTTTTCCAAGACTTCGATGCCTAGGAGGTATCTCATGGAGCTTCGTCTGCTTCGCTATTTCGTCGCTGCGAGCACGCACGGCACCATCCACGGAGCGGCCGAAGCAGTCCACGTCGCGCAGCCCTCTCTGAGTCGCCAGCTGCGCCACTTGGAGCAGGACCTGGGCTTCGCGCTCTTCGATCGCGCACCCCGGGGCGTGACCCTCACAGCGGCCGGCCGCGCTTTCCTTCCTGTCGCACAGGCCCTTCTCACTCGCGCCGAGCGCGCCGCAGCCACCGCGCGTTCCATCGCAAGCGGCGACGGCGGAGGGCTGACCGTCTCGTCCGCTGGCACGACGGTCACCGACATCCTGGCGCCGTTCGTCGTCGCGCAGGGACAGGATGGCCCGATCAGCAATGCCGTGGAGGTGGTCCCGGAGAATGTCTACGACGTGCTCGAACGAGGGGATGCCGACTTCGCAGTGGGCACGCGCATCCCGCCCGCGGAGTTCCGGTCGCGAGTGATCGGATACGCATATCTCTGGGCGCAGGTGCATCCCGACCATCCGTTGGCGTCCGCAGAGGCCATCCCGCTGGCTCGCCTGGTACGCGAGCCCCTGATAGTGATGAGCCGCGCACACGGGGTGCGCAACATGTTCGATACCGCAGTGTCTCGCTCAGGGCTGTCCTACACGCCAGAAACGGAGACGGAGTCCTCATCTCTGGCGCTGGCGCTGGCAGCCGCTGGCAGAGGCATCTGCGTGCTGTCCGACGATTCCCGCTACGGCCTTCGCACAGTGCCCATCCGCGCGGCCGACGGCAACCTGGCGATCACTCTGTACGGGGTCTGGGACGACAATCACTTCGCTGGTGCACGGATCGAGAAATGTCTCAGCGCGCTCAGCGAATTCGTCACCGAACTGTATCCGCAGACCACGCCGCGTTCTGGCGCACACCCCGAGTCTTGATACCTCACGGGCATCGCTTCACTCGAGAAGGGGTCTTGGACGCCGCACCCCGCCGTCGCGCAGACTGGGCACGCATTTCGATCAAGGAGGATCCATGCATGTGCCTGCCCCTTTTCACCGCCGCGCCACCCGCGCTGCCTGCGCGCTCGGTGCCGCACTCATCTTCGCCGGAGCGCTCTCGTCTGTTCCGGCGACGGCTGATACCGTTCCCACCGCTGAGACCACCGTGTCACGCACTGCTCTGACCGCCGCCGAGCTCACGAGTGGCATCGCAACGGCCGCGGTGCCGAGCAGTGCCTTTGCGGCTCCGACTGATGCCGCTCCCCCTGTGCATGAGCTCGAAGGCACACTGACTCTCCAGGGACCAGCGCTCTCTGGAGGCTTCATCGCGCTGAAGGATCCGTACGGCTACGGGACTCTCGACGCAGTGAAGCGGCTGCCTGACGTATCGATCGAGCTGGTGCAGAACGACGGCGTGGTCATCCCGGCGGCCCGCGGGCTTCGCATCACCGACAGCACCGCGTGGAACATGGCGATCGGACTCGGCCGCGCCTGGCAGGAGGAAGGCGACGGCGGAATGACGCGTGCCGCGCTGCCCTTCTCGCTGATCGAGCGCAATGCGAACTGTGTGCACAACGGCCTGATGACGTTCCTCTTCTCCGACACGAGCGTGTCGCAGCTGCGCTACCAGATCACCAGCGAGACCTGCGAGTACTTCCAGTTCGACCTATGGGGACAGCAGGCGGTGACGCTCACGCACGGGCAGGTCGCGGATGCGTCCGGCATCCGATCTCGCGCGGCAGAGGAGCTCGCTGACCGGCTTCCGACCCGCCCCATCACGCAGCTGGCCAGCGACCACCCCGGTTCCGGAATCGACGTCTCTGCATTCGGTTCTGGGATCACGCCCTCAGCGCTGTCCGGATACGGATTCGTCTACGAGGGCATCAACTACGTGGGCACGTGCCCCACGCGCCAAGGCGACCATCCGTACTGCAGCGAGGTCCTGTTGCCGTCATACTCGACAGCGAAGTCCGCATTCGGAACTCTCGCGCTGCTCCATCTGGCGCAGAAGTACTCCCCTGCCATTGCCGAAGAACTGATCCAAGATCACGTGCCCGAGGCCGCGGGAGATGCGGCGTGGAACGGCGTGACGATCAGAAACGCCCTGGACATGGCGACCGGAAACTACAACTCCGCGGGCTACGAGGTCGATGAAGCGGGCGCCGTCATGAACGACTTCTTCCTCGCTGAGGATTACTCGGGCAAAACCACGGCCGCTCTGTCGTTTCCGCGCAAGAGTGCTCCGGGGACGCAGTGGGTTTATCACACCTCGGATACGTACCTCGCTGTCCAGGCGATGGATTCCGTGCTCGAGGGTTATGAAGGCGCCGATGCCGACATCTTCGAGATGCTTCGCGATGAAGTTCTCATTCCCGCCGGTGTCGGTCCGGATGCCTTGAGCACCCTGCGCACCGAGAACTCACCGACTGGTGCACCATTCGGTGGGTACGGGATGTTCTGGACGACGGATGCTATCGCCAAGGTCGCCGAGCTGTTCGGTCCCCTGGGTGGAGCGGTCGACGGAGAGCAGCTACTGCACCCCGGACTTCTCGATGCGGCGATGCAGCGCGATGTCTCCGACCGCGGTCTGGACGTCCCCGGTGAGTCATCGCTGCACTACAACATGTCGGTATGGGCGAAAGACTTCAGCTCAGCGGACGACCCGAGCTTCGTTGAGGCGTTCACCGTGCCATTCATGTCTGGTTTCGGCGGCATCACCGTCGCGCTCATGCCGAACGGATCAACCTATTACGTCTTCAGCGACGGCAATGAGTTCGTGTGGAATCCCGCTGTGACGCAGTCTCATCGGCTTGCGTCGATGACCAGCGATCCGGAGCCGGATCCTGACCCCGACCCCGACCCCGACCCCACTCCAGACGAGTGCTCGGCAGGTGGCGTCGTCGGAAACGGTGATTTCGAGACCGGCGCCGCAGCGCCATGGTCTGCAACGAGCACGGTGATCGATTCGCGCTCATACCTCGAGCCCGCCAGGAACGGATCGTGGAAGGCATGGCTCAACGGTTTCGGTTGGGCCAACACCGACACCCTGAGTCAGACATTCACTGTGCCGACGGAGTGCGCCGACGCGACGCTGACGTTCTGGCTGCGGGTCACGACCGCAGAGCGCAGAGCGGTCGCGTACGACTCTTTGGCTCTGACCGTGGTCGACGACACAGGAGCGAGCATCGCAGAGCGCGAGTGGAGCAACCTCGACGCTCAGGACTATTCAGCTGTCGCGGTGCCGCTGACCGGAATCGCTGGGCAGACCGTCACGATCACCTTCACCGGTTCGGAAGATTATTCGCTGCAGACGTCGTTCGTGATCGACGACGTAACGCTGGAGTGAACGGGGTGGTCCCGTCCGCTCTGGATCAGCGAGCGGCGGGGCCACCATCCCAGTTGTTCGCGCGACGCGTGGCGCCGGAGCGGCCCTCGCGCATCATCCACGCGAGCGACAGGCAGACCAGTGCAAGGCCGGCGCAGAAGGTGAGCGCCTGGAAGTCCAGCGGTAGTCCGTGCGCGATGCCCATCACCCAGATTCCGCCAACGAACATAACCAAAAAGACGATGAAGCTGATGATCACGGCGGCCTCCTGTTGTGAATGCTCATTCCAGGATACCCACTCCTACGGTGCGCGCTAACGTGGAGCCATGACCGCACCGATTGACCCCACTCGCACAGCCGCATGGGCCGAGCTCACCGACTTGCAGGGACGGATCGTCCCCGACCTGCGCGGGTGGTTCGATGCTGATCCGGGCCGCGCACGCCGGTACTCGCTGCCGCTCGCGGATCTGCACGTGGATCTGTCCAAGAACCTGGTCACCGATGAGGTGCTGGCAGCGCTCGTGCGACTGGCAGAGCAAACCGGTGTGGCCGAGCGCTACAGCGCAATGCTCGAGGGTGCGCACATCAACACGAGTGAGGACCGCGCAGTGCTGCACACTGCACTGCGTCGCCCCACGAATGCATTGCCCGCGCTCGAGGTCGATGGCCAGGACGTGGATGCTGACGTGCACGACGTCTTGGACCGACTCAGCGCGTTCGCGGACCGGGTCCGCTCCGGCGAGTGGGCCGGGGTGACGGGAAAGAAGGTCACGCACGTCGTGAACATCGGCATCGGCGGATCAGACCTCGGTCCCGTCATGGTCTATGAGGCACTCAAGCCGTACGCGAACGCCGGTATCGAGGCCCGCTTCGTCTCGAACATCGACCCGACCGACATGGCGCAGAAGACCGCGGACCTCGACCCTGAGACGACGCTGTTCATCGTCGCATCCAAGACCTTCACGACACTTGAGACGCTCACCAACGCGCGTCTCGCTCGCGATTGGCTGTGGTCGGGCCTGACCGAGTCCGGTGCGATCGCTGACGACGATGCGTCGCGCACAGACGCCGTCGCGCATCACTTCGTCGCTGTCTCGACGGCTCTCGACAAGGTCGCCGAGTTCGGCATCGACACGGACAATGCCTTCGGGTTCTGGGACTGGGTCGGCGGCCGCTACTCCGTCGACTCCGCAATCGGCCTGTCGCTCGCGATCACGCTCGGCCCCGACGTATTCCGCGACCTGCTCGCAGGCTTCCACTCGGTGGACGAGCATGTGCGCACCACTCCGCTCGACCGCAACGTACCGGTCCTGATGGGCCTGTTGAACGTCTGGTACAACAACTTCTTCGGCGCGCAGTCGCACGCTGTTCTCCCCTATGCACAGCAGCTGAGCCGCTTCCCCGCGTACCTGCAGCAGTTGACGATGGAATCCAACGGCAAGTCCGTCAGGTGGGATGGCTCACCGGTCACCACCGACACCGGAGAGGTCTTCTGGGGCGAACCCGGCACCAACGGACAGCACGCGTTCTACCAGCTCATCCACCAGGGCACCCGTCTCATCCCCGCTGACTTCATCGCGTTCGTCAACCCGGCGTACGCGCTGAGCGACGGCGACAAGGATGTGCACGCGCTGTTCCTGGCGAACTTCCTCGCACAGACCAAGGCGCTGGCGTTCGGGAAGACGGCGGCCGAGGTTGAAGCAGAGGGAACGACGGGTGCTCTCGTCACCGCCCGCACGTTCGCCGGCAACCGCCCCACGACATCGATCTTCGCACCCGCGCTCACCCCACAGGTGCTCGGTCAGCTGATCGCGCTGTACGAGCACATCACGTTCACGCAGGGCACAATCTGGGGCATCAACTCCTTTGACCAGTGGGGCGTCGAGCTCGGCAAGCAGCTGGCGATGCAGATCGCTCCCGCCATCGACGGCGACACCTCCGCAATCGATGCACAGGATGCCTCGACCAAGGCTCTGCTCGCCTATTACGCCGCGAACCGCGAGTAACCTACCGCGCCCATGCCTTGACGGATACTCTCGAGGCATGGGTGACGTGATTCCGATCGGCACGGTCGCGCAGACTGCCGACCAGGCTCATATCCGTGCGCGCGGACTGAACCGACACACGTTCTGGTGCGGACAGAGTGGTTCGGGCAAAACGTACGCACTCGGGGTGCTGCTCGAGCAGATCCTGCTCCACACGCGGCTGCCAGTGATCGTGCTCGACCCGAACTCGGACTTCGTGCGACTCAGTGAGCTGCGTGACGGAGCGATCGGGGCGGATGCCGCGGCGCTGAGCACTCGGGATATACGCGTGCTGCATTCGCGGCCGGGCCTCGGGGACGATCTCAAAGTCCGCCTGCTCGACATGGATGAGCGCTCACGCGCGGCTCTTCTGCAGCTGGATCCGATCCTCGATGCCGAGGAGTTCAACGCCTCTCTGGGCCTGGTCGCGCAGACACGTGCTTCGGGCCTGCCCGCAGACGGCACGCTGCTCGAGTGGCTGCGCGCGTCCGATAACGAAGTCCATCACAGGTTCGCAATGCGCCTTGAGAATCTCGGCATCGCCGACTGGACGATGTGGGCACGTGATAGCAAGCCGGTCACCGAGATCATCGACGAGCAGCCGGACGCCACCGTTGTCGACCTCGGAAAGTTCGATACGTCGGCGGAGCCGAAGATCGCGGCTCTCGCGATCCTCGATCATCTCTGGGAGCGACGACACGAGCGGATCGCGCGACTGATCGTGATCGATGAGGCCCACAACCTGTGCCCGCCGAATCCGACGACGGCAGTCGAGCGGCTGCTCTCGGAGCGAATCACTCAGATCGCTGCCGAGGGACGCAAGTACGGCCTGTGGCTACTGCTTTCGACGCAGCGCCCCTCGAAGGTCCATCCGAACGTCATCTCACAGTGCGACAATCTCGCGCTCATGCGGATGAACTCCCCTGAAGACCTCGCCGAAATCGCCCGCATCTTCGGCTTCGCGCCCCCTGATCTTCTCTCCAGAGCGTCGCAGTTCACGCAGGGGCAGTCCCTGTTCGCCGGAGGATTCGTCGGGGAGCCGACCATCGTCCAAATGGGCGCTCGTCTGACCGTCGAGGGCGGATCCGACGTCGATGTGCCATTGCGCTGACGACCGGAGTCAGATACCCCAGAGGGGTACTTGACGGAGGTACCCCCAGGGGGTATTCTTTCTGGTATCCGCACGACGAATCAGGAGCCCTCATGAGCACGCACGACATCACTCTGAAAATCGACGGCATGACCTGTGGCCACTGCGTCTCCTCTGTCACCGAAGAGCTCTCCGCAGTTGCGGGCGTCAACAGCGTCGCTGTCGATCTCGCCGCTGGCGGCACCTCCACCGCAACCGTCTCCGCTGATGCTGCGATCTCGAACTCCGCTCTCGAAGCGGCCGTCGCTGAAGCCGGCTACGCGCTGGTCTCCATCGACAGCTGAGGCTGTCATGAGCAACGTGTCCGCGCACCCCACTGATCAGCGCACGGTCGAACTGGCGATCCAGGGCATGACGTGTGCTTCGTGCGTCAGCCGGGTCGAGCGCAAGCTCGGCAAGATTGACGGCGTCGAGGCCGTGGTCAACCTGCCGCTCGAGTCAGCGCGAGTGACCGTTCCCACAGGCGTCAGTGATGAGCAGCTGGTCGCGACCGTGCAGGCGGCCGGTTACCAGGCGAATGTGAAGGTCGACAAGTACGCGCCGGCGAATGATGACGACGGTCACGGCCACCTGCACACCGACCACACCGACCACACCGCCCCGCATGGCGGCAGCGATCTGAAGATCCGGCTGATCGTCGCCGCGATCTTCACCGTCCCGCTCTTCGTCATCTCTATGATCCCGGGAGCGCAGTTCCCGCACTGGGGCTGGGTCGCACTGGTCTTGGCCACCCCGGTCACTTTCTGGGCGGCGTGGCCCTTCCACCGTGCGGCAGCCATCAACGCCCGCCACTTCGCATCCACGATGGATACTCTTGTCTCCATCGGCATCCTCGCCGCCTATTTCTTCTCCCTGTGGCAGCTGATCAAGGACCCAAACCTCACCGCTCACGTCGGCATGTCGATGAGCGACCACGCGCTCTACTTCGAGACGGCCGGCGTCGTCGCCACCTTCTTGCTGCTGGGCCGATATCTCGAGTCCCGTGCGACGTCGCGTGCGGGTGACGCCCTTGCAACACTGCTCGAGATGGGTGCGAAAGAAGCGGTTGTGCTCCGGGACGGCATCGAGGTGAAGATCGCCGCATCCGATCTCGTGCCCGGAGATGAGTTCGTCACCAGACCCGGCGAGAAGATCGCCACCGACGGATTCGTCGTCTCCGGACACTCGGCCATCGATACCGCTCTGGTCACCGGCGAGGCCGTCCCCGTCGAAGTCGGGCCGGATGACACCGTCACAGGCGCGACCATCAACACGTCAGGACGACTGGTGGTGCGCGCCACCCGGGTCGGCAAAGACACCACCCTCGCACAGATGGGCCGGCTGGTCTCCGAGGCGCAGACCGGAAAGGCTCCCATTGCTCGTCTCGCTGACCGGATTTCGGCGGTCTTCGTCCCGATCGTGCTGGTCATCGCGGTGGTCACCTTCGCGCTGTGGATGCTGCTTTCCGGCGATGTAGAGGCCGCTTTCACTGCATCCGTTGCTGTGCTCGTGATCGCCTGCCCGTGCGCGCTCGGTCTTGCCACGCCCATCGGACTACTGGTGGGCAGTGGGCGCGGTGCGCAGTTGGGCATCCTGATCCGCGGACCGCAGGTGCTCGAAGACACCCGCAAGATCGACACGGTGCTGCTCGACAAGACCGGAACCATCACCGAGGGAAATCTCGCTGTCACATCAGTTCAGGCTGCGGCGGGCATGACCGAGCCTGAGCTTCTCGCGCTCGCAGCATCGGCGGAGTCGGGTTCCGAGCACCCGATCGCTCGAGCCATCGTCGACGCCGCGATCGCTGCTGCGCCGGTCACGGAGCCCTCGAACTTCATCTCGGCTGCCGGCGGCGGGGTACGCGCCACCGTCGACGCTCGCATCGTCGTCGTCGGCCGGATCAGCTGGATGAACGAGAACGACATCGAGCTGACTGATGAGCACCTCGCAGACCTCGCAGAAGCACAGCGCGGCGGGGCGACATCGATCCTGGTCGCCGTCGACGGCAGCTTCGCCGGTCTCATCAACCTGAGCGACACCATCAAGGCGTCCTCTGCCGCAGCCATCACCTCGCTCAAGGAACTCGGGCTGCGCCCGATCCTGCTGACTGGCGACAACGCCGCGGTTGCTCAGCAGGTCGCGGCATCCGTCGGCATCGCATCTGCTGACGTCTTCGCCGACGTGCTCCCCGATGGCAAGGCGCAGATCGTTCGCGATCTGCAGGCGCGCAGCCAGGTCGTCGCGATGGTCGGAGATGGCGTGAACGACGCTCCGGCTCTCGCCCAAGCAGATCTCGGCATCGCGATGGGCTCGGGAACCGACGTCGCGATCGAGGCCGCTGACCTCACCATCATGGGCAACGATCTGGCTCAGGTCGCCTTGTCGATCGAACTCTCCCGCAAGACGCTCGGCACGATCAAGACGAACCTGTTCTGGGCGTTCCTCTACAACACCGTCGGCATCCCGATTGCGGCCCTCGGGCTACTGAACCCCATGATCGCGGGGGCCGCGATGGCGGCAAGCTCCGTGCTGGTCGTGGCGAACTCACTGCGCCTGCGCCGATTCGGCAAGCACGGGTAGGCGCGCGGCCGACGAACAAGCTCCTAGAGCTGACCGTCGCGCTACTCTGCTGACATGCGCCGAATCCGGGCGGCGTACTCATCAAGCACGCCCAGGATGCCGCTGTGCTGCCACACTCGCCCGCGAGACTTGCCCGTCATCTCGACAAGCACGCCCCTCGCACTCATCGCGTCGAGGGCACGGAGCGCCGCCATCTCCCCCAGTCCGAGCGTCTGCACGAGGTATTTCGCATTCATCACAGGCTGGCTGACCAGTGCCGGAAGAATCCGCCACGCAGCCGCATCAGAACGGATTCCCGCCAGTTTCGCGCGAGAATCCTCGAGCTGCGCTGCGAGATCATTCACGAGGTCGCTGCCAGTGACGGCGGCGATACGACTTGCGCGCGCAAGCTCATGAATGATCTGAGCGGCGTCGCCTTCACGAAAACTGCCTAGCGCTGCGAAGTAGCGGTTGACATCGACAAGGAGCCCGGCGGAGATCGGTACTGCAGTCGATCTCACAAGACCCTTATTTCGGAGAATCGATTGGGCGAGCGCTCGCCCTGTGCGACCGTTGCCATCGGGGAACGGGTGGATCGTCTCGAACTGTGCGTGCGCAACAGCAACTTGCACCAGCACTGGAAGGTCTTGCCTCTGCACGAACGCCACGAGATCCGCGATCGCGCCGGGAACGCGGTCATGGTGCGGTGCAACGAAGTCCGCGGTTCGTGGGCCGGCCTCTCCTAGCCCAATCCACACCTGTTCGCCCCGGAAGCGACCGGCGAGCAAGGGATCGAAACCATGCTGATGCAGCATCAGCGCCTCGTGCATCGCGAGGATGGATCCCTCGCTCACATCTCCCGCCAAGCTCAGTGCTGCCTCCATCGCGTGAACGTTGCCCACGACTGCACGCGCGTTCGCCCTATCGCCCTCATCAATCTCGGCAAGGGCGAGTTGCTTTGCCGACGTCGTCAACTGTTCAATCTGAGAGCTCGAAGCTGCCTCCGTGCGCAACAGAATCGCAGCCATCGGACCGAGTGCGGGGCTGTCGTTTGCGAGCGTGCGCTGCGCATGAAGATCAAACTCGACCAACTGGCGCGTTGCGTCTTCCACATCAGCCAACGCTTCGACCGGGAGCCTGGGCGACCACCCGGCAATCGGTGCGGTGACAGCAGCCTGGTACGGCCCAGTCTGACGCATCACCTCCGCGCGCGAATACATTTCTGGCGCACGCGGCTTCCATTCGAACCTCTCAAACGAGATCGGTTCGATGGGGATCAGTGGATCGGCGACTCCTGTGGACATCACCCCACCTTACCAACACTTACGCACCTAAATGTTGGCAAGATACTGAGTTGGCAACATCTATCCAAGAGCAGCAGCGTTGTCCGTCTCGTGCGTGACTCGTCATGCTCGGAAACGAGCGAGTGCAGGATAGTCCGTGTAACCGCCGACCCCACCTCCGTAGATGGTGGCGGGATCGATGCTGGTCGTGGCGAGCTCGCTGTGCCTGCGCAGCTTCGGAAAGCACGGGTAGTCGCGCGGCAGACGAAACTTACGCTGCGCTCACTCCCTCACCTCTGGGTTGTCCGACTCCAGATGCCTACGCAGCGAGGCGGCGATCTCGTCGAGGTGCACGAGCTGTTCCGCGGTGAGAGCATCGACAAACAGTTCGCGCACCGCGCGCAAGTGCGGCACGGATCCGGCACGGAAGACCTCCTGGCCGAGGTTCGTCGCGGTGACGTCCACCCCGTGCACATCGTCCACGCACGCGATGCGGCGGATCAGGTCGCGCTTCTCCATCCGGCCCAGGTGGTGGGACAGCCGGCTGCGCTCCCATTCGATCAGCGCCGCCAGCTCTGACGATCGCAGCACGCGCTGTGGCGCCTCTGTCAGGGCGAGCAGGACCTGGTAGTCTGCCGCCGAAAGCGATGACTCGCTGAGCAGGCGCTTGCCGAGACGTGTGCGCAGCGACTGTGCGGTCTCGATGTACTCCCGCCAAATGCGCAGCTGCTCCTGCGTGGGCAGCGTCCGGTGGTCCTCAGGCATCTCGTCTCCCTGCAATGCACTCGTCGGAATAGACGCGTCAATACCCATGTTGCAGCATTGACACGTCAATCCGGATGTGCCGGTGACGGGAAGGTGCTGATCATGGTCATCCGATCAAGTGAAGTCGAGTTCGGGCTGAACTCCTTCGGCGACGTCGCCACCGACGGCGGGCGCGTGATGTCGGATGCTGAGACGTTGCGGCTGCTCGTCGATGAGGCGCGACTGACCGAGTCCGTCGGACTCGACGTGTTCAGCATCGGTGAGCACTATAGGGAGGGCATGGTCGACGCGGCGACTCTCGTGATCCTCGCGGCCGCGGCACAGGCCACATCGATCATTCGCCTGGGAACGTCGGTGACCGTCCTATCGACGCAGGACCCCGTGCGGCTCTATCAGCAGTTCGCCACCGTCGACGGCCTCTCCGGTGGGCGGGCGCATCTCGTGCTCGGGCGTGCATCGTCGATCGAATCGTTCCCGTTGTTCGGCTACGTCATCGCCGAGTACGAGCAGATCTTCGAGGAAAAACTCGACCTGTTCCTGCGCCTGATGCGTGAGGAGTGACCTGGAGCGGACAGTACCGCGCGCCGCTGGAGAACGTGCGCCTCCACCCGCGGATGCCTGAGGGTGGGATCCCCGCCTGGATCGGCATCGGCGGAAGCCCCGACTCGGTCGTGCGTGCGGCCAAGAATGGTCTGCCCCTCATGATGGCGATCATCGGCGGGCGCCCCGAACGGTTCGCCGGGCACGCCGAACTGTATCTTCGTGCGCTTTCGCAGTTCGGCCAGCCGGAGCTTCCGATCGGCCAGCACTCCCTCGGCTTCATCGCGGACACCGACGAAGAGGCGAAGAATACGCACTGGAAGCACTGGCAGCCCGTTGTCACGGCGCTGAGTGAGGAGCGTGGCTTCTACGCGCCCACCCCCGAGCGGTACGAGACCGAGGTCAGGACAGGTGCACTGTACGTCGGATCGCCGGAGGCCGTGGCCCAGAAGATCGCCGGCATCGTTCGCGCAAACCATCTGTCGCGCTTCGACCTGAAGTACGACGTGCTGCATCTGCCGCGGGACGCCCGAGAGCACAGCATCCGCCTGTTCGGCGAACGCGTCGCACCCCGTGTGCGCGAACTGCTCGACGAGGACCCGGGCGAGTGGCACCTCACCGGGCGTGCTCCCGCAGAGATCGTCAAGGGCGGCAAAGCCGCCCACGCCTGAACCCACCACAGCTGAGATCCACGAGAAGAAAGAGATCATGAGCGACTTCACCAACCTTGAGTTCGGCATCGACACGTTCGGAGACCTGCCCCGCGACGACGAGGGGGCCGTGGTCTCCTACGGTGCGGCGATCCGCGCCACGGTGGCCGAAACAGTACTCGCCGACGACCTGGGCATCGAGGCGGTGGCGATCGGCGAGCACCACCGCCCCGAGTTCGCGATCTCGTCTCCCGAGACAGTGCTGGCGGGGATCGCGACCGTGACCGAGCGCATCCGGCTCGGCTCGGGCGTCACGGTGCTGTCGTCGGACGACCCGGTGCGGGTGTTTCAGCGCTTCGCCACGCTCGACGCCCTCTCGAACGGGCGTGCCGAGATCATCCTCGGCCGCGGATCGTTCACCGAGTCGTTCCCGCTGTTCGGCTACGACCTCTCCGACTACGAGCTGCTGTTCGATGAGAAAATCGACCTCTTCCATGCCCTGCTCGGTGAGAAGCCGGTGACGTGGGAGGGGACGACGCGTGCCGCGCTGCACGAGGCGGATGTCTTCCCTAAGACCGATTCGGGCCGGCTGCGCACCTGGGTGGGCGTCGGCGGCTCGCCGCAATCGGTGATCCGCACTGCGCGCTACGGGTTCCGACTCATGCTCGCGATCATCGGCGGGGCACCAGCCCGCTTCGCACCGTACGTCGACCTGTATCGCCGGGCGACCGAACAGCTGGGCAGCACCGCCTACCCGGTGGGCATGCACTCCCCCGGTTTCATCGCCGAGACAGAGGAGGAGGCGATGGAGACGTTCTACCCCGGATACAAAGTGGTCCGCGACCGGATCGGTGCGCTGCGCGGGTGGCCGCCACTGAGGCGCTCCGAGTTCGAAGCGGACGTCGAGAGCGGATCGCTGTACGTCGGCTCGCCGGAGACGGTCGCCAGGAAGATGGCCGCCGCCATCCGCACGCTGGATGTCGGCCGGTTCGACCTCATCTACACGGCCGGAGGTGCTCTGGCCGCGAGCGCGCGTCTTCGCGCCGTCGAGCTGTACGGCAGGAAGGTGATTCCTATGGTGCGTGAGCTGCTCGCTGAGACGCCCGCTGCGTCCTCGACCGGGGCGGCGTTCCAGCGATGAAAGCGACCGATGAGATGGAGAGCAGCCTGACCGTGAGCATCCTCGGCGCCGGCAAGGTCGGTACGGTTCTCGCCCGCCTCGCGGTCGCCGCGGGGTTCCGTGTACTGATCTCTGGTTCCGGCGACCCCGAGCGGATAGCGCTGACGATCGATGTGCTCGCCCACGGTGCAACCGCCGTCCGCTCGGGGCAGGCTGCCCGCGAGGCGGACATCGTCGTTCTGGCGCTGCCGCTCGGCAAGTACCGCACTCTGCCGGTCGCGGAGCTGGAGGGCAAGCTCGTCGTTGACGTCATGAACTACTGGTGGGAGACCGATGGTGTCCGCGACGATCTGAACGACCCCCGCACCTCGACGAGCGAGGTCCTTCAGGGTTTTCTGTCGGACTCGCATGTTGTCAAAGCGCTGAATCACATGGGCTATCACGACCTCGAGGAGGAAGCCCGACCCTGGGGCTCGGCGGACCGGAAGGCGATCGGCATCGCCGGAGACAGGGACGCTGACGTGGACCGCGTGGTCGCGTTTATCGACGACCTGGGTTTCGACCCACTGATCGTCGGTCGTCTCGCGGACGGAGCGCGCCTGCAGCCCGGCCAGCCCGCGTTCGGAGCAGCCGTGTCAATCGACGACCTCCGAGAACTTATCAACGACGGATCCTTCCTCATCGCCTAGTGCGGTGCGGACGCGTCGCCTCGGCTTAACCACACCACGAGCGATCGCAGTCAGCGGACGCCCAGCGTTGTCATCTTCACCCGGGCGAGTATCTCCTGGCTGGTTGATCCAAGGAGGAAACGCGCGACCTCGCGGTGCTCGCCCGGGCGAGAGTTCCACCCGGGCGAGTCGCGCGTGAGCATCTCGGTGAAGTTCCGCGTCAGACACCGACGAGGAGGGTGAGCGCCGCCCAGACAGACACCGTACCAAAGGTCGTCCAGATGGCGATGGCCACGGCCTGCCAGAGCAGCACCCACGCCCGGGGCGTGCCCCCGGCGACCAGGATGGCGGATGTGAACTGCGTCGGGATCGCCAGCGGGCCGAGGATACTGGCGCCGGGAACGCCGAATCGGGTGAGCCAGCGCTTGAATTTCGCGCGACCCTTCGACTCTGGCTTCTCAGCAGCGAAAGCCTCAGCAGAGCTCACCGCCCCGGCGGTCGCCATCACTCGCGCCGTTCTGCGATCGACCACTGCCGTGCGCGCGCGAGAGGTGATAAGAACCACGAGGAGTACACTCGCGAAGTTGCCGATGGCACCTGCGGCGCCCGCGATGATCGGGTTGATCCCTCCTACGACGCCGACCATGGCCGCGAGTTCGCCCTCAACGAACGGGACCGCTCCCGCGAGCATGACGACGAACGGCTGTACCAGTTCGGGCACATACGCCACGAGGTCTTGAAACCCTCGCACGAGCTGTTCGATCGGGTTCACTTTTCTACTTCCTTTCTAGAAATTTTCACGGATTCTCTATGTGTGACCCATTAGAATCTGTGTTCTCGGAACCGAGTCAAATCGACAGCTGAGGACCGTGGCGTAGAGCGGTCGACCGGCCGTGAAAGAGGATCGGCCGCGCGGTCGCAGCATGATCGAACCGCGAACCGGCCTGGCCTTCCGTCGATGACTTGCGGGACTGCCCCGCTGCGCTAGGAGCGCGGCAGGACGGCGGCGGCGACGATGACGTTGCTGACGATGAGGGAGGTGACGCTGCGAGCCACAGCCTTCGCAGTCGCTCCTGCGCCCCAGTTTCCCTCTTTGAGTTCCTCGGCCCGCGTGATCACCGGGGACGTCCATGGGATGTCGTGGTCGAACTGCGGGAGAGTGCCGCTGCCGTAGAGGAGCGCGGCGAGCGCGGCGGTCCGGGGTGTGGGTTCGGCTCCGTCGACGAGCACGGCTCGGATATCGGCGAGCAGCATCCGCCGGCGCGCGGAGTCCCCCTCCTCGATCACGGAAGACGGAATGAAGCCGAGCGACCTGTGAGCACGGCGACGCAGCTCGCCGCGCTCGATCAACCTGTCCAGCAGCGGCTCGCGCAGCGTCGGGCCCGTCGCAGCCAGAACCGTCTGCACTCCTCGAGGCTTGTCGGCCACGTACTCCCAGGTGGCGCGCAACAGGTGATCGGACGGCGGGTTGTCTGCCACCGCCTCGACCGTCAGACCGCCCAGCCGTCCCGTACCGGTCCGCAGATGGGCGCCGAGGCCGAGGTCGGCGAGCACTGCGCCAGCGAGGACGTAATAGAGCGTCCCCTCGCCGGCGATCGTACCGGACTGCGGTTGGAACAACACCAGGAGGAGATCCTCCGCGAGTGTCTGCTCGCCGCCCGCCCGGCCGCCGCTACGCTCCTGGGGGGAGACACCGGGATCACGCTGTTTATCGGTCATACTCTGCTCACCTTTCTCGTGCTTGCAGACGAATCCTGCGACGGCAGTCTCCACCGTGTCCCCAGCACACAGTCAACCCGCTCCGGCCTCCGGCCCCTCTCCCGATTCCTGAAGCTTCTGCACCAGCTCTCGCGCAGCCTCGTGCGCCTGCCCCAGCACGTCGAGTTGCGCCGGGTTGTACAGCTCGAGGATGGCCTCGACCATCGTCTGCGAGGTGACGTAGCCGCTCTTGGAGAGATGCGTCGCCGGATCGTTCAGCCACGGGTAGTCGATGAGATTGCGCGCAAGACTCTTGGCGAGTCGAGGGACGAGCGAGCGCCTGGTCTCCTCATCGGCATCGGACGGCAGCCGGTCGAGATCGGCAGCCACGTCCTCCGCGTCCTCAGCAATCTTCTGGATGTCGGCGAGCGCCGCCTCGTCGTACAACTGCGTGTAGATGTGGACGATCGAAGTGTCGGTCTCGGACAGCCTGCCCGCCACCGACTCGAACCCGGCCGGGGTGTCTGCAGGAACCTCATCGCGCAGGATGACGGCGATGTCGGCTCGCGCCTTCTCCAGCCTGCGAATGCTCTCCTCGAGCTCGGCGTCGAGCTCACGCATCGTCTGCGGCGTACTGTCAGCGCCCGCTCGAACGGCACGAATCTGAGAGAGGGGCACGCCGAGGTCGGCGAGACGGCGGATGCGCAAGAGGCTCACGAGATGATGCACCTCGTACTGCTTGTATCCGTTGTACTCGCGCTCCGGTTCCTCGAGCAGTCCGAGCCGATGATAATGGCGGACCGTGTTCACCGTCGTCCCAGCTCGTTCCGCGAGTTCACGAGTGCTCCATGCCACGAAATCCTCCTTTGCTGCTCCGCGTATAGGGAAGGTGCAGTCGTCGCCTCGCGCTCGTGATGAGGATCACTGGGCGAGGAAGGATGTCAGCGCGTTGTTCACGTCGTCTGCGTGGGTCCAGAGCAGTCCGTGAGGCGCGCCTTCGATCTCGACGTACTCGGCATCGGGCACAGCCTGGCGGAAGCGGCGGGCGGTGGCGTCGATGGGCAGGATGTTGTCTTTCGTGCCGTGCAGGATGAGGGTGGGCTTGCCAGCGGCGCGAACGGCCTCGACATCACCACGAAAGTCCTCGATCCAAGACGACACCACGGCGTAGGCGGCGATCGGGGCACTGGTGACAGAGAGATTCCAGTTCGCATCGACGACCTGCTGGCTAACGCGTGAGCCGAGGTTCTCGTCGAGGTTGTAGAAGTTCCGATAGAAATCGGTGAACCACGCATACCTATCAACCTTCGCGGCAGCCTCAATCCCATCGAATACGCTCTGCGGAACGCCCTCCGGGTTGTCGTCGCGCTGCACGAGGTACGGTTCGAGCGAAGCAAGGAAGGCGAGTTTCGCGACCCTCTCATGTCCGTGGTTGGCGACGTAGCGAGCAAGCTCCCCCGTGCCCATCGAGAACCCGACAAGAACCACATCCCGCAGATCGAGAGTGTCCAGCAGAATGTTCAGATCAGCAGCGAAGGTGTCGTAGTCGTAACCGGTGCTGACCTTCGACGACTGACCGAAGCCCCGGCGGTCGTACGTGATCACGCGATATCCCGTCGAGAGCAGGGCACGCGTCTGCTTCTCCCAGCTATGCCCGTTCAATGGGTACCCGTGGATCAGCACGATGGGCTGCCCGACCCCTTGATCTTCATAGTAGAGATGGATCGGGGCGCTGTTCTCTTCCCCAACGCTGATGTACCCCATGAACAGATCCTTTCGCTCCGGCCTGCCGAGTGCGGCCGCTGGGATCAGCAGATACCCTGTGGTCGCAACAGGGTCAAGAGATTCTCATCCGTCAGGTGCACGGCGGATCAAGAAGTTTCCGCGCGGGCTTCCGTCGAACCAGTCATAATGACTGTTGTAGGGACACACTTCGACGGGGGCGTTGTCGCGAGGAAGGAGACGGGCCGTTGCTTTTGGGTCGGCACGCAGAGTGCCGCCAGAGCGAGCAGCTGCTGAGTGAGGCCAGGGCCGGGCGCAGCGGAGTGATTGTGGTGCGCGGCGAGGCTGGCATCGGCAAGACGGCCGTCTTGGAGTTCCTACGCACGAAGGCCGAGGAGCTCGGCTTCCGCATCGAGACGTCAACAGGTATCGAGGCCGAGACGCAGTTCGCCTACGCAGGCCTGCATCAGGTATGTGCTCCCCTTTTCGACCTGATATCCACGCTACCCGAGCCGCAGCAGCTGGCTCTCAGCGTCGCACTCGGTCGCGACGTCGGCTCCACACCCGACAGATTCCTCGTGGGTCTCGCAACTCTCGGGTTGTTCTCCGAGGCAGCGGAGAAGAACGGTTTGCTGTGTCTCGTCGACGATGCCCACTGGCTCGACCGCGCGTCGGCCGAAGTACTCGCCTTCGTCGCGCGCCGGATCGAGGCCGAGCGTTTCGCCATGGTGTTCGGCGTTCGCGACGGCGAGGCAGGAGGCGCGGTCTTCGCCGGCCTCCCTGAACTGCGCCTGAAGAGACTCGGCGACGCGGATGCCCGCCTGTTGTTGGACTCGATCGTCCCGGCGCCCCTCGACGACGAAGTGCGGGAACGGATCATCGCTGAAGCCCGCGGCAACCCGCTCGCCCTGGTGGAGCTTCCCTCGCGCACCCCACCGACACGGTTCGCCGGGGGGTTTCAGGAACCCGATCTCTCGGACGTCTCCAGCCGCGTGCAGACTGAGTACCGGAATCGGGTGCATGGACTCCCCGAGGAAAGCCAGATGCTGCTGGTGCTCGCCGCCGCGGACCCGACCGGAGACCCCGCCCTGCTCCGGCGCGCTGCCGACCATTCGGGCATCGCTCCTGACTCGGCGGCACCCGCCGAGTCGGTGGGACTGCTGGAGATCGGTGCCAGGGTGCGCTTCCGACACCCCCTTGCCCGATCGGCCGTCTACCGTACGGCGGATCCGGCCGCTCGTCGCCGCGCCCATGCGGCTCTGGCGGCCGTCACGGACTCGGCATCTGAACCTGATCGCCGGGCTTGGCATGCCGCCCAGGCGGCCTCCGGGGTTGACGAGCACGTCGCCGGGGAGCTGGAGCGATCGGCCACTCGCGCAAGAGCGCGTGGAGGCTACGCGGCCGCCGGAGCGTTCCTGCTGCGAGCGACGCAGCTGACGCCGGATCCGACCGTGCGGGCAGGGCGCGCCCTCGAGGCGGTGCATGCCTTGCACGAGTCCGGAGCGTCCGATACCGCGGTCGATCTGCTCGCCACGGCCGAAGCGGGCCAGCTCGATGACTTCCAGCGCGCACGTCTGTCCCTTCTGCGAGCGCAGATCGCCTTCCACCTGAGCCGAGATCAGAATGTCCCCGAGATGCTCCTGCACGTCGCACGCGACATGGCATCGTTCGATGCGGACCTTGCCCACCAGACGCATCTTCGCGCACTTGACGCGGCACTCGTCCTGGGCGGTCCAACGTGGCGAACCGTCGCCGAAGCAGCCCTCGCCGACCCCTCACTCGCGCATGCCTTCCGACCGGCTGATCGACTGCTCTTCGCGCTCTCCGCAACGATGATCCGAGGATTCGCCGACGGTGTTCCCCCGCTCCGTGACGCACTACGATCGCTGTGCGATGCCGATCTCTCCGATGCCGAGACACCGCACTACCGGTCCTGGCTGTGGCTGGCGGCACGCACCGCGGTCGGCATCCTCGATGACGACCTCGCCTATCGACTCGCGGAAGCGAATGTCATATCGGCGCGAGCGGACGGAGCTCTGACGGGTCTCGCCACTGCGCTCAACTTCCACGCCAACATCCTGGCGCTCGGCGGCGAGCTCACTCGGGCTGGCGAGATGGCAGGCCGGTCGATCGCGATCGCGGAATCGACCGGCGGAGTGCCGATGCGCCATGCCGAAACCATCGTCTCCGCATGGCGGGGTGACGCTGCCACCGTGGCCAGGCTGCGGGAGCTCACATTGCGGGACCCCGGTCATCCTCCGGGAAGCGCGGAGGTAGCACTGGCCGAATACGCGACCGCTGTAGTGCACAACGCGCTCGGCGAGTACGAAAAGGCGCAGCGAGCAGCGACGATCACGTGCGCGTGCGTCGCACTGTCGCTGAGCAGCGTCGGTCTGGCTGAGCTGATCGAAGCATCGACTCGTGCCGGCGATCCGCAGAGCGCCGCCCGGGCTCTGGAGGAGCTGAGCACCCGTGCGGAGGCGTGCGACACCCCGTGGGCGCGCGGCCTCGAGGCGCGTTCTCGTGCGCTGATGCTCTCCGACGAGTCGGCTGAACCTCACTATCGCGCCGCGATCGAGCATCTCGAGGCCTCACGACTGACCGGCGAAGCGGCACGGGCTCACCTCGTCTACGGGGAGTGGTTGCGTCGCGCGGGGCGCCGCCAGCAAGCCAGGGAAGAGCTGCGGGTCGCGCACGATCTTCTCTCGCGCATCGGCGCGGACGGCTTCGCCGCGCGAGCGGCAAAGGAGCTCATGGCGACCGGCGAGCACCCACGTCGTCGCACGACCCCATCGCCCGATGAGCTCACGGCCCAGGAACTGCAGGTCGCGCAGCAGGTGGCCACCGGTGCCACCTCCCGGGAAGTGGGTGCGCAGCTGTTCCTGAGCCCACGCACGATCGAAGCCCACCTGCGGAGCATCTACCGCAAGCTCGGGATCAGATCGCGTCGCGAGCTGCGGGAGATCCGGCTGTCCTGATATCCGTCACCGCAAGCGCAGCAAGCGGCGCAGACGGCACCGTCAACCTAGAACACCTCCGAACACCTCCGCACATCTCGAGGGACGATGTCGCGCTCACCACGCCGACGATGCTGGAGATCAGCGAGCTCCAGTTCACCCTTGAGAGATCATTCATGTTGCGTCAGGGACGGCGTATGACGTGTCGCGAGATCAGAGAGAGATCGTCGGACGTCGGCCGACGGAACACGCCGCCATCCGCAGGGAACTCTGTTCCACGCGTCTTGAGGTGGGCGGCGAACAGCGGGCACACGGGCACGACCCCGAAGCCGGCGCTGCCGGCAGTCGAGCCGTCAGCGAGGGTGACGACGTACGCACCGACACGATCCGAAAGCTCGACCCTGACGGCCACTTGCTCTCCAGTCTTGTCCTTCAGTTGCGGTGGCATCTCATTTCTTTCCTCGGTGGACCCTCAGTTCACGCTGTGTTGTCGGAACAGGGTCAAGCGTGCGCGACGAAAGGTACCGGGCCGCAACAGCGATGAGGAGACGCCGATCAGGTCAGAGCGGCCGGCGGAATGAGCCTTCCGTAGCGAGCTCCAGCAGCAGGCCGCGGGCCGCCGCGATGCTCAGCTCGTCCTCGCCGCCCTGCAGCGCCGCGGCGACTACCCCCTCCGCTGCACGGCGAACGATCTGGATGCGCTCGGCACTGAGCCCGTCGGCGGCGAACTGTTCACTCCACCACGCGTCGTACTCCTCGAGGAGAGCGGCGATCGCCGGGATCGCATACAGCCCGTTCCAGTTGGCCGCCGAGGCGAAGTCACGCGCCGCCGCAGCTTCGGCGCCCCCTTTGCAGAGTGCACGAACGTAGGCACGCAGCATCTTCCCCGGGTGATTCTCTGACAGGTCGAGCTCGGCGACGACCGCCTCTCGGAGTTGCTCGGACACGTCCTTCACTACGGCGACGAACAGTTGGTCCCGAGTGCCGAAATGGTGAATCAGGCCGCTCTTGGACACTCCGGCACTCTCCGCGATCTCTGCGAGCGTCACACCTGTGCCGCTGTCGAGGATCGCGTGCATCGCCGCGTCCAGCACTGCCCGGCGAGTGCGCTCGGTGTTGCGTTTCTGCGGCTCCGCCATGGATCCCCATCTCATTCGGCCCAACTGACTATCTGGTCGATTCTAAGCACATCCCGCCGCATGGCGGTTTCACGACCAGCAGACGTTACGTGGGTCTTGACTCCGTCCCAGGAACAGGGTGTGAGGTAGAAGGCATGAGCCAGCACACATACGAGAAGAGCGTCGCGACCGTTCAGCGCCTCGAGAACGGCGCCATCGCGGTCGCCATCGTCATCGCCGTCATCGCCGCGGGACAGCCGTGGTGGTGGCTTGCCGCCGCCTTCCTCGTCTTCGACCTCTCCGCCCTCGGCTATGCCGGCAGCCCTCGCCTGGGCGCCCTCCTCTACAACGCCGTGCACAACTACACCGCACCGGCGATCCTGATGGTGGTGTACGCGGGATTCCTGCTCGGCGGGCAGGATCTACCCTGGCTCGCTCTCAGCGCCGCCTGCTGGGCGTTCCATGTCGCCGTCGATCGAGCGCTCGGCTACGGGCTCAAACTGCACGACTTCGCTCACACTCATCTCGGTCGAATCGGACGCCGCGCGACCGCTCAGTCTTGATGGCAGACAGCTCAGAACAACAGACGCCAGTCCGCTCGCGCCAGGTCGATCAGTTCATCTCCTCGACCCGACATGACCGTGCGGATCGCATACAGCGCGAAACCCTTCGCATGCGCAGCCTCGATCGCCGGAGGCATCGACAGCTCCTGCCGCTCGGTCACGACGTCGAGCAGAGCAGGACCGTCGTGGGCGAGCACCTCACGCACCGCTTCAGGCAAATCCTCGCTGTTCTCCGCCCGACGCGCGAAGCTGCCCATGGCCTCAGCGATCGGCGCGAAGCTGGGATTCGCGAGTCCGGTGGCGTAGGGAACCAATCCGGCTGCTTTCATCTCGAGTTCGTTGAAGTTGAGTGACGAGTTGTTCACCACGATGGTCTTGACCGGCAGTCGGTTCTGAGTGAGAGTGAGCAGCTCGCCCAGCATCATCGACAGCCCCCGTCACCAGCGAGCGCGACAAATCACGTCATCCGCCGCCTGCTCATCCAGGAGTCGGGCGAGGTACTGCAGATGGATGCCTCGACCGGTCTTCGTGGGGACTGCGAGCTCGTCGAGCTTCGCCCGTGTCTTGCGATAGTGCGCGGTGGCGTCGCTGCCGAGCACGAGCAGGGCATCCGCCATCTCCATCGCCCGATAACCCGAGGCGAAGCCGAGTAGACCCGTCATTCCGACGTCGAAGGGGTTGTCGTACTCGATGAACTCCTTGCCCCGCAGTGCGTGCACGATCGGCGCCCCCAGGCGGTCGGCCAGCGCGATGATCTCGTCGTGCGCACCCTCTACACCCGCGCCGACGAGGATCGTCACGTTCTTGGCCTCGTTGAGCAGGGTCGCGGCTCGTTCGAGCTCAGCGCCGCTGGGCACGACCACGGGATGGGTTCGCTCGATCACGACCGTGCGGTCATCGGCGATGTCGGACAGCGCGACATCGCCGGGGATCACCAGCACGGCGACGGACTCGACATAGACGCTGGACTCGCGAAAGAGTTCCTGCGGATTAGTCTCCTGAAAGTAGTCCGTGCCGATCTCGTTCGTACGTAGACGCGGTCGATCCCGTTGGTATGCAGAGTCTTGATGATGTTCTCAGCGACGTTTGTCATTTGAGGTTGATCCTTCCAGGAGGAGGGGAAGCCGTCACGAATGTCGAATCGAACTCACTCATGACCAGCGCGGCCGTACTGGCGAAGCTGGCGGTGATCATGATGACCAGTGACGGAATGTACGCGGGAGGCGAAGGGATCCATCCGTCGATGAGCCACGGCAGAGCGAACGCAAGGACGACCGCGAAGGTTGTGATCCATTCGTTCAGGATGAGCGGGAACGATGAGCCCGCCCCACCTCGCGTCACGATACGTCGAACAGTTCCGACGGTGGAGGCGAGCAGCATGGTGTTGAGCACGACGAATGTCATCGCACCCCAGATCGGGTCAGCGAAGACGAGTACGAGCGGCAGGAGCAGCGGAATAGAGTACGCGACGAACACCCACCTCACGGCGGCGCGCATGTATCGGTCTTTCGGGGTCGTCTTGCTGGTGGCCGACCTGTAGTGGGCAAGGTCGAGGTAGAAGAAGACCCCGACGATGAAGGTTCCGAGGAGGGTCCCCGCGACTCCCGCAATGGCGAGCAGGAACTCTCCGAGGTCAGCGTGCATGGTGCCCTCCGTCAGATCAGACATGGGTTCTCTCTCGGATGATCGAGATTGCGATATCAACCGAGTAAAGACCGTGTGCCAACCACAGGGTCAAGAAAGCCCACCTTCGGATTCGGTGTCGACGATTTCGCCTTGCCCACTGGGTTGAGCCTGTGGCGACCACAGGGCTTCTAATCGGCGTATCGACGCCACACAGGCATCGTGGGGCTAAGGAGAAGATCGTCATGACCACGCCAGATCAACGCGTCGCCATCATCACAGGCGCAGGAAGCACGCAGGGCATCGGATTCGCCGCAGCACGTCTTCTCGGTAGTGCCGGAAATCGAGTCGTGATCACGTCGACAACGGATCGCATCTTCCAGCGAGTCGCAGAATTGCGCAACGCCGGGATTCGGGCGGAAGGAGTTGTCGCCGACCTCACCGACCAGGCCGGTGTGAAGGCCGTCGTCGCGCGCGCGACGGACTCTTTCGGCGGCGTCGACATTCTCGTCAACAATGCCGGGATGACAGCCGTATCCGACTCGTACGCCTCCGGCGCGATCCGAGGAACATTCATCGACCATTGGCACGCCTCACTCGAACGGAACCTGACCACGACCTTCCTGATGACCCGCATGGTGGTCGACCTCATGCAGACCGCCGGCTACGGCCGAATCGTCAACGTCTCATCGGTGTCAGGTCCCGTCGCGGCATACGGCGGCGACGATGCCTATCACGCGGCGAAGGCAGGCATCCTCGGGCTGACGCGCTCGACGGCGCTAGACACGGCACCGTTCGGCATCACAGTCAACGCGGTCGCTCCGGGGTGGATCGACACCGCATCCGCCTCCAATCGCGAACGGCGAATGGGCGCCGCTACACCCGTCGGCCGGTCCGGCACCGCGGACGAGGTGGCGTACGTGATCGCATCCCTCGCTGGGGAGGGCGCGTCGTACATCACCGGCCAGCTCATCACGATCGACGGAGCCAACTCCATCAGCGAAGAGCGCGGGCGCTGAAGGTGTGATGCCGCCGAGAGAGAGACGCTCGGGGCGCTCGGCGCGAGGCGGTAGGTCACCGCGCGAGCACGAGAGCCTGTGACGGTTCGTCGCCCTCGGTATCGATTCGAGTCTCCAGCAGGTCGAACGCGGCCCGACTCGCACGCTCGAGCACGTCCCGCTGCGCCGGATTGTAGAGTTCGGCGACCGCTTCCGAGAGCGTCTGCCACACGACGCTTTCACTCCTCGACAGATGCTCGGAATGATTCCGAAGCCAGGGATAGTCGGTCAGATTCTGCGCGAAGATCGGCGCGAGAAGTCGCACGAGGCGTTCACGACTCGCCTCATCAGCGTCAGGCGCGAGTAGTTGAACTTGTGCGCCAATGCGGTCGACCGCCTCGTCGGCTTCCACCATGCGTCGCAGGTCAGCCATAGCGTGCGCGTCATAGAGCTGTCCGGAGATGTGCAAAAGCGAGCAATCCGACTCCGGGAGTCGGGACGACACGGATTCGAACCCTGCCGGCGCATCTGCGGGAGCATCCTCTCTCAGGATCGCGGCGAGGTCTGCCCGCGCATGCTCGAGCCTCTCGATGCCCGCCACCAGCTCCCCATCCAACTCACGCAGCACGTCCTGGCGACTCTCGCCCTCGCAGCTCACCTCATCGATCCGCCCCAACGGCAGCCCCAGTTCTACGAGCCGCCGGATCTGGAGCAACTGCACAAGATGACGCACCCCGTACTGCTTGTATCCGTTGAATCTGCGTTCGGGCTCATCGAGAAGCCCAAGGCGGTGATAATGGCGGACCGTATTCACTGTCGTTGACGCGATGTCCGCGATCTCACTCGTACTCCATGCCATGATGTGCCTCTCTGTCAGGTGCGTCGTGGTGGCGCACCCTTGACGTTCAGACCGATGATCAGGCTGCCTAGCGCGACGACCGCACTGGCGCCGCTCTCCGCGGAAACATGATTCGCGCTCGAGGCACCGGGACGCTTCCGTTCCGATCCGGCAGAAGGAGCCGAGATCGGGCGAACTCTGGTGATTGCCGGGTACTCACTCATGAGACGTCTCCTGTGGTCGAGACCGTTTTGCACGGTCGGGGATGATGACGACAGAATCCCATCAGTGGGATCCGATTCGCGTCGGTGGAAGTCACCTACGTCGTTGCGGTCCGGTACCGTACGACCGAGTAGGCGCGCCCACTGGACGTCGGAATCCCTACCCGAGGTATTCCACCCGGAGACAGGATTCCCCTACGAGGTGTCGACGTGCGGAGTCACCGCCGGAACAGTGCAGGCCGACGGGCGGTTCGGCTTCGCGGCGCCCCAGTGGCAACAACGCCAATATCCATGAGGAAAGCGCCAAAGGCGCACACGTGCGTCAGAGAGATCTGCCGAGGTGGATCATCGTACAAGTCGCCCATCGGAATCGCGTGGGCGCACCGGATGCTCGCTGAGGATGGAGATCCTGTTGAAAGCGTTGATCGCGACGGCTACCCACTCCGCTGCCACGAAGGTCTCCTCCCCGAGGAGCGACCGCGCGCCAGCCAGATCGACGATGGAAGCTTCAGTGAGATGGAGCACCGTGGTCGCCTCCGCCACCGAGAGCACCGCCCTCTCTCGCTCGTCGAACAGGCGAGCCTCCCGCCAGCCAGGTAGCAGATCCAGCTTCTGCTGAAGAACGCCGGCCTGTCTGGCCTCGCGGGCGTGCAGGTCCAGACAGAACGCGCAGCCGTTGATCTGCGATGCGCGCACCTTGATGAGCTCGGACTCCTGTCTCGACAGCCCTCGTTGCTCAGCCGCCGACAGTATCGCACTTGACAGCGCCGTCGCGGCCTGCCATGCCTCGGGTACGGCCTTGTCCATGAACGGTCGCATGTCTCTCCTCTTTCCACTTTCCCCTACCGGTACTCAAGCCCCTGTTCCCCGCACACGGTCAACCCTCCATCGACGACCCGCCGACTTGACCGAGCACGTTCACGTGCCGATCTATCATCACGTCGCCGTCGCTATCGGAAGCGGCAGGTGTTCGTCGCAGGGCAGGTCGCCTAGGACGAGAATGGCCGCCTCGACGGCTCGCACGATGTGATCGGCGCGGCGGAGGCTCAGATTTGACTGTGTCCCGACAACAGCGTGTGTGATGGCATCGTCCATCTTCCGCGGCGACGGAAGCTCACCGCCGCAGCCAAAAGGAGATCCTTGTGATTCACGCTCGTTCCTTGACCAAACGTTATGGAGTGAAGACCGCTGTCGACGGCATCGACTTCTCGGTCACCGGAGGGCGTGTGACGGGATTCCTTGGCCCGAATGGCGCGGGAAAGTCGACGACCATGCGAATGATCGTCGGCCTGGACCGTCCGACATCCGGAACAGTGACGGTCAACGGGCAGCCCTACGCCACGCATCGTTCTCCGTTGCACGAGGTGGGGGTGCTCCTGGAGGCGAGGGCTGTGCACCCCTCGCGGTCCGCGCGGAATCATCTACGCGCGCTGGCGTTGACGCACCGGATCAGTGCAGCACGTGTCGACGAGGTCATCGAGCTCACCGGTCTCGGATCGGTCGCGGATAAGCGCGTTCGAAGCTTCTCCCTCGGCATGGGTCAGCGCCTCGGGCTCGCTGCGGCCCTGCTCGGCGACCCGGCGACTCTGATCCTCGACGAACCGGTGAACGGCCTAGATCCCGAGGGCGTGGCATGGTTCCGCCAGTTGGCCCAGGGGTTGGCCGCGGAAGGACGCACGGTGTTCCTCTCATCGCACTTGATGAGCGAAATGGCGCAGACCGCCGACCATCTAATAGTTCTCGGTCGTGGCCGGGTTCTCGCTGACGCACCGATGAGCGAGCTTCTCGGGAACGCCTCCGGGCACGTGGTGGCGGTCCGCTCGGACGATTCCGGTCGTCTGGATGCGCTGCTCGTCGAGAACGGCGCGGCGGTCACACACGCGGAGACCGATGTGCTCTCGGTTCGCGGCATCGCCGCGCCACGCATCGCCGAGATCGCTGTGGGTGCGGAAATCGCCGTGCATGAACTCGCCCCGGTCACGACGTCGCTCGAAGAGGCCTACATGCAACTCACCCGCGATGAGGTCGAGTACTCGGCCTCCCAGACCCGTTCGGAGAAGACACGATGAGCACGACGCTAATCCCCGCCTTCACGGCCTCGCGACACGACCTCAGTTTCGGCGGGATCGTTCGCTCCGAATGGGCGAAACTTCTGAGCATCCCATCGACCTGGTGGACTTATGCCGTCTTGGTCGTGCTCACCGTCGGGATCACGACCCAGATGTCCGCCTCGACCAACTTCACCTGGCTCGAGGGAGGGCTCACCCAGCCGGGGATGCAGGCCGCAGGCGTGAACGCGGTAATAATCAGCACCGACCTCAATGTGCTCGTCGTGAGCGTACTGGGCGTACTCGTGATCGCCGGTGAATACAGCACCGGAATGATCCGATCAACCTTCACCGCTGTCCCACGGCGAGTCCCCGCACTGCTGGCCAAGTTCCTGGTGCTGGCCCTCGTCACCTTTGTGGTCAGCGCGCTTGCGGTGGCGATCGCGATCCCGATCTCCGTTAGCATACTTGCCGGTAACGGAATTGATATCCGCCTGAACGACCCTGACTACTGGCGAGGGATGATCGGCAGCGTCGGTTACCTCGTTTCGATTGCGCTCATCGCATTCGGAATCGGGGCCATTGCCCGTAACGTCGTCGGTGGCATCACGATGGCCCTCGGTGTTGTTCTTGTCATACCGATCGGACTGGGCTTGGTTTCCGGTGCTTCACAACCCTTGATCTGGTTGCAGAACCTCTCGCTGCTTCTGCCTTTCAACCTCGGCCGCGCGCTCAACACGCATCCGGGATATGCCGACTTCGCCTCACCCGGTTTGCCGTTGCCGCACCCCGAGGGGTTGTGGATACTCGAACCCTGGCAGGGAGCACTGGGGCTCGTAGCGTGGGTGATGGTGCTGCTGACCACCGCGATCGTGCTGGTGAAGCGCCGCGACGCGTGAGACATCGACATCCTGGTTTCGACTCCGGTCGTCTCACTCACGGGCGATACGGCCACCCCTCAAAGCGGTGCGATCGCCGTTGCTGAAACTCTTGGCAGCGCGCTGCAGACCCGACCGTCACTCGGCGATCGAGCGCGGCAGAGTCATGACCACGTCGACCGGTCCCGCCTGCGCCAGCCGGGTGGCAGAGAACACGGTCTCGGGATCGACGACGAACACGCGGCGCCCTTCCGCTGTGAGCCTGCGAGCGATCTCCGCCAGCATCCGCTCAGCGACGTCGTCGAGGGAGAACACCAGAGTGAGGTCGAGGGCCACAGCGGGCTCAGTCGGCGACGCGTCAATCACCTCGCGCACGATCTTCTCCGCGCCGGCGAATCGGATGCCGCCCTGCATCTGGACCACACGCATCGCGTCCGCTCCGGTGCCGTCGACGTAATGCGACCGGACGACCGCGCGCGCGGCGGGAGGAACCGACATGACGTGCAGGCCCATATCGCCGGAGAACTGCTCGAACAGGGTCACCCCGCGGACGCTATTGCCATGCGCGTCGAGGCGCGGTGAGAACGTGGCGATACCGACCTGGCCGGGAAGCGCTCCGATGAGTCCTCCGGCCACACCGCTCTTGGCGGGGATGCCCACCTGGGTCGCCCAGTCGCCAGCGGCGTCATACATCCCGCACGTCGCCATGACGCTGAGCACCTGGCGAATCACCGACTCACTGACGACGTGCTCGCCCGTCAGCGGGTTCAGCCCGTGGTTGGCCAAGGTTGCAGCCATGATCGCGAGGTCACGGGCTGTGACGAGCACGGAGCACTGGCGGATGTAGCCGTCCACCACGGCACGGGGATCGTCATCGAGGATGTCGTGGCTGCGCAGCATGTGCGCGATGGCGAGGTTGCGGTGGGCATGCGCCATTTCTGAGGAGCACACCGACTCATCGACTGTCAGCGGGCGACCGGCGAAGGCCGACAAACCCGCGATGACTCGCCTCGTGCGCTCTGCCGCATCGAGGTCGTTCGCGCCGGCCAGCGAGTGCGCCGTGATCGCTCCCGCATTGATCATGGGGTTCAGCGGTCGACCAGAGCCGGGCTCGAGCGAGATCTGGCTGAATGCTTCACCCGACGGTTCCACGCCCACCTTGGCGAGGACCTCATCAAACCCTCGATCCGCGAGAGCCAGTGCATAGACGAAAGGCTTGGAGATCGACTGGATGGTGAATTCTGTGTCGACGTCGCCGGCCCCGTAGACGGTGCCGTCGACCATGGCGAAGGCGGCGCCCAGACAATCGGGGTCGGCAGCAGCCAGTTCCGGGATGTAGCTCGCGAGGGCTCCCGATCGATCGTGTTCGACGTGACCGAGCGCGTCGGTCAGATAGTCCGTTACAACAGAAAGCATCAGGCGACCTCTCGTCTGTCAGGTGTGTGAATGCGAGACCCGGCGTGCGCCCCGGTCATCATCGCGCGTCGCTTGCTGTCGATATGGCCGATCCGATCCACGCTGTCGCTGAACGTCGCACGAGCACAGTGCCAGCTGGCTTCGTCGACCTGCAGTGCTGAGCGCAGGTAGGCGGTGCTCATTCGCTGGACGACGGCCACACGCTCTGGGCTCTCGTCGGTGGTCTCGGCGACGTCGTATCCGACGATCCCGCCGAGGCCGTGCTCGGCGCCGTAAAGGGTGAGGAGATCGGTGGCGCCGGGACTGTACGTATAGGCGTCGGTGAACCAGTCGGGTCCGCGACTCGACATCTTGGACTGATCCTGATCGCCAGCAACGACGAGGGTCGGCGTGGCCAGCTCGCGGAACGAGGGACGCATGAACGGGAAGTTCGCCTGAGCGAAGGGGTGTAGGTCGTCTCCTCCGATACCGGTCGTCGCGAAGAGGATGCCGGCCATGACCCGGCTGTCCGACATGTCCACGCCGACCTGGCCACTCTGGTCGAGGATGCGCGCACCCAAGAGCGCCTGCGCCGTCTGCCCGCCCCAGGAATGCCCGGCAGCCGCGACACGGCTGCCGTCAACGCGGCCGGCGAGCCCGGGAACCGCGCTCTCGATCGTGTCGAGTTGGTCGAGAATCCGTGTGAGGTCCGCGATCCGCTGGATCCAGATCGTCGGGAAGACGGGATGCTCGAACCCGAAGCCGTTCCGACGGGAATCCAGATGAGTGGGCTGGATGACGACGAATCCGCGCGACGCCCAGAACGCGGTGAGTGGCGCGTAGCCGTCGAGATTCCATCCGTTGCCGTGCGAGAACACTACGACGGGCAGGTCGGCGCCGGTCGCCGGAGCAGAGACCCGCACTTCCAGCGGAACCGTCCGGCCAGGCGCGGACAACTCGAGGGGAGCGACGGAGACCACGGGTACTCCGGGGCCGATGGCCGCATCCAGTGCAGCGAGAAGCGATGAGGTCATGTTCGATTCCTTCCCAGGGGCGTCAATGGACTTCGGATTCGTGCTCCGTCGCGAGGTCTGCGTCTGCGGCCGCGCCTCGAAGCGTGACCAGAGCCCAGATCGCGGTGAGGACCATGATCGACGCACCGGCGACTCCTGTGACGATGATCGCCTCGGTGAACGCACTTTGAGCGATCTCGAGAATCGCAGCGGCCGTGTTCCCGCCGATCTCCCCCGCCACCAAGAGAGCCTCCGCCATGGTCGACGACGCCCGCTCCGCGATACTCGATCCCACATCCAGCGCGTCGGTCCCGGCAGCCACTACCCGTGAGTACCAGGCGACGAGTACTCCACCGAGCACGGCGGTGCCAAGAGTCGTTCCCAGTTCATAGGCGGTCTCCGAGATCGCGGCCGCTTGGCCTGCGCGTTCGGGCTTCACAGAACTCATGATGATGTCGTTGCTCAGCGCGAGCGCCATTCCGGCTCCGAGCGAAACCAGCGCAAGCGATGCCCCGATGAGTGCCGGATGCGACGACGGCGAAAGGAACAGTGTCAGGGCGAACCCGACCGACGAGATCAACAGCCCTGAGGCAATGACGTAGGCGGGGAGCACCTTCTTGACCAGCGCCGTTGCGACGAACGCCGCCACTGCTGCGAAAACGGCCTGCGGTATCAGCCACAGCGATGCCTCCAGCGCGTTCAGGCCCAAGACGAGCTGCAGGTACTGGACGAGCGCGAACAGAGCACCGACCATCGCGAAGATGGCGAGCAGATCGGCGATCACAGCGCCACGGAAATAGCGCACCTTGAACAGACGAACGTCGATGAGAGGCGTCGAGAGCGTGAGCTGCCTGCGCACGAAGATCGCAAGAGCCGTGAGGCCGATCACCACAGCGATGATCCCGAGGAGTATCTCCTTACCTCCCGTGAGCGACTTGATCGCGTAGACGACACCGACCATGCCGATGAGCGAGAGAGCGACGCTGAGGATGTCGATCTTGTGCAGATCCGGGTTACGACTCTCAGGCAGGAGGAGTGGACCCAGAATAAGCAGAAGAATCATGACGGGGATGTTCATCAGGAACGCCGCCTGCCAGTTGAATGTCTCAATCACCCACCCGCCGATGAGCGGCCCGACGGCGGCTCCGACCGACGCCATGGCCGCCCAGATCGCCATCGCATATCGGCGCTGCTGGCGGTCGAGGAACATATTGCGCACCAGCGACAACGTCGAAGGCATCATGATCGCACCGCCTACGCCCAGGAGTGCTCGTGCCGCGATCAGCATCCACGGCTCGGTCGCCAGCGCCCCGCTCACCGAGGCCACCGAGAAGACCACGGCTCCGATGAGAAGGTTGCGTCGGCGCCCGAAGCGATCGCCCACAGAGCTCATCGCGACGAGCAGCCCTGCGAGGACCAGCGAGTACACATCGATCATCCAGAGTTGCTGGACCCCGGTGGGACTCAACTCAGCGGAGATCGCAGGAAGTCCCAGGACTAGCACGGTGCCGTCGATCGTGATCAGCAGCAGCGGCAGAACCAAGACGACGAGACCGAGCCAGGTACTGCCGGTGGCCTTCGGAGGGGCGATGGTCATGATGGTCTCCTCATTCTCGACTAAACGAAACTCAAATCAACACTCAATATAACAGTCCTATTGGTCGGTAATTCCGACTTACTAGACCGTATTGAGGTGATCCACGCTCGGCAAACTGACTGTGGAGCAATAGGACACCCTGTCCTCGCGACACGGTCAACCTGCGAATCTGTGATCACGCAGCGCAGAGGCCCAGAGGGCACGAAAGAGGCCCGAACCCGCGAGATTTCGCGGATCCGGGCCTCTGACCAGGGCTTTTCAGCCAGGGCTTCTCAAAAAACGCCTAGAAGTCCCAGTAGTTGCCCGATGAGCTACTAGGCCCGGAATCTTGCGGATTCTGCGGCACGTCGCTTCACTCGTGCGTTCTGCGTGCCACTCGCCTCGGAACTGGCTTTCCAAGCCCCGCCTTGGATCGGTGACTGTTGACCAAGGCTAGCTCGCTCGCGCGCCCGCGGCCAGGAATTATGGGCCATCCTGGCGGCAAGAGATCTAACCTGTGACCCTTGCATGTCTTACGGGCGAGCTGCCAGCTGCGCCACAGCGATCGCGTCGACCATGCGCATCTACTATGTGGACCGGTGACTGAACAGCTCCCGCTCCATTGACCAGCAGGATCCAGAACTAGCCGCCACCGAATTTCTCCGTCGCGGTGGCTACAAGGTCAGCGTTGATGTCCACGAACGCGACGCACTCGCCCGCTGGCCTTCCACCCAGACCTCATCCCAGCGGCCACAGATGAGTCATGACTCAGTTCACCTATTGAGGCAGCACCGGGAGCTCGACGATCTCATTGATCCCGGTGTAGCGGGGTCCTCCGAGGCGAGCAAGCGGCTGCAGCCGGGTGGAGTCGATTCGACCGTTCTCGACAAGGATGTCGTCATGGAGGTGCCAGCCCAGCACGCTGCCGACGATGAAGTCACCGCCGGTCTCGGAGAAGCGCGTGATCGAGTGCAAGCGCATCTCCATGGCGATGGCCGCAGCTGCGAGCCGCGGCACCTTCACGATGGAGGAAGGCGCGAGCTCAAGGCCGACTCGCTCTACCTCGCTCTCGTCAGGTCCGAACCGTTCGGAGCTGGCGTGCAGCGCATTCACCTCGCTGAACCGTGCGATGTGAATGACGTATTCACCGTGGGCCTCAATGAGCCGCTTCGTATCCTTCGGCGTTCCGTCACGCCGCTGCTGAACGCAGAATCCGAGCATCGCCGGGTATTGGCTGACCCAAGTGAACGAACTGAACGGGGCGAGGTTGACTGCCTCCGGGGGAATTCCCGTCGTCACCCATGCGATCGGCCGCGGGATGATCGAACCGTTCAGGTAGCGGTACTGGTCGGCGGCGGAAGCCCCGGCTGCCTCGATGAAGACCATGCGAACCCTTATCTCTCGTGTAGAAGTTCCGGTGCGATTCGGGTACGCACCTCCGGTGGGACATCCCGCCACAAGCCGCCATTACGAAGGTCGATAGCGCGCTGCCAGATGAGTTCGGCGCGCCCCCAGACCGAATCACGAAAGTTCATGGTGCGACCCGATACCTCGATCTCGCGGTCCCAGTCATCGTCGCCGAGGTCGCGCCATTCAACGTTCAAGTGCGTGGTGGCGTGCCATGCGAGGTAGCGCAGCGCGCGCGACGGCAGGCTCTCGCCTCGCTCCAGCTGCGCACGGTGACCGGCCTCAGAAATTTGCGGCGCTGTTGACTGCACACGCACGGCTTCGACGGCCTCGGCCATCCAACGAGCCTGATATCCGACTTCGGCGACGACGTAGCGACGGCTCCGACCGGGGATCGCGGATTCGTCATCCAGCTCTGCGTCACTCAGCTCCTGCAACTTCCGCAGGAAGTAGGCAGTCCCGCGTCGGGCGAGCGTGAGCGCCTCGCGAGGTGCCCGGTCGGAGTCGTACCGTGCGCCGGCACCAAGCCGATTGCGCAGTTCGATCTGGTCCGGGGCGAGCGAGCGCAGCTCGTAGCTCGAGCCCTCCGCTTGCTCGGCGACGAGTGCATCGTGGCTCAGGTGCGTCCCAGAAACTGTCGGGATGCGTGCGTCGCCCATGATCAGTCGACGTTCCCCTCGAGGTGCACCCGGGCCAGCCCGAGCGCCTCGAAGATCGGGTGGTCCGAGAACTGGAACACGTCCATCTGCGTTGCAGCTTTGATCGAGTACGCAGCCCACGACGGCACAGCGAGAATGTCGCCGTGTTCGACCGCGTATTCGGTGCCGTTGATCTCGATGAAGCCACTGCCGTCGAAGATCTGCAGCACGCTCGATCCGACTTCCCGACGCGTCGTAGTCTGCACATCAGGTCGAAGCCTGTGGAACTGTGCACGAATGGTGGCCATGACATCGCCACCGGTCGTCGGGTTGATGAAGCGGATGGCGGCGTGGCCAGGCTCGATCGTGGCCGGGTGTCCCTCGTCTTCGAGAAAAAGCTGGTCGGTGAGCGCGGAGTCCGTGTACTTCCAGCGGTAGGCGCCGATGGGGCTCGAGACCGTGTTCTCCAACCCTGACAGCGGCCGCAGCCCAGGGTGGGCCCACAGCCGTTCGCTCCGCGAGTAGTCCGGGGTCGCGTAGTCCGTGACGCGATCCGAACCGAACTCGAAGAAGCCGGTGTCCATCTGGTACGCGAACGGGATATCGAGACCGTCGATCCACGTCATCGACTCGTCGGTTTCGTTGTGGTGGCCGTGGAAGGCCCAGCCCGGCGTCAGGAGGAAGTCGCCGCGGCTCATCCGGACGGGGTCGCCGTTGACGACGGTCCACACTCCCTCCCCGGACGTCACGAAACGGAACGCGTTCTGAGAGTGCCGGTGTTCGGGAGCTGTCTCCCGGGGACCGAGCTGCTGAATCGCCGCCCACAGGGTGGGGGTGATGTACGGCCGACCACTGAGGCCGGGGTTGGCAAGGCCGATCGCACGCCGTTCCCCTCCTCGACCCACAGGCACGAGCGCGCCCGCACGCTCGGCGAGCGGGCGCAGCTCGCTCCAGCGCCAAAGATGCGGCACGGCCTTGGGCTGCGGCGCCATCGGCATGAGGTCGTCGATCTGCGTCCACAGCGGCTTGAGGTGCAGCGAATCGAAGCTCTCGTACAGATCGCGGAGCTCTAGGTTGTCATGCGGTCCGCCCGGGTGGGAGAACATCGAGTGATCAAGAGGAACGTCAGTCATGATGATTCCTTTCCAGGAAGGCGTGCGACGCACGCATTCGCGTGGTGGCTGTCAAACCGTCGGGGCGTTGATCGTGGATTCGAGGCGTAATCGCAGCGCGATGGGGACCGGTGCCGCACGACCCGCGTCATCGACGTGCACGACGGTGTGTGTCCCTCGCACACAAACGTCTCCTGCCGCGGTCACCGTCCACGAGTAGGTGATGGAGCTATTTCCGAGACGGTCGACGTCGAGGTGCATCACGTACTCGTCGCCCGCTACGAGCGGCTTCTCGTATGTGGCCGACGTCGCGCGACGGGGAAACCGTGCGATGTCGACGTCCGAGATCACCGAACGGTAGAGGGCGTGCTCAGCGTTCTCCGCCCAGCGATACGCGGCGGTGTAGTGGAATCTCCCGGAGGCATCCGTATCAGACCAGGCCGTGGTACCCGTCATCGCGTACGCGCTCATGCCGCGGCCGAATCCAGATGGCGGAGCCCAAGAATTTCCCGGGCCTCGGTGGGTGTTGCGATTTCGTACCCGAGCTCGGTGATGATCCGCGCCGCGCGCTCGACGAGTTCCAGGTTGGTCGCCAGGCGGCCACGCGAGTAATAGAGGTTGTCCTCCAGCCCGACCCGCATGTGCCCGCCGAGCAGGAGGCCGTGCGTCGTCGCCGGAAGCTGTGTCGGGCCGATGCCCGACACACCCCACTCTGTGCCCTCGGGCAGGTGCTCTACGAGAAGTTGCAGGATCTTCGGGGTGTACGGGAGTGCACCCTGGAAGCCCTTGTGCCCACCGAGAACGATGTTGCAGTAGTAGGGCTTGGTGTCCAGCCCCGCAGCGGTGAGCTCTGCGAAGTCGGACAGGATGTGACCGAGGTTGAAGACCTCCCATTCAGGCTTGATCCCCCTTGCGAGCATCTGCTCCGCGAGCCACCGCGAGCGGCTGGGTGTGGTCGTCACGAGGTGCTCGCGTCCCTCGTATGAGGCCGTGATGGTGTGCGAATCGAGCGTGGCCATCTCGCACCCGACGCCTTCTATCCCCTTGATCCGCTCGTTCCAGTCGAGCTCCCAGAGATCATCGTTGAGCTTCACGGGCAGGTCCCCGTGAATTCCGCCCCCCGTGGAGTTGTTGATCACAATGTCCGTGCGCTCACGGATCAGCGTGTTGATCTCGGAGTAGACCTCCGGGTCGCAGGTCGCGAGCCCATCGCTTCGGCGCGCATGAACAGCCACGACGCTTGCACCGGCTTCCCAGCAGCGCGCGACGTCGTCTGCGATCTCTTGAGGAGTCACGGGGAGGTGCGGACTGGCCTCCTTCGTCGCCATACCTCCTGTGGGGGCGACGGTGAGAATGACTTTGCGGCTCATGAGCGGTCTCCGATCGGGTTGAAGCTGCCGCCTTCCCAGGCGTCGAGATTGAGATCAAGATCGTCGAGGGGCGCCTCATCCCGAAGATGGATGTCGACGGCCAGGAGCGCACCCGACACGGGACATGCCCATCCGGTGACTTCGAGGTCCTCGTGGAGGGTGTTCCCCACAGCCGTCGGCAGCTCAAGGTTGAATCGGCGTGCGCCGGACCGCCAACGCGTGGAGCCGGTCGAGAGCACTGCACCGTCTGCGCTGCGCACAACCCATTCCCCCGACTCGGACTCGCGTGAAGCGAGGATCCTGTCGCCCAGTCGCAGGATGCCAGGCTGTGCGGCGAGTTCGTGAACGTCGGCCAAGGACTTGGGGTCCGCCAGCTCACCCGACGTCACTCCCAGTCGCGCGGCTCGAAGTGCTCGGCGGAGCTCCTGTGTCGCCTCCGCATCCACGCTGCTGCCGTCGCGGTCGAGAACAACACCGTAGGTGTCCCGAGCCGCGGCGATCGACACGACCCCGTAGACGACATCGCCAAGCACTTCTTCGGGAGTCCGATCCAGGGGATCACCGATTCCCCCGCCACCCTGCCACGTCACCTCGAACAGATCGTCCGGGGTCATGGGGAACGAACCGGGTTTGGGCCCCAGCAGTTGCATGGGCTCTCCGGCAGGGGTGAACTTCTGAGCAATGAGGCTGCCAGGGAATCCGCCGGCGAGACCGGCGGAGTTGGGCACCTCAGCGCCATGTGTCATGACGAGAGCCTCAGCCTTCGGGACGGAGACCGTGATGCCGATCTCCGCAGCGAGGCCACCACGGCGGCGTCCGGCACCCCCGGTGTCGACCGCGAGTCTGCGGTAGTGGTAGAACAGCGGGTTCTTCTGCTCGTTCACCTCGACGTCCGCGATCGACGGGCACGGGGCATTGATGGGTCCGGCTGCATTCTGACCATCGTGGGAAACGAACGCTCCGAAACCGCCAGCCAACGGATCCATCAGGTGCAGGCCAAACACCTGTCCGTGCCGGTCACGGCCTGACAGGTTGAAGGTCGCCATCGTTCCCGAGCTCACGGCCTGTGCACGGTGCGCGTACTGCGGCGTCACCAAGAGGAGGCGGTTCAGCGCAGCAGACACCACGTTGCTCACCGTCCACACTGCTTCGACGGTTGCAGAGCCCACGGGCGCCGGCGGTACGGCCGTGACGACCAGTCCGTCCGGCGCAGAGATCTCGACGGGACGCAGGATGCCTTCGTTCCACGGGATCCCGAATCCCAGTGTCGGGATGACGGCGCCGGCAACGCCACCGACGAGACCTGCACGAGTGGAGTTAATGAATCCGTTCGCCTGCGGGGAGGACCCAGAGAAATCGAAGTGCAAGGAATCGCCGCGCTTGGTCAGGATGCAGTCGACGACGAAGAGGATGTCCTTCTTGCCGTCATGCTCCAGGAAGTCGCGGGCGTGAACGACGCCATCCGGAAGTTCGAGCAACCGCACCCGCATCTGGGCTTCGGCGTCGTCGACCATCGTGTGCATCACGGAGAGCACCGTTGCTTTGCCGTATCGGCCGCACAGCTCCGTGAGTCGCTCAGCGGCGACGTTCAATGTGGCGATGAACGCCCGGATGTCCAGTCCCACCTGCGCCGGCAGTCGAGATGCGGCGAGGATCATGTCGAGCACGTCCTCTCGTAGCTCCCCGCCGTCAACGAGTTTGACGGCAGGAATGCGCAGACCTTCCTGGTACACCTCGGTTGCCTTCGGTGACCACGACGCGAAGTCCATGCCACCGATGTCCGTCTCGTGTGCCATAACGCCCGCCCAGCCGAGGAGCTCCCCGTCGACGATCAGCGGCGCGCACATCTGCACGTCGTTCTGGTGCAGCGCACCGATGAACGGATCGTTGCCGATGATCCGGTCGCCGTCCTTGATGCGAGTGCCGTTCTGGAGCAGGTGCCGGATGAGCGACCCGACAGGCGGGGCTTCGAACGTCACCTGATGACCCATCGTGACAAACGATCCGTCAGGCAGGTAGATCCCCGTGAAGAAGTCGCTCGCTTCGGTCACCGTCGGGCTTCCGCTCACGGACTGGAGGGCGAGGCGCATCTGATCGGTGATGGCGATGAGGCGACTCCTCACCACCTGTCGAAGAACCTGGTCCGAGCTCGCGCCTTCCAGAGAGACGCCCGGAGATTCGGCGATCATGGTCATGTCAGTTCACCTTCACGTGGATGAGGCCGAGCTCGTCGGTGGTCGCAACCCCTGCAGGGGGAACGACGACGACGCAGCCGGGAAGCTGGATGAGCGCGGGACCCAGCAGTTGCTGGCTTGGCGCAGGGTTTCGGACGGTGTAGACCTTGGCCATGTCCGGCTTGTCGGGATCGTCGAAGACCACTGGGCGAGACCCGACATGCACAAACTTCTCTTCGGACCGCCCGTCGCCGAGCAGGGCGGCCGGAAGCGCCGCGACCGAACGAACGGAGAGGATCTCGAAGCCGGCTTCTTTGAACCCGGCGCCCTTTCCCCACAGCTGCTCGTACGCGACTTCGAACCGCTCCAGCAGGTCCGCGATCGCATCGGCATCGGGATCCGCGAAGACGGGGATGTCGAGGTGGTGCGCTTGCCCGAAGTACCGGATCGATGCCGTGTGCGTCAAGGTCGCGTGTTCCGGGTCCGGCGTGTCAAGTGCGCGAGCCGCCGTATCGGCGATGGCGGCCGCAACGGTCGCGGCATCCTCTGCTGTCGCGCCGACACTCGGGAGGACTCGTCGGTAACTGGTACGCGCGGCAGTCGTCTTGAGGTCCGAGGTGCCCGCTCCGAATCCGGACTGAGCAGTGGCGGTGCCCGGAACGATGAAACCGGCGAGACCGGCTTCGCGGCATAGCGCCCAGGCGTGGGAGGGACCCGATCCACCGCCAGCAACAAGCGTGAATTCCCGAGGATCGTGCCCGCGCTCGATGGTGACGGCCCTGAGGAGGTCGGCCATCGCGTTGTCGAAGACGACACGAATGGCGCGCGCCGCGTGGATGGTCGGAAGACCCAGCGGAAGTCCGACCTTTTCCTCGATCGCACGCTCAGCTGCGTCACGGTCGAGCACAATGCCGCCGCTGCCGAACTGGTGCGGGTCGAGAACGCCGAGGACGAGGTCGGCATCGGTCGTCGTGGGCTCGGTTCCCCCCTTGCCGTAGCAGACCGGGCCGGGCTCGGCACCTGCGCTGCGCGGCCCGACCGAGAGGACGCCGCCCTCGACAGCGGCGATGGATCCACCGCCGGCACCGATCGAGGCGATGTCGATGCTGGGCACTCGCATATCGGCACCGCCGAAGGTGACCTGGTCGCTCATCAGCGCGCTACCGTCGACGATGACGCCGACGTCAAAGCTCGTTCCACCGACGTCCATCGTGAGCACGTGCGTCGTCCCGAGTTCCACACCGAGCTTCTGGCCGGCGACGACGCACGACGCGGGACCCGAGAGAAGGTTCGTGACGGGACGCTCAACCACGGTCGTTGCAGGCACGACACCACCGGCACTCGTCGTCATCATGATCGGTGCAATCATGCCCAGGTCGCCGAGTTGATCGGCGAGCTGCCCGAGATAGCGTCCCTGGATAGGGCCGAGCGCCGCGTTGGCGACCGTCGTGGAAGCACGTGCATATTCCCCGACCGCCGGGGCAACATCGTGAGAGAGCGACAAGAACAATTCGGGCATTTCACGCCGGATGAATGCTGCAGCCTCGTTCTCATGGACGGGGTTCTCTGTCGCCCACAGGAAGCACACGGCCACTGCTTCGACGTCGAGTTCACGCAACCGCTTCACTGCGTCGGCGAGGGAGGCCTCGTCGAGTGGGGTGCGCACGACGCCGTCCGCGTCGATACGTTCGGCAACTTCGATGACCTGCGTTCGCGGCACCAGCGGCGGAACCTGTCCACGCTGGTGGTAGTCCCCGAGGTCAAGTCCTTGCAGGCCGGCGGTTCCGCGCCGCAACCGGCCGATCTCCAGCACATCGCCGAAACCCGCTGTGGTGATCAACGCGGTGCGGGCAGCACGGCCTGTGAGGAGCGCGTTCAGACCCACCGTTGTGCCGTGGCCGAAGCGGGTGACGCCTCGGCAGAGATCCCGCACGTCAACCTGAGCGGTGTCGGCGGCGAGATGCACGGCGTTCACAACACCGGTGACGACGTCAGCGGTGGTGGGCGACTTGCAGACCCATGACTCACCGTCAGGAGAGCGAAGCCAAAGGTCGGTGAAGGTGCCGCCGACATCGGTCCCGATGGACCAGCCGGATTGCAGGGTAGGGGAAGCCATTCGATGCCTCTTCGATTCGTAGGTGTACGTGTGTGGGGAAAGCCATGCGCGCTAGAGGCGGGCGGCTACCCAATCGGCGATGTAGTTGGCCGGCACGGACTCGTTGTCCGCACCTGCATGGGCTGATCCGCCCTCTGCCGCGGTGAAGATCTTCAGTTCGCGGTCGGGGCTGGCCGTGGCGTTCTCGAACTCCGGCACGGCGAGGTCCATAGGAATCTGCCGGTCTTCTTCCCCGTGGGTCACGAGGAACGGCACAGTGATCTGCTCGACGACGCCCTCGAGACTCATGGATGGCGCGAACGCCAGGAACTCGTCCAGGCCCCGTTTGCCGAAGACCCACTGGACGTGATCCCAGTAGTGCGGCACCGGGTTTTCGCCCTCGCGTGCGAGACGGCGCAGCTGCAGTTCGCCCCAATTGTAATTCGCACCCCAGACGGCACAGAGCGCAAATCTCTTTTCAAACGCCGCGGCGCGAGGCGCGTAGTAGCCCCCGAGCGAGACACCCGACATGCCGATCCGGTCCGCGTTCACGTCCGGACGACCGTCGAGGTAGTCCACGGCCGCTCCGGCCCATCGCTCGCTGTCATGGATGGCGGGAAGCCCGAGTTCACGCAGCGACGCGCCAGTCCCGGGTTGGTCGACACAGAGGGTGGCGATGCCTCGCCGAGCCAACTCCGCCGGCAGCCCGAGCCGATAGAGCATCTCCTTCATCGAGTCCAGGCCGTTGCAGAAGACCATGACCGGCCATCCGCCCTCCGGTATCGGACACGCGGGCCAGGTGAAGATCGCCGGGTACGACGTGCCCTCGTAGGGCACCTCCACATATTCGGCACGCTCTCCGTTGTGTTCGATGGCGAGCTTCAGTGCCTCGACCGAGTTGCGGTACGCCACCTGTCGCGGTGCATAGTCGCGCCGCTGCATCCGCTCGGCCACGAGGTAGTAGACCGAGGCACGCGCGTATAGCGGGCCAGCCGACAAGGGGTACCCAACCGCAACCTCCGACTCGGCCCTGGCCACGAGCGTGTCGGCGAAATCAACCCAGGCACGGAAGAACTTCTCGGTGCCTTCGTCGTCCCCGTTCTCCGACTCGTTCACGAGCGACGCACTGATCTGGTCGATCTCGCCGATCAGGCCGCCGCAGTTCATCGCGATGGAGACAGACAGACTCCAGACATAGTTCGAGGGGAAATAGCGGTACATCAGGCGACCCCCATCCCGCCGTCGATCTTGAACTCCGATCCGGTGATGTCCTTCGCTGCGGGCGAGACGAGGAAGGCGACAACAGCCGCGACATCTTCAACGGTCTGGAACCGCTGCAGCGGGATGGAACGCTGGAACTCGGCCCATGCGTCATCCGTGCTCATCTTCGTCAGCGCGCTGACGCCTTCGACGACTCGATCGTGCAGCGCCGTCGCCACGATGCCGGGGTGCACCGAATTTGCGGTGATGTCGTACTGCGCGAGCTCAGCAGCCCACGACTGCGTGAGCCCGGTGACCGCGTACTTCGAGGCGCAGTAGGTTGCGACGTTCGCGACCGGCTTGAGTCCGAGGATGGAGGACATATTCACGATGCGTCCTCCACCCTTCTGGAGGGTTGGCAACACAGCTTGCGTGGTCAGGAACGTGCCCTTGAGGTTGACGTCGATGACGAGATTGAAGTCCTCCTCGGTGACTTCGACCGTCGGGTGCGCGTGGATGTTCGTGCCAGCGTTGTTGACCAGGACGTCGATGCGACCGAACTGCGCAAGGACGTGCTCGACAACTGCCCGGCCGGCCGCGGCATCCCGAACGTCATGTTGCAGGCCGATAGCGCCGGGCAGGGCTTCGGCTTGTTTCGCCACCTCTTCACCGTCGACGTCGGTAAGGACGACACGGAATCCGTCTGCGGTGAGCCGTTGCGCGATGGCGAGGCCGATCCCGCGAGCGGCACCGGTGACGATGGCGACCTGAAGGTCGTCGTTCATGTGGGTTTTCCTTCGTAGTAGTTAGTTCGCCGCAGCGAGAGCGTCCTGCAGGGAGGCCCCCGCGCGGAGCAGCTTCTTATACGTCCGCAGGGACGTGACACGCCCGCAGATCGTCACGCCGCGCAGTTCGCCGTCGCTCCCGTGTGCGATGACGAACTCGCCCGAGGCGAGATCACCTTCGATGATCTGGTCCTCGTCTCCGGCGCGGGGTTCGCCGAGGATATGGAGGGTGCGGCCGACTTGTTCGGTCCAGATGTACGGGACGGCAGCGAATTCGTCCGACGTGCCGCGGGCGGCGTTGAGGCCGACGTGGCGTCCGTGTTCGATGGCGTGCGTCCAGTGCTCGAAGCGCCGGTACCGTCCGTAGTGCGCGTCGAACGTGCTGGCGACGTCTCCTGCTGCCCAGACCGAAGGGATGTTTGTGCGGCCTGCGGCGTCAACGACGACGCCTTCGTCCAGCTCGATTCCCGAGCCGAGCAGCCATTGGGTGCGCGGCTGAGAACCGGCGCTGCCGATGAGCTGCTCTGCGGTGAGCGTGGAGCCTCCATCGCGATGGATGTCGAAGCCGTGCGGCGCTTTGTCGATTCGGGTCGCGGGGACTCCGAGTTCGAACTTCACACCGTCAGCGATGTGCAGGTCGAGCAGCCACTTCGCGAGCGTGTTCCCCAGGACCCGGCTGAGCGGCAGGTCGCACCTGTCGACGACCGTCACGGGGATGTCGCGGCTGCGCAGTGCGGACGCGACTTCCATTCCGATGAAGCCGCCGCCGAGCAGTGTCACACCCTTTCCGCTGTCGACAATCTGCCGCACGACGGCAAGGTCGGCTCTGTCACGCAAAGTCGGGACACGCTGACCGTCTGATGTGGTCAGTACGCGTGCTTCGACACCGGTCGCGATGATGACTTGGCTCCACGGCAGCGCCTCACCCCAGTCAGTGACCAGGAGGTGCCGGTCGACGTCGATACCGACCGCGCCGTGACCGGCGAGCACCTCGATGCCAAGCTTCTCGTAGTGCTCCGCAGTTCGCAGCAGTGTCGGTTCGGCGCCGTCCTTCGAGGCGACGAGCCCCTTCGAGAGCATGGGACGGTCGTAGGAGGGACGGTTCTCGGTGTCGACCACCGTGATCGGCCCCTCGTAGCCGCCTTCGCGGAGCCCGTCGGCTGCGGCGAGACCCGCAGCCGACGCGCCCACGATGATAATGGCTTCGCGCGCGCTCATCTCAGGCCTCCGCGAGGGTCAACGCCTGTGCAGGACAGGCCCGGATGGCTTCGCGGACGTCGTCGAGGTCGTCCGGCTGAAGAACGTCGCGGATGACCGTGGCGACAGGGCTGCCTGCCGGAATCTCGAAGACCTCCGGGTGTACCGCCACGCAGATGCCGTACGCCACACACTTTGTGGGGTCGACCACAACGCTTGTCACAGGAACACCGCCAGGTTCGCTGTTTTCAGCGTCGTTTCGGTCGGAATCGCCTCGCGCGAAAGCAGACGCGGACCCTCGTCGGTGAGCCGGACCAGATCGTTGCGACGGGCAGGGATCAGGTCGAAGTGCACGTCAATACCACGCTGGCGGTACAGAAGCAGTGCGCTGTGCGCCTTGACGATCGTCGGGTCTTCTGTGGCGACGACCTCGATCGAGCCCACCACGCGCAGCGTGCGCGACGGCGGCACCTCCGAGTAGGCGTGCCCGGTGTTCGTGCGGTCGATCCGGCTGCGGATGTGGGCCAACGTGTCGTTGACGCGCCACATCGTGCGAGTGATCTCTTTCGATCGCGGCTCGGTGGACTGGCGCATCGGGATCGTGTAGCGGTACTCGGCATCGAGCAGGAGGAACCAGTCCTCTTCGCGACCTTCATCCAGCAGGCGCGCTTCCAGGCTCAGGAAGTTCGCAACGGTTGCGTAGGTCTTGGCGTCTACGGCCTCGGCCGAGGTGTCTTCGATGCCGTACATCAGTGCTCTCCCTCACAGGTCGACTTCTTCTTGTCAGCGGGGCAGTTGGAGGCGGGGGCTTCCGTCTTCATGTGCTTGAGCCACTGCCGGAGGAAGTTGAACTGCGCGTGCTCCCCATAACCCGTGTTTCGGTGGATTCCGGGACCCTTCCAGTCAGGATCGGGCGATTGGTCAACGCCGGTGTTCGCACCCTCCTGCTTGTAGTGGAACTTCATGTCCTCTTTGCGCATCCACGGGCTAGCCGCTGCACGCGGGATCCCCTCCCATGCCACGGTGTCGTCCTGCTCGTACACGCCGGCGGAACCGAAGCAGAACTGCCCACCTACGGCGTCGTACTGTGCGGACTCCTCATCCTGGAAGTTCCAGACGAACTGCCAGCTCCAGAGCTCGATCTTTCCCGGGGCAACCGGCTGCCACTGGCGGAAGCTCGTGAAGACTCCGGGGCGACCGCCCGGCAGCGGCGAGAAGATCCGGATGAACGAGAAGTTCGGGAAGATCGTGCCGACCGTCGGCGGCTGGTTCTCCGCGACCCACTTCGCCGTCTCATCGAAACCACTGACGTCGAAGTTCTCGGCATATCCGGGGACGGCACCGTAGCCCCAGTACGTGAAGAACGGGCCGATTGCCTCGGTCCAGTGGTGCCCGACGAACGTGTGGCCATTGTCGAACTCATAGGTGCCGGCGATCTCGCACGTCCCCTGGAGCCCCTGGATGAGATCGATCTCCTGGATGCTGTTGTGCAGCGTGGGCAGGTGGTAAACGTCACCGGCGAAGTTCTCACCGGCGGTCTTCCAGTCACCGTTGACGATGTAGCGGTCCGGGGGCCCTGCCACCCGCATCCCGTCCGGGTGCAGTTGGGTGATGATGTCGAGCATCCAGCCCGCGCCGCCGCCCAGCCACTCCTCCAGCGGGGGCACATCCTCGGACAGGGAGGCGAAGATGAAACCGTTGCGGGACTCGACCTTGGGAGCCTTCTTCAGGCTCCAGAGCTTCGGGTCCAGCGGCTCGCCGTAGGCGCGCTGCATGAGCGGGGTACCGATCAGCGTGCCGTCGTTCGAATAGGTCCAGCCGTGGTATGGGCAGGTGAAGAAGCGGCTGTTACCGGCGTCGGTCTGGCAGACCTGGGTGCCGCGGTGCCGGCAATAGTTGGACAGCACATTGATACCACCCTTGCCGTCCCGCGTCACGATCACCGGGTCCAGGCCGATGCGCCGCTGGACGAAGTCGCCGGCGTTGGGGATCTCCGACTCGTGGGCGACAAACACCCATACGCGCGTGAAGATCCGCTCCATCTCCGCCTGGAAGACTTCGTCGCTATTGAAGATCTCAGCCGGGACGAGGTCTTGCTCCATGCTCGTCTCGACCTTGTCGAGGAGTTCGTTCAGCGGGGTTGAGAAAATTCCGTTGAACCGGTCGGGTTCGGTGACAGTCATTGTCAGTTCGTTTCTTTCGGGTCTCGTCGTTGAGGGAATACGCGCTAGCGCAGGTGCTTCAGTGGCGGCTCAGAGCTTGCCTTCTGCCTTCATCTGCTCGGCCCACTCGCGGCTCTGCAGGTCCTTCATCGGGACGCCGGCCTCCCAATGGCCGATCAGCTTCTCCATGTCGAGCGGCAGGTAGACGTCGTCGTAACTGCCGTCGGCAGCAATGCGGTCCAGGGCCCGGTACATGTTGAACATGGCCGTGCCCTTGGTGGCGGAGAACTGGGCGAGCATCTCCACGCGGTTGAGGTCGGGGTCGAGGTAGTCGATCGTGAAGTCAAACCGGGACAGACGCGCGGACATCGGCCACATACCCAGCTCGTCGTGGACGCGACGCGCAGTGATGAGCAGATCTTCCATCGTCCGGAAGCGCCAATCCATGTGCTCGAGACGACAAGGACGCTGGGGCAGCGAGCGAGGCTCTACGCCCTCGGGGGTCTCGACTTCTTCGCGTACGTCAAGGTCCATGGCGTGCGGTCGCGGGTCCTCGAATGCATTGACGATGCCGATCCGGTGGTTCTCGTCGTCATGGCTGAGTGCGATGAACTCCCACGTGCCATAGGTCGCCTTGAACACGTACCGCAGGTTGAGGACCGTCTGGTAGAAGCGCACAAGGTCATCGATGCCGGGGCCCTGGTGGTACACCGAGACGTGCAGGATCTCTTCGGGAACGGGGAAGCTGGCGTTGTCCGGGCCGCCCCAGAACTTCTGCTCCGCCGGCGTCCATTTGTTCGGGTGGGTCTTGTTGACCTCAGTGCCGGGGATCGCGGTCATCGTGTCTCCTTTAGCGGGGCCGGCTGGCGGCTCCGTGCTCTCTTCGTTGAGTCGCACCGGGTCGAGGTTTCCTCGAGGACGTGCTTCGCAGTAAGCCTAAGAAGGCAGGTCACTCGATTCAAACAATCCTTTGCGATAGTCAACATTGATGAGATCGATTAGTCTCTGACGTATGGACCTTCGCCGAGTCGACCTCAATCTGCTGGTGGCGTTCGACGCGCTCATGGCCGAGCGGAGCGTGACTCAAGCGGCGGAACGGTTGTCGATCGGACAGTCTGCGATGTCGTCGACCCTCGGTCGCCTGCGCAAGCTGTTCAACGACCCGATCCTCACTCGCGATGGTCGCCACCTCGTCGCTTCACCATTGGCAGAGTCACTCGTTGTCCCGGTGAAGGATGTTCTGATCGGAGTGGAAAGCGTCCTTTCGGGTGGGCCCCGGTTTGATCCGGCGACAGCCGAACGGACGTTCATGATCATCGCGAACGACTACCTTTCGATGACGTTCCTGCAGCCGCTGATCGCGAGCCTCCCGTACGAGGCGCCGGGCGTGCGGCTCACCATCGTCCCGACGGGAGAGGACTTCGCCGAGCTACTGCGCCGCGATCGGGCAGACCTGCTAGTGATCCCCCGCGAGGCATTCCCTGAGCACAGCTACTTCCCTCACCAGGTACTCTTCCGCGATCGGTATCTCGTCGCGGTCGACAAGGATCACCCTGAAGTCGGGGACGAGATCACGATGGAGCAATTCAGCGAGTTGCCGTACCTAGCAACGTCGTCAGGGCACCTCCGGTCCGTTTCCGAGATGCAACTCGACTTCCTCGGAATTCCGAGGAGAACGGAGATTACCGCGGGCTTTGGCATGGCGCCGTTCCTGCTTGCAGGGACGCGGATGGTGACGCTCGTCCACGAACGGCTCGGGAGGCGGGTTGCTGACTCCGCCGGCATCCGGCTTCTCGAGCTTCCGATGGTCCTCCAGCCGATCACTGAGATCATGGCGTGGACACGACGCACCGACCGCGAACCCGGTCACCGCTGGCTCCGCAACCGGCTACTGGAGATCGCGCAGGAATCACAGACGGAACCGTAGAGGCCAGGGACTAGCCCCGGCCGATACAAGGTTCTGTCGCCAGACTAACGCAATCCGGCAACCTCACCCACGAGACCTACGTCTCGCTCACGATCGAGTTCGTAAGGGTACCGATCCCCTCAACTTCGACGCTCACCACGTCCCCCGGGGACATGTAGAGCGCTGGAGAACGGCCATCACCCACACCACCCGGCGTCCCTGTTGCGATGACATCACCGGGTTCCAGCTCGGTCCATTCGGTGAGGTAGGCGATCAGGTCAGCGACACCGAAGACAAGTTGATCAAGCCTGGATTCCTGGACAGTTACGCCGTTCAACGTCGTCGCGATCCGTTGGCTGCCGACCACACCGAACTCGTCCGCGGTAACGATCCACGGCCCGAGCGAACCTGAACGGGGAAAATTCTTTCCCGGCGTGAACTGCGGCGTATGCCGTTGGTAGTCGCGGAGCGACCCGTCATTCATCAGGGTGTAGCCCAAGACGTGATCAAGCGCGTCTTGGGCAGCGATGTGGCGGCCCCTCTTGCCGATGACGATTGAGAACTCGCCCTCATAGTCGAAGCGGCTGGAGTTGCGAGGCGCGACCATCGGCTGCCCGCTGCCTACCATGGTGTCCGGGTAGCGGGTGAAGACCACGGGCCGTTCGGGGAACGGGCGCCCCATCTCCTTGATGTGGTCCGCGTAGTTGAGGCCGACGCAGAGGATCTTGTGAGGATCCACCACGGGCGGGTCGAGTTGCACGTCGGTGAGCTCAAGCTCCGGAGCGTCATCCGATGCTTCGAGTGCTCGCTCTAGGCGACCCGAGCGCAGCACTTCTCCGAGCGTTGCCGTCCCTGTCGCCGACCCGAGGTCGAGCACCTTTCCCTCATCAACGATCCCCCAGGATCGATCCCCGCCACTGGCAAACGCGACGATTCGCATACCGCCTCCTCATTGAAACGCGCAGCGACGATGGGTCCGTCTCACGAACCCTGTGCATGCAAAGACTCGACAGCTGGAGTACTGAGTGGTTACGAGCATAGTTCGCGATTCAGCTCATGCGATCGACTCGGGGCCTCTGCGCCCCAGACTCTTATCGATGCATAGAACCGATGGCGTCAATGGTGCCCCCACGGCCGCGCCTCAAGTCCGGTTGCGTCCAATAGCGTGGTGTACGGATCGGCTGGTGGCCGTGTCGCTGCGGACGTAGTGACGGCCACCGCGTGATCCTTCGAGAGAACCGCTAAATCCATCTCGAAAGGAACCTCGACGATGACCGTCGTACCTAGTATCGACCCTGCCCGCTTCCTGCACGAGCAGCTCCATCAGGCATCCCCGGATTCAATGATCCGCGAGACATCGAGCCGCCGAATCCCATCAACTGGGACCTGCTGACAGCCGACGAAGCCGAAGTCGAATGACTTGAACTCAATCGATGGGTCAATTGGCTTCGCCACACCTATGGGTTGCCAGCATCCGTCATCCCGCCGTTCTGGCACCGGCATCCCGAGCTCGTATGGGAACTGTCCGCCCTCCACCTCCACTGGCTATCCGCCTACGACCCCGACCAACGCGGCTCCGCTCCCCTCGGCTAGCATCGCGACTTCGCCGACGGCCGAGAGCGACTGCACGACTGGGTTGCGACATCCGGCACCCGCCTGGATCGAGATCGGGCGACGCGTCAGTCGCCCTGGCCAGGCGACGCGCCGGCGGATGCCGTCGAGGACGCGGTCATCACACATCGCGACGAAGACTTCATCCAGTTCGTGATCGATGACGTCACCCGTCGACGGTCCGCGGAAGAATGAGCTACGCCCACGGTGGCATCCCCGTGACGGTGGTGTCTACCCTTCATAACGTCGCATTCACGCAGTGATCGCTACCACGCCCCGCTCAGTCTCATCTGCTGGTCTTGTCGAGCGCGCCTACCAGGTCGACGAGGGGGTCGTCAGTGTCCTCGAGCCCAACTGAAAGTCGAAGGTGCCCGTATTTCTGGAACGCGGGCGCGTACGCGTTATCGCCGCCGCGGGTGCCGGCGGCGGTGTGCACGACGAGGGTTGCGTCGTGGCCGAGTGAGACCGCAGAGGTGATCACGTGGAGGTTGTTGACGACTTTATTCTGAGTGGCTGAGTCACCCTCGATTGCGAATGCGATCATGTCCCCGTATCCGCGTCCACCGAACTGCTTGCGCGCGAGCTCATGATCCGGGTGAGAGGTCAAACCTGGGTAGGCGACGAATGCGACTCGGGGTCGGCGTCGAGGAAGGTTGCGACGCGTTCGGCGGAGGCTCCTGGCGCGCGATCTTGGTGTGGATGGCGGCAAGCCAGGTGCGGGCATCGGTCTTGGTGACAAACGTCAGCGGCTTGTCGTCTTCAGTTCGTGCGGTATAGGTTTCGCCGTCCGGCGCGGGGTACCGCGCCTGCCAGCGCCCGGATGGCAGCTTCCGAAGACTCCCCCACGTCTCTCGCTTTGAAGGCGCCCGCGCGCCCGTCTTGGTGGTGCTCATCGCGCCCTCCTATGGCCGTGGGTGGACAGTTATGGACGGCCGTGCCACGGCGTGCCACTCGGCGCACCTATCAAGCGTGATTCGCCTCTGACCAGGCGTTTGGGCGCCGCGCGTTCACCATCTGTGGCACGCAGTGGCACGACATCGCTGGCACGTCGACGTCGAATTCGCCTCGGCGGACCATCCCGCTCCACGAAGAAAGGTGCGCGCGTGCCACCCGCGTGCCACCCCGAACGGCATCTCGTGTCCATCTGAGTCCTCCTCTGTCTGTCGAGAGAAGGCACGAAAGAGGCCCGGATCCGCAGAATCCTGCGGTTCCGGGCCTCTCAGCCGCCCAGTACGGGCGAGTGTGGTCCGAGACTTCTAGAAGTCCCAGTCGTCGTCTTCGGTCGCCTCTGCCTTGCCGATGACGTACGACGAACCCGATCCCGAGAAGAAGTCGTGGTTCTCGTCGGCGTTCGGCGAGAGCGCCGACAGGATCGCCGGGTTCACGTTCGTCACGGTCGAGGGGAACATGGCCTCGTAGCCGAGGTTCATCAGCGCCTTGTTGGCGTTGTAGTGCAGGAACTTCTTGACGTCCTCGGTCAGACCGACGCCGTCGTAGAGATCCTGCGTGTACTGCACCTCGTTGTCGTAGAGCTCGAACAGCAGGTTGAAGGTGTAATCCTTCAGCTCCTGACGGCGCTCCTCGGTCTCGTTCTCGAGGCCCTTCTGATACTTGTAACCGATGTAGTAGCCGTGCACGGCCTCGTCACGAATGATGAGACGGATCAGGTCGGCGGTGTTGGTCAACTTCGCCTTGGACGACCAGTAGATCGGCAGGTAGAAGCCCGAGTAGAACAGGAACGACTCCAGCAGAGTCGATGCCACCTTGCGCTTGAGCGGGTCATCACCCTGGTAGTAATCCATGATGATCTGAGCCTTCTTCTGAAGGTTCACGTTCTCTGTCGACCACCGGAACGCCTCATCGATCTCCTTGGTCGACGCAAGGGTCGAGAAGATCGAGGAGTAGCTCTTGGCGTGCACCGACTCCATGAAGGCGATGTTGGTGTACACCGCCTCTTCGTGGGGGGTGATCGCGTCGGGAATCAGCGATACCGCGCCGACCGTGCCCTGAATCGTGTCGAGCAGGGTCAGCCCGGTGAACACGCGCATCGTGAGCAGCTGCTCTTCGGGAGTCAGCGTGTTCCACGACTGCACGTCGTTCGACAGCGGCACCTTCTCGGGCAGCCAGAAGTTGTTCACCAGACGGTTCCAGACCTCGAGGTCCTTGTCGTCCTGGATGCGGTTCCAGTTGATCGCCTGAACGTGGTCGACCAGCTTGAGCGATTCGGGTGTCATCATCGTTCCTGTTCTAAGAAATCCGGATCAGAGCATGCAGCTGACGCACTCGGACATGTCAGTGCCCTCGAGCGCCATCTGGCGAAGACGGATGTAGTAGATCGTCTTGATGCCCTTGCGCCATGCGTAGATCTGCGCCTTGTTGATGTCGCGGGTCGTGGCGGTGTCCTTGAAGAACAGCGTCAGCGACAGGCCCTGGTCAACGTGCTGCGTGGCAGCGGCGTAGGTGTCGATGACCTTCTCGTAGCCGATCTCGTACGCGTCCTGGTAATACTCGAGGTTGTCGTTCGTCATGAACGGCGCCGGGTAGTAGACGCGCCCGAGCTTGCCTTCCTTGCGGATCTCGACCTTCGACGCGATCGGGTGGATCGAACTCGTCGAGTTGTTGATGTACGAGATCGATCCGGTCGGCGGCACAGCCTGCAGGTTCTGGTTGTAGATGCCGTGCTTCTGGATACTGTCCTTCAGCAGGGTCCAGTCAGCCTGAGTCGGGATGCTGTGGCCGACAAAAAGGTCCTTGACCTTCTCGGTCGCAGGCACCCAGGCCTGGTCGATGTACTTGTCGAAGAACTCACCGGAGGCGTACGTCGAGTCCTCGAACCCGTCGAAGGCCACGCCGCGCTCGATTGCGAGCTTGTTCGATGCCTGCAGCGCGTGGAACAGCACCGTGTAGAAGTAGATGTTCGTGAAGTCGATGCCCTCTTCGGATCCGTAGTGCACGTGCTCGCGCGCCAGGTAGCCGTGCAGGTTCATCTGGCCCAGGCCGATCGCGTGCGAACGGTCGTTGCCATCCTCGATCGAGCGGACCGAGGAGATGTGGCTCTGGTTGCTCACCGCGGTGAGACCGCGGATCGCGGTCTCGACGGTCGCGCCGAGGTTTCCGCCGTCCATCGCCAGGGCAATGTTCATCGAGCCGAGGTTGCAGGAGATGTCCTTGCCGATCTCGTTGTACGAGAGGTCTTCGTTGTACGTGGTCGGCGTGTTCACCTGCAGGATCTCGCTGCAGAGGTTCGACATGTTGATGCGGCCCTTGATCGGGTTGGCCTTGTTCACCGTGTCTTCGAACATGATGTACGGGTAGCCCGACTCGAACTGGATCTCGGCGAGAGTCTGGAAGAACTCTCGTGCGTTGATCTTCGTCTTCTTGATGCGCGGGTCGTTGACCATCTCGCGGTACTTCTCGGTCACCGAGATGTCACCGAAGGGCACGCCGTAGACCTTCTCGACGTCATACGGCGAGAACAGGTACATGTCTTCGCCGTTCTTGGCGAGCTCGAACGTGATGTCGGGAACGACGACACCGAGCGAGAGGGTCTTGATGCGGATCTTCTCGTCAGCGTTCTCACGCTTGGTGTCGAGGAAGCGCATGATGTCGGGGTGGTGCGCACTGAGGTACACCGCGCCGGCCCCCTGACGAGCACCCAGCTGATTCGCGTAGCTGAAGCTGTCTTCGAGAAGCTTCATCACAGGGATGATTCCGCTGGACTGGTTCTCGATCTGCTTGATCGGTGCGCCGGACTCGCGGATGTTCGACAGCAACAGCGCCACGCCACCGCCGCGCTTGGACAGCTGCAGCGAAGAGTTGATGCCGCGCGAGATCGACTCCATGTTGTCTTCGATGCGCAGCAGGAAGCAGCTGACGAGCTCGCCGCGCTGTGCCTTGCCTGAGTTGAGGAAGGTCGGCGTCGCAGGCTGGAATCGGCCAGAGATGATCTCTTCGACGAGGTCGATGGCAACCTGCTCATCACCGTCGGCAAGTCCGAGAGCGGTCATCACCACGCGCTCTTCGAAGCGCTCCAGGTAGCGCTTTCCGTCGAACGTCTTCAGCGTGTAGCTGGTGTAGTACTTGAACGCGCCGAGGAAGGTCTCGAAGCGGAACTTCTTCGAGTACGCCAGTTCGGTGAGCTTCTGGATGAACTCGAACGAGTACTTCTCAAGAAGCTCGCCCTCGTAGTACTCCTTCTCGACCAGGTAGTCGAGACGCTCCTTGAGGGAGTGGAAGAACACCGTGTTCTGATTGACGTGCTGCAGGAAGAACTCCCGCGCCGCGCGCTTGTCGGCGTCGAACTGGATCTTTCCGTTCGCGTCGTAGAGGTTCAGCATCGCGTTGAGCGCGTGATAGTCAAGACCCTCGTATGCGGGATTGGCTTTGAACTCCACCATCTCGGTCACGGTCTGCTCGTCAATTGCAGTGTCCACCATCGTTCCAATCCGTCGCTCACGCGATCAACGTCTTCTTGCGTGCCGAAAACTTCAAGCCGGTACAAGTGCGGCACATGACACTTGCGGCTGATGATGTCGCCGGCAAGGCAGAATGCCTCGCCGAAGTTGGAGTTGCCTGCGGAGATGACCCCGCGGATGTTGCGCCGGTTGCGCTCATCGTTGAGGAACCGGATCACCTGCTTGGGGACGGCCCCTTTTTCCTCGCCTCGACCCTGCCCTCCCCCATAGGTGGGAGTGACAAGGACGAACGGCTGGTCGACGACGAGCGGATCTTCTGTTCTATACAGCGGGATGCGCTCGGCCGGAAGACCGACCTTCTCGATGAACCTGGCCGTGTTGCCCGAGGTGCTGGAGAAAAAGACCAGGAGCGGCGCAGCCGTTGCGATGGTACGCATGATTCACCCCGCTCCCTGAGCGCCGTCGAAGGGTTCAGACCAGACGGGCTGCGAGCTCGTCGATCTTGTCGGGACGGAACCCCGACCAGTGCCCCTCGTCGGTGACGACGACAGGTGCCTGCATGTACCCGAGAGCTTTGACCTGCTCGAGCGCCGAAGCGTCTTCAGAGAGGTCGTGGATCTCGTACTCGAGACCCTTCGCATCAAGCGCGCGATAGGTCGCATTGCACTGCACGCACGAAGGCTTGGTGTAGACCGTGATCGACATTGCTATCCCCCTCAGGACTAGGTTTCTCCCGGTAGACCTCACCGGGATCTCAATACTACATATAGGTACGGACATTGAGGTTGACCACAAGGGCTAGTAGTTACATCCGTGTAGTTTTCCACCGTTCTCCACCGGTTACAACACAGGTTGTCCACCATTTCATCCACAGCCGAGGGGTCAATATAGAGCCTGTCGAAGCGCATGATCTCGCGGTTCTCGCAGGCCCCTCAGAAATCCATCCACAGGTTGGACGCTACGCCGGGGTTCGGACATTCGATTCCCTGTGGAAAACGCCCCTCGGCGTGTCGCGGGCGTGTCGCATGCGACCGGTTCGCCTCGTAGTCTGAAGGGGTGACCGTCGTGACGCTCCCCCGCCTCTCGTGGGGCGATCCTGCCTCCCAGAAGACCGCTCTGCTCGTGCACGGACTCGGCTCCTCAGGCGCTCTCATGTGGGCGCTCGGCGATGCCCTTGCGAATGCGGGGTGGCATGCGTCCGCGATCGACCTCCGTGGGCACGGCAACGCCCCACGTGCGCTCGATTACACCGTCGGCGCCTACGCCTCGGATCTCGCGCTGGCCTCCCCCGACCGCGGCGGCTCCTGGGATGCTGTCATCGGACACTCTCTGGGCGGAGCAGCGAGCACGGTGGCCGCGGCATCCGACCCGGGGTGGACGAAACGCCTCATCCTCCTCGACCCGGCGATCGTTGTGGACGGCCGCGATGCGCAGATCGTGCGCCGCAGCCAGGAGCGCGCGTTCACGGACAATCGGATCGAGGTCGTGCAGGACGAGCATCCGCACTGGCATCCGCAGGACCATGAGCTCAAGGTCGACGCGGTCACCCGCGGCAGCCGCTGGGCCGTCGAGCAGACCAGCGCGCAGAACGACCCCTGGGACGTGCGCGCAGATGCCGCGCGGCTGAGCATCCCCACCCACGTCATCGGCGCCGATCCCGAGGTCTACAGCCTCTTCACGGGAGACGTCGCAGATGAAGTGCTCGCGGCGAACGACAACATCTCGATGTCGATCGTCCATGGTGCCGGCCACTCACCGCACCGCGACTTGCCAGAAGAGACCATCCGCCAGCTGTTGGAGGCACTGTCATGAGTTTCGATCCCGCCGCGTATCTCCCCGACGACCTGCTCGAGCGCATTCGCGAGCGCGCCCCGATCCACGACCGGGAGAACACCTTCCCCGAACAGGACCTCGCCGAGCTGCGGGATGCCGGATATCTGAGCATCCTCGTCCCGTCCGAGCGCGGCGGCGCCGGCCTCGGACTCGAACAGACCGCGATCCTTCAGCAGCGCCTGGCCGGGGCATCCCCCGCCACTGCCCTTGCGATCAACATGCATCTGGTCTGGACCGGAGTCGCGAAGGTGTTCAGCGACCGAGGCGTGCCGGGACTCGAATTCGTGCAGGCTGGTGCGGTCGCGGGAGAAGTCTTCGCGTTCGGGATCAGCGAGGGAGGCAACGACCTGGTGCTGTTCGACAGCACTACGGATGCTGTGCCCCAGGCCGACGGCTCTTACGCATTCACGGGAACGAAGATCTTCACCTCACTCGCACCGGTGTGGACCAAGCTCGGCCTGCACGGACTGGACACCACGAGCGAAGATGCGCCGAAGCTCGTATTCGCGTTCATCGAGCGCACGGATGCGGTCACCACCAGCGATGACTGGGACACCCTGGGAATGCGCGGCACGCAGAGTCGCACCACGAGGCTCGACGGCGCCACCGCTCCCGCCTCGCAGATCGTGCGTCGCATCGACCCCGGCCCATCGCCGGATCCGATCATCTTCGGCATCTTCAGCGTGTTCGAGCTGCTGCTCGCCTCGGTCTACACCGGCATCGCCCACCGCGCGATCGAGCTCGCGGTCCAGACGGTGCAGAAGCGCACGTCGAAGAAGACCGGGCTCGCCTATGGCCAGGATCCCGACATCCGGTGGCGCATCGCGGATATGAGCCTCACCTATGACGCCCTGCCACCGCAGATCACCGCCCTCGCGCGTGATGTCGACGAGCGTGCCGACCATGGAGCTCGCTGGTTCACGCTGCTCTCCGGCACGAAGCACCGCGCTGTCGTGATGGCCAAGCATGTCGTCGACCAGGCGATCCTCACGGCCGGCGGCGGGTCGTACTTCTCGTCGAACGAGCTCTCCAGGCTCTACCGCGACGTGCTGGCGGGAATGTTCCACCCCTCCGACCCGGAGTCCGCGCACTCCACGGCGGCGAGCGCGCTGCTGGGACCTGTGGGCTGACTACTTCCGCTCGAAGTCGAAGGCCTTCAGCAGTTCGTCGACAGCCTGCTCCCGCTCGTCTCCGCCCTGCTCGAACATGTGCGTGACGTGCGTGCGCAGGTGGTTCTCCAGAAGCAGGCGGTTCAGTGATTCCAGAGACTTTTGAATGGCGCGGGACTGCGTGATGATGTCCATGCAGTACTCCTCGCCCTCGATCATGCGGGCAACCCCGCGCAGCTGACCCTCGAGGATGCTCGTGCGATGCAGCGCGCGCTTCTTGATGTCTTCGATCACGTTCCGAGAGTACCCTTCGACGGGCTCGGGGACCGAGTGCGTGCGAGGATGACCGTATGCCGCGCACTCCGATGGCCCTGCTGTCCCCCGCTGACCAGGAGCGTCTGCGCGCGCTGCGCGTGATGAAGGCGATCGCGCTCGGCGCGCTCATCTTCATGGCGATCGCATTCGTCATCGCGTTCTGGATGCAGGGGCGCTACCCCTGGCTCGCGTACGTTCGCGCCGCTGCCGAAGGCGGCATGGTCGGTGCCCTCGCCGACTGGTTCGCGGTCACGGCGCTGTTCCGCCGCCCGCTGGGACTGCCGATCCCGCACACGGCGATCATTCCGAACCGTAAGGACGAGATCGGGCGCACGCTCGGCGAGTTCGTCGAGACGAACTTCCTCGCCGCCGACGTGGTTCGCACGAAACTAGCATCGACGGCGATCGCGCAGCGGGCCGGCGAATGGCTGCGCGAGAAGCCGCATGCCCAGCGGGTCGCAGCCGAGGGCTCTGCCATCGCGACCGGTGTGCTCAACGCCCTCAGCGACGACGATGTGCGCGACCTCATCGCAGACCTTGCCCGTGAGCATCTCGTGCAGCCCGAGTGGGGCACACCGGCCGGAGCATGGCTGGAGAAGATCGTGGAGTCCGGCGCACACCGCGGCGCGGTCGATCTGGCAGCGGACAGCATCTCGACGTGGCTGGTCGCCAACGCCGATGCCTTCTCCGGCCTCGTCTCGCGGCGGCTGCCCGGATGGGTTCCCAAGCTCGCCCACCGCTTCGTCGATGACACGGTCTACCACGAGGCGATCAAGTTCGTGGATGCCGTGCGCGCCGATCCGCAGCATCCGGCCCGCCTCGCGATCGACGGATACCTCGGCCGCCTCGCCGGCAACCTGCAGAACGACCCGGTCACCAGGCGCAAGCTCGAGAACGCGAAAGAGACGCTCTTCGACAGCCCCCGCGTCGGCGCCCTGGCTGCTGAAGCGTGGAACACCGCGAAGAACGGTCTGATCCGTGCGCTCGCCGACCCCGAGAGCAGCCTGCGGGTTCGCGCCGTGCAGGCCATCGAAGAAGTCGGCGAACGGCTCACGACGGATGCCGCTCTGCAGCGCCGGGTGGATTCATGGGTGTCCGACGCGGCTGTCTTCCTCGTGGACCGCTACCGGCACGACATCGCGTCCATCATCACCGACACCGTCGAGCGGTGGGACCCCGCAGAGACCACCGAGAAGATCGAGCTCATGGTCGGTCGCGACCTGCAGTACATCCGACTCAACGGCACCGTCGTCGGTGCTCTCGCAGGGCTGGCGATCTTCACGATCGCTCACGCGGTGATCCCCGGCATCTGAATCTCAGCGTGCGGCGAGCCCCGCCAGCAGCTCGAGAACGCACAGTGCCGCCAAGCGCACGGTACGCTCATCCTCGGTGTCTGCCGACGCATCGACCTCTGCGATGTCCGCGCTGACGATGCGCGGGTCCCGGGCGAGCGAGCGCACCAGGGTGCGCAGCTCGAATGCGGCGAGGCCCCCGGGAACACTTGCCGGGCAGCCGGGCACGATGGCTCTGTCCGCCGCATCGACGTCGACATCCAGGTGGATGCGTGCCGCGTCGCCCGCGCCTGCGAGCCCTATTGCTTCGGTCACGACGTCCGGGATGCCGCGATGATGGAGCTCGTCGAGAGTGATGACCCGGATGCCCCATTCCGCCGCCCGGCGGGCGTATGCAGCGGAGTTCGCGAAGTCGGCGATCCCGATTTGCACGATGCGCGCCGGGTCAATGCGCTCGCTCACCGGGGCGTCTTCGATGAGCCGGCGGACCGGCGAGCCGTTCGAGACTCCGTCGCGCAGGTCGAAGTGCGCGTCGATCGTGATGAGTCCGCTCGCAGCGGCACCGCGTGCCACCGGGTAGGTGAGGGAGTTGTCCCCGCCAAGAGCGATGACGAACGCGTCTGCCGCCGAGAGCTCGGCCACCCGCGCCACTGTCGCAGCGATGCCGTCGTCCCCATCGGGCTCGGCGATATCACCGGCATCCGTAATGCGCAGCACCTCGTTGAGGTCCATGACAGGTGGCCCCATCAGCGTCGCGCTGTACCGGCGCAACGCCGCGCGAATCGCGGCGGGCGTCGCGTGAGCGCCGGTCGGTGAGAGCGAGGTGCGCCACGTCGGCACGCCCAGCAGCACAGCATCCGTCTGTTGTGTGCTGTCGAACTCCTCCCAGCCGCCGGCCCGCGGCCACAGCTCATCAACCGACAGCGTCATCCTCGGCCTCCGTTTCGCGCCGCTATTTCGCACCTCGCGCTGCTGTTCGCTGTTCGCACTGCAGATACTTCCGCCGCGCGAACAGGTTTTGACAGCGCGAACCACCGGCTCATGCCAGAACCCCGTCCTTCCAGACGCTGTGCACGAGAGGAACCCCTGGCCGGTAGGACAGGTGCACGTGACTGGGGGCATCCAGCAGCACGAGATCGGCCCGAGCCCCCGGTGCGATGATGCCGATATCGTCGCGCCGCAGCGCTGCTGCTCCTCCTGCTGTCGCTGCCCGCAACGCCTCGACCGGTGTCATCCCCATGTCGCGCACGGCGACGGCGATGCAGAACGGCATGGAGGACGTGAAGCTTGACCCAGGGTTCGTGTCGCACGCCAGCGCGACGGTGACCCCGGCGTCGATGAGCCGGCGCGCGTCGGGATAGGGCTGGCGCGTGGAGAACTCCACTCCGGGCAGCAGCGTCAGCACCGTATCTGACGCGGCGAGCGCCTCGATGTCTTCATCGCTCAGATACGTGCCGTGATCGACGGATGCCGCGCCCAGCTCGATAGCCATGCGCACCCCACCGCTCTGGCCGAGCTGACCGGCATGAACGCGCGGCAGCAGCCCGCGGGCGGTTCCCGCTTCGAGCACTCGCCGGGACTGCTCGACGGTAAACGCGCCGGTCTCGCAGAACACATCGATCCACCGGGCGTGTGGAGCACAGGCATCCAGCATCGGCCCCGTGACGAGATCGACGTAGCCGTCGGGATCGTCTGCATATTCTGCAGGCACCACATGCGCGCCGAGGAATGTCACCTCATCGGTCTCCTCGGCGGCCAACCGCACCAGGCGCTGCTCGGTCTCGATATCGAGGCCGTATCCGCTCTTGACCTCGACGGTCGTCGTTCCCTGCGCGCGCATCTCCGCGATGAACGCGCGAAGCCTCGCCCGGAGCTCGTCCTCGCTCGCGGCCCTCGTCGCCGCAACGGTCGAGCGAATGCCACCGGCGGCATACTTCTCCCCCGCCATGCGCGCTTCGAACTCTGCAGCACGATCGCCGCCGAAGACGATGTGGCTGTGGCTGTCCACGAATCCGGGGATCACGGCTCGGCCGTCGGCATCGATCTCCGCGAAGCCTGCGGGGTCCGCGGGGACGGCGTCGGCCGATCCGACCCAGGCGATGCGCCCATCCGCCATGAGAACGGCGGCGTCGCGGAGCATCCCCGCATCCGTGTTCGTCGTCAGCTCGCCGATGTTCGTGATCAGAGTGCACATGTGCTCATCCTCACAGCATCGGAACCTTCAGTCCACGCTCGCGGGCGACCTCGCGGGCACGCTCATATCCGGCATCCACGTGTCGCATGACACCTGTGCCGGGGTCGTTCGTGAGCACGCGCTCGAGCTTCTCCGCTGCGAGAGCTGTGCCGTCCGCGACGGTGACCTGACCGGCGTGGATGCTGCGACCGATCCCGACTCCGCCACCGTGATGCAGTGACACCCATGACGCCCCTGACGCGGTGTTCAGCAATGCGTTCAGCAGCGGCCAGTCGGCGATCGCATCCGAGCCGTCGGCCATCGCCTCGGTCTCGCGGTAGGGAGAGGCGACCGACCCGGCGTCCAGGTGGTCGCGGCCGATCACGATCGGCGCCTTCAGCTCACCGGATGCGACCATCTCGTTGAACTTGAGCCCTGCAAGGTGGCGTTCTTTGTACCCGAGCCAGCAGATACGGGCCGGCAGCCCTTCGAAGTGCACCTTCTCGGCAGCCTGGTCGAGCCAGCGGTGCAGCGCGGCATCCTCGGGGAAGAGCTCTTTGACCGCACGATCGGTGGCCACGATGTCGGCCGGGTCGCCAGAGAGCGCCACCCACCGGAACGGCCCCTTGCCCTCGGCGAACAGCGGGCGGATGTACGCCGGCACGAACCCGGGGAAGGCGAAGGCGCGCTCGAATCCGCCGAGCTCGGCCTCACGCCGGATGGAGTTTCCGTAGTCGAAGACGGCCGCTCCCACATCCTGGAACCCGACCATCGCGCCGACGTGTGCGGCCATCGACGCACGCGCCAGGCGCGTGAAGTCCTCCGGGTCGCGTTCCGCTTCCGCCTTCCAGTCCGCCACCGAAACACCCTGGGGCAGGTACGCAAGCGGATCATGCGCGCTGGTCTGATCCGTGACGATATCGATCGGGATGCCGCGGCGCAGCAGCTCAGGGAAGACATCGGCGGCATTGCCGACGACTCCGACGGAGAGCGCCTCGCCGGCGTCTCTGGCGGCAAGGACATCGGCCACGGCAGCATCGAGATCTACCGTGTAGCGGTCGAGGTAGCCGTGCTCCACGCGGCGTGAGAGCCGGGTCTCATCGACATCGACGATGAGGACTGCTCCCCCATTCATGGTGACGGCCAGCGGCTGCGCCCCGCCCATGCCGCCCGCACCCGCGGTGAGAGTGAGAGTACCGGCCAGCGACGTTCGAGAGAGCGAGCGGGCGACGGCAGCGAAGGTCTCGTACGTGCCCTGCAGGATGCCCTGCGTGCCGATGTAGATCCACGAGCCGGCAGTCATCTGTCCGTACATCGTCAGACCGAGAGACTCGAGTCTGCGGAACTCGGGCCACGTCGCCCAGTCGCCGACGAGGTTGGAGTTCGCGATCAGCACGCGGGGCGCCCACTCGTGCGTGCGGAACACGCCGACCGGCTTCCCCGACTGCACGAGCAGAGTCTCGTCGGGTTCGAGTTCGTCGAGCGTGCGGACGATCGCGTCGTACGCCTCCCAGCTGCGCGCCGCCTTGCCGGTGCCGCCGTAGACGACCAGGTCCTCCGGATGCTCGGCCACCTGCGGATCGAGGTTGTTCATCAGCATCCGCTTGGCGGCTTCAGCACCCCAGCTCTTGGCCGTGCGCTCGGCTCCGCGGGCGGCGTGGATCGTGCGGGTCATGAGTTCTCCTCGGCAGTGGCGGATGACGAAGCAGCGCGGGCGATGGCGCCCGATCGGACGAGTTCGGTGACAGCTTCGATCTCGGGCGAGAGGAAGCGGTCGGGCCCTGGGCCGCCGGCGACCGTGCGCACGAGGTCGCGGACCGCGCCGGTGGCTGGGCCCGCTTCAAGTGGTGCGCGCAGGTCGAGCGCGAGAGCGCCGGTGATCACTTCGATCGCGAGCACGCGGGTGAGCCCATCGATCGCGCGCCGGAGTTTTCGTGCGGCGGCCCACCCCATCGAGACGTGGTCCTCCTGCATGGCTGAGGAGGGAATCGAGTCGACGGATGCCGGAACAGCCAGTCGCTTCAGCTCAGAGACGATCCCGGCCGCCGCGTACTGCGCGATCATGAGCCCGGAGTCGACGCCGACCTCATGCGCGAGGAACGGCGCGAGCCCGCGGTTTCGAGCCGGGTCGAGCGCACGATCCGTGCGGCGCTCGGAAACGGATGCCACGTCGGCGACCGAGATCGCCAGGAAGTCGAGTACCGCAGCGATCGGTGCGCCGTGGAAGTTTCCGTTGGATTCGATGCGGCCGTCCACGGTCACGACGGGGTTGTCGATGACGCTCGCGAGTTCGCGCGATGCGATCGTCGCCGCGTGCGCCATGGTGTCGCGGGCCGCGCCATGCACCTGGGGCGAGCAGCGGAGCGAGTAGGCGTCCTGCACACGCCCGTCCTCTGGACCGCGGTGGCTGGCGACCAGCGGAGAGCCTGCGAGGAAGGCCCGGATGTGCGCCGCGGACACCGCCTGCCCATCCTGAGGACGCAGTGCCATGAGGTCTGCGGCGAAGACGGCGTCCGTGCCGAGCTGGCTCTCCACCGACATGGCCGCCGCGAGATCGGCCGTCGTGAGGAGGATCTCAAGATCGTGGAGGGCGAGCAGCAGCATCCCGAGCATTCCATCGGTGCCGTTGATGAGCGCGAGTCCCTCCTTCTCTTCGAGGACGAGAGGTTCGATTCCCGCTCCCGCCAGGGCCTCGGATGCCGCGATGCTCGCACCATCGACCCGCACGTCACTTTCGCCCATCGCAGCGAGCGCGATATGCGCGAGCGGTGCGAGGTCACCGGAGCACCCGAGCGAACCGTACTCCCGCACGATCGGGGTGATTGCGGCGTTGAGCATCGCCGCGTAGGTCTCGACGACGACGGGGCGCACTCCTGTGCGTCCGGAGGCGAGCGTCTGCAGGCGCAGAAGCTGCAGCGCCCGAACGACTTCGGTCTCTACTTCTGCGCCGGTTCCTGCGGCATGCGAGCGGATCAGGCTGGCCTGCAGCTGACGGCGGCGCTCCGGGGCGATGAAGGTCGTCGCAAGCGCGCCGAAACCCGTAGAGACGCCGTAATGCGGGTTCGGGTCGGCGGCGAGGGCGTCGATGACGCCGCGGGTTTCGGCGATGCGATCGAGGACTTCGTCGGTGAGCAGGATCTGTGCACCGTCGCGCGCGACCGCGACGACCTCGGCAGGGCTGAGGGAGTCAGCGCCGATGCGAACGGGAATGGGCATGTCTTGATTCCACACCCGCCAGGTCGCGGTCAACAGTCGCGCATGAGATCCTTTGTCTGTGATCCCAGACAACACCGCAAGAGTCCCGCAGGTCCCCGCGGCCGATCAGACGCTGCGGATCCTTCGGCACATGGCAACGCGCCCGGCACCGGTGGCGGCCGCCGCGATCGCCCGAGAGCTGGAGCTTCCCCGCTCCACCGTGCATCACCTGCTGAACACGCTCGCCGATCACGGGTTCGTCCTGCACCTGCGCGAGGAGCGTCGCTGGGCGCTGGGGACAGCGGCATCCGAACTCGCCGGCGGGTTCGTGAGGCAGCAGCCGTTGGCGAGGCTGGGGCGTCCGCTCGTCGCGGCCCTCGCCGACCGGCTCGGCGAAAGCACCCACCTCGGCGTCTTGAGCGGCGCGGATGTCGTCTACATCGTCGAGGAGCGTGCGCCCCGGCGCCCCGCGCTCGTGACGGATGTCGGGGTGCGCCTGCCCGCACATCTGACCGCTACCGGACGCGCGATGCTTGCCTCGCTTCCTCGCGAGCAGGTCCGCGCGCTGTACCCGAGCGCCTCGACGTTCTCGACCCGCACAGGCCTCGGGCCGGCACGGCCGGGCGAGCTGCGCGAGCTGCTGCGCAGCATCCGCGCCGCGGGATTCGCCTCAGAGGATGGCGAGGTGACCGGCGGAACGCGCTCTGTGGGAGCAGCGGTGTGCGACGTCTCGGGATGGCCCATCGCCGCGGTCGCGGTGACGTGGTCGCGCGGCACCGGGCCGAGCGAATCGGATGCCGCGGTCGCCGTCATCCAGACAGCAGAGGAGTTGCAGCGCCGTCTGCGCTGAGCGCCCGGCAGATCAGGAAGGGGAGCCGCAGGTCACCCGACCGCGACTCCCCCACCTTCAGGACCAGTCCTTCAACGGGTCAGCCGGACGCCCCCTTGCGTGGCTTGATGAAGGATTCTGGCTCCTGCTTGGCGCGCTTGGCCGCTCGTTTCTCCTTGAGCGACAGCTGCGCGGTCTTCTTTCCGGTCTTGGGTGTTGGCGTCTTTCCTGCCATCGGAACTCGCTTCCCCTCTCGATTCGGCTGGCGGGTGTGCCTTGACCATATCCGGTTCCACACGGAAGTCAAATTTCCCGGTGAGAGGTAAAAAATGCGCTTCAGCATGGTGTCGTGTCCGACGCTTCTGGCAGAGTGTCTGCATGAGCGCTCTTCGCATTCTGCATCTCAGCGATACGCACTTCTCCGGTGACGGCGGCCGCCACTACGGCGTCGTCGATACCGCCGAGCATCTGCACAGTGCTCTCTCACACGTGGGTCACCTGCTCTTTGACCTGGTGGTCGTCTCAGGGGATGTGAGCGAAGACGGCACCGAGGAGTCTTACCGCAGCATCCGCCAGCAGCTGACGCCGTGGGCACAGGCGCGCGGGGCGCGCGTCGTGTACGCGATGGGCAACCACGACCGGCGGGAATCGTTCCGCGCTGTGCTGGGCGACGGACAACCGGATGCTGACGCACCGCGGGAGCTGGCCGGCATCGACCTCGATCGCCCGGTGGCATCCGTCAGCGTCCAGAACGGCTGGAGAGTCGTCGTGCTCGACAGCTCAGTTCCTGGAGCCGGCTACGGCACTCTCGAGCCTGCGCAGAAGCGGTTCTTGCGCGAGACGCTTGCGGCCCCGGCCGAGCACGGCACTGTGGTCGTGATCCACCACCCGCCCGTGCCGGCTCAAACCGATCTGTTGCAGGCGCTCGCACTCGACGATGCAGACGGCGTAGATCTCATCGACATCGTGCGCAACTCCGATGTGCGCGTCATCCTCGCCGGCCACTACCACCTGCCCGTCACCGAGTTCATCTCCGGGGTCGCGGTGACGGTAGCACCGGGCGTCACGAACATCTCACGCGCGTTCGCTGACCCCGCTGAGGAGTCGGCGATTGATGGTTTCGGCGGATCCGTCGTCACGATCGAGAGCGATCGCGTGCGCGTCGTGCCCTTCGTAGAGCGACTCGCCCCCGACGGACTCGTCTTCCACTTCGATGCAGACGTCGTCGCCGACATCATTCGAGACGCCGGTCGACCGGGCGCTCAGCCGCCCGTCTCACTCACATGAGCTTGGTTGACTGCAGCATCGCTTCCATCTTGTCGTTGATCCCGATCATCGGCTTGCGCGCGGCGAGCCCCAGCACGAGCATCGGCACCACGAACAGCACGAGCAGTCCGAGCGATACCCAGTAGTCGCCCTGGTAGATGCCGGCGAGCGCGTCTCGGAACGCATCCATCGCGTGGGTACCGGGCAGGAACGGGCTCACGCTCTGGAACCACTGCGGCAGGAGAGACAGCGGGTAGGCGCCGCCGGCGCCGGCCACCTGGATGACGAGCAGGAACACCGCCAGTGCCTTGCCGGCATCTCGGAACGATACGACCAGCGTATAGATGATGAACGTGAACACGAGCGAGGTCACCCAGCCCACAAGCATGAACAGCAGCGGATGCTTCGGATCGAGTCCGACCAGGAGGATATTCCCGAGGAACACCAGGGTGCTCTGCGCCAGGCCCAGCAGGCCGAAGATCATGTACCGGCCGAGGAACTGCTCGTGGAGCTTGAGCGCAGGCCCCCCGGGGAAAGCGCTCGTGGGAGGGGCGACACGAAGCGTCACCGACATCAGCAGCGCGCCGACCCAGAGTGAGAGCACCGTGTACAGCGGGGCCATTCCCGCCCCGAAGCTCACCACGGGATATACCGGGATCCGCTCCAGGCCGATCGGCTGCGCGAGCGCGGTGGCGAGGACGGAGGGGTTGGCGCCGATGATCTGTCCGATCTGGCTGAAGTCGCCAGAGTCGATGGCCGTTGACAAAGCCTGCTGTACTCGATCCACCTCGTCGGCGGCCGCGCCCAGTGCTTCGGCAAGCGCGCGGTTGTCTGCCGTGGCGTTCTCGATGATGGTCACGACGCCGCCAGCCGCACCGCTGACGCCGGAAACCTGATCGGCGACGCCGGCAAGAGAGGTGCCGACAGCGCTGAGGGTCGTACCCAGCGCGTCGAGAGTCGGCTTGAGGTCGTTGGCGTAGATGCTGTCAGCGTTCTCGAGAGCCGACTGCGCCGCAGCGATCCGAGCATTGATCGAGGCGCGGAACTGCTGCACATCGGAGTTGCCGGTGGCGATGCCGTCAGCGGTCTCCTGCAGGCGGGACTCGAGACCCTTCTCCTGCTCGATCGCAGCGTCCAGGCTGGCGATGAGCGCAGCAAATGCCTCTTTCTCAGCCTCAGGAAGATTCGGCTGCACGTCGTTGATGAGTCGATCTCGCAGCGCTTCATGCTTGCTGACGAGGCCTCCGAGGTCGACGATCATCTGGTCGATCAGCACGACGCTTGCGCCGGCGTCGGCATCGATGCCCGAGAAGATACGGTCCACTTCGGATGAGAACTTGCCGATTTGATCTCGGCTGGCTTGGAAGGCTGCGGAGAGCGCTTCAGTGGCCCGCGCGATGGCATCCTTGGCGTCCTGAGCGGCACCCAGGCCTTCGCGGACCTTTCCTTCCGCCGAGGAGAACTCGGACTCGACCGTGCTCAGAAGACCGGATGCGCCGTTCACCAGTGGTCCGCTGGATTCGAGCAGCGCGGTGAACATCGTCGCGGTGCCGGATGCCGCGCGCAGCTGCGTCCCGACCTGTCCCAGGTGCGCCTCGATACGCGCGTACGCAGCCTGTGACTCCGAATCAGTCAGCGACGACACGAGCGACGACACCAGGGTCAGCGCGACGTTGCTCAGCTCCTCGGTGAACTCGGAGTTGATCTTCGCGGACAGATCGTCTGCGCCTTCGCTGGTGATCAGCGGTGCGAGCGGATTGGACTTGTCGTTGGTGTAGTAATCGATCTGCGTGCGCTGCGAACCGGCGGTGTAGAACGTCAGCATGCGCTGGCTGAAGTCCTTGGGCAGGACCATCGCCGCGTAGTACTCGCCGGACTCGGTCCCGGCGATCGCGTCCTTCTTGGTGGTGATGACCCAGTCGAGCTGGTCGTTCGCGCGGAGCGCGGATTCGACCAGGCTGCCGACGTTGACATGGAGCGGGAAGAGCGGGCTCGTGTAGCCCTCATCGACGCTGGCGACAGCGACCTTGAGGTTCTTCGTGTTGTCGAACGGCTCCCAGCTGCCGATGACGTTGAACCAGGTGAATGCCGAGGGGATCACGATCAGCCCGCACAGCACGATGATCGCCATGACGTTGCTCGTGGCCCGCTTGAGATCGCTGCGGAACAGCTGCCAGATGCCGCTCACCGCGCCTCCTCCAGTTCCTTGAGTTCCTGCCGCAACTCCGCTTCAGGCATCTCACTCACTTCTGTCGAAAGACGCAGGCTGTAACGGATGTACTCGAGGGTGACGAGCGCGGCGAAGACGATGATCAGCCACAGTATCCATAGGCCCACGTACTCGGTCTTGTTGTCGGGGAAGATCATGGCGAGCGCTGCCAGCAGCACGATCCCCGCCAGCCCCACCACGATGACCGCGCCACGCATCTTTCGGTACGAGCGCGCGAAAGGCAGCGCACGCTTTGCGAGGTGCTTCTGATAGGTCGCACGGCTCGCGAGGGCACGCAGGACATGGTTGAGACGGTATCCGCGGCCCGAAGGCGCTCCGGTCTCTGAGGTGAACAGCTCTGTCTCGGCGACCTCGCGCGTGAACAGACGCGTGAGGTTGGCGACGTGGGGACGCAGTACGAGTCCGAGGAAGAACGACAGGGCGACGAACACCAGCAGCATCCCGAGATAGCGCCAGTACGCGAACCCGGCAAAGCCGCTGATCACCTCGCGCATGGCATCGATTCCGTACGTGAACGGGAAGAACGGATACAGCGACTGGAAGAACTCCGGCATGAGCTGGATCGGGTAGATGCCCGAAGCGCCCGGAATCTGCATGATCACGAGGATCACGGCCAGTCCCTTACCGATGTAGCCGAAGGTGACCGACAGAGCGTAGATGATGCTCAGATAGCTCAGTCCGATCAGCACGGGCGTGATGAAGAAAACGAAGGCATTGACGTGCTGCACGCCTATGATCATGTTCCCGATGCTGAGTGTGATCGCCTGCAGCACGGCGATGACCGCGAACAGCAGCCACCGGCCGAGGTAGCCCTGACGCTCCGTCAGATTGGGGATCTCTTCACGGTCGACGTTGAGCTTGAGGATCACCACGAGCACGAATGCTCCGATCCACAGGGACAGGTTGATGAACAGCGCCGCCATCTGCGAGCCGTAGGTATTGGTCGGGAAGATGGTGTGCTGATCGACCACGACCGGTGTCGACATGAACTGTGCGATCTGCTCTGGATCGAGCGAGGTCAGATCTTGCAGGTCCTGCCACATGGCCGCGCCGGTGAGAGCGTTCAGATCCGAGATGGCAAGACCCATGTCTGCCTCGACCGCAGCCAGATCGCCGTCAAGGCTGGTGAGGGCTGACGAGGTCTGCGCAAGCTGCTGGTCAAGGCCTGACAACAGCGTTCCCGCCTGGCCCAGAATGGTGCGCTGCGCGTCGACGGCCGCTGACAGCGAGCTGGTTGCGACGCTGACCCGCCCCAGCGCCGCGAGCACTGCGGACGTGCCTTCCGCCACCTCTGCGGATCCGATCACATGTCCCGTGGCCGCTTCACCGGCGAGACGGAGCAGATCCGCCTGTGCCTTGTCCGTCAAGGTGCGCGCATCGGTCAGAGTACGTTGCGCGTCGCCGAGTGCACCGTCGATGTCGGAGAGCACGACGGTGTTGGACTGCAGGCCTTCCCGCGAGGCGCCGATATCGCTCTGCAGTGTCGCCAGATGAGCTCGCGTATCCGAGACGACCTGATTAGCTGCTTCGAGGTCAGTGATGATCTTGGCCTGAGCATCGAGCAGATCCTGCTCAGCGGTGCCTCCGCCGCTCTTGATCGCTGTTGCGACCGCACTGGCCACCTGCTCGGTGAACGCATCGATCATCTGCGTCTGGATCGTTGTGGCACCGGTGTCGGTGATCTCGGGCGCTACACCGTTGAGCTTCTCGTTGACGTAGTACTGCAGCTTCGGCTGGGTGAAGTCCCCCGTGGTGAGGCTGAGCAGATCTTCAGTGAAGGTCTTCGGTACGACGAAGGCGGCGTAGCTCTCGCCGCTCTTGATCGATTCCATCGCCTCGTCTTCCGAGAGGAAATGCCAGCCGAGATCATCGTTGTCCTTCAGCTGTGCGACCAGCTGGTCGCCGACATTGAGGTCGCCAGTGAGCGAGGTCGAACCGCCCGCGTCGAGGTTGACGACGGCGATGCTGAGGTTCTTCGTGTTGTCGAACGGGTCCCAGAACGCAGAGATGTTGAACCAGGCATACAGCGATGGCGTGATGAGAGCGCCGCCGATGATGACGAGCGCGAGAGGCACGCGGACGAGGCGTTTGAGGTCGCGGAGGAACACTCGCCAAATGTTGCCCATACCGTACGCCCCCTGTGTTCATGAACCGACTGGCATGCCGCATTTCACCGGAGCGAGAACGATAGGCACTGTGGCCACACTATCGGGTTACAGAGGCCCCGTCATGCCTGGCCCGTCACCGCATGCTGAGGTCCACCGGGCGCCCGGTGTGCGCGGATTCCTGAGCAGCCCTCACAACATCGCACGCTGCGGCGCGGCGCGTCGTGCGATGTCCGCGATCATCCGCACTGATGGACGCATTGCCCTCGGTGCCGACGAGTTCGAGCATCATCTCCCCCGCCGCGTCCTGCGTGGAGCACGAGAGCGTTGTGATCATCCCGCCCGAATAGTGGATGCTGACGATGGCAGCATCCACGATCTTGCTCTGCGTCGCGAATACGCGCACCGGATACTCCTGCGTTTGCAGCGCGATCTCGTCCACGAACTCTGCGACCGGGTCGAAGACGTTCTGAGAAGGCCCAGGACCGCACACACCGCTGATGGCGATGATTCTCCCGAGGCTTTCGTGCACCGGAACGGATGCTGTGAGCATGGCATCCGGAATTTCCACCCGCTCGGCGGCGATCGTCTCGATCGCGGCCCGTGCAACCCGTACCGCCTCGACGCCGTCTGCCCCGCTGACTCGGGACGTTCCCTCGCCGGTGATCGCGCGAGCGAGCTCACGCAGCTGGGTCGTATACGGGCTCTCCCCCTCTGCGCTGTCGCGGCTGTCGTGACGGAGCACACCGGCATCCCCCGCGATCGAAAACCTGGTCGAGAATTCCAACCCTGGAGCACCCCAGATCCCGGTAACGTAACTGATCGCCCCGCCCTCGTGCTGCAACTGCAGCTGGGCGGAGACAGCGGGAGATCCGGGCACGGGAGCGGACCGCATGCCGCACACGCTGACGACAGGGCCGCAGACCCAGCCCGCGAAGTCGATGTCGTGGATCATCTGGTCGAGCACGATGCCGCCGGATTGCTGCTCGTCGGCGAACCAGCTCCCCCACGTCGGGAACGCGCCGGACCGTCGGAAGCGGGCGATGGATGCTGCGCCGATCTCCCCGTCATCAACAGCGCGCTTCGCCGCGCTGTAGTCGTCCATAAATCGCACGACGTGCGCGGGGTACAGCGGAACGCCGGCGTTCTCTGCCTCGTCGACCAGTGCCTGGGCCTCAGCCGCGGTCAGCGCGAGGGGTTTCTCGCAGATGATCGGCACCCTGGCATCGATCGCGGCGCGGACCAGGTCTGGGTGCGTCGTCGTGGGCGTGCAGATGTCGACGACATCGCTGACTCGCAGCAGCTCGTCGAGCGAATCGACTTCAGCGAGGCCGTAGTCGTGGACGAGAGCTGCCGCGCCGCTGCGGGAATACGCCGTCACCTGTGCGCCGAGCTCCAGCCAGCCCCGGACGTGATCGTGGCTGATCTCTCCGGCCCCGATCACGCCGACGCGAAGATCGGTGAGATCCGCTGCGACGAGGTCCATGCGCCCCATCCTGGCAGGCATGGCGCCTCGTCGCATAGCGTGCCTCACATGCCTGCGCGTCCGGCGGTGGCTCCTCCGTCGATGATGAGGTCGTGGCCGGTGACGTACTCGGCTTCGTCCGAGGCGAGGAATACCGCACCGTGGGCCATCAGCACGGGATCAGCGGCATACCCCACCGGTTGCAGCTTGTGGAGTCGTGCGTGCAGCTCGGGGTCGTCAGGCACCATGCCGCTGAGCATCGTGCCCGGCGAGAGAGTGTTCACCCGAACCCCGGAAGGCGCCAGCTCGATCGCAGCGGCCTTGCTCATCCCGATGACCGCGAACTTCGTCGCGCAGTAGACCGCCTGCCCAGCCGTGGCCGAGGAGCCACCGTTGGATGCGGTACTGATGATGGAGCCGCTCCCCTGCTTGACCATCGCCCGCCCCGCCGCTCTCACTCCGTTGAACACCCCGCGGAAGTTCACGTCCACGAGGCGTTGGAAGTCGGAGTCCTCGGTTTCCAGGATCGGTTTCAGGAGGCTGATACCAGCATTGTTGAACATCACGTCGAGGCGACCGTACTTGTCGAACACTCCCTGCACCAGCGCGTCCATCGCCGCGGCATCGCTGACGTCCACGGGGATGAACTCCGCTCCGATCCCGACCGCCGCGTCCCTGGCTTTCGGTGAGTCGAGGTCCACGATGATCACAGCGCGGGCCCCCTCTGCTACGAAGAGCTTCGCCGAGGCGAGGCCGAGCCCTGATCCTCCTCCGGTAACGATCGCGACCTTGTTCTCCAGCCGATTTCCCGCCATGTCGTACTCCTTCTTCTTAATGATTGAACTCCGGCTGCGGGCCCGCACCGGCTGAGTCTGGCGATCTACTGGCTCGTGAATCCGCCATCGACGACGAGTTCGGTTCCAGTCATGTATTTCGACTCATCAGCGGCCAGGAACGCGACGGCCGCCGCGATGTCACCGGGTTCGCCGGGATGGGCCAGCGGCTGGTGCGCGGTCTGCTCGAATGAGCCCGTACCCACAGTCATCGGCGTCTCGATGATGCCCGGATGCACCGAATTCACCCGGATGTTGTCCTTGCCGAGCTCTTGAGCGGCTGCCTTCGACATCCCTCGGACCGCCCACTTCGACGCCACGTACCCGAGCACGTTCGGGAATGCGATGATGCCCGCGACCGACGAGATATTGATGATCGATCCGTGACCGGCACGGCGCATGCTCGGCGCCACTGCCCGCATCCCCAAGAAGACGCCGACCTGGTTGATGTCGATCACCTTGCGGTAGTCATCCGCACTCAGTTCTTCCAAGGGCTGGTTGTGCACGATGCCGGCGTTGTTTACCAGGACGTTAACCGGCCCCAGGCTCGCTTCGACGTCGGCGACCATATCGCCCCACTGCGCTTCATCGACAACGTCGAGATGGACGTAGCGTCCGTTACCCAGTCGAGCCGCGAGAGCCTCGCCGTCGGCGTCGAGCACATCGGCGATGACGACACGAAAGCCATCGCTCACGAGTCGCTCAGCGCACGCCGCCCCGATTCCTCGTGCTCCGCCAGTGACGATCGCGACGCCGTCGTGATTGCGAGCATCCATGTAGTTCCTCCTAATTTCCGTGCCCGTAGGGCGATCAGTGTCTGCAGATCTCATACCATCGTTCCTGCTGTGACGCCGCCATCGATGACGTGCTCCGCCCCGGTGACGAACGACGACTCATCGCTGGCGAGAAAAACGAGAAGACCTGTGATCTCCTCCGGTCGCGCGAGTCGCTCGAGCGTGCTCCCCTCGAGGTCGGACTCTTCGATGGTTCGGAGGGCTTGGAGGAGAGGCGTCGCGATGCCTCCCGGATGCACGCTGTTCACCCGGATGCTTCGATCCGCGAGTTCCAGTGCGGCTGAGCGAGTGAGTCCGCGCAATCCCCATTTGGAGGCGCTGTAGCCATGGAAGCCCGGATACCCCTCGATTCCCGCAGTCGAGGAGATGTTCACGACGGACGCCGGGGCGGCCTCTGCGAGCGCAGCGACCGCGCTCTTGAGCCCGAGGAAAGCGCCTGTCAGGTTGATCGCGAGAGTCTTGTCCCATGTCTCGAGGGTGTATTCCTCGAGCGATCCGGTTGTGAAGATGCCGGCGTTGTTGATCAGAACGTTGAGTTTTCCGAAGTGCCCGACCGTCTCGGCGACGGCTGACTCCCATTGCGCCGGGTCAGTGACGTTCAGGTGGACGAAGCGGGCTGCGTCACCGAGTTCGTCGGCCAGCGCAGTCCCCGCGTCATCGGCGAGGTCCGCGATGACGACCTGTGCTCCTTCGGCGACGAATGCACGGGCATGGGCTGCCCCCATGCCCATCGCTCCGCCAGTGATCAGTGCGGTCTTTCCCGCAAGGCGTCCCGTCATGCTGAGATCCTGCTCGCTTCGACTGTTTCCCTGGCGAAGCTCTGCGCGCTTTCGAGCTCGAATCCGCGGTAGCCGTCCGCTGCGATCTCGTCGCAGATATTGCGATAGGTGTTGAGGCCGCCGGTATAGACCAGGAACTGGTCGGGCTTGCCGTCGATGTTCGAGCCTCGGTACCAGGATTTGGCATGCAGGTAGAGCGTCTTCTCCACCGCCGCATTGACTTCGTTGTTCCACCACTCCTCGGATTCGGGGAACGGATCGATCGCAACGAGGTCGTTGCGACGCATGTGGTCCATGCATTCCACGGTCCAGTCGACATGCTGCTCGATCGACGCGAACATGTTCGCGGTCACCGACGGGCTCTGCGGCCCCGTGATCGTGAACAGATTCGGGAACCCGGTGGTCGCGATACCGAGGTACGTGTGGACGCCGTCAGCCCACGCCTCCTTCAGCGATTTCCCGCCGCGGCCACAGATGTCGATGCGGGTCAGCGGTCCGGTCATGCTGTCGTAACCGGTGGCGTAGATAATGACGTCGACCGGGTAGTCCCCCGCGCTGGTCCGGATGCCGTCCGCGAGGATCCGCTCAATCGGCTCCTCGAGGAGGCTGACGAGGTGCACATGCGACAGGTTGAACGTGGGGTAGAAATTCGTGTCGGTGATGATCCGCTTCGCGCCGATCGGATAGTCGGTCGGCGTGAGCTTGCGGGCGACCTCAGGGTCGTCGACGAGCCCCCTGATCTTGTCCCGCACGAACTGGGCCATGAGCTCGTTGGCTTCCAGGTTGGTATTGGCGTCCAAGAAGGCGGTGAGGAAGAGGTTTCCTCCGAGTTTCCAGTTCTTCTCCAGCGTGAGTGTGCGCTGCGGCTCCGGGGTCTCCAGGATGGAATCATTGGTGATCAGCGTGTCGACCCCGGAGGCGGAGTCGCGCGCGTTCTCGGCGATCTGCGCGTGGTGACGACGTGCCCAGTGGATCTCATCGTCGTAGAGCGGACGATTCCGAGCCGGGATGGCATATGCGGGCGTGCGCTGGAACACGGTGAGCTCGGCGGCCTGCTTGGCGACCTCCGGGATGAGCTGCACGCCAGAGGAGCCGACGCCGATCACCGCGACCCGCTTGCCGGTGAAGTCGACACCCTCTGCGGGCCAGGCGCCGGGGTGGTAGATCTCCCCGGAGAACTCGCGGATGCCTTCATAGGGAGGGAGCGCGACCGCAGAGAGCGAACCCGTGGCCGAGATGATGTGGCGAGCCGTCCGCTGGGCGCCGTCGCTGGTGTGTACGTCCCAGTAGGCGCCGTCCTCATTGAAAGTTGCTGCTTCCACACGAACGTTGAAGACGATGTCGCGACGCAGGTCGTAGCGGTCTGCGACGAACTCAGCGTAGGCAAGGATCTCGGGCTGCGTGGCGTACCGTTCGCTCCACCGCCACTCGTCCACCAGCTCCTGGCTGAAGGAGTACTGGTAGGCAAGACTCTCGACGTCGCAACGGGCTCCGGGGTAGCGGTTCCAGAACCATGTCCCGCCGACGCTCGAGCCTGCTTCGAACGCGATCGCAGTGAATCCCTTCTCGCGCAGTGAGTGCAGGGCGTAGAGCCCCCCGAAGCCGGCACCGATGACGACAGCGTCAAGATCGGTGTTCATGTTGGTACTCATAGTCAGTTCCTCTCATCGTTGACAGGTACAGAAGTAACGAAAGCGCGGCCGAGCGCCGCAATCAGGTCGGAGTTCTGACGGAGGGACACCGCTGCGGTCAGAGCGATCCCAGAGGAACCGTGAAAGGTGCCGGCATACATGTGCAGCTCGGTCTGCACGTTGGCGTGAGCGAGGCGACGTGCGTATTCAATGCCCTCGTCGCGGAGCGGGTCGAACTGGTTGACCGTGATGAATGCCGGCGGCAGACCCGTGAGGTCTTCTGCACGTGCCGGTGCGGCGTACGGCGAGACTGGCTCGCCCGTCCCCCCGAGGTAGGCTTCCCAGCTCAGCTGTGCATTCCGGGTATTCCACAGGAGGCCGTCAGCGTAGTCGGTGACCGACGGAGTCGCGATGCGGTCGTCGGTGACGGGAATGTCGAGGAGCTGGAACGCGATCTTCGGCCCGCCTTCGTCGCGCGACCGGAGGGCGAGAGCGGCTGCGAAGGCACCGCCGGCGCTCTGCCCGCCCAGCGCGATTCGCTCGGGATCGATGCCCAGTTCGGTGGCGTGGGCGATGATCCAGTTCAGTGCGGCCAGGCCCTCATCGATGGGGGTAGGGAACGTTGCCTCAGGCGCCAAGCTGTACTGCACGGAGATCCCGATCACGCCCGTTTGCCTGACCGCGGCGTCCAGGAACGGCAGAGACTCCCGCGCGTTGCCGAAGACGAACCCGCCCCCGTGGAACCACAGCAGGACAGGGAGCGCGTTCGCTGCTGACTGCTCCGATGGCTTGACGAGGAACAGGTCGACCGGTGGCGCGTCCTGTTCGGAACCGCCGCTGTGGAGCTCGACCAGCGTGACGCCGCTCTCCGGAGCGAACGGAGGCATTCCTGCCGTTGCCTGCGCAAGCATCGCCCTCGCCGCGTGTATGTCTTCTAAGTCGATCTCCGGGGCGTATGGAACAGTCGCCTGGACTTCTGGATCGTAGGGGTATGACATCTTCGTCCTCTCGCTGGTCTACATTGACGAGCTTTTCGTTGCTCCGCTGAGGCGAAGCAACCAACTTATGGGCAATCTAGCCATTTGATAGACACTATGTCAATACTCGTTCGCCGGGCCATGCGGACCAACGGGTTCCTATCGAGAAAAGGGCACTACGTCGGGCCCCACTGACGCGACGGTAGGGTGGAGGCATGGAGGAGACGCCAGCGAGGACCACGCGACGCAGGCGCGTGCAAGCCTCGCACCGCGAGCTGACTCGCGCACTGTTGACAGACGCCGCCGTCCGTGTGTTCGCGGAGCAGGGATACGTTCAGACCACGGTGGATCAGATCACCGAAGAAGCCGGGACCAGCCGGGGGACGTTCTACCTGCACTTCCACACGAAAGCAGACATCCTGAAGGATCTCCTCCAGCGAGTCGAAGGTGAGTTCGGCGACCCGTACCCCGGACTCGCGCAGGCATTCAAGATCCAGGACCGCGACGCAGTCCGACACTGGATCCTCGATGCGATGCAACGATGGACTGACCTCGAAGGCCTCCTCCGGCCGGTCTACGAAGCTGCGGATTCCGACACCGCAATCCAGCACATGCTTTTCCCCGACAACCTCCCGGACGTCACCGCTCTGTCTCGCGCGCTGCTCGACGCCGACGTCATCAGCGATCCCCAGCGGGCCGATATCTACGCGATCATCTTCTTTCCCCCCCTGCTGCACCTGTTCCGCAAGCATCTCAATGCCGAGTCCTTCGATCACGAACTCGCCGCGCAACTCATGGCCGACGCGTGGATGGACATCGTTGACGGCATTGCCGGGGCCTAATCAACTCGAGCTACTGGTGTTATTGACACCCCGTCTATAGTGATGCTCAAATAGCGGCAGTGCGGCGCCGATTGCGATATCGCAATCGCTGTGGATCGCGCGAACACTGACGCACCAGGGAGAACACCATGACCAGCTTCGACCAACTGCACGGACGAGTCGCCTTCATCACGGGCGCCGGATCGGGCATCGGAGAAGGGCTCGCGCGGTACACCGCACTGCAGGTCGGAATGCATGCGGTGGTCGCGGACGTCGACGAACGCCGCGCTGCTGAGATCGCCTCCGATATCACTGCACAAGGAGGCAAAGCGACCGCGCTGCAAGTCGACGTCTCGAACTGGGATTCTGTCGCTGCCGCAGCCGAACGTGCCCTGGAGTCGCTGGGCGTACCCGCGTTCGTGGCATGCAACGCGGGTATCGAACAGACCGGCCTCGCCTGGGAGACCTCCCCTGCCGACTGGGCGCGAGTCGAGGCCGTGAACGTAAACGGCGCCTTCTACACAATGCGGGCATTCACCCCGGCGATGATCGAGAACGGCGCAAGCGGGCACATCCTGTTCACCTCGTCCATCGGCGGGATCTCGATCGGCGCGTCACAGGCCTCGTACACCGTCAGCAAGCACGCGGTACGCGTGCTTGCACAGTCGTTGCAGGCCGACCTCGATTCAATCTCCTCCCCGCTGCAGGTCTCGATCCTGCTGCCGGGCCCGGTGCGCACCCGGATCTTCGTGGATGCTCTCAGCACCGGCGACGTGGCGGCGGAAGCCTTCCGGGAGCGGCTGGCGACGCTGCTCGCTGAGGAAGGGCTCACCGCGGATGAGGTCGCAGAGCTCACCTTGAAGGCGATCGCTCAGGGCCGCAGATGGATATACCCTCACCCGACTCAGGCGCGCGACGTTCTCACCGCACACACCGCAGAGCTCCTGGCAGGCGTGAATTCGTAGCAGCTTCGAGGGGTGCAATCCAGTAGTCGCGCAGCGGCCAACTGGACTGCACCCCTCGGCCGTTCGGCGAGCGCACCCAATTCACTATTGACACTGCGTTCATATGATCACTACGTTGTCAACACCGGGGTGATCCTGCAGTTGCACAGACAGACGGAAGTCTGACCAGACCTCCATATCTGTGGACCGCGGAGGCCGAAGGGAGGCAACGATGCCGCCCCGGCGAACTCACTCCCCCGTTGAGGAACCGTCAACATCCAACCGAGCGGCATCGCCGCACTGTGACAAAGGAGTCACCTTGAACACTTCTCGCGGAATCACCGCAGTGGAGAAACCCGCTGGACGAGGTCGCTGGTACGCCGGGCTCGTCTTTCTGATCGTGCTCACGGAGCAGACAGGACTGGGCTTCCTGCTCGTCTCCCCCGCGCTGCCGCAGTTTGCGGTCAAGTACGAAACGACACAGATCGGCTGGTCCCTCACCATCTTCAGCCTCGTCGGCGCGATCGCTACGCCGATCGTCGGCAAGCTCGGTGATCGCTTCGGCAAGAAACGGGTGCTGCTGATCACGGCCGCGATCGCTCTTGTGGGAGCAGTCGTCTCTGCCATCGCACCCACCTGGACGATCCTGCTCATCGGACGGGCTCTGTCCGCGGTCAGCATCGCTTTCCTCCCCATCTCCATCGCGCTTATCCGTGACGTGTTTCCGAACCACATGCGGAGCATCGGGATTGCCCTCACCAGCAATGGAATCGGCGCCGTCGCGGTCATCGGTCCGTTCATCGCGGGACTGCTCATCGACAACTTCGGCGTCAGCTCGGTCTTCTGGTTCCTGGCTGCCATCGGGGTCGTCGGATCGGTGGGCGTGATCGCTCTCATCCCCGAGACTTCGGTGCGAAACCCCGCCCGGATCGACCTCCTCGGGGCCGTTTGGCTTGCCGCCGGTCTCCTCCTGCTCATGCTGGGCGTCACGGAGGTGCAAGGCTGGGGCTGGACCGACATCCGGAGCATCGGCACGATCGGTGGAGGACTCGCCCTCCTGATCGCCTGGTCGTTCTACGAAGGACGAGTGCGGGAGCCGTTCATCAATACCAAGCTCCTCGCGACTCGCCCACTCCTCACCGTGATCCTCGTCTACTCGTTCTCCCAGGCATCCGGCACGGTCACGGCTTCCTATCTGCCCACTTTCCTCCAGACCTCGCGCGAGCTCACCGGTGGCTCTTACGGTTTTGGCATCGATGTGACCACTCTCGCGTTCTACATGGCCCCGTACGCGATACTCATCGTCGCGGTCGGCTTCGCGGTGGGTTTCGCGATGAAGCGCACCGGCCCATGGATCTTCCTGACCGTAGGACCGTTGTTCAGCTTGGCTGGCGCTCTCGTTCTCGCTTTCGGGCGATCCGAGGCATGGATGTCCATGCTCGGTTACGGACTCTTCGGCATCCAGGCGATGGCCTGGGGCGCCGCTGGATACCAGCTCATGGCGTCGTCCCCGATGAAGGTTCGTGCGGCAACCGCCGGCATGATGGGGGCCATCTCCGGAGTGGTCGTCGCGCTCTCCACGCAGATCGCTGGAGCAGCCATGAATAGCTTCGGCGTCGAGATCATCGAGGGAGTCCCCGTCTACACCACCGCTGGAGTGGTGTCGGTGTTCCTGATCAGCGCAACCCTGAGCCTCGCCGCCTTCGTATGCGCCCTCTTCGCACCGCGACGACTACCGGTCGACGAGGTCGAAGCGGACGAACTCGCACTGGTCGATGCTCCGGTTGACGCCTTGGAGGCAGAGCTGGAACGCAGCTGACCGATCACAGCCTCACGCACCGTGGTGGGTGGCGATTAGATTCGCTGCCCACCACGGTGCGTGAGCGCTACGGTCAGAAGGAGTCCATCTCGCACCACGACTCCCAACGGGAGAACGAACTGTGTCGGTTCGAGGTAAATCTTTTGGTGGACCTAAGGGGATTCGAACCCCTGACCTCCTCGATGCGAACGAGGCGCGCTACCAACTGCGCCATAGGCCCATGAACCTCAGCTAGATTATCACGCTCGAAAGGCGTGCTGCGCCGAGGAACGGGTCATCCGGCAGCACGACGCTCAAGCAGATGCCGAACGTGATCTTCGATCTCCGCGTCATCGACGAAACCCATCCGGGAGTACGGCGAGTTGCTCTCTGCAACAGCCGGCGCGGGAGATGCCACGGGGATTGCCACCGGTTCCGGTGGAGCCATCTGCGCCGCACGGGCACGGAGCTCGGCGACGCGGGCCGCACGGCGCAGCTCCTGCTGCTCCTCGATCTCCGCGCGAGCGTTCTGCGCCAGCGAACCGCTCACCGTCGCCATGGGTGCGGGCAGCGGACGAGGCGTCCACGACGTCGCACGACCCTGATCGTGCAGCGGAGGAGACACTCGCGACGTCTTCTCTTCGACGCTGTGGACAACAGGTCGGCGTGCGGCACGGTTCGCAACAGAGGCCATCTTCTGCAGCGTTGCGGCGGCGATGAGCGCCAGCGCGCCTCCGATCCAGATCATGAGCTGCGCACCGCTGACGACCAGCTGCCATACGCCGAATGCCGCTACCGCGAGCCCTGCTACCAGCATGACTGTCGCCGTGACGCGAACGCGGCGCCTCACCCTGGCCTGACGGACCACAGGGTCAGCGCGAGTCGCTGCCAATTCGGCGCGAAGAGTCTCGAGTTCTGCGGATTCCCTCTCGGCCTGCAAACGCTTGGCGAGCCTCTGCTGGGCGTGTGCGGTGCGGGCGTTGAGTTCGAGTCGGACCTCATCAGGAGTCTCACTCGTCTCGGCGAGAACACGCAGCGCCTGGTTCAAGCGCACGGCGTTTCGCTCCGCGGCGTTGTACTGATAGCGGCCACGCCAAGACGGCAGCAGGTACAGCATCCACAGCAGTACCGCGACGAGGACGATCACGCCCCCACTCAGCACCGGCCCATTCATAGCCTCAACGGTATGCGACAGCACGGCTCGCGCGCCTCAGTCGTGACGCGTGTCGCTCCCTGACTGTGCAGAAATTCAGATCGAAAGGCGGTCGGATGGGGGGATGGCGGCGGCATCCTGCGGTGCACGTCCGCTCACCCAGCGCGCCAGTACGCCCTCGGGCGCGTCCTCACGCGTCAACGCGAACGCGTAGTGATCGCGCCAATCGCCGTCGATGTGAATGAATCGTCGCCGGTACCCCTCGTAACGGAATCCGAGCTTCTGCACCACGCGGAGACTTGCCGCGTTCTCAGGACGGATGCAGATCTCCATCCTGTGCAGCCCATACTCGGTGAAGCAGGCATCTGTGGCCATCGCTACCGCTGCCGGAGTTATCCCCAACCCCGCGAAGCGCTCGCTGACCCAGTATCCGATGGTCGCTGAGTTGAGCGAGCCTCTGGCGACGCCCCACACGTTGAGCTGCCCGGCGATCTGGCCGTCGTGCAGCATCACGAAGGGGTAGCCGCCCCCATCACGGTACTGCTGCAGCAGGCGACGAATACTCAGTCGCATATCGAAAGAAGCGATCCCGCCAGGGATCGTGGCTTCCCAGCGCTGCAACCACGACCGATTGGCGAGCAGCTCCTGCTGCAGCACCCGTGCGTCTCTGGTCCGGATGAGCCTCAGCTCAACCGGTCCATGACGGTGCCCTTGCAGCAGGTCCATCGATTCCTCACAGCCGGGCGGCCTACAGGCTCGCGGCGAAGTCCTTCAGCCACGGACGCAGATCGCTGCCGAGGTCGTCGCGATCGGTGGCGAGCTGAACGATCGCCTTGATGTAGTCGACCCGGTCCCCGGTGTCATAGCGCCGACCGCGGAAGATTACGCCGGTCACGCCCGGGCCATCGGACTCGGCTGCGAGCTCCTGCAGCGCGTCCGTCAGCTGGATCTCGCCGCCCTTGCCGGGCTCGGTGCGCTCGAGGATCGGGAAGACCGAAGCGGGCAGCACATAGCGTCCGATGATCGCGAGATTGGAGGGAGCGTCTTCCTGCGCAGGCTTCTCGACGAGGCCCGTGACTCGCACGATGTCGTCATCATCGGTCGCCTCGATCGCCGCGGCGCCGTAGAGGTGGATCTGCGAGGGGTCGACTTCCATGAGCGCGACCACTGTCGCGCCGGTGCGCTCGTGCTCGGCCATCATCGTCGTGATCAGCGGGTCGCGCTCATCGATCAGGTCATCACCGAGCATGACGACGAAGGGGCTGTCGCCGACGTGTGCCTTTGCACGCAGCACTGCGTGTCCGAGGCCCTTCGGCTCCCCCTGACGGAGGTAGTGGATGTCTGCGAGGTCGCTCGACTTCATCACTCGCTCAAGGCGCTTCATGTCGCCTTTCTCAGTGAGCTTCACTTCGAGCTCTGGCACCGAGTCGAAGTGGTTGGAGATCATGTTCTTGTTGCGGCCGATGATCACGAGAATGTCGTCGATGCCTGCCGCTGCCGCCTCTTCTACGACGTACTGAATCGCCGGCTTGTCGACAACGGGCAGCATCTCCTTGGGCATGGCCTTCGTCGCGGGAAGGAACCTCGTGCCGAGCCCCGCCGCTGGAATGACTGCTTTCATCGAGTGCTTTCCCATGCGGCCAGCATAGTGCGCCGTCTCGACGGTGCTGCCACGTAGAATCGCCGTATGTCGGATGAGGTCATACGGGCCAAGCGCGCATTGCGTAGCGAGCTCCGTGACCGCCGACTCGCACTCTCGGCGCACGAGCGTGGCGCCGCGGCATCCGGTCTTACTGCACAGCTCGATGCGCTCGTTGCCGCCCGCGGCGCGCGGACCATCTCGTGTTTCGTGTCGACGCCCACCGAACCCGGCACGCGCTCCTTCATCGCGGGCGCGGTGCGCCGCGGCATCCGCGTTCTTCTTCCGATCACGCGCACAGACGGGCTTCTCGACTGGGCGGTCGCTGACGAAGCCGGTGACTTCAGAGAAGGCCGGTTCGGACTGTCAGAGCCGAGCGGTGAACCGCTCGACCCGACCGCTCTCGAGAACGTCGACCTCATGATCATCCCGGCGGCTGCAGTGGATACTCGCGGCACCCGCCTCGGTTGGGGCCGCGGCTACTTCGACAAGACCATCGCATCGATGAGTGCCGCTCCGCCCGTCTACGCCGTGACCTTCGATTCCGAAGTCCTCGAGTCCCTTCCCCGCGAGCTGCACGATCAGCCGATAACCGGCATCGTCACTCCTGTTCGCACCATCCACCTGTCGCCCGCGCGACACTGAACCACTGAGATCACGATGCCTACCTATGCCTATGCCTGCACCTCGTGCGACCACGCCTTCGACGCCGTCCAGTCCTTTTCCGATGACGCGCTGACCACCTGCCCCGAGTGCGGCGGCACGCTACGCAAGCAGTACGGATCGATCGGGGTGACCTTCAACGGCTCGGGATTCTATCGGACCGATTCGCGGAGTGGCGCTGGGAATGCGAACAGTTCCTCGGCATCATCGAAGACGGACAAGTCGACGGGCACTAACCCAGCGCCTGCGGCTGCTCCGGCCTCTACCTGAGGCCTGACACGACCTGGGGGTACCCAATGTTCAAGGGTTTCAAAGAATTCATCGCACAGGGCAACGTCATCGATCTGGCTGTCGCCGTGGTCATCGGCGGAGCCTTCACGGCAATCGTCAACGCAGTCGTCTCCAGCGTCATCAACCCGATTGTGGCGCTTTTCTTCGAAGCGGATGCTGCCGGCAATTTCGGTCCGACGCTGACGAACATCTATGGCAACCCGGTGACTTTCCCGCTGGGTGACCTGATCTCGGCGATCATCAGCTTCATCGCTGTCGCACTCGTGGTGTACTTCGTGTTCGTCCTGCCGATGAACAGGTACAAGGAGCGTCTGGCGGCGAAGAACCCAGCCGTCGAAGAGGAGACCCTGCCGAGCGAGCAGGATCTGCTCATCGAGATCCGCGACCTGCTGCGCAAGAACGCAGGCACAGGCGCCTGAGTTCGCCCAGCTGAAACGCCGAGAGGGCGGTTCGCGCGGAATTCCGCGCCGACCGCCCTCTTTCGCTGTGCGCCTCAGTAGTGCGGTGGAACGTCACGGAACAGCTCATCGTCGTTGGGGCCCTTCGCGCCGTGCGGCGTCCGGCGTTCGCTCTTCGGCGGCACCTCCGGCGAGGGATCGGTCCCCGCAACAGGCGTCAGCCGGGCACGGCGGCTTCCCGCAACCCGGACGATCTTCTGCCGTTCGGGTTGCGTGTCGCCTTGCTCAGACATCTGGCAGGTCGATCGGCTGCGTGTCGGTTTCGGCGCGCACCGCATCGGGCGCGATGCCGAGAACGGCCGCAATGCGGGATGCCGCGGTCACCGGATCGCTGTACAGGTCGAAAGCATGCACTCGCACATAGTGCCAGCCCAGGCGGCGCAGCGCGTGCGGACGCAGTCGCAGCGACTCACGCAGCGACTCCCCCAGCGTTTCGGAATCGGATTCGATGACGACGGCCTTGCCGTCGTACTGAGCTACCAGCGGGAGCAGCCCGCGATAATCGACATCGACGGATGCTCCGAGCCGGCGAAGCTCTCTGGCCAGAGCCAGCGTCAGCGGGTCGGCGAGGTCTTCCAGACGGGACTCACGCCCACGGGAGGCGAGGCCGCCGAGAATCGACATGAGAGTGGATGCGCCGTGCGCGAGCCGTCCGTCATCGAAGGACGAAGGGCGGATGGAGGACACGATCACCATCGATCGGCGCGCACGGGTCATGCCGACTGTGAGCAGCCGTTCACCATCAGGCGTGGAGAGGTCTCCGAAATCACTGAGCACCCTGCCGTGCTTGGTCAGGCCGTATCCGAGCGAGAAGATCACCCGATCGCGGCTCTCAGCGGCTGACTCTTCCAGGGTGAGCACGGCGAACGGCTCTGCAGTGTCGCGGCCGACGAAGTCGGCGACATCCGATCGTCCGGCGAAGGCTGTCGTCACCGCGGCGCGCACGCGCTCCGCGTGACGCGCGCTGGCCGTGATCACCATGAGCGACTCGGAGGGGCGGTGCACGGCGTGCTCGACCACGAGCGTCACTACACGGGCGACTTCGGCATCCGGGCTCTCCACCGCTCCCGAGATCGGGTTCGGTGCGCCCACTCCGCCCTCGACATAGTCGACGGTGAGGCTGCCGCGTCCGAGGTAGGAACCAGCCCACGGCAGAGAGACGATCTCGCCGCCATAGAACGCGTCGTTGATGAGCTCGGCGAGATCCTCGCCACCGGCGCGATAGCTGCGCGTGAGCGTCATGACCGGCAGCAGCTCCGCGAGGCGCTCGAAGACCGAGACATCGTCGAAGGGGACTTCGTTCTCCCAGTCCTCTCCGGCGTCGACTGCCAGATCGAACGGCGTTGGGCGCTGCGTGACGGGATCGCCGAAAGCGATGACCTGACGCGCGCGCCGGATGGCCGGGGCCGCTTCGGCGAGGTTGATCGCGGCGGCATCTGCCAGGAGCACGGTGTCGAACTCGACCGAGTCCGGGATCTCGGGGACCAGATACGGCGAGGCGATCCATGCCGGCGCGAGGACATTCATGAGAGTCGGTGCCGCCGACACGATCTCGGCGGTCGTCGGAGTGCCCTGCGTGAGCGCACGGCGGAGGTTCTGCGACTCGGTCGGTTCGTCGACGATCGCGATACGCCACTGGTTGGCGAGCTGCCACGAGAGCAGAGGTCCGGCCATCGACGCGTGCGCCTCATCGACGAGACGAAAATCACGCTCGAGACGATCGACCACTGCGGTGTTGGCACCGAGCAGCGCGCGGTCATCCTGCAGCACCCGCTCGAGCAGCGACTGCCACCAGGCGAACTCCAGCTCATCGGCGACTTCGTCATCTGAGACGTGCCGCACCGACAGTTCTGCCAGCAGCGGCTCAAGGCCGAGGGTGGCCAGCTTGTCGCGGATCGTGGCGCGCTCGACGAGGTTGTCGAAGACGTCGGACTGCGCAGCGAGCCCTGCAAGAGTGCGCACGAGCCGCTCTACCTGCAGAGTCGCCAGCGGCTCCCGACGGCCAAGCGCGGCGTCCAGCTCGGAAAGCTCCGCGGTCACGCGCTCCCACGACGCGTACACGTCACCGAGCCCGAGCGGAATCTCGGGTGCAACGCCGGCGTCGACGAAGCGCTGCCACTGCGTGCGCTGCTGCTGGATGCGCAGCAGCGCCTCGTGCATCTCTGTGATGTGGACGCCTGGACGCACGTACTCCTTGGCGAGCTTGCGCAGCCTGCGGCGGTTCGCGCCCGACATGGTGGGGGCGTCGCGGCGCGATCCGTGCGCCTGGATCAGCTCGCCCAGCGGACGCTCGAAGACGGTCGGGCTGAAGCGGTCCAGCGAGTCGCGAATTCCCTCGAGCAGACGCAGGTACTCGCCGAGCTCGTCGATCGTGGCGAACGGACGCATCCGCGTCTGCGAGATCAGCGCGTAGCCACGTTCGAGAACGTCAGGAACATCCGTGGCGTGCAGCCTGCCGGCGAGTTCGTGGGCCGCACGAGCATCCTGGGTGCTGCGGAAGTTCACGCCGTACCAGGGCGAATCATCCGGGCCGAAGCGGAACTCGCCCAGTCGCGCCGCCTGCACCAGCGCTGCGGCAGCATCTGCGCGGCCACCGGCGAGCCTGCGTAACGTGTCGGCGTTCAGTCGCGCGGTGGTCGACGGCGGGGTGGGAAGAGATGCGAGACGAGTCAGGTGTCGCGTCGCGTCGAGGATCGTGGCATCCAGCCCATCGATCGGAGTCGAGAGCGCCTTGCGGTAGTCGAGCAGCACGTTGCGCAGGCGCACGAGAGCGTCGTCGACGTCGCCAGCCTTCGGGGCGGTGGCCTTCTCGTTGCGGCCGATGGCGCGCACGAGATCACGACGGATGCTGCCTGGTGAGACCGCGAGGCTGTCGAGCCCGATGCCGCTCAGGCGATGGCGGACGCCATCGAGCGTGGAGCGCCTGGCCGAGACGACGAGCACCCGCTTGCCCGCGCGGACCAACTCGCCCAGAGCGTTGATCACGGTCTGGGTGCCACCGGTGCCCGGGAGCGTCGCGACAACCAGCGAGTGCCCGGCAGAGATGCGGCTGAGCACGGACTCCTGCTCAGCATCGGCATCGAGCAGCAGCGTGTCCGATGCGGGAGCACGCTCATCAGGGCTGGTGACATGCGGCTGCGGTCGCGGCGCGGTGACCTGTTCGCGGTCATCGACGTGACCTGCGAGCGCATTGAGCAGCTGATGATCCAGCGTGCGGCTGTCGCGCGACATGTTTGCGCCCACGTCAGCGAACGTCGAAACCACCAGACGCGGCAGCACGGTGAAGGTATCGATCGACTGGGTCGCCGCTCGCAGTCGGTCGATCACGGGCTGAGGCTTGAAGATTCCCCCGTCATAGGCGAGGGATGCCAGTGCTTCTGCGTCGATCGTGATGCCGAAGTGCTCGCGTGCGATTCGGACGAGCGCGGGGTTGACCACGAAGGCGCCCTGCAGCTTCAGCTCGTAGTCGGTGTGGTGCCGACGGATCGCCAGCGGACGGAGGAGAACCGGAGCTGCGAAGTCAGCGCCGCCGATGCGCCATCCGGCGATGCCGACGGAGAGATGCACGGCGTCGATGCCGCGGACGGTGCGAAGCTCGGTGTTCTTCGCGGTGATGCGTTCGGCCGCCAGGCGCGCAGTGCGCAGTCCGACCTCGTCACGGAACAGGTTCGACAGCAGCGTCGACTTTCCGGTGATGAACTGCGGCAGGCTCCCGGGGTGAGCCTTGGAGATGTCGATGCCGCCTTCGACGGTGTCACGGTACGTGGTCAGGGGGGACTGTCCACCCAGGTCAGCTGCCTCTGCCCGCAGACGCGTGCGCTCGGCGTCGGCGATATGCGCGACCGCGACGGCGGTCGCGTCGTCTGATTGATCGCCGATCGTCATCGCGGCATCCGCTGCCGCGGCGCTCGCGGCCTTGTCTTCACGTCGCCACACATACGACAGACTAAGCTCCACACCGCCGCAGACCCTGTATCCTGGGCGGGTTTCACCGGAATGAACCACTTTTCCTCCACCACTGGAGTGGATCGACCGCTTCTCCCCCACTCGCGCGATATCGAGGTTCTCGTGTCTTCCGCAGGGTTCAAGATGGGGTCATGACCTTCCGCTATGACTTCGCCCCCACCCCTTTCGGGGATGCACTGGTGGTCTTCTCCGACGAGGGGATCGTCAACTTCGACCTGTCGGAGTCATCCGACCCATCGGTTCCGTGGCTGCTCGAGAGCATCTCGACGCGGTTGCACGAGCCCCCCGTACCCGACCCGGGTGCCGCAGACGAGCTGGCTCACCTGCTCGACGGCTATTTTGCCGGCAAGCCCGTGCGCTTCGACGAGCACGTGCGGCTCGACTGGCGACTGACCAAGGGGTTCCATCGAGACGCTCTCGAGCAGATCACGAAGATCGGCTGGGGCGAGACCGCCAGCTACGGAGAGATCGCGGTTCTCGCCGGTCGTGCCGGAGCCGCGCGGGCCGTCGGCACCGCATGTCGACTCACTCCGTTCTCGATCATCGTGCCGGTGCACCGCGTGGTCCGGGCAGACGGCACGGTCGGTCAGTACGGCGCACATCCCGAATACAAGCGGTACCTCCTCGACCTCGAGAAGAACTAGACGGCGCGAACCCCCGACCGAGTGCGGCCGAGGATTCGCGCTAGCAGCGAGCTGCGTCGACGGCCGTCAGTGCTCGGTCGCCTTCTCCGCACCGAATCCGGTCAGCGAACGCACCTCCATCTCTGCTGCCAGCTGACGGGACTCTGCCGTGCGACTGGTGATCGTACCGAGCCATCCGAGCAGGAACCCGAGCGGGATCGACACGATTCCAGGGTTGTTCAACGGCCAGATCGCGATGTCGATCGACGGGATCATCGCCGTCTCCGATCCGGAGAACACCGGCGAGAGCACGATGAGGATGATCGCCGAGCCGAGACCGCCGTACATGCTCCACAGCGCGCCCCGGGTGTTGAACCGACGCCAGAACAGCGAGTACAGGATGGTCGGCAGGTTCGCGGATGCGGCGACGGCGAAGGCGAGCGCAACCAGGAATGCGATGTTCTGCCCCTGTGCGCCGATACCACCGACAATCGCCAGGATGCCGATGACGACGACCGTGCGTCTGGCCACCTTCACCTCGGCCTGCGGGTCGGGATCGACTGGTGAACCGTCTGGCTTCTTGCGGCCCTTCTGGATGACATTCGCATAGATGTCATGAGCAAAGGATGCTGCCGCCGTGATGGTGAGACCCGCGACCACCGCGAGGATCGTCGCGAAGGCGACCGCCGAGATGAGCCCGAGCAGCAGCGGCCCGCCGAGGTACTGCGCCAGCAGCGGTGCCGCGGAGTTCACACCGCCGGGCGCCTCCCTGATGACCTCCGGTCCGACCAGCGCGCCCGCGCCGTAACCGAGAACCAGCGTCAGCAGGTAGAAGCCGCCGATCAGCCAGATGGCCCAGACCACCGACCGTCGTGTCTCTTTGGCCGTGGGGACCGTGTAGAACCGCATCAGCACGTGCGGGAGGCCCGCGGTACCGAGGACGAGCGCGAGTCCCAGCGAGACGAAGTCCAACGGGTTGGCGCCGTACTGCAGGCCGGGAGCGAGAACAGCATCGCCCTCGGGAGACGCTGCGACGGCGGCTTCGAGCAGAGTGTTGAGATTGAAGCCGTTGATCGCCAGTACCCAGATCGTCATCACGACGGCACCGGCGATGAGCAGGAACGCCTTCACGATCTGCACCCAGGTGGTGCCCTTCATGCCGCCGACCAGCACGTAGATGATCATCAGGATGCCGACGACGGCGATCACGATCGATTGTCCGATCCGACCATCGATTCCCATGAGCAGTGAGACCAGTCCCCCGGCTCCCGCCATCTGTGCGAGCAGGTAGAAGAAGCACACAGCCAGCGTGGTGATGGCCGCAGCCAATCGCACCGGGCGCTGCTTGAGCCGGAAGGAGAGCACATCGGCCATGGTGAACTTGCCTGTGTTGCGCATGAGTTCGGCGACCAGCAGGAGCGCCACGAGCCACGCGACCAGGAAGCCGATTGAATACAGGAAGCCGTCGTATCCGTTGACGGCGATAGCACCGCAGATACCGAGGAACGACGCCGCAGAGAGGTAATCTCCCGCGATCGCGAATCCGTTCTGCGGACCGGTGAACGAGCGACCAGCCGCGTAATAATCAGCCGCTGTCTTATTGTTGCGGCTTGCGCGAATGACGATGAAGAGCGTGACAGCAACGAAAGCCGCGAATATCGCGATGTTGAGGATCGGGTTGTTCTCGGCTGCAGGCGCCGCAGCCGTCGAGAATGTGGTCACGAATTGAGCGAGACCGAGAAGGAGTCCGACAGTGATGTCACCCCAGACTCGCTGCCCCATGAATTCCGTCGCATAGGCGCCGAGGAGCACATACACGAAGTACCAGATCAGAAATAGCGCGGCCATGGGAAAGATGAACGATCGCTGGGTACGCTTGAGCTTCTGGAATCTCGGGGACTCTTCTACGGCGACGTAGTCGATTCCCCCGTAGCCGCGCGAGTGGTAGGGTCGACGCTACGAAAAGGGGCGACGCCACCGTCACCCCCGAAAGTCAGTACTCGAGGGAGTCCTTACGTTCGCGTTTGATCCGGACGCCGATCTCGTTGCACAAGCCGTGCTCGAGTTGGCTCGGCGCACCCGATTCCCGGTCGCCTTCGGTGGCCTCATCGAAGACGGCGCGGTATCGGTGACGAGCATCACGGGATCCAGAACCCGCAGTCTCGAAGGACTGCAGGTGCGTCCAGAGCGCGGACTCGGCGGGCGAGCCATGACAGAGCTGCGCCCCAGAATGACGACCAACTACGGAGCATCCCGACAGATCACGCACGATTACGACGGCTTCGTCCTCGGCGAAGGACTCCGCACCCTGCTTGCCATCCCGATCGTCGTGGCGGGGCGATCCCGCGGCGTACTGTACGCCGGCGCCTGGCACGAATCCCCTGTCGGCGGCGTGACAACAGCTCCGGCATTGACGGTCGCCGACGCTGTGGCATCCGAATTGCGCATCCACGACGAGGTCGAACGACGGATGCGATCGATGGCCCCTTTTCCGCGTCCGCTCACCCCATCAGCCCGTGAAGAGCTGCGCGAGAGCTTCGCCGAGCTGCGCAGCATCTCGGCTGCGGTTGCCGATGCATCACTGCGAACGCGGCTGGGGCGATTGGAGCAGAAGCTGATTGCAGTAGCTGGTGAGTCGAAGCTCAGCACCACCGGACCGACCACCCACCCTATTCCCGTCGTGCGCCTCTCCCCGCGTGAGATGGATGTTCTCTCTTGCGTGGGGTTGGGTCACACGAATGCCCAAATCGCTGTGCAACTGGGACTGCGAGAGGGAACAGTAAAGGCCTATCTCGGGACAGCAATGTCGAAACTGGATGCATCCACCAGACATGCCGCGGTCGCCCGCGCGCGTCGTGCAGGCATACTTCCCTGAACAACCGGGGTTTCCAGACATATTCAATCGTTAATGCGTATGATTACGGAATGGCCCGACGCATTGTGCACCAGTTGGTTGACGATATCGATGGAACCGTTCTTGGAATCGGCGAGGGAGAGACAGTTTATTTCTCGCTCAACAACACCGCTTACGAAATTGATCTGACGACAGAGAATGCAGACGCATTCCGCGCGGCACTTGAGCCGTACATCGCCGGCGCACGCCGTGCGAGTGCTGCTCCGTCTCGCGGCAGTTCCCCGCGTAAGCGGTCTGCTGGCTCCGCCGAGACAGCTGTGATCCGTGAATGGGCGCAGCATAACGGACATAAAGTCTCGGAGCGTGGCCGCATTCCCGCTGCGATCATCGACGCTTATCGCGCCGCGCACTGAAGTTCGTCACTCTTCTTTCAAGGTCGCCCACGGCTCATCGCCGAGGGCGATCTTGCTTTTCATGTCTGTCAGGAAGCGGATGACGACATCGCGCTCCGCCGTCGACAGGTTCGCCGCCGCGATGAACCGACGCGCGTGCTGTCGCCCGACCGTCTCGACAGCTGACTTCCGAGTCGACGGCGTAATCGCTATTGCGAGCGCTCTGCGGTCAAAAGGATGCGGCGCGCGCGTGATGTGGCCGCCGTGCTCAAGTCGGTCCAGCAGTTTCGTCGTGGAGGCCGTCGAGATCCCGAGATGAGATGCGATCGCTCCTGGGGTGGCGATCGAACCACTGTTCTCGCACGTGATCAGAAAGTGCAGCGCCCGCATATCGGTCTGGTTGAGCTTCATGTAGCGCAGGGAAGCCTCTGAGAGAGCCTGCTCGGCGTCCCGCAGACCGCCGAGCGCACGCATCAGCGAGTTGATCTGCTCCATCTCCGCTGGGGAGAGTGACCCACGATCGACCAGTTCGCCCGTTGGGTCGTTGATGTCCAGCTCATAGATCGCAGATCCGGGAGCGAACGGTTGCGGCTGAAGATCACCGCGGGGGACGTCGGGCATGAAGCTCATGCTAGTCCCATGAATATTTCATGCTAGGTTTTCATCTAGCCAAGCTAGCGAAATGAGGATGACATGCCCGAGAGCACTGAGACCGCCCCGCGCGTGCGGAAGCGCCGTCGGTCCTGGATCCGTGTGCTCATACCCGCACTGCTGGTCCTCGTATGGGTCGCGGGCGCTGGTTTGGGCGGCCCTCTGTTCGGCAAGGTCAGCGAGGTGTCATCGAACGATCAGACCAGCTACCTCCCGTCGTCCGCCGACGCCACCGAGGTTCAGCAGTTACTCGGAGAGTTCAACGACTCGGAGGCGATCCCGGCGATCGTCGTGTTCGTCGGCGACGAGGACCTCACCGAATCCCAGCTCTCGGCCATCGATGACGCGGTCAGTGGCGCAACCGAGGTGGAAGGTGTCGCTGACGAAGTCTCACCGGCGATCCCCTCGGAGGACGGTCTCGCCGTCCAGGCTTTCATCCCGATCTCCAGTGACGCCGAACTCGGCGACGCGGTGTCAGCGCTCGAAGACGAGCTGCGCGCCGCCGCACCAGACGGAGTGACCGTGTACGTCACAGGTCCCGCCGGTTTCTCGGCCGACCTCGTCGCCGGATTCGCGGGCATCGACGGGCTCCTGCTGGGTGTCGCGCTGCTGGCCGTGCTCATCATCCTCATCCTCGTCTACCGCTCGCTGCTCCTGCCGATTGTCGTGCTCTCCACGAGCCTGTTCGCCCTGTGCGTCGCGCTTCTGGTGGTCTGGTGGCTGGCCAAGTGGGAGATTCTGCTGCTGAGCGGTCAGACCCAAGGCATCCTCTTCATCCTCGTCATCGGTGCCGCTACCGACTACTCCCTCCTCTACGTCGCGCGCTTCCGTGAGGAGCTGCGGAGCACGAAGGACAAGGGTGCTGCTGTCCTCGCAGCGTGGAAGGGCTCGGTCGAGCCGATCCTCGCCTCAGGTGGCACGGTCATCGCCGGCCTGATGTGTCTGCTGCTGAGTGACCTGAAGTCCAACAGCACGCTCGGCCCCGTGGCATCAATCGGCATCGTCTTCGCGATGCTCTCGGCGCTCACTCTGCTGCCTGCACTGCTGTTCGCCTTCGGCCGCGCGGCGTTCTGGCCCCGTCGCCCCAAGTTCGAGCCCGAGGTGGTCAGCGCCGAGGACGGCATGGCAACCACCGGCATCTGGGCGAAGGTGGCCCGACTGGTCAAGCGGCGCCCTCGCGTCGTCTGGATCGCCACCACCCTCGTTCTCGTTCTCGGCGCTGCAGGCGTCACCCAGCTCAACGCCAACGGCGTCCCGCAGTCGGACCTCGTGCTCGGCGCGTCGGAGGCCCGTGACGGTCAGGTCGCGCTCGGCGAGCACTTCCCCGGTGGCTCGGGGAGCCCGGTGTACGTCGTCGTGGACGAAGGCTCGTTGCAGGATGCGGCGGACGTGCTGCTCGCCAACGACGGCATCGACTCGGTGGCCGTCACCGCGGCGGACTCGCCCAGTGGCACGGCGGGTGTCACCGAAGACGGGATCAGCGCCTTCGGCCCTCCGGGAACGCCAGCGCCCGACCCGACGGTCGTGGACGGGGAAGTCCTGCTGCAGGGAACGCTCACGGATGCCGCGGACTCCGATGCCGCCGCGTCCACGGTCCGCGACCTACGCGCCGAGCTCACCGACCTCGATGCACGTGTCGGCGGAGTCACCGCCACCGCGGTGGACACGAACGATGCGTCCGTGCACGACCGTAACCTGATCATCCCGATCGTCCTCGTGGTGATCCTGCTGATCCTGATGCTGCTGCTGCGCTCGATCCTCGCGCCCGTGCTGCTGGTTCTCACCACTGTGCTGTCCTTCGGAACGGCAATGGGAGTCTCGGCACTGGTGTTCAACGGGATCTTCGATTTCCCTGGTGCCGACCCTGCCGTGCCGCTGTACGGCTTCGTGTTCCTCGTCGCCCTGGGCATCGACTACAACATCTTCCTGATGACACGAGTCCGCGAGGAATCACTCAAGCACGGTACGCAAGAGGGCGTGCTCCGGGGTCTGTCGGTCACCGGTGGCGTCATCACCTCGGCCGGACTCGTGCTGGCGGCGACGTTCGCCGCGCTCTCGGTGATTCCGATCCTGTTCCTCGCACAATTGGCGTTCATCGTCGCCTTCGGTGTGCTTCTGGACACCTTCGTGGTGCGCTCGCTGCTCGTCCCGGCCCTGTCCTATGACATCGGTCGCACGATCTGGTGGCCATCGAAGCTGGGGCGCGGCAAGCGCTGACGAGCAGCCTTCGCTGGGGTCAGATGAACGCGGGAATCATCGAGACGATGAACCCGACTACGCCGGCCCCAGCGAAGATCGCACCGATGGTCAGGAACAGGCGACGAAGCATCGGCGGGTGAAGGCGCACGTGCTGGGGGTCCCACACGCGCACATATCCCTGGTGCCATTCGTCGCTCGCCCGCTCACGTGAGGTGAGGGCGCGCTCATGGAAGTCTCCGCCAGCGAACCAGCGCACGACGGTTGCGCCATCGTGCTCGATCACCACCATGTCGACACGCTCCCAGCGCCCCTCCACGAGGGCGACCATCCCCGCGATGATCAAGAACGGAATCCCGACCCCGAGCCCTATCCAGGACAGCACCTCGCCGACGATGGCGAAGACGTCGATCGGTGTCACTCGTTCATCGTAGAGGTAGCATGACCGGACAACCGACGAGAGGAACCGATCATGAGCGGATCAGATCAGCCCACGAGTCCAGAATCGAACGAGCCCCCGCCGGCCGATGAGACGCCCGACACTGAAGACATGCAGGAGCCGAGCACCGAGAAAGAGCCGGCCGAAGAGCCCAAGGCCCCGCCGAGGGAAGAACCCGAGCCCAGTCACGAAGCCGTGGGCATCGGCATCATCGGTCGGCCGCAGGTCGAGCCGGAAGTGGTCGAGGATGCCGAGGAAGCTGCCGACGACGCCTCGTAAGCGCTCACGCGCTCAGTGGTGCCCCTGGAGGGACTCGAATTTGAAGATCGGGTCTCGACTGGTCGTGATCAGCCCTTCCAAGCCCGGAATTACGCGGATTCCGCCTGATCAGCACTGATTGGAAATCACGCCTTCCGGACCGATTCCGTGAAGAGTGTGGGCAAAATGTGGGCACGGATCCGCGGATTCGGGTTCGATCCAGACGGGTTCGATCCAGACGGGTTCGATCCAGAAGGGNATCAGCACTGATTGGAAATCACGCCTTCCGGACCGATTCCGTGAAGAGTGTGGGCAAAATGTGGGCACGGATCCGCGGATTCGGGTTCGATCCAGACGGGTTCGATCCAGACGGGTTCGATCCAGACGGGTTCGATCCAGAAGCGCACATCGACAGCGTGTCAGCCTTCAAACAGCGATCTGTCACGGACGACGTCGGCACGGCGCTTCGCGATGTCCGCCGCGGTCCGGCTTCGCGTACACTTCACCGTTGCAGAGCGCGCGCCGCATCGACCTGGAACAGGAGACGTCGCCTCGCTCACCGAGGTTCTAACTTCGAAAGCGCAGATACCCCCACGCGGTCCGAGCAGCGCTACCACTGACACAGGGACGATGTTCACTATCCACCCTCGTTCCGACATCTAGCGGCATTGATGTCCGACGTTGGCGCAGTGCCCGGCGCGAAGCGGTTGCTAAGCGAGCCCGGAGCGAAGCGGAGGGCGAGTCTGCAAATAGCGAGCGCCGAGAATGGAGCCGGCGACGGACAGCTACGATCTCGAAGTCGGAGCGTGGCACCCTGCCGGCGCCATCGTTCACCGCACTCCAACCTGCTGCGACGAAACTGCGCCGGCGAGACTGTCAGTGCCCAACGTCGACTCCTGCTGCGGAATATTCCCGGGCGTAAGGTAACCGGCGAGGTACCGCGCTTCGAGCGCCACGGCTTCGTCTACTCGATCTTCGAGCCGTCGTCGCGTGGCACGGTCGAGCGTGGCGTGATGGCCGCGTTCGGTCGCCGCCGACACATTCCGTCCCACACCGCAACGGGAGATATATGTCTACATACGACTGTCCCGACCCTCAGCGAGAACGTACTCGGCTACTGATGTCGGTTCTCGTTGCGCTAACAGCTTCGCGAGTCGTCAGGGGTGTCGGTGGTTGAACGCGCGCTTCCGCCAGCAAGCGGGGAGCACCTGTAGGGCCAGCACCGACGGCACACACTGGGTGCCGCCAGGATAGTTCGGCATCGTCGTTCTACCTCCAGGCTGCATCAGCATCATCCGTACCGGTGCTACTCGAGTTGTAGACCAACCTTGCCGAGAGGGCCGGTAGCGAGCAACGCGAAGGCATCTTCTATGCGCTCGAACGGGAAGGTGTCAACCAAAGGTACGCGCACACTCCCGTCCACTACTATCTCCGCTATGCGGGTTAGGAGCACGGGATCGCTATCCGAGTGGATATTCTTCGTCACTGGGCCGTCCTCGGGCTGGTCACGAGCAGCACCAAGCGTTGTCACGGCGGTGCCACCGGGCCCCGCAGCTGCAGCGATCCGACGGAACGAATCCGGATCACGCGAGATGAGGTCGATAACCCCGTCCGCACCGCCTGGTCGCAACTGGAGGATGGCTTCCGTCACGTCTTCGGTAGTCCAATCGACCGTGTGTGTGGCACCGAGCTCACGAACGTGCCGTTCTTCCTCGCCGGTTCGCGCAGTTGCGATGACCTCTAGCCCGCCTAACACGGCGATCTGAATCGCGAATGCGCCGACCCCGCCGGTAGCGCCATTGATGAAGACCGTGGCGCCGGGTTGCAGCTCCAGCGCTTCGACGCATTGCAATGCCGTTACACCGGCAAGACCAAGCGCCCCCGCATCCGCAAGACTCAGCGCCTCGGGTCGAACCGTGATGAATCGCTGCGCGTCCACGACAACGTATTCGGCAAAGGTCCCATCACCGACATAGTCACGTTTGACCATGCCAAACACGTCGTCACCTGGCTGAAACCTTGTCACAGCGGCTCCGACTGCATCGATCGTGCCCGCGAAGTCCCGGCCCTGCACCGATGGAAATCGATACTCATACATCGTGCGGAACGCCCCCACCGACGTTGCCGCGTCGACCGGATTTACGGAGGATGCACGCACGCGCACTCGGACTTCATTGGGTCCGGGTTCGGGAATCGGCATGTCCGCGAAGGCGGGAGTCTCCTCGAAGCTGTTCAGTGTGTAGGCACGCATCGTGTGCGTCATGAATTTTTCCTATCCGACGGGTTATGGGGGCGGCGTATCAGATGACTCAATATGGGACCTTCAGCGCAGCGAGCGCGCGGCCACGCAACGCGTTCTGGTCAGCGACTGACTCACCGCGCGTCTGCATCTCGCCGATCTCGACGCTGGTGTTGACCACTAGTTGTGCACGTTCGAAGCGGCGAGTCATGAACCGCTGCAGAATCTCGTCGAGCTCACCGCCCGCGCTGACTTCCTCGCCGAGTACTGCCGCATCCTCGATCGCCATCCCACCGCCGGACGCCAAGTGTGCTGTCGTCGCATGTGCGGCGTCCCCGATCGCCAGCACTCGGCCCCGATGCCAGGGATCGGGCAACATCAGCCAGTTGTAGTCGTTCACGACGATCCGCGCACTGTCATCCAGGCGTTCTAGCAGCGCTGCGGTCAGCGGTGCGTTGAACTCGACAAGGTTCTCGCGCACGACCTGTCGTGCTTCCTCGGGTGTGAATCGACGCGGCTCGTCATAGTTCCGGCCGGTCGCCAGGTAGAGGCTGCCGTCTCGCAAACGGAGCATGACGATGAGGTTACTTGCCTGGTAGAAGCCCGTCGGGCCAACATCAGTGATCCCCGGCACAATCCAACGGAACATGGTTGTGCCGGTGTATTGCGGAGTGGCCACATCACCGAACACCATGCTGCGAACCGAGGAGCGCACACCGTCAGCCGCGACCAGCAGATCAAATTCGCCGCTGCGACCATCGCTGAAGGTGGCCGTCAATGAACTGTCACCGTCGTTCACTCCGGTAACGGTCGTCCCGTAGTGGATAACCGCACCGCTTTCCTCCGCTGCGTTTTGCAGCAGGCGGGCGAGTGCGGCTCTGTGGACAACGACTGCGGAAGGCAGCCCATCCTGAGGCTCCTGGGGCATCGGGGGCGTCGGGATGATTTCGCCCATGACGTCGATGTAGCGGAACACATCTTTCTGCGCTTGCGGTAACCCGACTTCGAGCAGGGTATCGAGCAAGCCCAGATCCTGCAGCGCGTGTATGGCACGATTTTGAATCGTGATCGCGGCTCCAGCCGACTCCTGCTGGAGCTCCACCACTTCACACTGCACTCCCGCGCGTCCGAGCGAAACCGCGGCGGTCAGGCCCGCGATGCCACCACCCACGATGAGCACCTTCTTTACAGACATTTTGTTCCTTTACGACAACGTTATCGACGAGGTTCAGCCGCTCAAGAATGCGGCGTGGATGACGTGCTCAGGTGACGACGTCACGCAGTGGGTGCCCGTGCACCTTTCCGAGGTATCGCTGGACCGCTTCCATCGAGAAGCCACCCGACGTGCGAAGGAACATCTTGTACATCAGGAATGGATGTGCGCCCAGATCTAGCAAGACGCCCCACTCCGAGGATCGGATGGCTTCGCGTTCCGCTGGTTCCAACTCGAATCGACCCAGATAAGTATCTGGGTCAGACAGGAACAGCGCGGTGTTTTCTGCCGAGGTGTAGATATTCCACAGGGCCGAGTTCATACCGAATTGACTCATCGTGCGCCTCCTTGCGCGATCGTGTCTTCGTCCCACTCGACGAAAATATTGACGAAGCTTGCGTGTGATGATGTGAGATCGGACCATGACGGCACCGCGCCACCAGTGACACCCCAGCCGACCAGATGGACGAGGAATCCTGGGGTGCCGTTGCCTTGTTCGTACAACTTGTCCCACGTGCAGTCGGGAAGCAGTTCGTCCACCCGGCCGTTCGTGAACAGCTCCCATGTGCGCAGATCCCACGCAGTGACGGGCTCCGTGACGAATTGGGCCATCGCTGGACCACCCACAGAGTTGGTCATGTGTCCCGTAGCGAGCACGGCGACTCGGAGGTCACTCGGATGTGCCGCAATCGCCTCACGCAGCGCGCCGCCAAGCTCGAAGTATCGCTCTCCAGGCGGGACAGGAGGTACGAGAACATTCGTCCAGAGCGGGATGACCGGAATGTCCTGTTCCGGACGCAGCGCGTTGAGTGGAATCGTGAAGCCGTGGTCGATCCCGTACTCATCCGAAGCGGCTAGATCGAACTTGCGTTCAAGCAGACTCTCCAGAAGGTAGCGACCGAAGTCATGCTGGCCAGGAGCGTCGTAGTCCTGCGCCCCGTAGACTTCGCGTTCCCACTGGAACGGCCCCTTCGTCCGGTCGGCTTTGCCGATCGCGAACGCAGGCACGTTGTTATAGAACCATTGATTGAAGTGGTCACCAGACGCCATCACGATGATGTCTGGCCGCGCCTGAGCTAGCGCCGCGCGCGTGCGCTCATATCCGTCACGAATGCGACGGAAGACGGAATGACCGTTCTCGGCATCGGCGACTGCTCTGGGGAGCGTGGGATCATGTGGCACAATCCCCACGTAGACGACTTTGGCCATTTGCTACTCCTTATACCCGGGTGCTCCAGCGCACCCTGCGAAAAGTATGACACCTATTTGTCATATAGGCAACTGGATGCCGTATTGGAGGTGGGTTGTCAATGTTCTAGTAAGGTTGTGAATCTGAGGGCGGGAGAAAAATGTCCACTACATCATCGGCTGCACCCGATCACACTGATCTGGTGCGGCTCATGCTGCGCGATCTGACCGTCACGACATCGATTCTTCATGCGCGTGCGGATGCGAAGCTCAGTCCGATAGGGCAGAACCTATCGCGCTGGCAGGCAATGAGTTGGTACGGGTCTGTCCCGTCGACCGTCCCGACTGTCGCACGTTCGATGGATCAGTCCCGGCAGTACATCCAGCGGATCACTGACGAACTCGCCAACGACGGGTACGTTGTCGCGAACCCGAATCCTGCGCACCGACGGTCTCCGCTCTTCTCGGCGACGCCGGAGGGGTTGGTCCTGATTGACGAGATGGAGGCTGCGGTCGGAAATTGGACGAAGCACCTCAGCGATGCACTGTCTGAGCATGAACTTCACTCCTTCCGCGCGACCCTCGCGCACCTGCGCGACCTTGCAGCCGCATTCGATATGCACGAGTTTCAGTCCAGCGTCGCGCGCTGAGCACTGCGCACGCGGCGGATCAAGAATGGGCCATCCCAAAAGATTCGGGGTGGCCCATTCTGGTCATGCGTCGACGTTCTCCCAATTGCCGAACACGGGTGTCTTCGCACCGATATCTTCCTGCACGCACAGGTTGCGCTGACGGCCCAGGTACGTGATCTCGCTCTCGACCACATCGCCGTCGGTGAGGAACTGGCCGTGATGCATGCCGTTCCCTGGAGGGGATCCCATCAGCAGCATGTCGCCGGGTGTGAGGTGTACGCGCTCTGAGGCATAGGTGAGCACCTGAGCTGGGTTGAAGATCATGTCGTTCGCAGGCCAGTCCTGCATGACTTCACCGTTCACGCGCAGTGTGATCGTCAGCTCGTCCGGGTTGATGAACTGTGCGGGCACGATGAATGGCCCGGCCGGCTTGAACGTCGGTTGGTGCTTGCCCACCCAGTCATACCCCCAGGGGATGTCGGTTCGGCGAAAGAGGTCTACCGTCCCGAGGTCATTGACCATGACGTATCCAGCGATCAGCTGCTCGGCCTCTTCCACCGAGACGAATCGACCAGACTTCCCGACCACGACACCGAGTTCAAGCTCCCAGTCGGGCTGCTCCCCCAACACCGGAAGCACGATGTCATCGTGCGCGCCGACGAGCGAAGAATGCAGACCAGTCCAGAAGAAGGGCGTACCTTCGCGGGATCGGACCTCCATCATCGCGTAGTTGCGCGCGAAGAAGTCCTCGTTGCTTTCGCCGTCGTGACGGTTGTGCTGGTTGAATTTATTCTTTGTCAGCATCTCCGCGACGTGCTGCTTATAGTTCGCACCCGAACAGAGGAGATTCGGATGCGAAAGCGGCTGCGCTGGACGATAATCCTGAAACAGTCCAGTCGTTGCGTCGTTGGCGGCAGCGTCTGCGAGCACATCGAAGCCGCGCTCCCAGTCGTCGAAGATCGCATGCGTATCCCGGTAGCGATCCGAGACGTCGACGACGCTCCCGTCCGGACGCACGATGGCAGGGAAGGAACGGTCACGTTCGGCCAGCGTGCTGATGCCGAAGGTCCCCTCGCGCAGGCCTGTCGCCGGATCCGCTTCTTTCACTGTTTCTTGCATGATTTCTGTCCTCTCGGTTGGCTGATACTCATGCGTGGTGGCACGCGACTTGAGCGCCGTCGATCACGCGAAGAACAGGTCGTTCGTCACGGCAGATCTGCGTCGCCAGTGGGCAGCGCTGGCTGAACGGGCATCCATGCCCTGTCGCGTCGGCCGATCCAGCAGAGCGCACACCCAACGATTCCCGTGCGGCTCTTCGCCGCGCTTGTTCACTCGGGCTGGGCACGGGAGATGCTGCAAGCAGTGTCTTGGTGAACGGATGCTGCGGCGACTTCGTCACCGAATCGGTCGGGCCGGACTCCATCACCTGCCCGCGGTAGAGCACGACGATCGACTGGGCGATGAACTGTACGACCGAAATGTCGTGGGCGATGAAGAGGTAGCTCAGCCCGCGTTCCTCGCGGAGATCGGCCAAGAGGTTGAGTACCTGCGCCTGCGTAGAAAGATCCAGCGCGCTGACGGCTTCATCACACACAACGACGGATGGATCGCAGATGAGTGCCCTGGCAATGGCGATGCGCTGGCGCTGGCCCCCTGAGAATTGCGCCGGAAAGCGATCGACCGCACTGCGCGGCAGTCCCACTCTCTCCAGCATGTCTTGCGCTCGCACCCGCGCTTCCGTGCGATCGACACCCCGCAGCCGCAGTGGTTCGATGAGCGTCGAGCCAATGTCCCGCCGAGGGTTCAACGAAGAGGTTGGATCCTGAAACACGGCCCGGAGTTCTGATCCGAGGGCCCGCCGTTCGGCTGCTGACGCGTTCGTGATCTCGCGACCTTGATACTTCACCGACCCTTGGCTTGCTGGCTGGAGGCCGAGAATCACCTTCCCGATCGTTGACTTCCCCGATCCGGACTCGCCGACCAGTCCCACCGTCTCGCCCGGAGCAACCGTGAATGAGACGCGGTCGACCGCGGGCGGTTTCTTCGTCGCGCGCCGACCACCCGGGCCGTATCGCACAACGAGATCGGTCACTTCAAGCGCCGGCGCCATCGCCTGCGTCGTTCCCGCATCCGTGGATCGCAGTTGCATACTCATGCTCTCGTCCTGTCTGCGCTCGGCGCGTCCCCGGGGGACGCTACTTCCCATTCCAGTCCCGTCGCCGCGATTTCCTCAGCACGGATGCACCGCACGGAAGCGCTTCCATCAAACGGCACGGTTAAAGTCACCGGTTCCCCGCACGCGTCGACAGCAAACTGGCACCGTGACGCAAAGCGGCATCCGGTCGGCCAATCTCGAGGCTGTGGTACCTGGCCAGGTATCGTCGCCAAACGCGTCCGCGACGCGACATCCGTGTCTGCATGTGGATCCGCCGCAAGCAACGCCTTGGTATATGGATGCGACGGAGTGTCAAGCACCTGGACGACGGAGCCGCTCTCCACGACCTGGCCGGCGTACATCACCGCGACGTCGTCACAGATGTCTGCGACGACACCGAGGTCGTGCGTGACAATGACCATCGCCATGTTCGTGTCCTCGATCAGAGCGCGCAGGAGGGAAAGGGTCTCGGCCTGCACTGTGACATCGAGCGCGGTGGTTGGCTCGTCGGCGATGAGAAGTTTCGGCCTTCCCGCCAGCGCCAACGCGATGGCGACGCGCTGCGCCATGCCTCCAGATATGTGGTGTGGGAAGGACTTCAGCACCGCGTCTGTGTCGACGATGCCGACATTCTGGAGAAGGGTTCGCGCCGTTTCCCGCGCTTCATTGCGACTTCCTCCTCGCAAGCGATGAACGGCGCCGACCAACTGGCTGCCCACCGTGAACATGGGGTCCAGTGCCCGCATCGGCTCCTGTGAGATCAGTGAGATCTCGTGCCCGCGCACTTTTTCAAGTTCGGCTTCAGGCGCGGCGGCAAGATCGCGTCCGTTCCACTCAATGGATCCGCTGGACACCGAGACACTGCCTGGCAGGAGTCCCAGTAGCGACAGGGCCGTCATGGTCTTGCCGCTGCCTGATTCTCCGACCAGGCCGAGAACGCGACCTGGATCGACGGCGAAGCTGACATCGGTCACCAGGTCCGGTCCGTCGTCGACGCTGACGCTCAGCTTCCGCACCTCGAGCCGCGGTGCGCTCTCGGAGGATGCCACCGGGGCACGGTTCACGGAATGGCTCTGCCGGTGACGGCGTGCCCCGAGGCTGATTAGCGGTACGGGGTCGTATGTGGGTCTTGCCATGGCGACTCCGACAGCGTTCGCGGCGAGCACGGTCGCGGCGAGAACAACGCCGGTCGGCACCATCATCCACGGATGGTCGTAGACATGCCCGGAGGCAGATTGGATCATGCCACCCCAGCTGGGGGCCGGCAAGGCTGGCCCGAACCCGATGAATGCGAGTCCGGCTTGGAAGAGCAATGCGATGGCGAAGAGGAGGGCAACCTGCACGGCGATCGTGGTGGACAGGCCCGGAAGGATGTGACGCATACTGATCCGCAGTTTGCTGAGGCCGTCAACGCGAGCAGCGTCAACGTAAAGCTGAGATTGGAGCGACTTTGCCTGCCCCTGCATAATCCTGAACACTCCTGCGGAGATCAAGGACCCGAAGATTGCCATGACAAGCGGAATGTTCGTCCCAATAACGCCGATGACGGTGAGTATGACGATCATCGTGGGCGTCGACATGATGACATCCACACACCGGTCGATCACCGGTGCCACACGCGGATTCGATGCCGCCCAGAGTGCCAGCCCCGTACCGACCAGCAATGCCATGAGCACCGCGATCGACGACCCCAGAAGCGTACCCGCAGCGGCAGTGAAGATCCGGCTCAGAAGATCTCGACCGAGTTCATCCGTGCCGAGCCAATGCGCGGTGCTGGGTCCGGCGAGGATTGCTGTGAAGTCTTGAGCATCCGGCGGGTACGGAACCCAGAGCGGAGCGGTGATCGAGGCGAGCACGAGGAAGACGAGCCAGATTGCCCCTGCGACGCCCGCCGGTCGGCGGATGAAACGCCCCCAAGTCGTGCGGCGTGCCGGAACGTTCGTGATCAGTGTGGTTTTCATGCTGCACGCAACTTGGGGTCGAGTACTTTGTTCGCAAGTTCCAGGAGGAGGTTGACGATGACCACGACCAGCGTGGCGACAGTGACGATACCCAGGATCATCGGTGCATCGTTCGCGTTCACCGCCCGCTGTACCGCTTGGCCGAGGCCTGGTAGCACGAAGAGCGACTCGATCACTACCGAACCTCCGAAAAGCACGATGAACTGGATGGCGACTTGCGCCACGATGGGGAGGCTGGCGAATCGAAGCGCGTGGACGAAAAGTATTCGCCAGGTCGGCGTTGCCGTCGCGCGGAGTGTCCGAATGTGCTCCTGGGTCAGGGCATCCAGCATCGATGCACGGGTCTGCCGCGCGATGAACGCACTGCTGCCGACTGCCAGCGTGAGCACCGGCAGCGTGAGCGATCGGAACCATTCACTCGGCGACGTCGCAAAGTCGACATACCCAGTTGCCGGAAACACGCGAATCTGCACGGCCAGCGCGAAGACGAGAAGGATACCGACCCAGAACGGCGGAAGCGCCGCCGCGACGCCGGTGACTCCACCGACGGCTTTATCTACGATGCCACCGCGCACCGCGGCGATCACGCCGATGACCACACCAATGATCGCGCTGAGCAGTGTCGCACCGGCCGCGAGTGCGGTGGTTACGGGCAATCTGGTCAAGAGATCTGCCGCGACTGATCGGCTATCGCTGTGAGACGTGCCGAAGTCTCCTCGGAGAGCGTCTGCGGCCCAGGTCAGGTACTGGAGCGGTAACGGGTCGTACCAACCGATCCGTTCGTTGAACGCGTGGATAGCATCCTCGGTTGCGGAAGTACCCAGCGCGACGGCGCCCGGGCTTCCGGGCATGGCGTGGACGAGCAGGAAGGCGATCATCGTCACGACGACGACCGTGGTCAGCGCCATGAGCGCCCTCACGATGATGAATCGTCCCATCAGAACTCCAGTGGTTTCGGATGCCGGATGGCCCACCCTCATGGGCCACCCGGCTCATACTGCTGATTAGTCGACTGGCTTGATCGATGCCAGGCGCGGCTGCACGTTCGCTCCAGCGAACTCGATCGGCTGCACCTTCGCGGCGTCGTAACCGTAGTTCGTCAGCGTTTCGTAGAGCGGAATGAGCCAGCCGCTCTCGAGCAGCCGTGCGTTGAGCGCGGTCAACGCCTCGGCCTCTTCCTCCGGTGTCGTCGCTGCCGCCAGTTGCGCGGTGATGTCTGACAACTCAGCATCACTCGCACCCTGGATATTGGCGTATCCGGTCAGGACGATGCCGTACATGGTGCCGACGGGGTTTGCCCAGCTGACGGGGTTGTAGCCCAGCGGCGTGGTTCGCACCGCCGCAAAAAGCTGGTCGGTCGAGCTTGCCACTGTCACAGCCATGTCAATTCCGGCTTCAGCAAAGTCCTTCTGGATTGCTTGCAGATCGGTCTGGGTTTGTGCGGACGCGATCATCTCGAAGCTGATGCCGTCGGGGTAGCCGGCCTGAGCAAGCATCTCTTTGGCCTTCACCGGGTCGTAGGCATATTTGTCATTGAACGCTTCGTCAAAACCTGCTGATGACGCCGGCAGCGCATTCCACGCGGGCAGATCACCGGGGTGAAGCGCGTCAACGAGCGCCTCTCGGTTCACCGCGTACTGAAGCGCTTCGCGCACTTCCTGCTTCGCGAACGCCTCCGCATGCTGACCAGTCTTGTCGAATGCCAGCAGGTTGATGATCGTGCCACCGATCTGTGCGACCTCACGCTCACGTTCAGACACGAAGTCGACATTTGCCGATGCGATCGGTGCAACGTCGATCTGCCCCGAGATCAAAGCGTTCGCGCGCGCCTGTGCGTCAACGATGACGTTATACGTCACCGTGTCGTACGCGAACTCAGCTGCGTCCGGGTAATCCGCCTTTTTCGACAGGACATACTTGTTGCCCTTGACAGTGCCCTGGGCATCGAGAGCATATGGCCCTGAGCCGTCCGGGGCAGCGTCAAGCGCGTCTCCGTCGGCGATACCCGCTGGCCCCACGATCATGCCCATAAGCCCGGTGAGGTTGGTCTCAAATCCGGGCTGCGGCTCAACAAACGTGAGTGCCACCTCGTCCTCACCGATCACGTCAACCGAGACCAGTTCTTGTGCACCCTCCTCTGCGATCGGCCGGTAGGAGTCGAGCTCGGGATCAGGGCGGCGGTCGAGATTTGCCTTTACGAGTTCAGCGTCGAGGGTAGAGCCGTCGGCGAAGGTAGCACTCGTGTCGAGCGTAAGGGTGAGGACAGTGTTGTCCTCGTTGTAGGTGGCGGCCGTAGCCAGACCTGGCTGCGTCGATCCATCGTCGCCCAGTTCGAACAGCGTGTCGTATAGGCTCTCGAAGAAGAGCCGCTGCTGTCCTGAGGTGCGGAGCGGGTCGTACCCCTTCACTGCCATGTCTTCGTCGATGCCCAGCGACAGCGTCGATGACGCCTGGAATGACTGGTCTTCCGGGCTAGAAGCCGCGCATCCTGCAATCGGGATGAGCAGCAGCGCCGCCGTAGCGATCGCTGTCGACCTCAGTCGGGTGGTCACTTTCATGATTTACCTCCGTGCACTTCATTGGACAAGGTGACATAATGGTTCCACTTTACAATCTAGGTGTCAAACTAGACAGTTTGGTGCTAACTAGCGCCACTCCAGCGGTGCGGTCGCTTCGCGAACGCACCGGTTGCGCTGATACCCGAGGCCCGTGATCGACGACTCGATGACATCGTCGTCTTGGAGGTACGCGTTCCAGAATCCGCCGTTTCCTGCCGGCGATCCGGTCAGCAGCAAGTCCCCGGGCATGAGGTTGACTCGAGCAGATGCCCACGAAAGCAGCTCCGGGATGGAGAAGATCATTTCTTCGGTCGACTCGTCCTGACGCACTTCACCGTTCACGGTGAGCCGTATGCGGAGTTTCGAGGTATCCGGCACGAAACGAGCGGGGATGACGAGTGGGCCGACCGGCAGGAACGTCGGCTGATTCTTCGTCAGCAGATCGATTGTGTACGGACCCGCATCTCGACGTGCGCCCAGATCGAGCGTACCCATGTCGTTTGCGATGGTGTAGCCGGCGACGAGCGACATCGACTGGTCGGTGGGCACGTGCCGGCCGGTCTTGCCGATCACGACGGCGAGTTCAAGCTCCCAGTCGTGCTTCAGTCCTTCGCTGGGGAGGATGACGTCATCAAACGCTCCAGCCTGCGCCGAGTGAAGACCGGCGAAGATAAAGGGATTCCCCGTCGCTGCTCGATTGTCGACCCAGTCCTGCGTTCGTGCGGTCCGAGCTTCGACACCTTCATCGTCCTGCTCATCGATTTCAGTATGGGTCATCATCTGCACGACGTGCGTTTTGTAGTTCGCGCCCGCCTGCAGCACGTTCGGGTGGCGAAGCGGGGGAAGCGGCCGGATGTCGGCGAACTGGCCGTCAACCCGGTCGCTCGCGGCGACGCGCACCAGCGCCTCCTCAGCGCGAACCCAATCATCAAAGATCTCATGAGTGTCCGCGTAGAGGTCAGAGACATCTACGATAGTTCCGTTCGCGCGCGCAATGCCGGGGAACACGCGGTCACCCTGCGCGAATGTCCCGATGCCGAACGTACCGGCTGCCAGCCCAATATCCCTCATGTGTGCTTCCTTGCCTCTGTGAGTCGATTGCGCCGCACTGCGGATCGCATGTTGACACCATGGTGTCAGAATACGACTCACGTGTCAAGAATGACAGTTAGTTGCTAGTGTGATCTCATTCGTCGAGTTTGGAGAATTCAGATGATGCGATCGAACCTGTTCTCGTGCGCTGGTCAGGTGGCACTTGTCACCGGTGCGGCCAGCGGCATCGGCCGAGCGTGCGCGGAGGCGCTTGGGCATGCCGGTGCGCAGGTAGTTCTGGCTGGCCTGGGGCCCATTGACGAGACCGTCCGTCAGCTCCGGCGCGACGGAATCACCGCGGTGGGCGTGAACTGCGATGTGACGGACTCCGAGCAGCTCACCGCGCTGGTCGCGATGATCGACCAGGAGTTCGGCCGCTTGGACACTGTGTTGGCCAACGCCGGAGCTGCGCTCGACGAACCCGCAGCGCCGGATGAACTGGGACGACTCGACACGATGTATGCGCTCCACGTTCGGTCAGTGACGATGCTCGCCGGCCTCGTGCTTCCGAGAGTCGCCAGCTCAGGTGGGGGGTCGTTCTTGGTCATGTCAAGCATTGCTGGGCTTCGCGGCAATCGCGTGCTCAGCGGATATGGCGTGACGAAGGCTGCGAATGCACAGATTGCCCGGAACATCGCGGTCCAATGGGGACCCCGCGGCATCCGAGCGAACGCGATCTCACCCGGTGTCATCGACACGGAGTTTGCTCGGCCAATCACCGCAGACCCAGTGGCCACAGAGATACGACTCGCGAAGACACCCCTGCGTCGCTTCGGCACTCCGCAGGAGGTCGCCGGCACCGTCGTGTGGCTAGCGTCGCCAGCAGGGGGCTTCGTCAGCGGGCAGAATATCGTCGTCGATGGGGGAACACTCGTAGCCGACTGATTCTCATGCTCGGGCGTCAGTCGATTCGCTCAGCGATCGCGTCTGCAAGATACTTCACACCACCCGCCGAGGTATAACCACCATCCACAGGAATCTCCGCCCCCGATATGTAGGCAGCAGCATCCGACATCAAAAATGCGACAAGGTGTGCAACTTCATCGGGGCGGCCCGTGCGCTCAAGCGGCGTTAACGTCAGCTGAGCGGTGCGCATACCGGCGGGGGCGTTTGCAGTCATCGGTGTTTCGATGAAACCAGGATGAACAATGTTCACCCGAATCCCGAGGGGGCCGAGTTCCATCGCGGCAACATGCGTAAGGCCGCGCAGCGCCCACTTCGACGCGGTGTAGGCGGCCGTGTAGTGCGCGGTCAGTCCGGCAGACGAACCGATGTTGACGATCGATGATCCTTCCGCCATGAGCGGTGCCAAGGTCCGTATCCCCAACATGGCCCCAGTCAAATTGATACCCAAGACTCGATTCCAGTCGTCGAGCGTTGTTCCGGAGATGGCGTGCCGCAGGGTCACGCCCGCATTATTGACGAGCCCGGACACCGCAGCGCCCTCGAGCGACGCACTCAGGTGTGCAGCAACACGCAGCCAGTTGTCTTCGGAAGCGACGTCCAGCTGGACGTACTCGATCGTCAAAGTTCCTTGGAACTCTGCCGGCGCCTCCGCCGCAATGTCACACGCAAAAACGCGGGCACCTGCCGATGCGAGAAGAAGAGATTCGTGTAGCCCTTGCCCCGATGCCGCACCCGTGACCACAATAACTTTGCCGCGCAAATCCATGGTGATCATGCATCCTCCCGTACCCGGCGCCGTAGCCTGGGGCGAGCCGGTTCGGTTGGTGGTGCAGGTACCCGCTCGCCCACGCGGTTCACGATTTCACCAACTCCCTCAATGACCATTCGTACTTCATCCCCCGGCTGCAGCGGGGGTGGCGAGAACTCCCCACGACGTCCCCAAAGCTCAGCGAGACATCCTCCGTTTCCTACTGTGCCGGAACCGAGCACGTCGCCCGCACGAACGACCGAGTTGCGGGACGCGTATGCGACGAGCTCCGGGAACGTCCACCCCATGTTGGACATCAGGTCGGCACCGATGAGCGCACCATTGACGTAGGCTTCCGCACGAATGGCGAGGAACCCCTCATCGTCAGTGAAGGGTTCGAACTCGTCTGCCGTGACGATCCAGGGTCCGAGCGTTGTGGCAAAGTCTTTCCCCTTTGCAGGCCCGAGTCGCACTTTCATTTCTCGTGCTTGCAGGTCACGCGCGGACCAATCATTCATGATTGTGTACCCAAAAATATGGTCTGCGGCACTGACCGCATCTAGATTCTCACCATCAGATCCGTCAACGCCGCCGATGACCGCAGCCAGCTCAAGTTCGAAGTCCAGACGTTCTGTCTCCGGAATGCGGACCTCCTCTCCCGTCGCTCGGATCGTATGCGGGTTGGTGAAGTAAAAGGTCGGTGCCTGGTACCACTCTGGGACAACTTCACTCTTCCCGTCGACGACCGTACTGACGCCCTCAACATGCTCCTCGAATGCGACAAAATCACGAACTGATGACGGGATCAGGGGTGGTAGCAGGCGTGCGCAAGACAGGGGCACACCGATGGCCGAATTCGTCCGTTCATGCAGCCGATGCGCCTCAACAAGTCCGCCCGCCAGCACGTCGGCGATGGTTTGGCCGTCAGGAAACGAAACAAGCAAGTCTTCGATTACGAATCCCTCGGAGACGGAGCCGTCATTTCCTGAATCGGTGATCCAGCGCGCAAGTTTCATGCGGCGGCCCCAAGTTTCAACACGTTCTCGGCGTTGTCCCCGAGGATCTTACGCTCCACTCCTGCGGGCAGCTCAAGCTCTCGTACAAATTTGACCGGGTCGTCCAAGCCCATGTCGAATGGGAAGTCACTGCCGAGCACGATACGGTCTTCACCGACCACTTCGAGGAGCTGGCGAAGCGCACGAGGGTCATGAACCACTGTGTCGAACCAGATCCGGCGAAGATATGTCGAAGGCGGATGCACGCAAGTGCGCGCTTCCGGTCGCACGGACCACGCCCGATCCGCACGGCCGATCGCCGTGGGCAGGTAGCCGCCGCCGTGCGCGACGATTAGACGCAGCTCAGGGTGGCGATCGAGGACGCCAGCGAAAATGAAATGCGATAGGGCGACAGCGTTCTCGGTCGGCTGCCCGACGCTGTTCGAGAGGTAATAGCGGTCCAGTCGCTCATCAAGGCTGCAGCCGAATGGGTGAAGGAATACGGCCGCGCCCAGGTGTGCCGCGCGCGCCCAAAACGGTTCAAGGCGCGGATCAGACAGCTCCACCTCACCCGCGAACGATGAGATCTCGACGCCCGCGAGCGAGTTCCCAACGACGGCATCGTCGAGGCACTCGACCATACGTGCCGGATGTTGGAGCGGAACGACGCCGAGGCCGGTGAGCCGCTCCGGCGCGTGGCCGACGTGCTCCGCGACGAGACGGTTGGTCTCCTTGGCGACCCACAACGCGAGTTCTTCGTCTGCCCACGGATAGAAGTGATTAGGCGACACACTTACCCATTGCCGATCCACGCCTAACTCATCCATCGCGGCCAGCCGCGTCTCCACTTGCGTAAGCCTCGGAAACCGATCCCTCACCATCGCGCCCGAGACGGCGAGGCTCTCCTCACCATTTCGCACACGCTCCAGGTCGGTCGCGGCCGCGACCTCCGCGGGCGCGCGGCGCTCGACCTCGGCATGCATGCCAGGAAGAAGAAGATGGGCGTGCACATCCACGATGGCACCAGCTGCAGTCACTTCGGAACGGGTCATGTCGGGTTTCCTTCGTGGTCAAAGTCGTCAGAGCAACGCGATCGGATTTATCGGCGAGCCGACCGCGCCTGTGATCGGTAACGGGGCGGCAGTCAACATGAAGTCCCATCGCCCGCGCACCGCGCACTCACGGGCGAGTTCATCGAGGTTCCACATCTCACCGATCGTCAAGCCCATGTTGGGGATCGCTACCTGGTGGAGAGGCTGGAATGCGGGCACGTCAAACTCGTTCGGACGAACCTCGAACCCCCAGGTATCCGTCGCGATCGCAGCAATCTCCGTGCGATGCATCCAACCGGCAGAAGTGAGGGAAAGCCCGGGTGCGGAGCCGCCAGCGTACTCGCCCCAGCCCTGCCGGCGCGTGCGTGCAAACTGCCCGGTGCGCACGAGGACGATGTCGCCACGACCCACTCGCGCGCTCTCTCCTTGCGCCGCGATCGTGCTCTCAATGTCCTCGACCGTGATGGCGTATCCGTCGGCAAGCTCACCCGTCCTCTGTTCGATGTGTCGCCCAACGTCCAGTAGTACGCCGCGCGACACGATCGCAGCAGCGGCAGCGTGCTCAATTCCCGTCACCAGGTCGCCCTCGCTAGTCACTACATCACCCGCGCGACGACCGTTCCAGGCAATGCCATGGTCGAAAATGTGTCCGAGGCCATCCCACTGAGTCGAACACTGGAGCGGCATGGCGATGACATCGTCGGCACCGCCGAGCCCGTGGGGGAACCCTTGACCACGCTCGGCATCGAGCCCGGTGTCAAGCATTGTGTGAACGGGATTCGTTCGCCGACGCCATCCGCGCTGTGGACCGTTCATGTCAAACGCCTGCGCCAGTGCGATCGATTTCCCCTCCAGGACGAGCGTTGCCGCTTCACGTCGCTTGGCATCGTCGATGAAGTTCAACGTGCCCAGAACGTCATCCGGACCCCATCGTCCCCAGTTTCTGTGCGCCTCGGCGCGCGCGCGGATCTCTTTCTCGGGGTCAGTTCGATCGAGATCGTCTGGTCGTTCACTGGGGTTCAAGGCATCGATTTCTTCTCGGCGACACATTCATGCCCCATTTGACCGCATTGTCATTTAGTTGTCAACCTTTGGCAGGCGAACACACGATCTCTTTGAATATCTAGCTCGAAATCGACCTGCCGCGCGTTTTGTGATTGACATCCGGTTGCCAACATGAAGCGTTGGCGGAGATCGATGATCGAGATCGAGTCCATTGCGACGGAGGTCGCGCTGCTCGTAGACCACGCAGTGACGGTTCAGGTCGCCGACGGCGAGCATCGACGACCTGTGCTCTGCGGTGCCGCGCACGGCGCATCGCACAGGTGGCACTGAATGGTGGCGAGTCGACGTAGAGCTCGCAACTCGATAGCGGTTTGCCAGCGAGCGGCGGGCAGCTCAACACTCGGTGGCAACCTAACGCAAACTCGGCACTGCGTGACTAACTAGGCCCGGAGCGTAGCAGGCGACTCACGCCATCGCTCATTGGATTCCTACCTGACGGGTCGCTACCGTTTCAGTGAGAATGTTCCTGTCCTGTGCTGGCTCGCGGTGCGGAGAGCGGCCAGCGTTAAGGTAACCGGCTAGGTACTGCGCTTCGAGTGCCACGACCTTGTCTATCTGCTCCTCGAGCCGTCGTCGCGTGGCACTTTCGAGCGTGGCACGTCTGCCGCGAGCGGCAACGAAGTCTCGGCCATGGCTTCGCGCGGCGTTGTCGGCAGCATCAGCATCGGCCGCCAAAAGCGCAGCTCGAGCCGCGCGAAGCCATTCTGTGAGGACCGGCAGATCCAACTCTTTCAATACATGCGGCACAGACGGCGACTGCGTCGGTATCTCGTCACGCGCGGACCGATGCAGATCCTCTTGTGCTGCCTTGACGGCATCTGCCAGATCCGGCTCCGGCAGGCCGCGCATCATCCCGTCTGCGATTTCATTGCGTGCAGCTTCGTCCGAGTGTGCAATAACTATCGCTTCGTTGTGATATCTCCCCCGGGTCAGACCGACGTATAGTCCCGATGCGTCGACACCCGGGCCGACGATGGATGTGTCGGTCGTTTCCCCCTGGATGCCATGGACCGTCGTGGCATAGGCCAGTTGTAGGTGGTCGGCAGCGTATTCGCGAGTTACCGTCCGAGTATCTGCCGCGTCGTCGATACGCTGCAGTTCCACGGCGGCCGGGCCAATCCGCGCGACAACCCAAATCGCACGATTCTCAACCCCCGTATTGCGGTCATTTCGGCGGGTCTGTACGACGTCGCCCTCCAGAACTCGTTGCTCGTCGCGGCCGATCGCGATTCGCCGTGTGTTGAGCTGTTGGCGCGAGACTCGCTCTTGTTGAATAGCGTCGTTGATCAACGAGGCTTCTTCGTTTGTTGCGGTGACGATGGCGACCGATTGGCCGCGGTCGCGATGATCAAAGTATCCCTGGACAAGCGCGGCACGCGCCGCGTCAAGATCGTCAGCACGGAGCACATGCTCACGTTCTTGAAGTTCTGTTGCGGCATCCAACGCTTCATTTCGGGTGCGTGGCGAGCGAAGGCGGAGTGTGAGTGCAGCGTAATCAGGATCCTCGAAGCGATGCACGCCCGCTAATTCAACGGCTTGACCTGCACGACGCGCGGCCAACGCCATCGCACCAGCGTGTCCGACGGGGCTCGCCTGGTTGGGGTCGCCGACCATGACGATGCCGGCGCCTGTTTCGATCGCGAGTTGTGTCAATGCGTCGGCGGTGTTGAGGTCCAGCATCCCGGCCTCGTCTACGGCGATGCGGGCCGTCGCATCGACCGGATAGCGTCTTGGGCCACGGTATACACGGTCGTTCGATGGGTCGCGTTGCCCTGGGCGCAGCCTCCACCAGAGGTCTGCGCCGGCATCGTCCTTGCCCCACCGCCAGCCATGATCGGCAAGAAGAGCATGGATGCTGGTCCCTGCCGCGCCGACTTCACGACTCGCAACCGCAGCGGCTTTCCGCGTTGGCGCGACGATGAGCAATCGCCGTCTGTTCGCCTCAAGTACCGTCTTCGCGACACGCAGCATTGTCGTCTTTCCGGTGCCGGCCGGGCCCGTTACGGTGACAAGCCGGTCGGATCCGGCAATGGCATTGGCAGCGATGCGCTGGGAAGGATCGAGCTCGCCGTTGTCCGGGACCGCGTGACGTACTGCGTCGATTGGGACCTTGGATGGTCGTGTCCCGGATGCGTTGCTCAACCGCATGAGCCGCATGCCGAGTTCAGACTTCAGCTGTGCGAACGTGCGCGTGACCAGCGACTTCACGTGTTGGGGCTTGCCGGCCGCTTCGGGGATCAGGTCTCGTGTGTGCGCAAGGGCCCGGGCCGTCACGTCATCGACGAGGTATTGCAGGTCCTGACGGGCTCCGATGGTCCCGCACATTGCGACGGCGCGCACCGCTCCGGCTCTGATGTCGAGCACGCTGAAGCGTCCGTTGCTCGCCCGCGATCGATTATCCGCATCGGCCACCGCGCGACGTGCGAGCAGGTCGTAGTCCAGCACGTCGCGGTCGCGTGCCCGGGCGTTTGTCGGCGCCCGGATGGCCATCACGTTGGCGTCGAGTCGCAGTAGTTCCTCCTTCGTGAGTGTGCTCCATTCGTCTTCGTTCACGTCCGTCGGCTTTCCGGGACGGTTGATGGCCCACCCCTGCCGGTCAATGGCCTGCACAACGTCAGGACTTGGTGAGTCCCCATGGTGGGCAGACCTCCACGTCTCAAGAAGCATTGCCCGGTTCGCTTCAATCTGGTTCGAGCGACGAGACACGGCTCGAACCAGATGTGCGAGCTGTTCAATCTCGCCGTTTGCGTTGAGGGAGAATCCGTGCGCCGCAAGGGTAGCGATCCACTCCGGGTCCGCGCGCGCGGCCAACTCCCCCTCGGCATTGATCAAGTTCTGGACGCGCATCGCGACGCGTGAGTCAACGTTGGACCACTTTCCGTCGGCTCCGCGAACACGCACGTTCAACCACAGGTGTCGGTGAATGTGCGGATCCAAAGCCCGCGATCGACGGTGCTGAAGCTCGACGACCTCCAGCCGCTGGAGGCGCTCACGGTTACGGCCGCCGGCCCCGCGCCGGGCGTTCAACTCGTGTTCCCACGTCATGATGATGTGATTGCGCAGGCGATCCTGCAGCGCCTCGTATGCATGCTCGATTTCGGAGTGCAGAAGCGCGGCGATGCTGAACGTTTTCGGGGCGTTGATGGTGCAATCGAGAATCAGATCGGATACTGGTGATGCGAGTTCACGCCCGCGCAGTGCCCCGGTCTCTGGATCACGTCCGTCGACCCATTTATTGAGCTGCTGCGCATCCAATTCGTCGCGCATGATCGTTCCGCGCTCGGCAACGAACCGCGCGACTGTAGAGGTATCGACCCTGCTGTACGCGCCGAGCGCGTCAATGCCGCTGGCACGCAGGTGGGAATCACAGCTTCCGCGGAACGCGTAGGCCATCGCCTGTCGAACTCCTTGTGAGCCCGCACCCCGTTTCCAGCGTTCGAGTCCTCCTCGCACGGCATCAGCGTACGCGCAATTTGCCTATCATGCTAGAGCATTCACAGAAAGTGCCTGCGTGCATTCCCATTCTGTTCATCACTCTGCCATCGCCTCTTCCAGGAGAACTCGCGTCAGGCCTGCTCGATGAGGGCGAGCCAGGCGTTGAGCTGGTTGACGACGTCGGTGAGGTCGATGGTCAGGCCTGCGGACTCGGCTGCGCTGGTGAAACTCGATTCCCAGTGCGGGTGTGCGGTGCTTCTGGCCGGCCAATCGCGCTGCCTTCCGCCCGCCACAGCGGCTTCGGCGGCGCGGGTCGTGAATACGTCCTCTATGGCGGCACGCACCTCACCTCGTGTCGGGTGCTGCGTTGCTTCGATGAGGTCGCGCAGTAGCAGGAGATCGATGACATCGCGGGCACGGTCGTTGACGAAAGCGGGCGGTTCGTGCGGGTCGGTGCAGGCATGGACCTTCTGCGCGATCTGGTATGCCATCGAAAGGCTCGTGAGGTGATCCGGGCTGGGCAGCCCGAACCCTGCCAGTGATGGTGCCGGGATGTTCTCCGGGAAACTTCCCGCGAGCCCCTCGTTTGGTGAGATCTCAATCTGCACTTTTCGCCACGTGACACCGTTCAGCGCGACGGCGATGTCGAAGCGGCGGGGCTTGACGATCCGATTCGGTACCTCGATGGTCTCAACCTCGCCGCGCACGAGCGTGAGGGGCCCCCATTGCTCCGCGAGTACCTTGTCGACCCCCGTGAGGAACTGGTCGAGGTCTCCACGCACGAGCCCGTCGATGTCCTTCGTGGTGCGAGACATGCCCGGCAGCCGGTACTGGAGCATCGTCCCACCCTTCAGCAGGAACAACGGGGAGCCATGCTCATCCACCGCTCGTTGCAGGGCTGCAGTTACGACGGTTGCCGCGACGAGCCACCCGAGCCGCGGGCCGGCGGTTCCGAGATGGTCTTGGGCTTGCGTGATCCAGGCATTGAGAATCCGCGCGGACGCAGGCGTCTTACCCTTCGGCGCGAGGGTGTTTAGCGAATCTGCGAGGTTCGCGGGGTCACGCTCGGCCATCACGAGACTCCAGTTCGACAGTCAGCTTCTCTCGGTCGGACGCCGGGAGGATGCTGGTGCGTCCTGCCCGGTCGAGCGCCTGCCGGATCAGATAGGTAGGCACGCCCGAGGCAATGCCTTGTGAGATCGCCGTCTGCACGGTGACGATGCGGATGCCCTGCCACCATGTCACCTGCTGCGGCGACAAATCTTCGTAATGAACCACGAAACGCTCTCCGCCCGCACGACGCAGACGCCGATGACGCGCAACAGAAACATGGATGCGGTCGGGATTAATGTCGGTGATGTCCCACGCATCCAGAGCTGTGTCGTGGCTCAGGCACGCTTCCGGCACGCCCGTCCACAGGACGGCGAGCTGGTACTGATCCTGCTCGGTCTCTGGCACCTGTGGGACCCGGTAGACGCCGTGCGCGGACCGCTCGATCCTGCCACGGGTGACCATCGTGGACAGCTCCGCGTACGAGACACCCTCCTCAATAGCCTGCGCGGTCGTGATGAAGCCATGCTGATCCAGCGCAACCTCGCGCAATCGCTCCAACTTCGTCACAACAGCCATGTCAATACCTTAGCAAAAAGTAAAGGTATTGACACCACTCGGAACACTCTAGGGTGCCGAGCTGAGACGTTGCAACATCCCGTCAGCGTTCATCCCCATCGCCCAACCGCGCCGACGCCTCAATCCAATCCTCCAGCTCGTCGAGCGCGTAGAGGATGAGTCGACCGATCTTCCGATACCGCGGTCCGCGCCGCTCGTATCTCCATTCGGCGAGCTTCTTCACGGTCAGCCCGGGGATGAGATCGGCGACTTCCTGCGGGCTGATGTATGTGTGATCCAGGCTCGGCGAGCTCGGACTGGTCAGTGTGGACATGACTTTCCCTCTCTTGCGTATCTGAAATCAGGATTGACACAAGTACACCCCTTAGACGTACACTCAGTCAAGGGGTTTCTGTGAATCTCTGGCGCGGTAAGGCAAACTAAGGGGGTGAAGGTTGACGTGAAGACTCTCGATGGCAAATCGATGACGTGGCGCTCTGCCACCCAGCCCGTGGGAACCGCGCTGCGCATTGCCCCTGCCCTGATCGCATCCACCACCGACGACGACACCGGCGTGGAAACCACAATCGAGGCGCAGTACCGGGAAGCCGAAGGGCGCTACGTCGTCACCGCGATCACCAATCGCGCGACTCGTAAGGACTTCGACCAGCAGGCTCTCCGCCGTACGGCATCCGTTGCGATCCTGCAAGCGGCAGTCCCACAGTGCATCGCCGTGCATTTCAATGACGAGGACATCGATGCGAACTGGGCCAGAATCTCCGACCTCACCTCCGGCGAGGGCCGCATCATCCCGCCCTGGATGGCGAAAGCCGCGATCAAGCGCGGCGCCAAAGATGACCGCATGCACGTTGTCGAGATCATCTACGGTGCATCCGCCCTGGCCGGCATCCCTCCCGTCCGCGCGGTGCAGACAGAACTCGGAGTCCCGCACCGCACCGCTTCCGATTGGATCAAGAGCGCGCGCGCTGCCGGTCGACTCGAGGGCATGACGTACAACGTCGGCCGCCAGGCAGATGGGTAGCATCACCCCATACGACACGGCCAATGGCCGGCGCTACCGCGTGCGCTACAGGAAACCGGATCACACGCAGACAGACAAGCGCGGTTTCACAACGAAACGTGAGGCCGAGCGCTTCCTCGCTTCAGTGACGATCGCGAAGGCCACCGGTGATTACATTGATCCCTCGCTATCGCGGGTCACCGTCGGCGCACTGGCAGCAACGTGGCTGGCGTCAAAGCGCCCTCCGGTCCTGAAGCCTTCTTCGTACCTCCCGCTGAAGACGGCATGGCACGTGCATGTCGAACCTCGTTGGGGGCAGCGAGAGTTGCGTTCGATCTTGCCCTCGGAAGTGCAAGCGTGGGTGACCGAGATGGCGACGACACGTTCGCCATCGGTCGTTATCCGCGCACTCGGCGTTCTAGCCGGGGTCTTGGACATGGCGATCGATGACCGGCGGATCTCCCGAAACCCGGCACGCGGACTCCGCAACCTTCCCCGGCGCTCCGGCCGCAAGCGTCGGGTCTATCTGACCCACAAACAATTGCTGATTCTCGCGCGGGTCTCCGCCCACCCCACGCTCGTGATGGTCCTCGGGTATTGCGGGCTGAGATGGGGCGAGGCCACCGCGCTGCGCGTGCGACACGTCAACCGCGTGAGACGACGTTTCAACGTCGAAGAGAACGCGGTGCTGGTCCGCTGGCAGATTCATGTCGGCACTCCGAAGACGCACGAACGCCGATCGGTGCCGTACATGGCCGCGCTTACGCCGCTCGTCGATGCCGTGTGTGAAGACAAAGAACCCGACGATCTACTCTTCGGCAATGGCAAGACGCACATGAAGCGCGAGAATGATGACAAGTCGTGGTTCGCGGTTGCCGTCAGACGAGCCCAGAAAATCGATCCGACAATCCCACGGCTCACACCTCATGATCTTCGTCACACCGCAGCATCTCTTGCAATCAGCGCGGGCGCGAATGTGAAGGCCGTCCAGAAAATGCTCGGTCACGCATCAGCAGCGATGACCTTGGACACCTATTCAGATCTCTTCGAGGACGATCTTGACGCGGTCGCGGCACAGATGGAAACAGCTGCTGCTACCGGCCCACACAGCGTCATCGACGTCAGCGCTCTGCTCGACGCCGAGCATCGTTTCGGCCGATTCTGACGCGGTTTTTCCGGACCCAATCCCACCGAAGTGTGGGCAAAGTGTGGGCAAACGGCCCATTTTCGGCGTTTTCCGCGTCTGCGATCCCAGTGTTTTCTAGGCAGAATCGATGGTGCCCCTGGAGGGACTCGAACCCCCAACCGTTTGCTTAGGACGCAACTGCTCTTCCATTGAGCTACAGAGGCTGGCTCGACAAGTCTATCCAGTCGCACGCACCGCACCGACCGCGTCATGCCGCGAGCGCGAGATACGGCTCCCATGCGGGATCGCTGCGTTCGGTGCCCCGCACGGACCAGCGTCCGCCGCGCGGCGGACGCGGAATGAAGCGCAGCTCCCAGCGCATCTCCTGCGGTGTGCGGTCGCTCTTGACGTTGTTGCAGCGAAGACAACAGGCAACAAGGTTCTCCCACGAGTCCGCTCCTCCGCGCGAGCGTGGCAGGACGTGATCGATCGTGGATGCGGTCTTACCGCAGTACCCGCATCGGTGGTCGTCGCGGCGCAGCACACCCCGCCGGGTGACCGGCACCCGCTTGCTCATCGGCAGGCGAACGTATCTCGACAGGATGATGACGGCCGGACGATCGAAGGCACCGGCGGCAGACCAGACGGGATCATCATCTACCCGCTCGATCACGGTCGCCTTGTGATTCATCACGAGCACCAGGGCTCGTCTGAACGAGACCACGGCGAGTGGCTCGTACCCGGCATTCAGAACAAGTGTGCGCATCATCGTCCTCTCGATACGCCGGGACGGCTTCCCGGCTCTCTCGACTCACATGACGCCACGCGAACGGCAGTTCAGGTGCAGAGACGTAGAAAGGCGCCGCCCTATGGGCGACGCCTACTGCGCACGATAAGTTCCGTGCGTCCCTGCGGGCGATGCCGAAGGACGTAGCGACCGAGTGCATCCATGGTGCGGATGCCCGGTATCTGTTCCATCAGCTTCTCCCGTTCGTGCGACGACGGGTTCAGGGTAGCTCATGGAACCGACGTATGACGAAACAGCAGCTGAACGCGCGGACGCGTGTCGCCTCCGGAAATGAGTGTGAGGATCAGCCGGCGTTCGCGGCGAGCCATGCGTACGGCTCGAGGATGGAGCCGTTCACGTGCACCTCGAAGTGGAGGTGATTCGCCGTCGAGCTTCCCGTGCTGCCGACTGCACCGATCAGCTGACCGGCCTGCACAGTCTGCCCTGCCTGCACCTGACGGGTTCCGTAGGTCATGTGGGCATAGGTCGTCGAGACGCTCTGGCCTCCGATGACATGGTCGATCACTACAGCGACGCCGTAGCCGTAATAGCTCTCAGAGGAGACCCGGACGACACCTGCCGCAGCCGAGTAGATCGGGGTGCCTGCCGGCGCCAGCATGTCTGCACCGTCGTGGCCACCACTGTCGGCGCCGACTGTCGTGCGTCCCTCGCGGTACGAGCCGCGGGGAAGCGGGTATCGGACCTCGCCAGAACCGGGCGAGACCAGCGCATAGTTGCCGATGTCGATGCCTCCGCCGGAGGAGGACGAGGTAGAGGCGGCCCGTGCAGCAATGGCTGCGGCAGCGGCAGCAGCAGCGGCTTCTTCAGCCTTCTTCTGATCGATCTCTGCCGGCGTGGTCGCCGAGTACGTTGAACGCTGAAGCGGAGCTGCGGTGGCTTCGGAAGCGACGACGAGCGACTGCGCATCGTCCTGTGCGACCTGCTGGAGTGTGGCTGTCGCGTCTACCGGCGTCGACGATGCCGCGTAAGCGGGAAGAGCGACTGCCGCGACCAATGCGCCGACAGCGCCGAAGATGGCGATGGACCGCATGGGCTTCACGACTCTACGGGCGGCACTGCGCGTCGCCGCGGGCCGCTCGGTTTTCAGGGTCTTCTCAGATGTCGTGGTCGGTTCGATGTCTGCGGCCAAAAGGTAATCCTCCTGTGCCTCGGCGCTCGGGTGCGCTGGCTCGTCTGCACTCTGCTTCTCGTGGCACAAGCTCGGGGTACTTCGTGCGATGTATCCGCAGAGACGACGAGCCGATGAGGCAGTCTTCGCGGGGTTGTCACCAGCGGTCTAGTTCTCCGGCGACCCGTCCGAGGCTACCCGAAGATAACGATCTTGTCACCCTGGGACGCTGGCAATCCCCCGGGAGCGGGTGCCGCGGCATCGGAACCTGCGTCTCAGGACGCGTCGCCGACGAGGAAGATGTGCGAAGCGAGCTCGACCGGCAGCTCAAGCCCCTCGTCGATTCCGTCCATCTCGATCAGCACGTATCCCTCGTTGAAGCGATAGCTTCCGCGAGCTCCCGGCATGACTCCCGCGTCACGCAGCTGCACCAGCAACTCGGGATCGACCTGCGCCGGCTCAGCGAGTCGGCGCACGGTTCCCTCGACAGGCCCGCCGGCATCATTGAGCTTCTGCACGAGACCGATGACGCCTTCATCGAAAGTACGGGCGGGCATCAGGCCGCCGAGCTGGTCCAGTCCAGGAATCGGATTGCCGTACGGCGACTCCGTCGGCTGCCCCAGGAGCTCGACAAGACGACGCTCGACCTGCTCGCTCATCACGTGCTCCCAGCGACATGCCTCTTCGTGCACGTACGCCCAGTCCAGACCGATGACGTCCGAGAGTAGACGTTCTGCCAGGCGGTGCTTGCGCATGACGTCGACGGCCTTGCGTCGGCCGGCATCCGTCAGCTGGAGCGTTCGATCTTCGGAGACGACGACGAGACCGTCGCGCTCCATGCGCCCAACGGTCTGCGAAACGGTCGGCCCCGAGTGGCCGAGTCGTTCGGAGATGCGCGCGCGCAGCGGAACGATGTTCTCCTCTTCGAGCTCGAGGATGGTGCGGAGATACATCTCCGTGGTGTCGATCAGGTCCGCCATCTTTATCCTCCGGGTCTTCTTAGGCAAGCCTACATTCCCGCGGCGAGGCCGGTCGTGGTCACGGTGGAACTCGCTCGCGCTGCGCGCCCCTAGAATCGAGCCATGTCGATCGAGATTCCGCGTGACCTGCTGCCCGTCGACGGCCGTTTCGGCTGTGGCCCTTCAAAGGTGCGTCCCGCACAGCTGGAGGCACTCGTCACCGCGGGGGCGAGCATCCTCGGCACTTCGCACCGGCAGGCACCGGTGAAGAACCTCGTCGGCAGTGTTCGTGAGCAGCTCTCGAGCCTGTTCCGTCTTCCCCAGGGGTACGAGATCCTCGTCGGCAACGGCGGGTCGACCGCCTTCTGGGATGCCGCAGCATTCGGTCTGATCGAGCGACGCAGCCAGAACCTCACGTTCGGCGAGTTCGGCGGCAAGTTCGCCAAGGCCGCTGGCGCACCGTGGCTAGAGGCCCCCGATGTGCGCAAGGCAGAGCCGGGCTCGCTCGCCTCTGCAGAGTTCGTTGACGGTGTCGACGTGTACGCGTGGCCGCACAACGAGACCTCGACCGGTGTCGCCGCCCCCGTCACGCGCGTCGCCGCAGACGGAGCACTCACCGTGATCGATGCCACCAGCGCCGCTGGCGGCATCGACTTCGACGTCACACAGGCGGATGTCTACTATTTCGCCCCGCAGAAGAACCTCGGCTCCGATGGCGGACTGTGGTTCGCCGCCGTATCGCCCGCCGCGATCGAGCGGATCGAGCGGATCGCAGCATCGGGCCGCTACATCCCCGAGTTCCTCAGCCTGAAAAACGCACTCGACAACTCACGCCTGAACCAGACGCTCAACACGCCGGCGCTTGCAACCCTTCACCTGCTGGACAGCCAGCTGACGTGGATAGCCGACAACGGCGGACTCGCCTGGGCTGGCGCACGCACCGCGGAGTCCTCGAAGGCGCTGTACGACTGGGCCGAGGCATCCGCTGTCGCGACACCGTTCGTCACCAATCCTGCGCACCGCTCCCCTGTCGTCGCCACCATCGACTTCGATGAGAGCATCGATGCCGCAGCGATCGCGAAGACACTGCGCGCCAACGGCATCGTCGACACCGAGCCCTACCGCAAGCTCGGTCGCAACCAGTTGCGCATCGCGACGTTCGTCTCGATCGAGCCCGACGACGTGCGCCAGCTCATCCGCTCTATCGACTACGTGCTGGAGAACACCAGCTCCTGAGCCCGGCGGGGCCGGCTACTCTTCGTCGTCGTCCGAGTCGTCGTCGGTGTCCACGGAGTCGTCGAGTTCATCGATGTCGACGCCGTCCAGGTCGCCGGCGTGCAGCACCCGCGACTCGGAGAGGTCATCGTCGTCGAGGTCGTCATCATCCTCATCGGAGTCGACGTCCTCCTCATCGGATTCGTCGTCCTCAGCCGAGTCCGCTTCGCCTGCCTCAGCGGCGGCAGCAACGGCCTGCTCGGCCAGTTCTGCCTGGTGAGCGCGGTACTCCGCGAGACGCTCAGCCCACGGCACCCACTCCGGAGCCAGCAGTGCGCCCTCGTTCGGCAGCAGTTCCACCTCGAGAACCGTCGGCTCAGCATCCTCGATGCGCGCCAGCGTAACCGTCCAGTACCAACCGGGGTACCCGGGAAGTCGGTTCTCGAACCGCAGCGATACCGCGCCGTCGTCCTCGACGAGGTAACCGGCAGCAGGGCCGATCGTCGAGGCGGGAGTGATCTCCTTCAGCGCGGCGACCGCGAGGTCGTGCGCGCCGATCAGGCGATCATCAGGCTCAGGCGTCGAGGTCATCAGCGACCTTGCGAAGTACCGCAGCGACCTTGTGGCCGTAGCTGCCGGACGGGTAGCGACCGCGACGCAGATCGCCGCCGACATCATCGAGGAGCTTCACGAGATCTTCGATGATGATCGCCATGTCATCGGCCGGCTTGCGCTTCGCCTTGGCGAGGCTCACCGGAGCATCCAGAACACGCACTGAAAGGGCCTGCAGCCCGCGCTTGCCATCGGCGACGCCGAATTCGACTCGCGCCCCGGACTTGACCGAAGCGCCCGCAGGGAGGGCAGAGGCGTGCAGGAAGACGTCCTGGCCATCATCGCTGGCGATGAAGCCGAACCCCTTCTCGTCGTCGTAGAACCTGACCTTGCCGGTGGGCATCGGAGAACCTCGCTGAGTGATGTTGCCTGGATAACGGCGCGCGTATCTGCGGCCTCCCTCAGCCTACCGGTGTTCCAGGGTCTAGGCTGAGACGGATGAGCAAGCAGAATCCTGAACCAGAGGTTCCCGTCCGCCGGTTGGATCGCATCCTCGCGTTCACCGCGCTGACGCTGGCAGCACTCTCTGTCATCTGCTTCTTCGCGATCATCATCGGAAGCGCAACAGGCATGTCGCAGGAGTCCTTCACCGAAGGCCTTTGGCCGGTCGTCGTGGCCATCCCTCCGTACGGACTGCCGCTCGCGTTCGTCATGATTCTCGCGCTGCTGATCATGAGCTTCGTGCGAAAGGGCCGCGCCGCCAAGCGCTCATGACATGAGCACGCACGCCCGCCCGCTCGCCGTGTGGCTGGCCGCTGCCACAGATGCGCAGCTGGCGGCGCTCTTCGAAGCGCGCGGGGTGCGCGAAGACGTCTCCTGGTCGGACTTCTTCGATGCAGCCGAAGCGCTGCTCGAGTCCGCGTCCATCGACCGGATGCTGCCGCGCCTGCCCCTGGCGCAGGCCATCGCGCTGCATCGCTCGGCACTGGGTGAAGATGCGGGAGAGCAGACCGGCGCGCTGGTCGCGCTGGCGATCCTGCGGCCAGATGGCACCCCCGCACCGGCCGTCGCCGACGCGGTCGCTGCCCGAGAAGCCCCCGTCTGCACCGAGCCCGCCGACGCCGAGCCTGCCACCGAAAGCTCCGCAGCCCGCGCTGCCGAGCGAGCCTTCACGAGCGTTGCCGCGATCGCGGATCTGCTGCTGCTCACCGCAGAGACTCCCCTCGCCCTTCTCACGGACGGACGCCTCAACGCCGGGGAGAAGCGCCGCATCGCCGAGATGGGGATGCCCGCGGAGCATCTCGATGATCTCGTCACGATCGCCGTCGACGCTGGCCTCGCAACAGTGGACGACCGCCGGTTGCGGATGACGCCGGCAGGTGACGCATGGCTGCGACGATCAGCATCCGACCGGTGGACCGCGCTCACCGAATCCTTTCGCGACGTTCTTCCCGCTGGGCTGCGCACACCGGCCGGCGGCTGGCTGCCAGTTCCGCACTGGGAACCGCAATATCCATGGGACAACTCCTGGAACGACCGCTGCACGGCAATACGCACGCGAGCGCGACTTCTCGGCCTGATCACCGACGACGGTGCCGAACCGGAGTGGGCAGTGCCGCTGCGAAGCGGACATCCGGCAGATGCCAGCGGCGTGGCACGGATGTTGCCCACCGAGGTCGACCGGATCTTCCTGCAGAACGATCTCTCGGCCATCGCCCCTGGTCCGCTCCAGCCCCCGCTCGATGTGCGCTTGCGCGGCATCGCCGTCCGCGAATCCGCAGCCCAGGCATCCTCTTACCGCTTCAGCGCCGAATCAGTCGCGCACGCTCTCACAGGCGGTGAGACCGCGCAGTCCATCCTCGATTTCCTCGGTGAGATATCGCTGACCGGCATCCCCCAGCCGCTCGAGTACCTCGTCATGCAGTCCGCACAGCGTCATGGGCTGGTCAGAGTGTTCGCGGACCCCGGCACAGGACGGACGAAGGTCACCAGCGCGGATGCCACGCTGTTGGACGCGATGGCCGTCGACCAGTCGCTCCGCCCCCTCGCACTGTCCAGAGACGCCGACGGGCTGAGCTCGCGCGTCGGACGCGACAGCGTGTACTGGACGCTTACGGACGCGCGCTATCCGGCGATGATCGTGGGCCCGGAAGGCGAACCGCAGGTCATCGATCGCCACCCCGTCCCGCCGGCTCAGGCACCGCGGCCCGCCGACTACACACTGCTCATCCAGCGACTCCGAGACCGTCAGGGCCCGGATGACGATGCGGCCTGGCTCGATCGCGAGCTCGACGCAGCCGTGCGCGCGAAATCCGTGCTGCTCGTAGAGATCAGCATGCCGGACGGCACGGTCCGCGAACTGCAGCTCGAAGCCAGCGGCCTCGGCGGCGGCAGACTCCGCGGCCGCGATCGCGCAGCCGACGTCGAGCGGACCCTTCCTGTGAAAAGCATCCGCTCTGCCCGCGTCATCGACCCGTCCGCAACGTAGCGACGATAGACTGGATCGCTATGTCTGATGGCCCACTGATCGTCCAGAGCGACCGCACGGTGCTCCTCGAAGTCGCACACGCCGACGCCGAAACCGCTCGCCACGAGTTGGCGATCTTCGCCGAACTCGAACGTGCACCGGAGCACATCCACACCTACCGGATCACGCGGCTCGGCCTGTGGAACGCCCGGGCCGCCGGCCACACGGCTGAGGACATGCTCGAGGTGCTCGACAGATGGTCGCGCTTCCCCGTGCCGCCATCGGTCTCTGTCGACCTGAGCGAGACGGTGAACCGATACGGCCGACTGGTCATCGAGCGCGACGATGAGGGTCTGCTGATCCTGCGTTCGACGGATCCGGCTGTTCTCACACAGGTTGCGGGCAACAAGCGCATCCAGCCACTCCTGATCGGACATCCGAGCCCCCACACGTACGTGATCGATGCGTGGGCGCGCGGTCAGATGAAGCAGGAGCTGCTGAAGATCGGATGGCCGGCAGAGGATCTCGCCGGCTACACCCCTGGCACCCCGCACGAGATCGAACTCGCAGAAGACGGCTGGCACATCCGGCCCTACCAGCAGGATGCCGTCGATGCCTTCTCGAAGGACGGCTCGGGTGTGGTGGTGCTCCCCTGTGGGGCGGGAAAGACGATCGTCGGCGCCGCCGCGATGGCCGCGACGAAGACGACCACCCTCATTCTCGTGACGAACACCGTTTCGGCCCGCCAGTGGCGAGACGAGCTGCTCAAGCGCACCAGCCTCACTCCAGAAGAGATCGGTGAGTACTCGGGCCAGGTGAAAGAGGTCAAACCCGTCACGATCGCGACGTACCAGATCCTCACAGCGAAGCGGAAAGGCGAGTACGCCCACCTCGCGCTGCTGGATGCTCTCGACTGGGGTCTCATCGTTTACGACGAGGTGCATCTGCTGCCAGCTCCCGTGTTCAAACTCACCGCCGACCTGCAGGCCCGCCGCCGCATCGGACTGACTGCGACTCTCGTGCGCGAGGACGGCCGTGAGGGCGATGTGTTCAGCCTCATCGGACCTAAGCGCTTCGATGCACCGTGGAAGCAGATCGAGGCGCAGGGGTTCATCTCCCCCGCCGCCTGCTACGAAGTGCGCGTGGATCTGCCTCCGGATGACCGGCTCGAGTACGCCGCTGCCACTGACGATGACCGCTATCGACTCGCAGCATCCGCGCCGGCGAAGATCGATGCCGTGCGTGAGCTCATCGCCAAGCACCCCGGCGAGCGCGTGCTCGTGATCGGCCAGTACCTCGACCAGCTCGAGACGCTGTCCGTAGCGTTGAATGCCCCGCAGATCACCGGCGCGACGCCGATCGACGAGCGCGAGGAGCTCTACCGCCAGTTCCGTGAGGGCGAGATCGAGCTGCTGGTCGTCTCGAAGGTCGCGAACTTCTCGATCGATCTGCCCGAGGCATCGGTCGCGATCCAGGTCTCCGGCTCGTTCGGCTCGCGTCAGGAAGAGGCACAGCGCCTCGGCCGGCTGCTTCGCCCGAAGGAGTCCGGTCACACGGCGAGCTTCTACACGCTCATCGCCCGCGATACGGTCGACCAGGATTATGCGCAGAACCGCCAGCGCTTCCTCGCCGAGCAGGGGTACAGCTACACGATCTTGGACGCCGACGCACTGGCAACGGCGTAACAGCGCCCTACTCCTCACCGCCTGGAGCTGTGCCGCACCGCCAGCAGGGGCCTGCGCGATCGTCCAGCATCGCGCCGCACTCCGGGCACACCAACGACAGCCAGCAGGCGCTGTCGCCGCTTTCTTCCTCCTCGCTCATGCGCTCAGGTTACGCCGACAATTCGGGCGCTCCGGAAGATCATCAGCCGCAGCAAGGGGGAAGTCACCATAATGGGGTCATGACTGATGCGCGCATCCTGGTCGTCGATGACGAACCGAACATCCGTGACCTGCTGTCCACCGGCCTGAGCTTCGCCGGATATCAGGTCAAGACCGTGGCCAACGGTGCCGCGACCATCTCCGCCGTCCTCGAAGAGGAGCCGGACCTCATCATTCTCGATGTGATGCTCCCCGACATGAACGGGTTCAGCGTCACCAAGCGGCTTCGCGGCGCGGGATTCACCGCGCCCATCCTGTTCCTCACCGCAAAGGACGACACTCAGGACAAGATCGAGGGCCTCAATGCCGGCGGCGACGACTACGTCACCAAGCCGTTCGCGCTGGACGAGGTCGTCGCCCGCGTGCAGGCGGTGCTGCGTCGCACGATGCAGGCCGACGAAGAGTCGATCATCCGCGCCGGCGAGCTGTCGATGGATCAGGACACCCATGACGTGTTCGTCGGCAAAGAGCCGATCGAGCTCAGCCCCACCGAGTTCAAGCTGCTGCGCTACCTCATGCTGAACCCGAACCGGGTGCTGTCGAAGGCGCAGATCCTCGACCACGTGTGGGAATACGACTTCAACGGCGATGCCGGAATCGTGGAGAGCTACATCTCGTACCTGCGACGCAAGATCGATCCGCACACCGAAGAATCCATCATCCAGACCAAGCGCGGATTCGGGTACATGCTCAAGGTGGGCAAGTAGTCCGCGAAAGGGGCGCGCATGGCGCACAAGCCTGACGCGGTCACCCGATGGTGGCGGCGCATCAGCCTGCGCGCCAAAGTCACCGGCGTCACCGTCGCGGTCCTCGCGCTCGGCCTTGTCGTGGCCGGTATCGGCACGGTGCCGCTGCTGCGCAGCTCGTTGATCGGGAACATCGACGCGCAACTCCCCTCACTTGCCGCAAGCGACCTGGTCAGCCGCTGGTTCGATACCGAGGATGCTGGTGGCGTTCCCGTGCTCAAGCCCGTGGAGAACACACCTCGCTCGACCGATTACGTGTTCGCCGTATACGCCGCTGATGGGCTCTTCCTCGCGAGCGCGGGTGGCACATCCGACGATGCGGCTCCGATCTTCCCCGAATCTGTCGCGCTCGAGGAGGCCCACGCCCGCGAAGGCGCCATCGCAGATCTGCAGAGCCCCGACGGCCACGAGTTCCGCGGCGCTGTCGCTGTGGTGCCAGGCGACGACGGCATGCTGTACGTGCAGTACGTTGTTCTCCCACTGGAGGAAGTCGACAGCATCATCGCCCAGTTCTTCGGCGTGTACACGACGGTCTCGCTCGTCACGATCCTCCTCGCGGCTCTGCTGATCCGCGGCCTCGTGACGCTCACCTTCCGCCGCCTCACCCAGGTGGAATCCACGGCGATGCTCATCGCCTCCGGTGACTTCAGCCAACGCCTCACCGATCTCGAACCCAGTACTGAAGTCGGGCGCCTGAACTTCGCGATCAACACCATGATCGAGCGCATCGACCAGTCCATCGCCCAGCGCGATCGCACCGTGCAGCACATGCGCCGCTTCATCGGCGATGCAAGTCACGAACTGCGCACTCCCCTGGTGAGCGTTCGCGGATATGCGGAGCTGTACCGGATGGGCGCGATCCGTGGCGAGGAAGACACCGCGCGCGCGATGGAGCGCATCGAGAAGGAAGCGATCCGGATGGGTGTCCTCGTCGAGGATCTGCTCGCTCTCGCACGACTCGACGAAGAGCCAGAGCTCCAGATCCAAGCACTCGATCTGCGCCCGCTCGCGCGGGACGCCGCGCTCGATGTCCGTGCGGCAGCCCCAGGTCGCATGATCTCGGTCATAGACAGAACAGCGGATGCCGCCCCGACTGCGCCTGTGACGACGCTGCCCTCGCTGCCCCCGACCAGGAGCGCACCGACCAAGCCGCGCGGCGGAGCGCTCTCCCGCCTGCGCAGACGCCCCCGAACGGCCGATGAGATGATGCCGCAGATCGACTTCTCCGAAGCTGAGGACACGCCTGTGCGGACGCCTCCGATCGTGCTCGGAGAAGAGAACAAGGTGCGCCAGGTGATTGCGAACCTGCTCGGCAACGCACGCCGGTTCTCCTCGGAAGACACACCTATCGAGCTCGTCGTCGACTCAGATCGAGCAGCGGGAACCGGCAGCATCTCCATCGTCGATCACGGCGAAGGTATCCCTCCGCAGATCCGCGAGCAGATCTTCGAGCGCTTCTGGCGCGCAGACACGTCCCGCGCCCGCGAGACCGGCGGCTCAGGACTGGGCCTGGCCATCGTGGCCTCGATCGTGTCTGCGCTGGGCGGCAGGGTGCACGTGGATGAGACACCCGGAGGCGGTGCCACTTTCACCGTCACTCTGCCGCTCGCGCCAGCACAGGCGACGCCGGAGCACCTACTGGAAGACACTCAGCCGATCTCCCCTTTGGACCTCGACAAGCTCTGACTCGCACTGCACAGCGCAGCCTCACGATCACGTATCCACCGATCGCGGGTTTCGCCCGTTCGATGAGGTGACGGCCCGCATAGCGTATGAACTCCGACGAGAGGAGTTCATGTATGTCCGTCTACACAGTCGATACCGAAGCGGTCTTCGCGGCCAATGGAGCCACGAGGGCAACGATGGAGCGGTTGCGCGGTGAATCGCAGGCGCTGAAGGCGCAGCTGACCCAGCTGCAGTCGTCCTGGACTGGCGCCGCATCCGCTGCGTTCCAGGGCTGCAGCGACCAGTGGGCCGCGGCTCAGCTGCACGTCGAGCAGGTGCTCGATTCGATCGGCACCGCGCTGGGAGCTGCAGCTACGCAGTATTCCGATGCCGACCAGTACTCCGCGAATCTGTTCCGCTGACCCTTCGACAGGCTCAGGGAGCGCGACAGGCTCAGGGAGCGACAGCACGCAGAAACGCCCCGGCAAGATGCCGGGGCGTTTCTGTCAGTGCCTGAGACTCAGAAGTCCATGCCACCCGTGGGGTCACCAGCGGGAGCGCCAGCCTTCTCAGGCTTGTCGGCGACGACGACCTCGGTGGTGAGGAAGAGGCCGGCGATCGAGGCTGCGTTCTGCAGCGCCGAGCGCGTGACCTTGGCGGGGTCGATGATGCCTGCGGAGAACATCTCCACGTACTCACCGGTAGCGGCGTTGAGGCCGTGACCGCCGGGCAGCTCGGAGACCTTGTGCGCGACGACGCCGGGCTCGAGACCGGCGTTCAGCGCGATCTGCTTGAGCGGAGCCGAGATGGCCACGCGCACGATGTTCGCGCCCGTTGCCTCGTCACCAGTGAGCTCGAGAGTGTCGAGCGCCTTCGTGCCTGCCTGGATGAGCGCGACGCCACCGCCGGGGACGATGCCCTCTTCGACGGCTGCCTTCGCGTTGCGAACGGCGTCCTCGATGCGGTGCTTGCGTTCCTTGAGCTCGACCTCGGTTGCAGCTCCGGCCTTGATGACCGCGACGCCACCGGCGAGCTTGGCGAGACGCTCCTGGAGCTTCTCACGGTCGTAGTCGCTGTCGGTGTTCTCGATCTCGCGGCGGATCTGGGTCACGCGACCCTCGATCTGCTCGGTCTCGCCAGCACCTTCGACGATGGTCGTCTCGTCCTTGGTGATGATGACCTTGCGAGCACGGCCCAGCAGGTCGAGCGTGGTGTTCTCGAGCTTGAGACCGACCTCTTCGGTGATGACCTGACCACCGGTGAGGATCGCGATGTCCTGCAGCTGCGCCTTGCGACGGTCGCCGAAGCCCGGAGCCTTGACGGCAGCCGACTTGAAGATGCCGCGGATCTTGTTCAGCACGAGGGTTGCAAGGGCTTCGCCCTCGACGTCCTCGGCAATGATGACGAGTTCCTTGCCATCCTGGATGACCTTGTCGACGACAGGAAGAAGATCCTTGATGTTCGAGATCTTCGAGTTCGCGATGAGGATGTAGGGCTCCTCGAACACGGCCTCCTGGCGGTCTGCATCCGTCACGAAGTACGGGTTCAGGTAGCCCTTGTCGAAGCGCATGCCTTCGGTGAGCTCGAGCTCGGTGCCGAAGGTCTGTGACTCCTCGACGGTGACGACGCCTTCCTTGCCGACCTTGTCGATCGCCTCGGCGATGAGCTCGCCGATCTCGGTGTCGGCGGCGGAAATGGATGCCGTGGCGGCGATCTGCTCCTTGGAGTCGATCTCCTTCGCGCTGGCGAGCAGCTCCGCGGTGATCGCCGCGACAGCCTTCTCGATGCCGCGCTTGAGCGAGATCGGGTCTGCGCCGGCTGCGACGTTGCGCAGGCCTTCGCGGACGAGTGCCTGAGCGAGGACGGTCGCGGTGGTGGTTCCGTCACCTGCGACGTCGTCGGTCTTCTTGGCGACCTCCTTGACGAGCTCCGCGCCGATCTTCTCGTACGGGTCGTCCAGCTCGATCTCCTTGGCGATCGACACACCGTCGTTCGTGATCGTGGGAGCGCCCCACTTCTTCTCGAGCACGACGTTGCGACCGCGCGGGCCGAGGGTCACCTTGACAGCGTCGGCGAGGATGTTCAGGCCGCGCTCGAGACCGCGACGGGCCTCCTCATCGAAAGCGATGATCTTTGCCATGAGTTTTGTCGTCCCTCCTGGACGTAGACGTTCTGGTTAGCACTCACGGTACGAGAGTGCTAACGCCCATTCTGGCACTCGACCCCTCCGAGTGCAAGCCGCGGTGCGGCGTCTATTCAGCAGGCGTCTCTGCGGGCTCGGGCTGAATGCTCGAGCGGTCCAGACCGATCACGATGACGAGCTGCTTCTGCTCCGGGTCGCTCGGATCCGCATAGACGTCGCTCTGCTCGACATGCGCTCCGCCGATGAGATCGGCGAGCCCGATTGCGGCGAGCTCGGCATCAGCGGCGTTGTAGTAGACGGTTGTCTCCGCGAAATCCTGCTGACCGGCGGGAACGTAGCTGATGAGGTTGTCCGACCACTGCGCGTTGATGAGGGTCTCGCGCATCTGGGCATCGAGGCCTTCTTCAGGCGTCGCGTTGAGGATCAGCACGGAATATGTCATATCGACGACGCCTGTCGCTTCAGGTGTCGGTGCGATGGCCTCTTCCGGAGCGGGGAACAGCGTGATGCGCCCCATCATGAGAAGTGCGACGAAGATGCCGATGACGATGAGCACGAGCGCTGAGACGAACGACCACAGCAGAACGAGCCATCCGTTCATCCCTGGTGCTTCAGCACGGTGGGCACCCACTCGCCCAGTGGCGCGCGGGACTTCATCAAAACGGTCTTTGACGGGATGGGGCACTCGTCGATGCTACCCGGCGAACCCGCGTATCCGCGCAACGCGCTGGTCGACGCGACGCTCACGCAGGCGCCTGAGCCGGCGGATGAGCATCGGATCGTGGTCGAGAGCCTGCTCTGTATCGATGAGCCGCTCGAGCAGCTGGTAGTAACGGGCCGGGCTCATCCCGAGATTTCTGCGGATGGCCTCTTCCTTCGCGCCGCCGTGACGCGGCCAGGCCGCTTCCAGGGCGAGGATCGCGCGGTCGCGATCGGTGAGGTCTCCGAGCATGGCACCAGGCTATTGGCCAACAGCGCGAGTGCCCTCACGCCACTCCCACCAACGCCCCAATGCGTCGGCGGCAGCGCGAACTTCTCCGTCGAGCGCCACGACGAAACAGTTCTTGTCACCTTGCTGCCACGTCGCGGCATCCACGGGCGCTACCCAGGCATCGTGCAGTTCCGGCGCGTCGATGGTGATCCACCTCGCGGGAAGCTCGCGCACGCGCGCGATGAGCGCATTGCGCGCGATCCGAGGGACGTGCGCAAGCACGCCTGGCGTCGTGATGACGAGCGTCGCGTCGCGTGGTGCGGATGCCGCGACCTCTGCGACCTGATCGAGAGCGTCTCCGCGCACCATCAGGGGCGGGTCTGCCGCGACGAGGTCGAGGGCTGCGGCGATGCGCTCCTCGCGTCCGGTCTCCCCTGGCCACACCAGCCCGCGCAGCCAGGCGCGGTCTCGTGGATCGCGTGCGTCGAGCGGTGCCAGATCGATCCCGGCTCGCCACACGATCTCCGGCATCCGCACCTGCGGCATCGGGCCGCGCACTTCGCTGGTGAGAACGACCGTCGAGACCCCGCCTGCGGGATCCAGCGAGGTCTGGAGCATCCCTTTTGCGTCCACGAAACGGTAGGAGTAGCGATCCGGGTAGAGGCACAGGCCTCCCGAGGCTCCGATCTCCAGCAGCGCGATGGGGCCATCGATCTCAGAGAGCACCGGCAGAAGCGGCGCGAGCCGGAGCGGCTCGTTGGTCTGGATGGAGCGCGCAGTGCACTCGATGACGACTTCGTCCGCGTGCGTGAGGACGAACTCCCGCCACGTCGCGAAGCCCGCCAGCGGCGCGCCCAGCATCCGGGTGACAGCGAAGACGAGTGGGGGCTGTCGATGCGTTTCGGGGATGCGAGCAAGCACCTCTTGGACACGCGCGTCTGAGCCCACCCCGTGTGCCCATTGCTCGTAGAGTGCGGAGCGTCCTGGCGCCTCGTGTGAGGCGAAACGGGCATAGCGCTCGCGCACGGCGTCTGTCATGCCTCTATTCTCGCCATGCCGCTCTGACTCACACCGTCATCACGGCCCTCGCGTGCCGGGTACGGGTGGACAATGGGGAGTGAACTCGCCCACGAACCCGGGAGACCCGATGGACTACAACGTCAAGAAGACCGACGACCAGTGGCGCGCTGAACTCGGCGAAGAACAGTTCGCAGTGCTTCGGACCGCCGCGACCGAACGCGCGTGGACCGGTGAGCTCCTCGATGAGAAGCGGTCAGGTCTTTACACCTGTGGCGCGTGCGGCACCGAACTGTTCAAGAGCGGCACGAAGTTCGACTCCGGATGCGGATGGCCGAGCTTCTACGAGTCGATCCGCCCTGACGCGGTGCAGCTGATCGAGGACAATACGCTCGGCATGCAGCGCACCGAGGTCCGCTGCGCGAACTGCGGCTCGCACCTGGGGCACGTGTTCCCTGATGGCTTCGGCACGCCCACAGGCGACCGCTACTGCATGAACTCACTGGCGCTGAACTTCTCCCCCGAGGCTCCCGAGGCGTGAGCGCACTCGATGCCGCGCTCGCGCGACAGTCGTGGTCGAAAGTCACCGAGGTTGCGCCGACCCGCGAAGAGCTGCTGCCGTTGATCGCGGCGGCAGGGCGCGTCGCCGACCACTCCTCGCTGCGCCCCTGGCGACTGATCGAGCTGCGCGGCGATGACCGCGCCCGACTCGGTGAAGCGATCGCGGCGGCACAGGGTGACACGCGTCCGTCATCCAAGCCGCTGCGGGCGCCTCTGCTGATCGCCGTGGTCGCGAGTTTTCGCAAGAGCGACAAAGTGCCGCGCTGGGAGCAGGAGGCCGTGGCATCCGGCGTCGCTCACACTCTGAGCCTGTTGCTCGACGAAGCGGGCTGGGGCGTGATCTGGCGCACGGGCGGCTACACCCGGTCCGAATCCGTCGCCCGCGCGCACGGATTGCAGAAGAACGAGGAGCTGCTGGGGTGGCTCTACGTCGGCGGCAAGCCCGAGAGCAAGAAGCCCGGCCGGCGTGAGCTCGTCGACGCGAACGCACTCTTGAGCCGCTTGCCCCAGACCGCAGAGTGACGGCTCACCGGCGCCGGCGCCGCCATGGCACCGCCACGGCGACGGATGCGGCCGCCACCGCGACCATCGCGATCAGCTGCCAGAATGCGGGGCCGGATGCCGCAGGCCACAGCAGGTCGATCACGACCGAAGTCACGAGCTGACCGAGCACGGATCCGAGACCGAGCAGCAGCACACCGGTATGGGCGACGATCGTCGCACCGAGCAGGATGTAGACGAAGCCGAGCAGGCCGCCCAAGTACAGCCAGGGTTCGGTCGGCAGCGCTCGCGGCATCCCCGCGACAGCAATGCTGATCCCTGCCGCCACGAGCAGTACCAGCGTGCCCGCGATGAAGCTCATCAGCGTCGCCGTCATCGGTGATTGCACGCGCTGAGCGAGCCGGCCATTCGCCGCGGACTGCCATGCGATGCCGAGGCCAGCGAGAAACGGCAGTACGAGAAGAATGAGCGGTGCCGTCGCCAGCACATCACCGCTCAGCGAGATCGCCACCGCGGCGAGCGCGAAAGCTCCGCCGAGCACCCGGCCGGGCGTGACGGCGACGACTCCCGCCGGGCCGATGCCGATCCGATCGAGCAGGAGGCCATGCACGGTCTGTCCCGCCACTACGCCGACAGTGAACAGTGAGACGCCGAGGAGTCCCGCAGTCACGCCCTGCGTCGAGACGGTGAGCGCTCCGCAGGCGCCGCCCAGCAGCATCCAGATCGGGATCCGACGCGTGCGCACGCCGTGCACGAGCCGCGCCGCTCCCGCGCGGGTCTGTGGCAGCGCAACGGTCACCACCAGCAGGAAGACGAGTCCGACGGTGAACGAGATGAGCCCCGCAACGATGCCATCATCGATGCGCATACCGAGCACCCCGTTGATGCGCGCTTGAATCGCCGTCATCGCACCGATCGACACGGCGCCGCCCAACGCCACGGGGGCAGGCAGGTGGCGGGTCGGAGTCACTCGAGCACCCTACCCGAGGCGACTGTCCGTGCTCAGCGCTAGTCTTTCGACATGTGCGCGAGCTACGGACTCGATCCTCGTTTCACCGATGCTGACCTGCTGGCCGAGGCAGATGCCGACATCCTCGAAGGGCTGCGCGCATGGGCTGCGCAGAACGACGGCGAGACGCTGCGTCCCACCGGCAAGAATCTGCGCAACCTCAACCCGCTTATCACTCCCGGAGAAGAACGAGCTGTCCTGGAGCGCGCGTGGTGGGGGTATCTGGTTGATGGCCAGCCGGCGAAGTTCCCCTCCATCAACACGCGCTCAGAGCGCTTGCAGGATCACGCAGGTGCACTTCGGACGCGCGCGATCGTCCCCGCGACCGGCTGGTTCGAGATGCGCAAACCCGAGCGCGTGTGGCATGAGTTCGCGCTCGAAGACGGCGCGCTGTTCGGCATGGCTGCGGTGACGCAGCGCGGCCGCACACCAGACGGGGAATGGGTGACCTGCTACTCGATCGTGATGGCCCCCGCCCCTCCCCACCTCGCAGACGTCCACGACCGGATGCCTGTGCTGATCCCCGCACGAATGAGCGACGAGTGGCTGACAGGGGCTCCCGATCGTGGCCTCATCGATCACGCCCTCGCCGAGTCGGCCGAGATGTCCGAGCGGATAGCTGTCAAACCGGCGTTGTCGCGGCCGTAGTCTTCTCTCATGTCTCCCCTCCTGCTGATCAGTCTTGCTGCGATCCTGCTGTGGTCACTGATCTCGCACCGTTTCGAGCGTTGGGGAGTCGCTGGACCAGCCGGCCTTCTCCTGCTGGGTGCTGCCACCGTCGCATGGGACGTACCCGCGTTCAGCAATGTGCTCGATTCGCACATTGCCGAGAAGTCGGTCGAAGTCATCCTCGCGATCTTGCTGTTCGTCGATGCGACAGAGGTGAAGGGCGGCGTCTTCGGCAAGGAGGGGCGCGTGATCGCGCGCTTGGTGCTCATCGCGCTTCCGCTGTCTCTTGTTCTGGCGTTCCTCGCAGGCGTGTGGATCCTCCCAGAGGCCAGCATCCCGGTGATGGTGGTCATCGCGTGCGTGATCATGCCCACCGATTTCTCCCCCGCGGCCCAGCTCTTGCGCCGCAAGGGCGTCCCGCAACGCGCGCGGCAGATCCTGAACGTCGAGAGCGGTTACAACGACGGGCTCGTCTCTCCCCTCTTCGGCATGTCTCTCGCGCTCGCAGTGCTCTGGACGACGATCTCGCGCACTCCGGAGTCCGAGCTCACCGACGAGGCGATCGAGAAGCCTGTGCTGGAGTTCCTGATCTCGTTCGCCAATGCGGCGCCCTCGACACTCCTCGCGATCGTGATCGGCATGGCTCTCGGATGCGCGGTCGGTTTTGCTGTGCGGTTCGCACGACAGCGAGAGATCGCCAGTGACGTCGGCGCACGCTACGTGATGGTGCTGCTGCCGCTGATCGTGTACGGCGTGGCGAGTCTGCCCCTCTTCAGCGCGAACGGGTTCGTCGCTGCCTTCGTCGCCGGCATCGGCTACCGCCTCACCCGGGTGCGTTCAACCGAGGAGTCCGGCATCGATCACAGCGAGCTTCTCCTGGTCGATGAGGTGGGTGTCCTGGCCGCGAACTTCGTCTGGTTCATGCTCGGGGGCGCCGCAGTCGTGGTCTTCGCCTCGGGATTCGACTGGCGCTTCGTCGTTCTCGCCGTACTCGCTCTCACCCTGATCCGGATGCTGCCGGTCTACCTGTCGCTGATGGGCAGCAAAGTGGTCCCCGCAGACCGCGTCTTCATCGGCGCGCTGGGACCGCGCGGCACCGCCACGATCGTGTTCGGCCTGCTCGCCTACAACGCCCTGCCAGAAGATGAGGGAATGCTGGTCCTGGCGGTCATGGTCGCCACAGTGGTGGGAAGCATCGTGCTGCACGGCGTCGCGGCACCATTGGCGCTGCGACGTCGAGAGTCCGCGTTGCAGCCCTGATCAGGGCAGCAGCTTCGCGTGAAGTGCTGCACGCACGTCAGCGTCCACGCCTGCCCCGTCCAGGTACTCGGTCAGTCCGCCAAACTCGGCGTCTACCCAATCGAGGGTCTCGCTCAGAACTTCACGCGGTGACGACGCCAAGATCGCGATCAGGTCGTCTGTCAGACGGATCCGGAATCGGCGCGCCTTGCGCACCATGCGCTCGGTCCAGGGGCCGGCAAGATTCGCTGCCGTGAGCGCGTAATCGTCGAGGATCGCATCACGATCGACGCCGATGGCTGCAAGAGTGAGCGCGACGACCAGCCCCGTGCGGTCTTTACCCGCCGTGCAGTGCACGAGAACCGGCCCATCGGATGCTGCGATAGCTCGAATCACGGTGCCGAGAAGCTGCTGGTGGCGAGAAAGGATGACGCGGTACGCCTCGGGGAGGGTGATCGTCGTCAGATCGACGCGGCGCGGTACGCCGTCGATGGGCAGACTGATGCGCACGGCGCCGGTACCGCGCAGGCGGTCGCGGCCGCCGATGCGCCGGTCAATGCGCGAGCGCAGATCGATCACTGCGGTGATGCCCAGTTCGGCGATGCGCTGCCGTCCAACGCTGTTGAGCCTGTCCAGCGCGTCAGAACGATACAGACGCCCAGATGCCACCGTTCCGGGCGCGACCGCCCGGAAGTTGGAGGTCCCTGGTACATCGAGACGCGTGACGGCATCGTCCATGGCGCCATGCTAGTGCTCGACTATCGTGGGGCTCACTCACAGATCAGGAGGGCCCATGCCGAGCGACGATGAGATCTCGTGCCCCCGAGCGCTGCGCGACGCCACAAAAGAGTCGCGGTTCGCTGCGCGCTACGCGACGATCGATGAGGTTGCCGAGCTGCTCGGCGTCACTCCGGTCTCGCTGCGTCAGACCATGCGACGCCGAGACGCCGGCGAAGCCTCCAGCGCCAGCGACACCTTCATCGATCCGATCGGCAACGTCTCGGGATACCTCTGGGATCGCGACGATCTGACCCCGGATGCGATCGCCGCATGGCATGATCGGCCCAGGCGCGGGCGGAGGCCGAAGAGCGCACAATAACGCTGCGGTGAATTGGAGCCGACTACGGGATTCGAACCCGTGACATCCTGTTTACAAGACAGTCTCACTCGACTGTGCGGGGATGAGCGCCGGCCGATCCAGCCGCAGAATTCCGGGCATCTACCTATGTGCTCTGATGTTCCCGGCGTGCATTGAATCCGCCTCATAAGGTGCAGGATAAGGTGCAGCGCCGCGCGACCAAGCCGCCTCAAGCAGGCTGGCCGCCGCCTTCTTCCGCTCCTCCAAAGCGTGCGCGTAGACACGGATCAGAACGTTCACGTTCGCATGTCCCAGGATCTCCGCAATGACCGTTAGATCGATGCCCGCGGCGATCATCCGCGACGCCGCCGTGTGGCGCGCCGTGTAGCGCTTCGCATGTGGGAGCCCCGCACTGGTCAGCAGCCGCTTCCACTGCTGAGAGTCGCCCGACGGAGTGATCGGCCACCCAGAGCGCCGCGACGATGTGAACACGAACGAATGCACTACCCCGTCGCCCTCATCCTCATCACGCCATCCTCCCTATGTCGGAATCTTGCTCATCTGCTCGAGCTGCACCTTCCGGTGCTTCTTGAGTGCGTCGGCGAGGTGTCCTGGCATGGGGAGTTTTCGCATGCCCGCATCGGTCTTCGTGTACGGCACGAGGCGCAGCTTGCCCTCGACCGTCTGCAGCTGCTGTCGGACAGCGATGGATCCTTCGTCGAAGTCGACGTGTGGCCATTCGAACGCGATCGACTCCCCCGGCCGCGGCCCGAGCTCCAGGGCCAGCATCCAACGCGACTCGATGTCCGTCCCGGCGAGAGCGGTGTAGATCCGTTCCAGGTCGGCGTCGGAGAAAGGCGGACAGGCTGCGGGTCAGCCTTCGGCGAGGACACGACGAGCTTCGCGACGTTCGTCGGCACCTTCCCGCGCTTCGCCGCGAGCGTCAGGGATGCCCTGATGACGGTGTGCAGTTGGTAGACGGTCGACCCCGCGTACTTCTCCCCGAGGGTCGCGTAGGCGTCCTCGAGGTGTTCGGCGGTGAGCTTCGCGATCGTGACGTCGCCGAGCCATGTCGGCAGGTAGTTGTCGACGGCCTCCTGGTAGCCGGCGTGCGTCTTGATCGTGTGCTCTGGCTGTGTGGCCTTCAACCAGTGCGCGATCCAGTCGGCGAGGCGCGGTGAGCGGCCAACGGCGAGGACGCCCGTGTCGCGTTGATTCTTCAACTCGCGGAGCTTCTGCGCGACTTCGGTCTTCTTCGACCCTGAGGTGTATTTCCGGCGCCCGTTGACGGTGATGTATCCGCGGTATCCGGTGTCGGTCTTGAATATCGACCCGTCGCCCTTCGCTGCTCTGCCCATGATCTCCTGCTTTCAGATGATTACGGCCGCACGGTGCGTCCACTGGCCAATGCCCATGCGTGCGCGGCTGTATGTGATGCCTCGGAGCCGTGTGAGGCAGTGTTCCTCGTATGCGTAGATCGCGTCGACTGAGACGTTGAATTCGTCGGCCAACCAATGCTGGTCTGGATTGAGGCGCTCAAATCTGGTTCCTCGCAATCATGGGCATGGAAGGCGGCGAGTAGCTATAGCGGGTTGTGGTCAGCGACCGCGTGGCCTTCGTTGCAATAGACCTGCATCGGGAGCGCGCATCCGCAACCTGATACGCCCCTAATCACCTCACATAGCCCAGCGATGAGCCTGCACACCATCCCAGCGCAGCGCGTCTCCGTGCGCACGTCCTCGTCGGGAACGGTAGAGGGGGATATCAGCGATGATGCCAACGACTAAGAGTGCGACTCCGACCCCGAGGATTGCTATCGCTGCGGGCATGGCGCGTGGGATCGCGTGCTCCCCATCGGGGAGCCCCGCACGCGCCAAAGGCGGGCTCCCCGATGGGGAGCCCCGCCTTTTGTCTTCGGTCGCTAGCTGCGAGCGCGGCGACGGGCCGCGATCAGCGCGACGCCACCGGTGAGCAGCGCGAGCGCTGCAATCGACCCAAGCACCGGAGCAAACGCGTCAGCGCCCGTGTTGGCCAGAACGGGCTTGGTGTTCGCGCTGGGCGTCACCCCGGGGGTGGTCGGCGTCGTACCGCCACCGGGCGTGGGGCCCGGTCCCGGCTCGGGCGCCGGAGCTGCCGCCACGGTAAATGCTACGACCGTCGCCGCCGAGGTGCGGTCGTTCAGCGTCTGCGTTGCCGAGAGCTGGTACGAGCCGGGAACGAGTCGCTTGCCGAAGTCGACCGTCCATGCGCCGTCGACGACCGTCGCAGTGTATGAACCAGTGACGGCGCCCGTGAGCTCGACTGCCATTGTTGCACCGTTGACGCCGGTGCCTGCTGCGCCCGTCGGGCCTGCATCGTGTGCAAACTCGCTGCCGCCCGCGATCGAGGTGACTGCGGGCGCCACGGGGTGTGCTTCAAGGACCGTGAGCGCGTAGCTGGTGGGGTCCGACTTGCTGAGGCCGTTGACTGCCTTCAGCGTGTGGGTGTAGGTGCCTGGGGTTCCCGGAGCCGTGAAGGTGAATGCACCGCTCGTGACGGGCACGGTGAACGTCGCGCCGGCACCCGAGATCTCAACGCTTTCGGAGCCTGCAGCCGTGCCTGAAATGACGGCGCCTGCTTCAACGCTCGAGCCCGCAGCGGGGGTGGTGACGATGGGAGCCGCAATGTCGAGGGCGACCTCGTAGCCGCCGGTCGTCGGCAGTGCGTGCACGAGCGAGGTCGACCAGGTGAACTGTTCAATATCTCTGTCGGGATCAGCCGGAGAACCACCGCTGATCACGCCGACTGCCGTGTTGCCCTGTATTACCGAGCCGCCAGAGTCGCCCGGGGCGGCGAGCACGTTGCTCTGGAAGCCGCGAACCCACTTGCCAGCAATGAGTGACCAGCCATCGACGAGGTGAGATGCCTTGACTTCGCCGGAGGTGAAGCCTGTCGTGCGACCACTCTTCGAAACCGTGCCCACGACGGGAGCCCCTGAAGCGCTGACACTGATCGTGCTGGCCGCGAGTGAATCGCTCGAGTCGCCCGCGGTCGTCCAGTCGGTCACCGCGGGAAGCGGCACGTAACCAGATGCTGGATCGATCGTGATCACAGAAATGTCGGTGGCCTCCGGATCGCCGTTTGTTCCTGGCGTTCCGCCAGCGCCGCCGTACTGGTAGAACCCGAAGTCACCGAGCTCGGGGGTTCCCTCGATGACAATGTACCCTGGGCCGCCTGCTGCGGGGTCCTCAGACGGACTGGACAGCACCAGGGCGGTCGTCGGCGCGCAGTGGCCCGCGCTAAGTAAAGCCGGGTCACCCGAGGGGCTCCAGGCTGCGAATCCGATCGAGCAGGGGAATGCTTCGTCGTCTGGCTCCAGGCCGAGGTAGCCCTGGCCACCCACGACATCGCTAGCCGCAAACGCGACCGGAGTCTCGGAGACCTTGACAATCTCGGCGCTCGGCATCCCTGCGTCCGCGGCGAACTTTTCAACCGTCGCTTCGCCCTCCGGCGTAGCGACGCTTTCTTCGGTCGCCACGACTACGTCATCGCCCGAGGCGTTTACGCCGAAGGCGACAATCTCTGCGTCCCCCTTGTCGGCCTGCTTAAACGCAGCGAGAACGTCCGCGGGCGGTGCGTCGGTAGTGGCGTGCTCGGGAGCAGCTGATTCCTCCGCGAATGCCGGCTGCGTGAGAAATAGGCTTCCCATCCAGAGGGCAGTCACTGCGGTCAACGCGAGGTATCGTCGAGCTCCTGATGGGCTTTTGGGGGCCATTACGTGTGGTCTCCTTTGATCATGCTGGTCACGCCAGGAGGCGCCCCACAGGAGAGTACAACACTCCCGGAAACTTAGTTCAGCATCACGACAAGACCCCCGCACCTGGCTTCGGCTGGGTGCGGGGGTCTCTCGTCGTGCATGGGCGCTATCGGCAAGCGATCTCGACATCGACCCCGGTTTTCGCGAGCTCGCTGGATGCGGCAGAAAGCCGCTCGCTGTCACCAGCGCGCAGGGCAATCAGCATCTCATCCATTCCTTCGAGAATGAGGCGATGGGGTTCGACCATTTTTCCTTGGGGCTCAAGCTCCCGGAGGGGTTCGAGATAGCCTTCGATCTCGTCAGCTGCCGCTTCGAGCGCTGGTGCGCTCAGCGGCTGCGCAATAGTGTCGGAAGCCGGGATGACCGGCGCTAAGAGAGTGATGCGGCGCACGATTTCACCATACCGACCAGTCGCGCTCAGATCTTCCTGACGGATAGCATCTGCCACCCATCAGGCACCTTGCTCTGCAGGGTGTCCATGTCGTCGGCTTCGATCTCCCGCACATCGTCACGGCGGACGATCATGGCATCCGCGGTGAACGTACCGTCTCGGTTCAGGACTGGCGGCACCTTTGCGATATCCCACCCGCCTGGGACGTCGCGCATCACGACGTCATCGTCCGGGCAGTGCGGCTGCGCACCGAAGTCGAGATCCTCCATCCCGACAGCGTATGGCTGGGCGGAACGGGACGCTACTAGTTCGCGATGAACACGAACGGTGATCCGCCGAGAGAACCGGTCTTCACTTCGCGGCCATCGATCTCCGACGTCTGGCCGAGGCCGTCGTCAAGCAGCAGTGCCACGGCGTACTGATCGGACTTGTCCGAGAAGACCTTCGGCACGACGCACAGTAGGCCGTCTGCGCCCGCTCCGACGTCGATCATGATGCCTGAGTCGTCCGCGTTCACACCCGCGGCGCTGCCACCGCATTCCTCGGCGACAGAATCGAGCGACGCCGCACAGCCGGTGAGCACGAGCGTGCCGGTAAGCGCGAACGCGGCGACGAATCGCGAGGTCGTCTTCATGATCGTGAGCACAGCGGGAGCGCAGCGTTTCGCGCATAGGGTGCAGAATACGGTGCAGCCACTCCCCCACGACTGCTGGAGGCGACCGCAAAACTGCGACTGATCAGGTCATAATTTGGAGCCGACTACGGGATTCGAACCCGTGACATCCTGTTTACAAGACAGGTGCTCTACCAGCTGAGCTAAGTCGGCGAACGTCCTACAGCTTAGCGAGCCGTAGGAGCGGTTCGGAAACCGAGACAGTGTCTACTGCGCAGGAGTCTCCGTGGCGGCAGGCGTCGGTGTGGGGCTGGGCGTCGCGTCCGTATCGCTGGCGACCGTGAGCACGAACTGCGAGAACTCAGCGGGGTCAGTCAGCGAACCGACATACGGCTGTCCGTTGACAACGATCATCGGGGCGCTGGTGAGAGTGAGGTCATCAGACCCCTCAAGCGGACCTTCGAGCGCGCGCGAAGTCGCCTCCTTCGCCCAGGTGATGAAGTCGCCTTCTTCGATGCACTCGCGGACGGCCTTCGGAGTGTTCGCGCCGACCGCCACCGCGAGGTCAGCGAGCTCAACGTCTGTGCGTCCGCTGCTGTCGACCTTCGGCTGGTCGACGAGGAGCTCGTGGTTATAGGCGTAGAACTGCTCCGGCGAGTACGTGGCGACGCATGCAGCCGCGGCAGCAGCTCGGAGCGAGTACTTGGTGCCGTTGGAGCTCGCCGTGAGCATCGAGACCGGGTGGTACGTGACCTCAACCGCGCCCTCGTTGATCCATCCGGCGAGCTGACGGGTGTTGGCTCGCTCGAACTCGCCCGCACCGGGCGAGAGGTAGTCCACGTAGACGTGGACATCGACAGCGGGAGCAGTCGCCTCTGGGTCGGGGGTTGCGGTCTCGCTGCCCGCACCGCTCTCCGTCGGAACCGGCGTAGAGGGGACGGTCTCAGCATCCGTCTTCGTGATGCTGCTCACCACGATTCCGTCGCCGTCCATCCCGCGCGGATTCAGAACGGGCTTGGACACCGTCGAGGTCACAGCGAGCGTCACGGCGGTACCGATCGCCCCCACAGCGACGATGGCGACAGCGCCGATGATGATCCTTCGCATGAGGCGCGCCCTGGACTGCTGGGCGTGCACCTGCTGGGCCTTCTCCCGAACCGCCTCACGGGAATCGCGAGAGTCCGGGACGTTCGGCGTTTCCTCGCTCGACATCGTTCCTCTTGAAAGTCAGTGGTCGGGGACGGGCTCCCCTTCGCCCGCAGAACACGCTCTTGCGGAGTGTGCAGGGACGTTTCGATGGTAATCAGACATGCTGGGAAATACCCAGGTGCGCGCATCCATGCCATACTTATCACGGCCCGAAGGCGGGCCACGGCGGGTAGACCCCACCGCATCCATCACAACGGATCGTCCGGCACGTACCTGCCGGTGAAGGAGAAAACAATGGCATCTGTCACGTTCGATGACGCCACACGGCTCTACCCCGGCGGAACCCGCCCGGCAGTCGACAAGCTGAACCTCGAGGTCGCTGATGGCGAATTCCTCGTCCTGGTCGGTCCATCCGGCTGTGGAAAGTCCACCTCGCTGCGCATGCTCGCCGGCCTCGAAGAGGTCAACGAAGGCCGCATCATGATCGGTGACCGCGACGTCACCGACGTGCCGCCGAAGGACCGCGACATCGCAATGGTCTTCCAGAACTACGCGCTGTACCCGCACATGACCGTTGCCGAGAACATGGGCTTCGCCCTGAAGATCGCCGGCATCGGCAAGGAAGAGCGTGCCACTCGCGTGCTCGAGGCCGCCAAGCTCCTCGATCTCGAGGAGTACCTCACCCGCAAGCCGAAGGCGCTCTCCGGCGGTCAGCGTCAGCGTGTCGCGATGGGCCGCGCTATCGTCCGTCAGCCGCAGGTGTTCCTCATGGACGAGCCGCTGTCGAACCTTGACGCCAAGCTCCGCGTCCAGACCCGTACGCAGATCGCATCCCTGCAGCGCCGCTTGGGCGTCACCACGGTTTACGTGACGCACGACCAGACTGAGGCCCTCACCATGGGTGACCGCATCGCGGTCCTCAAGGATGGTCTGCTCCAGCAGGTCGGCTCGCCTCGTGACCTGTACGAGAAGCCCGAGAACGTCTTCGTCGCTGGGTTCATCGGCTCCCCCGCCATGAACCTCTTCTCGGCTGACCTCGCCGAGGGCGGCGTGCGCTTCGGCACAGAGGTCGTCGGTCTTGACCGCGACACTGTCGGCCGTGCGAACGGCAGCCAGGTCACGGTCGGCGTACGCCCCGAGGACATCGTCGTCGGACCCGCTGACGGCAAGGGCCTCTCGGTCACCGTCGACCTGGTCGAGGAGCTCGGCGCGGACGGCTACCTGTACGGTCACACCGAGATCAACGGCAAGCGCACGGACCTCGTCGCACGCGTCGACGGCCGCAACCACCCGAACGCGGGCGAGACCGTCACGCTGGCCGCCAGCGTTGGACACGTGCACGCTTTCGACATCGAGTCCGGCGTCCGCCTGAACGACAAGCCGGTCATCGCATCCTGACCTCGTCATGAATGCGGCGCGGGCTGACCTCTTGGTCGCCCGCGCCGCGTCGTTTCCGAGAGACGTCGCAACGGACGTCGTTTCAGAGGGGCAATAATGCAGGACGCACTTCGCATCACCGCGAGCAAAGTCAATCCCGAGCTGCTGGCGCTGCCGTGGTCGATCTCTCTCGCCAAGTGGCCGTCGGAGCGCATCGTCTCCCTCCCCAAAGGCCTGTCTCGCCATCTGGTCCGTTTCGCGGATCTCTCCGGTCGCGTCGTCGCGGTGAAAGAGACCACCGCAGAGATGGCGCAGCGCGAGTACGAGATGCTCGGCAACCTCCGCCGACTCGACGTGCCCTGCGTCGATCGCGTCGCGGTGATCGCCGGGCGAACGGATGCTGACGGGACAGCCCTTCCCGCAGCCCTTGTGACCGCGCACCTGCGCTTCTCAATGCCTTACCGCGCGCTGTTCACGCGCGTACTACGCCCCGACACCGCAACCCGTCTGGTCGACGCGCTGGCAGTGCTTCTGGTGCGTCTGCACAACGTCGGCTTCTACTGGGGTGACGTATCGCTGTCGAACACGCTGTTCCGGCGCGACGCCGGCGCATTCGCCGCTTACCTGGTGGATGCCGAGACCGGTGAGCTCCACGAAGAGGGCCTGACCGAGGGCCAGCGTCTGTATGACCTGGATCTCGCCCGCACCAATGTCGCCGGCGAGATCATGGACCTCGCCGCCGGTGGGCGCCTCGAGCACGGCGTGGATGCCGTCGCCATCGCCGACGGCATCGTCTCGTCGTATCACTCGCTGTGGGCAGCCCTCACCGCTCAGGAGTCGTTCTCAGCGAACGAGACGTGGCGGATCACCGAGCGCGTCGAACAGCTCAATGCCCTCGGCTTCGACATCGACGAGATGTCGATGTCGACCACGGCCGATGGCACCGTCGTGCAGATCCAGCCGAAGGTCGTGGATGCTGGACACCACCAGCGTCGGCTCATCCGACTCACCGGGCTCGATGTCGAAGAGAACCAGGCCCGCAGGCTGCTGAATGATCTCGACGAGTTCCGCGCTCGCTCCAAGAAGGAGTGGGCCGATGAAGAAATGTACGCGCACGAGTGGCTCACGCGCGTGTTCGAACCCGTGGTTCGCGCGATTCCGTACGACCTGCGAGCGAAGCTCGAGCCCGCCGAGGTCTTCCACCAGGTGCTCGAACACCGGTGGTACCTGTCGCAGGCGAGTGGCCGCTCGGTACCACTCGCCGAGGTGCTGACGTCTTACATCAACGACGTCCTGAGGCACCGCCGCGACGAGGCCACGATCATGGGCCCGCCGACCGAGACGATGTCACTCCCCGTGGTCACCGGCACGATGCCGGTGACCGACGAGGAGAACGAGGTCGACTGGCGCGATCTGGTCTGACTAGTACCCGACGGCGAAGTTCTCGCGCTGGTGCTTCGGGTTCTCGATCTCGTCGACGAATGCGACTCCGAAGTCGGGACCCGAGATGAACGAGTCACCCTTCTCATCCGTGACCAGAACCGGGCCGCCGTCACGATAGATGCCGGTGCGCTCACCGGGGTTCCATGCACCGAACCCACCGGCCGGGTGGACGAAGAACCAGTCGCGTCCGGTCGTGTCTGCCTGGAGATCCTCGAGGACACCGATCGCCTCGAACGCCTCGGGCTTGATCTCGTCGGGGAAGTCCGTGTCGATCAGTCGCGCACCGCCCGGTGCGACCTGGCTTCCTCCTGCGCCGCCGACGACTCCGACCCGCACGTTCTCGGGAAGGGCCGCGACGAGCTCTGCCGTCGCTGCACGAACCTTGCCGACCATGTCGCCACGCGGCGAAAGCGCCTGAATGACGACATCCGCCTCACCGATCTGACTGACGATCGTGGGAACATCGAGGATATTGCCTTCGAGATAGATGGCACCCTCGACACGCTCAGCGGGAAGCGACCGCGCGATCGAGACCGCCGAGTGACCACGCGAGACAGCCTCGGCGACGATGTGCGATCCGGCGTAACCGGTTCCTCCGATGACGACGATACGTGTCATCCCTGATTCCTCACCGTGGCGATCTGATACAGCGCGACGGACGCTGCGATACCGGCGTTCAGCGACTCTGTGGCTGCAGATATCGGGATCGAGACGATCTGATCGCAGTTCTCGGTCACCAGACGCGAGAGCCCTTTGCCCTCGGAACCCACCACGACCACGACGGGCCGGTCAGCGAGTTCGAGGTCCGGAAGCGATACGTCTCCCCCGCCGTCGAGTCCGATGACGAAGACACCCTGCTTCTTGAATTCCTTGAGCTGGGTGGTGAGGTTGGTCGCCATCGCCACGGGAAGACGTGCGGCAGCACCGGCACTGGTCTTCCACGCAGCCGAGTTCACTCCAGCCGAGCGGCGCTGCGGAAGGATGATGCCGTGGCCGCCGAAAGCGGCCGTCGAGCGGATGATCGCTCCGAGGTTGCGCGGGTCAGTGATTCCATCGAGCGCGACGAACAGCGGAACCTCACCGCGATCGATCACCTTCTCAAGCAGGTCCTGGGGGTGCGCGTACTCATAGGGCGGAACCTTCAGCGCGACGCCCTGGTGGACGCCGTCGAAGCCGGCCATGCGGTCAAGCTCCTGACGAGTGACCTCGAGCACCGGGATGCCGCGGTGCGTGGCGATCGACAGCATCTCCTTGACGCGGTCGTCCATCTCCACACGCTGCGCGATGTAGAACGCCGTCGCGGGGATCTTCGTGCGAAGGGCCTCGAGCACCGAGTTGCGACCGGTCACGTTCTCGGTGTCGTCGCCGGCCTTCGCCTTGGGCGAGCGGTTCGGGTTGCCCCCTCCGCTGCGGCCGCCCGCACCGGGCGCGCGCCCCTTGCCGCCTGATGCCGCATACCTCTCGGCGGCAGCCTTGCGCTTGCCTGCCGGGTGCCAGGCGCGGTCCTCCGCCTTCGGGGTGGGCCCACGGCCTTCGAGCGACTTGCGCCCGAGTCCGCCGGTGCCCTTGAGCGGGCCCTTCTTCTTGCCGTTGCTTGCGCCGGGGCGCGGTGGCTTAGCCATCAATACTCCAATGAGTTCCGGCCGGAGTATCCTCCAGCGTGATTCCTGCGGCAGCGATCGCATCGCGAATGCGATCTGCGGCCGCCCAGTCCTTGTCGGCGCGCGCTGCGGTGCGCTGCGTGATCATCGTCTGCACGAGTGCATCGAGAGCGGATGCCTCGGCGCCTCCTGCCGTCTTCCACTGCACAGACAGTGGGTTGATGCCGAGCATGTTCGTCATATCGATCACATCGGAGACATCCAGTCGCGCTTCTTCGAGGCGTCCAGCATCCATATGCGCATTGCCGGAGCGAACGCTCTCATGGATCACCGCAATCGCGCGCGGGACGGCGAGGTCGTCGTCCATCGCCTCGAAGAATGCGGTCGGCACCCCCTCTTCGCGCGGCGCCCCCGAGGCCGGCGCAACACGCTCGGCTCGCTCGAGGAACGTGCGGATGCGGTCGACCGCTGCCTCTGCCTCTGCCCACGAGGACTCCGTCAGATCGAGGCTCGAGCGGTAGTGCGCCGCTGCCAGAGCGTAGCGAACGACCAGCGGATCGCGCTCAGCAAGCACGTCGGCTGCGAGGGTGAAGTTACCGAGCGACTTCGACATCTTCTGGCCGCCGACGGTCACCAGCCCGTTGTGCATCCAGTAGCGCGCGAACCCATCGCCCGCTGCTGTCGATTGCGCGAGCTCGTTCTCGTGGTGCGGGAAGCGCAGGTCTAGCCCGCCGCCATGAATGTCGAACTCCGCGCCGAGGTAGCGCTTCGACATCGCCGAGCACTCAATGTGCCAACCGGGACGGCCAGCGCCCCAGGGCGAGTCCCACACGGCATCTTCCGGCTCTCCCGGTTTCACACCCTTCCAGAGGGCGAAGTCCTGCGGATTGCGCTTGCTGCGAGGATCCGCATCCTGTGCAGCCTCCATCGCATCGAGCGACTGGTGGGTGAGTACACCGTACTCGGGCCAGGAGCGCACATCGAAATAGACATCTCCCGAGCCATCGGGAGCCGGGTACGCATTCCCGTGCTCGATCAGGGTCTGGATGAGTTCCTGCATCTGCGGGATGGATGCCGTCGCCCGTGGCTCGTATGTGGGCGGCAGAATGCCGATGCCTTCGTAGGCAGCGGTGAATTCCTGCTCCATGCGATAGGCCAGTGCCCACCATGGTTCGGTTGCCGTCGCGTTCGCAAGCACCTTGTCGTCGATATCAGTGACATTGCGCACGAAGCTCACCCGCCCGTAGCGGCGCGTGAGCCAGCGACGCAGAAGGTCAAAGCTCAGAGCAGCACGGACATGCCCGATATGGGGTCCCGACTGCACAGTGGGCCCGCACACGTACATCGTGATGTTCTCGGGGTCGAGAGGCACGAAATCGCGCAGTTCATGCGCGCGGGTGTCGTAGAGGCGGAGTGTCACTGCTCTAGCGTACCGGGGACGACCAGCGCAACAGCTGTGACTGCGACGCCTTCGCCTCGCCCTGTGAAGCCCAGGCCGTCGGTCGTCGTCGCTGAGATCGAAACGGCCACTCCCCCGAGAGCGGCTGAGAGCGCGGTCTCTGCCTCGGCTCGGCGCCGAGTGAAGCGGGGCCGGTTGGCTTGCAGCTGCACCGATACGTTGCCGATCGAGAAGCCTGCGTCGGCGAGGATCTGCCGGGTGCGTGCGAGAAAGACGTCGCCGTGCGCGCCGGCGTATTCCGGATGCGATGTGCCGAAGTGCTCACCGATATCGCCGAGACCGGCCGCCCCCAGCAGCGCATCGACGATCGCGTGCGCCACGACATCTCCGTCGGAATGTCCCGACAGTGCCGGCTCCCCCGGCCACTGCAGGCCAGCGAGCCACAGGTCGCCGTCGCCGCCGAAGGCGTGCACGTCCGTGCCGACGCCGACGCGCGGGAGCGGTGCGGGTGCGCGGCCGCGCTTCAGAAGCTGGCGCGCGCGATCGAGATCTGCGGGAGTCGTGATCTTGAACGCGAGCTCGGAGCCCCGAATGTGCGCAACGGGGTGACCGGCTGCGGCGAACAGCGCGGCATCATCGGTGTATTCGGCTCCGGATTCACGCGCTGCAGCGTAGGCCGCTTCGAGAAGCGATCGCGGGAATCCCTGCGGGGTCTGCGCGGCGACGAGTGCGGAGCGATCCACCGCCTCGATGATGTCTACGCCAGCAACGCGCTTGAGCGTGTTGACGACAGGGAGCGCGGGAATGACTCCCGACTCGGCGGTGACAGCATCCGCGACTGCGTCGATCTGCGCAGGAGTTGTGAGCGCACGCGCAGCGTCGTGCACGAGCACCGTGGCGATGTGGCCCCAGAGAGCGTGGAGCCCCGCTGCCACGGACTGCTGCCGGGTCTCGCCTCCGGTGACGACTATCCCGAGGTTCGCACGGTCGCCAGCGGCGGCTCGCATCTCAGTCTCGGCATCGCCCTCGTGCCCTGCGGGCGCGACGATGATCACTTGGGCTGGCGACGCCGCGAAGACGCCGTCGAGCGCATGACGAAGCACGGAGCGCCCATCAATGCCGATGAAAGCCTTCGGCGCAGCAGCGCCGAGGCGCGTGCCGGAACCGGCCGCGACGACGATGATCGCCGTCGTCGGCACAGGGATAAGAGTCACGCTCTCACTTTAGCGAGAGACGTCCGCGCCTCAGGAGGCGAGGACCTCATCGAGCAGAACGCCAGCCTTGTCCTCGTCGCACTTCTCTGCGAGTGCGAGTTCGGAGATAAGAATCTGACGCGCCTTGGCGAGCATGCGCTTCTCACCCGCTGAAAGCCCGCGATCCTGATCGCGACGCCACAGGTCGCGAACGACCTCGCTGACCTTGATCACATCGCCAGAGGCGAGCTTCTCAAGGTTTGCCTTGTAACGACGTGACCAGTTGGTGGGCTCTTCCGTGAACGGCGCACGCAGCACCTCGAACACGTTGTCAAGGCCCTCCTGGCCGATGACATCGCGGACGCCGACCAGGTCGACGTTCTCTGCAGGCACCTCGATGATCAGGTCGCCCTGGGTGACATTGAGCTTCAGATACTTCTTCGTCTCGCCCTTGATGACGCGATCCTTGACCTCGATAATCGTCGCGGCCCCATGGTGCGGATAGACGACAGTCTCGCCAACCTCAAAAAGCATAAAATCGTGTCCTTTCGGCAACCTCCAGAATACCACAGGCAACATGCGCTAAGGTTTGCTCCCGCATGTTCCAGCGGAGCTGAACCATACCCATAGAATGGACTCGACATCCCATAGCTCCAGGAGGACTCGTGAAATCGCGCCTTGTAGCGTCTGCCGCCCTCAGCGCCCTCGTCCTGCTCGGGACGACCGGGTGCACGTTCCTCACACCGCAGGCGACCTCGATCGATCCGTACAACGTCTCAGATGGCGTGAACGTGCCCGATTCTGAGGGTCCGCTCGACATCCGAAACGCGATGGTCATCGCGACAGAAGACGGATCGACTGGCAACCTCATCGCCGCGATCGTCAACACCACCGACAAGGCTGAGGTTCTCACGGTCGAGATCGAGGGCCTCGAGCCCCTCACCGTCCGCGTCGGCGCCGGCGACACTGTCAGCCTCGGCGCGACCACTGACCCGCTGCGCATCGATGACCTCGACACGATGCCCGGCGCAACGATCCCGATGTACTTCCAGTCCGGTGATGCCACCGGCAGCGTCACTGAGGTTCCCGTTCTCGACGGGACTCTTCCGGAGTACGCGGACCTGGTGCCCGAAGCGGACTGACCGCACGAACGCGAAAGAGGCCGGCACCCATCGGGTGGCCGGCCTCTTTCGCGTTCTCAACCGGCGAAGCGGTATCCGAGTCCGCGCACGGTTACCAGCATCACGGGCTCGCTGGGGTTCTCCTCGATCCGAGACCGGATTCGTTTGATGTGCACATCGAGGGTCTTGGTGTCGCCGAAGTAGTCACTCCCCCACACGCGATCAATGAGCTGTCCGCGGGTGAGCACGCGCCCAGCATTTCGCATGAGCACCTCCAGCAGCTCGAACTCCTTGAGTGGCATGTTGATCTCGTCACCGGCGACGGCCACAGTGTGCCGGTCGATGTCGAGAGAGACGCGCCCTCCCTCGAGCACGCGCTCTTCGAGTTCTTCATCGGGTTGAGTCACCCGCCGTAGCACCGCGCGCATCCGGGCGAGCAGCTCGCGCGACGAATACGGCTTGGTGACATAGTCATCGGCGCCCAATTCGAGCCCTACGACGATGTCCACTTCGGAGTCCTTTGCGGTGACCATGATGATCGGCACGCTCGAGCTGGTGCGGATCTGCCGGCAGACCTCGGTCCCCGGCATCCCCGGCAGCATGAGATCGAGCAGGACGACATCTGCTCCACGCTCACGGAACGCCGTCAGCGCCCCCGGGCCGTCCTCGGCGATCTCCACTTCGAATCCTTCACGCCTAAGCAGGTACGCGAGGGGATCGGCGAGGTCTGGCTCGTCCTCGACGATAAGGATGCGGGTCATGCGTGCTCTCCTTTTCGAGCGGTCACGGACGATGCTCCTCTGGAACTCGTCCGAGTGCGCTTCTGCTTGGTCTTCTTGGCAGTATCCTCTGGCACCGGCGCATCGATGCGCGGCAGCACCATGGTGAACGTCGATCCGCGCCCTGGGCGCGACCACACCCGCACGTCTCCTCCGTGCCGGTGTGTGGCGTGCTTGACGATCGACAACCCCAGCCCTGTTCCGCCTGTGCGGCGAGATCGCGCTTCATCGGCGCGATAGAAGCGTTCGAAGATGCGCTCGCGATCGGTCTCACTGATGCCGATGCCCTGGTCGGAGACGGCGATCTGAACCGTGTCAAGGTCGACCTTCACGCCGACGCCCACGCGCGATGACTTCGGCGAGTAGACGATCGCGTTGGCGATGAGGTTGCCGACCGCCTCGATGAGGATCTGCACGTCGCCGCGGATGTAGGCACCGCGATCACCGCCCCGCACGAGTTCAACGCTCGCGGAGTCGGCCTGCACCGCGTGCGCCTCAATGGATGCGGCAATGACCTCGTCAACCGAGACAGGGTCGAACTCTGTCACGCCATCCGCGGCCTGCAGGCGCGAGAGACTCATGATGCGCCCGGTGAGCTGGCCGAGCCTGGTCGCCTCCGCAGAGATCCGCGACGCGAAGACCCGCACCTGCTGTGGGTCATCTGCCGCGGACTCGATCGCCTCCGCGAGCAGAGTGACCGCCCCCACCGGCGTCTTCAGCTCATGGCTCGTGTTCGCGACGAAGTCACGGCGCACCTGATCAAGCCGTTCCTGTTCTGTGACATCTCTGATGATCAGCAGAATCAGCCGGGCACCCAGCGCGCTCGCACGCGCTGAGACCAATCGCGGATCCAGGCCTCCCGGCGAACGCGAGAGACGGATGGCCTCTGTCGTGGACACTCCGCTCGATCGCACCGTTCGCACAAGCTGACGGAGCTCGGCGTTATCCAGCGTCGCACCGACATCGATCCCGAACCGCGTCGCGGAATGAGAGTTCGCGAGCACCAGCCCCGAAGCATCCAGGACGCACGCGGCGTCGTCCATGCTCGCGAGCACCTCTGCGATTCCCTGCGGCACGTCGGAGGATGTCGCATGCGCCGTTCGCGCTTTTGCACGATACGCCCACGCGAAGATCGCACAGAGCACGACGCCGATCACCAGACCGACAGCGAGGGCGATGAGCGCGATAGTCCCCTGGGTCATGTCTTCAGCGTAGAGCGCGTTCACCTCTGCTTCAGCGCGCTTTCACATCGGGCCCCAGGATCGAGAACTACTATTCACGTACTGGGCACCATTCGTTAACCTTCAGCGAGCACAATCGCAGAGAGCGCGCGAGCACCGTCGTGCCCTCAACGGCCGTCGCATTCTGCCGAGCCCCGAACGAAAGGTTGCGCCGCTCATGCGCGAAGTCTTCCACCAGTCCCTCGAGGACATCCAGTCTCGGCTCGTCGAGATCGCCGACCTCGTCACCGTCGCGATCGACAAGGCCACTCGAGCCTTCCGCAACAGCGATGTCGCTCTGGCGGAGGAGGTCATCGCCGATGACGCGAAGATCGATGAGCTGGCAGTCGTGCTCGACGAGCTGGCCATCGAGATTCTCGCTCGCCAGCAGCCGGTGGCCCGCGACCTGCGCATCGTCGTCTTCGCATTGCGCGTGAGCGCATCGCTGGAGCGCATGGGTGACATGGCTGAGCACATCGCTCAGCTCGCACGGCTGCGCTTCCCCGAGCGTGCGATTCCCAAGGGCCTCAAGGGCACGTTCTCGAAGATGGGCGAGCTCGACGTCGATATCGCGCGCACACTGTCCGAATTGCTGCACAGCCAGGACCTGCGCCTGGCAGACCAGATCCGCAACGCCGATGACGACGTGGATGAGTTGCACGCGCGCGTGTTCGAGAAGGTACTCAGTGACAACTGGAAGGGCGAGGCGACCGCGACCGTCGATGCGACGCTCGCCAGCCGCTACCACGAGCGTTTCGCAGACCACGCTGTCGCGATCGCGAAGAAGGTCGTCTACCTCGCCACCGGCGACTGGGCGGTCGAAGAGCACGACATTCCGCTGGCTGCCGAAGCCCACGCGCTCATGGAAGAGAAGTCGGCTGGTAAGGGCTGATCCCTCGTCTTACCGCTGAACCCCCGTCGCGCTGTCTCACCAGCACGGCGGGGGTTCGGTGTTGAAGCGTGAGGTTACTTCTTGCCCTGCGAAGCAACGGCTGCAGCACCCGCAGCGGCAGCGGCAGGATCGAGGTAGCGTCCGGGTCCGGTGGGGACGTTGTTGTCGTCCAGCTCATACACCAGCGGGATGCCCGTAGGGATGTTGAGCTCGGCGATGTCTGCATCGCTGATGCCATCGAGGTGCTTGACCAGCCCGCGCAGCGAGTTTCCGTGCGCGGTGACGAGGACGGTCTTGCCTGCTTCGAGGTCGGGAACGATCGCGTCGTTCCAGTAGGGCAGCAGCCGGTCGATGACGAGCTTCAGGGACTCAGTACGGGGAACTTCTCCGTCGATGCCGGCGTAGCGCGGGTCGTTCACCTGGCTGAACTCGCTGTCGTCGTCGAGCACGGGCGGCGGAACGTCGAAGGAGCGGCGCCACAGCTGGAACTGCTCAGGGCCGAACTCTTCGAGAGTCTGTGCCTTGTCCTTGCCCTGCAGTGCACCGTAGTGGCGCTCGTTCAGGCGCCAGGAACGCGTGACGGGGATCCAGAGGCGGTCAGCGGAATCCAGCGCGATGTCAGCGGTCTGGATGGCACGGCTGAGGAGCGAGGTGTGCAGAACGTCGGGCAGGATGCCGGCCTCTGCCAGCAGCTCGCCGCCGCGACGGGCCTCGTTCTTGCCCTTCTCTGTGAGGCGGACATCCACCCAGCCGGTGAAGAGGTTCAGTTCGTTCCACTCGCTCTGGCCGTGGCGGAGCAGGATGAGAGTGCGCGTCATGGGCCCAGTCTATCGAGAGCACACCAGGGCGATGGCAGGATGGACCCATGGCGTCATCTCCCCTCGGACACCCCACTCGGGGTACGACGGGCACCAACAGACTCCGCCGGAATGACCGCTGGATCGCAGCATCGGCAGCCTTTCGCACCGCGGCCGATCCTCTCGTCATAGATCTGGGTTTCGGCGCGAGCGGTGTCACCGCCTTCGAACTCGCGACAAGGTTAACGAAGGTGCGCACTGACGCCGAGGTGATCGGCTTCGAACTCGATCCCGCACGAGTGGCGACCGCGCAGACCCAGCTCGACGACGTTCGCGCGGGACTCACGAACTTCTCCCCCGATCTTCACGTTTCGTTCGCACGCGGCGGATTCGAAGTTCCACTCCCCGCCGGACGCCGCCCCGCAGCGATCCGCGCCATGAACGTGCTTCGCCAGTATGACGAGGCAGACGTGCCCGACGCCTGGGCGTCGATGGCTGCCCGCCTCTCTCCCGGCGGCATGCTGTTCGAGGGAACCTGTGACGAGATCGGACGCATCGCCACCTGGGTGGATGTCTCCTCCGCAGGCAGACCTGAGCGCTTCACACTCTCGTTGCGATTGGCAGAACTCGAGCGCCCTGGGATCGTCGCCGAGCGGCTGCCGAAAGCACTGATCCACCGGAACGTTCCCGGTGAGCGCATCCACGATCTGCTCACTGCGCTCGATCGAGAATGGGAGCGCGCGGCACCGCTGTCGACGTTCGGGGCGACGCAGCGCTTCCTTGCCACCGTCACAGCTCTGAAGAGCCAGGGATGGCCCGTGATCGGCGGTCGCAGCAGATGGCGGCTCGGTGAACTCACCGTGTCCTGGGACTCGGTTGCGCCGAGATAGCCTTCAGGCCTTGCGCGGATCCTGTCCTTCTGCACGACGCGAGAGCCGCGTGAGTCGCGGAACATCTGCCGTCGCGCCAGCGTCAGCAGGAACGATCACCTGTTGCGCGGCCGCGATCTCGACCCCGTCGGCATGCACCACAAGGTCACCCATCGGCGCACGACGGGACAGAATGGCCAGCGCGATCGGACCGTCCTCGAAGTGACGAGCAGCAGAGGTGATGTGGCCGACTTCTGACTCTCCAGCGAACACGGCTGAGCCGATGGCAGGCAGCACATCGTCACTGCCATCGAGATGAAGGGCCGCCAGCCGACGCGGCGGATGACCCAGATTATGGACCTTGGAGACCGTCTCCTGACCTCGGTAGCATCCCTTGTTCAGATGCACGGCCGTGCGGATCCAGTCCGACTCATGCGGCAGCGAGCGCTCATCGACCTCGTTCGTCCAGCGTGGCCGCCATGCAGCCACACGCAGCGCGTCTGCCGCGATGAGCCCAGCGACCTCGAGATCGGAAACAGCGGATGCCGCGGCATCCGCCTCGATGATCGCGAGGCGCCACTGGTACTCAGCCGCGGGATGCGGCGATACCTGCGAGTACTGATGTCCACCGGCCTGCACTGCGGGCCACGGGTCAGCCCACACCAGCGGCACACCGTTCGGCGCGGCAGCCGCCGAAGTGACGACAGGTTCTGCCGCTGCACCGCTGAAGAAGCCGAGCAGGTCGAGATCCTCACGGATCGAGACAGTCGCTCGCGAACGGAAGACCATGCGCTGCAACCAGCTCACGAGCCCCTCGGCATCGGGAGCGTCGGCGATCAGCCACGTCGAGGAGCCGTCCTCCAGGACGCCAGCGGCGTGCTCGACCCGCCCCTGCGGGTCCAGGATCAGAAGTTCAGTGCTCTCTCCCGGGCGAAGCTGCGTGAGCGCCTGCGAGGTGATCGAGTCCAGCCAGGTGAGCCGGTCTTCGCCAGCAACCTCGATCACCCGACGATCGCTGAGGAGCGTGACCGCCGACCCCGCGACGAGATGCCGCTGCTCGCGCATCGGGTCACCGAAGTGCACGACCGCGGCGCCTTCCACGACCGCCCCTTGGTGCGCAGATAGGGCCTCGAAGAGTGCAGACATGCTCACACCTTCGCCAGACGGGCAGACGCATGCGAGGCCATTTCGGCGCCGAGCGCTGCGATATCCCACGCCCAGAGCAGGTGTCCGTCGACGAGCCCGTACATGCGGGTCGCCGCGCCATATGTCTTGCCGCCAGCGCTGCGCACGACTGCATCTGTCGCGATATCGATGCGAGGTCCATTGATCTCGCCGAGGTAGAGCTCAAGCGCGCCATCGGAGTGCGCGAGCGAGACCTCGAGCGGGAAACCACCGGATGGCGCGCGCAGTTGTTCGACATCGTCGACAGTGCGCACGGCGCGCTGTTCAGTCGGCGGGAGCAGCGCCGGTCCGGCATCCGCAGCCGTCGCAGTACGGGAGAGACGCCAGAAGCCGGTCTCGGAGACGAGAGGGACGGATTCTTCGCCCTCTTCTGCCGCGAGAAAAGCGGTCGCCGAGTAATTCAGGTGGCCGGTGCCGTCATGGCTGAAGCTCACCCGGTGGGTGAACTCGCCCTGGAACCGATGGTCCTGCGCGGTGTACTCGATCACACCGGTGCCCTCCCAGACTCCGATGAGCCAGCTCAGCGGCGCGAGATCGGCAGGGAGGTCGGTAGGCAACTCAAGCATGACTGTGAAGACAGCTCAGCTCAGCGCTGGCCGCGGAAGAGGTTGCGCAGCACGACACCCGCGACGAAGACGATCGCGAGACTCGCAAGGCCGAGCAGTCCGATGAAGAAGAGTTCGAGTGCGACGAGGTCCATGGCCTCACTCTACCCCTGCCCGGTGACCGAGGGGGGCAGTGATCAGGCGGGCACGAGAGCTGCCAGGCCGAAACCTGCCGACACCACCCCGAGCAGCAGCAGCGCTCCGGTCGTGCTCGCCGCAATGCGGAAGATGAACCCCTTGGTCTGGCCGTACCAGAGCTGCAGTGCGAACGACAGCAGCACCGAACCGCCGAACGCCAGAAGCAGCCATGCCACACGCCATTCTTCCGGAACGAAGATGCCGATCAGGATGGCCGTGATGAGCGCGGCACCCCAGACGATCATGACGCCTACGAGTGCGTTTCTCGGCGCGAGGGCAGGTTCGGACATGACTCCATTGTTACGCATGCGATGTCATATCTTCGTGCGAACTCGTCGACGCGCACGACCAGATCGGTATCATTACCCCCACGGCGTCGTAAAGATCGCCACTGGGCGAGCTGAATCCGCCGCCCGAAAGGAACTGCGCGTGGCATCGATCCTGGTCCTGACTTCGACTCCTTCGGAGCAGGTCCTCGCCGCGCTGGACCTGCTCAGCCACCGGGTGCGCCAGATCCCCGCTGAGCCCGCTCAGCTCGTCAACGCCCCGGAGAGCGACATCGTCATCGTTGATGGCAGAAAAGATCTCGCCGGGGCGAAGTCACTATGCCGGCTCCTGCGCACGACCGGTCAGACATCCCCTCTGATCCTGGTCGTCACCGAGGGCGGCATGACAGCGGTGTCCGGCGCTTGGGGAATCGACGATGTTCTCCTCGCGGACGCCGGACCGGCAGAGACGGATGCCCGCATCCGTCTTGCTCTCGCCCGCGCCGAGGCCACCGCTGAACCGACCAGAGTGCAGGCATCCGGTGTGACGATCGACGAGCAGTCGTACGCGGCCAAGCTGCACGGCCGACCCCTGGATCTCACCTTCAAGGAGTTCCAGCTGCTGCACTTCCTCGCGACCCATCCCGCCAGGGTGTTCACCCGCGAGCAGTTGCTCAGCGAAGTCTGGGGATACGACTACTTCGGGGGTACGCGCACCGTCGACGTTCATGTCCGGCGTCTTCGCGCGAAGCTCGGCGATCAGGAGCAGATCATCGGCACCGTTCGCAACGTCGGTTACCGCTTCAACGTCAACGACAATGACCAGCTGGCCGCTGCTGAACACTGATCCGCACGGAAACCGTTCACGCACTCTTCTCTCGGCGATGCGAAGATGTAGTCCATGATCGATGCCGCAATCACCGACGCCGGGCTCGGCGATGCAGAGGACGACGATTTCGACGCCGTCGAGACTCCTGATTCGCAGTTGCCCGACCATCGGTACCACGACCGTGAGATCAGCTGGCTCGCGTTCAACCAGCGAGTGCTGGAACTGGCAGAGGACCCTTCGCTCCCCGAGCTCGAGCGGGCCAACTTCCTCGCGATCTTCGCCAGCAACCTCGACGAGTTCTTCATGGTGCGCGTCGCTGGCCTCAAGCGGCGCATCGTCACGGGCCTCGCGGTGCCGACGAATGTCGGACGAGCACCGTCCGATGTACTTGCCGACATCTCCAGAGAGGCCCACGCACTGCAGCTGCGTCACGCCGAGGCCTGGACTGAACTGGTGCGTCCAGCCCTCGCCGATGCGGGAATCGAGACCACCGAGTGGGCACAGCTCACCGAGGATGAGCAGGCGGCACTCACCGAGTATTTCCAAGTGCACGTCTTCCCCGTTCTCATGCCTCTGGCAGTAGACCCGGCGCATCCCTTCCCCTATATCTCCGGCCTATCGCTGAACTTGGCGATCCGCATCCGCAATGCCCGCACCGGACGGCAGGATTTCGCGCGTCTCAAGGTGCCCCCGATGCTCCCCCGGCTTGTCGAGGTGCCGCGCAGCGGTGAGATCACTCGTTACCTGCCACTCGAAGACCTCATCTCCAACCACCTCGGCGACCTGTTCCCGGGAATGGAGGTGCTCGACCATCACGCATTCCGACTCACCCGCAATGAGGACGTGGAGATCGAGGAGGACGAGAGCGAGAACCTCATCCAGGCGCTCGAGGCCGAGCTGCTGCGTCGACGTTTCGGTCCGCCGATCAGACTCGAGATCGCCGATGACATGGATGATGTGACCCTCGATCTGCTGCTCAAGGAGCTCGACATCACCGACCAGGAGGTCTACCGGCTTCCGAGCCCGCTCGATCTTCGCGGCCTCTTCTCGCTGTCGCGAGTGGACCGTCCCGACCTGCGCTATCCGCCGCATGTGCCGACGACTCCGGTGGCGTTCCAGCCGACCGGATCGAGCAGCCGTGCCGACATCTTCGCAGCGATCCGCAAGAATGATGTGCTCGTGCACCACCCGTACGAATCGTTCAACACGAGCGTGCAGTCCTTCCTCGAGCAGGCGGCACGGGATCCGCACGTGCTCGCAATCAAGCAGACTCTCTACCGCACCTCGGGAGACAGCCCCGTCGTTCAGGCGCTGATCGATGCCGCGGAAGCGGGCAAACAGGTACTCGCACTGGTCGAGGTCAAAGCACGATTCGACGAGGCCAACAACATCGTGTGGGCGCGCAAGCTGGAAAAGGCAGGCGTCCACGTCGTCTACGGCCTGGTCGGGCTGAAGACGCACTGCAAGCTCGCCCTCGTCATCCGCGAAGAAGAGGGCCAGCTGCGTCACTACTCGCACGTCGGCACCGGCAACTACAACCCGAAGACCAGTCGCATCTACGAGGACTTCGGGCTGTTCACCGCCGACGCCCAGGTCGGCAAGGACCTCACCAGACTCTTCAACGAGCTCTCCGGCTACGCCATCGAGAAGAAGTTCAAGCGACTTCTGGTCGCTCCGCTGCATCTGCGCAAGGGACTGCTCCGACTGATCAACACCGAGCGCAAGAACGCAGCAGCGGGAAAGCCCGCCCGCATCCGAATCAAGGTGAACTCCATGGTCGATGAGGAGATCATCGATGCGCTCTACCGCGCCAGCCAGGCGGGCGTGAAGGTGGACATCTGGGTGCGCGGCATCTGCAGCATCAAGGTCGACCTGCCCGGCACAAGCGACAACATCACCGTGCGGAGCATCCTCGGCCGCTATCTCGAGCACTCGAGGATCTTCGCGTTCGAGAACGACGGCGACCCCCAGGTCTACATCGGCAGCGCCGACATGATGCACCGCAACCTCGACCGCCGCGTCGAGGCGCTCGTGCGTGTGAGCGATCCGAACCACGTCAAGGAATTGCTGTCGTTCTTCGACCTCGCGATGGACGACCGCACCAACTCCTGGCATCTCGCGGCCGACGGCGTGTGGGAGCGACACTCCGTCGACGAGAACGGCACCCCGCTGATCGATCTGCAGGATAAGACCATGAGCCAGATCCATCGCCGACGCAGGTCACGGTCGGTGCGATGACCACGAAACTGGATCAAGCGGTGGTCGAGGTCGTGCGTGATGACAAGGCCGTCTACGCGGCTGGCGCAGTCGTCTGGCGGCTGACAGCCGAGGGAAAGCTGCGCATCCTGCTGATCCACCGCACGAAGTATCGCGATGTGACCCTCCCCAAGGGCAAAGTCGACCCCGGCGAGATGCTCGCTCAGACAGCCGTCCGCGAGGTGCGCGAAGAGACCGGCATCCGCGTGCATCTGGGCGTGCCCGTCGGCGTCAGTCGCTATTTCATGCGACCTAAGCGTCAGAAGGTCGTCCACTACTGGGCTGCAGAGGCCACCGACGAAGCCATCCGGAAGTCGGCGTTCGTCCCCAATCATGAGATCGCAGCTCTGGAATGGGTGAGCCTGAAGCGGGCACGGAAGACGCTCAGCTATCCCGTCGACCTTGAGATCCTCGACGAGTTCGAGCGCCTCGTCGACGACGGCGTGCTGCACACTTATCCCGTCGTAGTGCTCCGGCACGCGAAGGCGCTCTCGCGATCGGAATGGGACGGGTCGGATGCCGCGCGCCCACTGACTGCACGCGGACATCGGCAGGCTGAGGCGATCGTCGCACCGCTTCGCGCGTTCGGGGTGCGCAGGATCGTCACCAGCGACGCGGTCCGCTGCGTGCAGACCGTGACCCCGCTGGCGAATGCGATCAACCGCACTCCGGTGATGACCGAACTCATCAGCCAGGATGCCTGGGAAGACGGGGTCTCCGATGTGCGCTCCGTCGTCGGCAAGCGCGTGCGCGCGGGCAAGCCCGCGGTCATCTGCAGCCATGGGCCCGTGCTCCCCGGCATCCTCTCCGAACTCGCACTCGCCACCGGCACGATGCACGGCTCCTATCTCGGCAGCGCATCCGCGCTCGAAGTGGGCGCGTTCTCCGTCGCACACCTCTCGGCGACCAATCCCGGCTCTGGAATCATCTCGATCGAGACGCACGTTCCGAAGATCTGACGGATCCAAGCGGACGGTTCCCGTTCACCTTCCGTTTACCCGGGCGGGAGATTCTCGTTAACCGCCGCACTTAGCGTCACTGTGTGCCCTGCACCGGGCCTCATCCATCCACGATCGAACGGATCCCCACAGTGAAGATCTCCCGTATCGCACGAATCAGCGCCATCGGCGCTGTCGCCGCTCTCGCTCTCGCAGGCTGTGCCGCGAACGAAAGCACCGCCACAGACACCTCGGGCGAAGCCAGCGGCATCGCCGGAATGGTCGAGGCGACCGGCGCATCGTCGCAGGAGGCCGCGCAGCAGGCATGGGTCGCTGCTTTCCAGACCGCCAACCCCGACGCCACGGTCAACTACACCTCCACGGGCTCCGGCACCGGCCGCGAGAACTTCCTCGCCGGCTCCTCGAACTTCATCGGCTCGGACCGCGCCTTCAACGCCGAAGAGATCGCCGCTGGCGGCTTCGGCTCCTGTGCGTCCGACGAGATCGTCGAAGTTCCCGTCTATATCTCCCCCGTCGCCGTTGCGTTCAACCTCGACGGCGTCGATGAGCTGAACCTCGATGGCGCGACCATCGCGGGCATCTTCGCCGGCGACATCGCCAACTGGAACGACCCGGCCATCGCCGACCAGAACGACGGCGTCGAGCTCCCCGACCAGCCGATCGTCCCGGTTCACCGCGCCGATGCATCCGGCACGCAGGAGACCTTCACCAGCTACCTCGAGGCCGTGGCTCCCGAGGTCTGGACCAACGAGGCCAGCGACGAGTGGCCGCTGTCGACCGGTGAGGCTGCCGACGGCACCTCCGGTGTCGTGAACGCGATCACCAACGGCGTGGGCTACATCGGCTTCGCTGACGCTTCGCAGGCATCCGGCCTCGGCCAGGTCGCCATCGAGGTCGAGGGCGAGTACGTCCCGTACTCGGCAGAGGCTGCGTCGGCTCTCGTTGCCGCTTCGCCGCTCGAGGACGGGCGCTCCGCTCACGACCTCGCGTTCGCCGTCGACCCGGCAGCAGCACCCGCCGGTTCCTACCCGATCGCTCTGGTCTCGTACCTCATCGGCTGCGTCGAGTACGAAGACGCTGAGACCGCTTCCCTCGTCAAGGCGTACTTCGAGTTCGTCGCTTCGGCCGAGGGCCAGGAAGTCGCAGCCAGTGCTGCGGGCAGCGCCCCGATCTCGGACGAGCTGCGCGAGAAGGTCACCGGAGCGATCGACGCGATCGTCACGAACTAACCTGGTCCTCAGCTCAGGCTGAGGATGAAACATCGCCCCCGTGGTGCTGACCGAGAAGATCGAACCAGCACCGCGGGGGCACCCGCATGAAACCCGAACATCCCTAGAGCACCCGTGGAGCCGCTCAGATGACCACCACCACGACGGGCCCCGATACCCGTTCGCCCGCCTCACGCAAGGCGGTGCTTCGTCCCGGAGATCGCATCTTCTCCGGGACCGCACTCGGCGCCGGAATCATCATCCTCGTGACGCTCGCCGCTGTCGCGGTGTTCCTGATCATCCAGTCGATCCCGGCCTTCGCGCCGGACACCAGCGACAATCACATCCTCGAGGGTCAGTCGTTCATCTCCTGGGTCTGGCCGTTCGTGTTCGGGACGCTGTACGCCAGCGCCATCGCGCTGATCGTCGCCGCACCTCTTGCGATCGGCATCGCACTGTTCATCTCGCACTACGCACCCCGCAAGCTCGCCGGACTCCTCGGCTACGTCATCGACCTGCTTGCCGCCGTGCCCTCGGTCGTCTTCGGCCTCTGGGGCGCTCTGACTTTCGCGCCCATGCTGGTGCCGTTCTACAAGTGGCTGAACACCAACCTCGGCTGGATCCCCATCTTCGGCGGCACGCCCTCTGGAACCGGTAAGACGATCCTCACGGCATCCCTCGTTCTGGCCGTGATGATTCTGCCGATCATGACCGCCATCTGCCGTGAGGTCTTCCTGCAGACACCCAAGCTCCATGAAGAAGCAGCTCTTGCACTCGGCGCAACGCGCTGGGAGATGATTCGGATGGCTGTTCTGCCGTTCGCCCGCAGCGGCATCGTCTCCGGCGCCATGCTCGGTCTCGGCCGCGCACTCGGCGAGACGATGGCGGTGACGCTGGTGCTCTCGCCTCTCGGCATCGTCACATTCAACCTGCTCAACCCGGAGAACCCGACGACGATCCCCGCGATCATCGCGCTGCGGTTCCCCGAAGCTCACGACTCGGGCGTCAACACCCTGATCGCAGCGGGTCTCATCCTGTTCATCGTGACCTTTGCGGTCAACTTCATCGCTCGCTGGATCGTCTCGCGCCGTGCCGAGTTCTCGGGAGCCAACTGACATGACCGCTACTGCCGTCGCCCCCGCCACCACCCGGACGAACACCACGGGCCACCTGCCCAAGGGCACCGCCTGGATCCTGCTGCTCGTGTCACTCTGCATCTCTGCCGCGATCTTCGCTGTCGCAAACAGCGGTGGCGACCCGGCCGATTTCAACATCGCGCTCACCGTGGTCGTGGGCATGCTCCTCTACATGGTGCTCATCTTCACGATCTCAACAGTGGCCGAGAGCCGCCGTCATGCGACAGATCGGCTGATGACCGCGCTGGTCTCGACCGCATTCGTGATTGCGCTGCTCCCCCTGATCTCGCTGCTGTACACCGTCGTCATCAACGGACTCGTCCGGTTCGACGCGGAGTTCTTCGGCTCATCGATGCGCAATGTCGTCGGCGAAGGCGGCGGCGCGGTGCACGCGCTCTGGGGCACGCTACTCATCACCCTCGGCGCCACCATCATCTCCGTCCCGATCGGACTGATGACCTCGATCTACCTCGTCGAGTACGGCCAGGGCAAGAAACTCGCACGGGGCATCACGTTCCTCGTGGACGTCATGACCGGCATCCCCTCGATCGTCGCGGGTCTGTTCATCTACTCCGTCTTCGCGCTCCTCATGGGGCCGGGCACGCGCCTGGGCATCATGGGCTCGCTGTCGCTGGCCGTGCTCATGATCCCGGTCGTCGTGCGCGGCTCGGAGGAGCTGCTGCGCATCGTCCCCAATGAGCTTCGCGAGGCGGCGTACGCACTCGGCGTTCCCAAGTGGTTGACGATCCTCAAGGTCGTCATGCCCACCGCGATCGCCGGAATCACCACCAGCATCATGCTCGCCATCGCCCGAGTCATCGGTGAGACCGCCCCCCTGCTGCTCACGGTGGGAATGGTGCAGAGCATGAACCTCAACATGTTCAGCGGCCAGATGGCGACTCTGCCGGTGTTCACCTACATGCAGGCAAAGTATCCCGGCATCCCGGCGGAGGCATTCATCGATCGTGCGTGGGCGTCAGCTCTGGCCCTCATCCTGATCGTCATGGTCCTCAACCTCGTCGCCCGAATCATCGCGAAGGTTTTCGCGCCGAAGACCGGCCGCTGAGCGGCCCCATCACCCGATTGAACAAGAAGGATTCCAGTGTCCAAGAGCATTGAAGTCAACGACCTCAACGTCTACTACAGCGATTTCCTGGCCGTCGAGGGCGTCAGCATCGACATCAAGCCGAACACGGTCACCGCATTCATCGGCCCGTCGGGCTGCGGCAAGTCGACATTCCTGCGCACGCTCAACCGCATGCACGAGGTCATTCCCGGCGCGCGCGTCGAAGGCGAAGTACTGATCGACGGCCAGAACCTGTACGCACCCGGAGTTGACCCTGTGCTCGTGCGCCGCCAGGTCGGCATGGTGTTCCAGCGGCCGAACCCGTTCCCCACGATGTCCATCAAGGAGAACGTGCTCGCCGGCGTCAAGCTGAATAACTCGCGCATGGCGAAGTCCGACCAGGAAGCACTGGTCGAGAAGTCGCTGCGCGGCGCGAACCTCTGGAACGAGGTCAAGGATCGCCTTGACAAGCCTGGCTCCGGCCTCTCGGGTGGACAGCAGCAGCGCCTATGCATCGCTCGCGCCATCGCGGTCTCCCCCGATGTCATCCTCATGGATGAGCCCTGCTCGGCCCTTGACCCGATCTCGACCTTCGCGATCGAAGAGCTGATCGCCGAGATCAAGACCCAGTACACGGTCGTGATCGTCACGCACAACATGCAGCAGGCTTCGCGCGTCTCGGACCGCACAGCATTCTTCAACATCGCAGGCACCGGCAAGCCCGGCAAGCTGATCGAGTACGACGACACCGCCACGATCTTCACGACCCCGTCGGTGCAGGCGACCGAGGACTACGTCTCCGGCCGCTTCGGCTAGATCCGCCCTCCGAAAGAACTCGGCTACGCCGAGAGCATCCCCTCGCGCACATCGCGTCGCATCACCTTGCCGATCAGCGACCGCGGCAGATCGTCGACGACGGTGATGCGCTTGGGCACCTTGTAGGCAGTGAGCTGCGTTCGACAGAAGTCCCGCAGCGCACTCGCGTCGAACACGGCGCCTTCGCGAAGCACGACAGCTGCCGCGACTTCCTCACCACCGCTCGAACGCGGCAAGCCGACGACCGCCGCCGCAGTGATGTCAGGGTGGGCTTCGAGGGCCTCCTCGACCTCGCTGGGCGACACGTTGAAGCCGCCAGTGATGATGAGCTCCTTCAGTCGATCGACGATCGTCACGAATCCATCGGCTGAGACCTCAGCGATGTCTCCGGTCCGCAGCCAGCCACCCTCGAGCAGCGACGCCGCGGTCTCACCAGGACGGCCCCAGTACCCCTGGAAGACCTGCGGTCCGCGAATGAGGAGTTCACCCCGTTGCCCCAGCGGCAGATCGACAGAAGGATCCGTCGGGTCCACGACGCGGATCTCCGTGCTCGGGAATGGGATTCCGACGGTCCCTGGTCGGCGGGTCCTTCCCATCGGGTTGCCCAGCGCCACCGGCGACGTCTCCGTCATCCCGTATCCCTCGACCAGGATGCCTCCCGTCGCGTCCTCCCACCGCCGCACCGTCGCCAGGGGCAGGCTCATCGCCCCCGAGATCGCGAACCGGATGCTCGACAGATCGATCGTCCCCCGCGATGCCGCGCGTGCGAGCTGGTCGTAGATCGGAGGCACTGCAGGCAGGAACGTGGGCGGGCTGGTGCGAGCGGCATCCTGCACCAGGTCGAGATCGAAAGCAGGAAACAGGACGAGCTTCGCGCCGATGCTCATGGCGAACGTCAGGCAGAGCGTCATGCCGTAGGCATGGAACAGCGGCAGCACCGCGTAGAACGTCTCTTTGCCGTCGACGAGGCCCGGTACCCAGGCGCGGCCCTGTATGGCGTTCGCGCGCAGATTCGCATGGGTGAGGATCGCGCCCTTCGGACTGCCCGTCGTCCCACTCGTGTACTGCAGCAGCGCGGTGTCATCGAGCGCCGGGCCGGCGACGCGGCGCGAGAGACGACGGTGGTCGATCAGCTTCCGCCAGGTCAGCGGATTCTTCGTCTTGGGCGCCGCCGTGAGCTTCGCACGCGATGCACGCGCCTTCTTCAGGGGCAGACGCAGCGCCAGGCGTTTGGCGAAGGGCAGGGCCTCGGTGATGTCGACGCTGATGACGTGCTCGATTTCAAGGTCGGCGGGAAAGCCCGCGACCGTGTCGAAGCTCTTGTCCCAGACGATGGCGAATCGAGCTCCGTGATCTTCGAACTGATGCCGCAGCTCGCGAGCCGTGTAGAGCGGGTTGTGCTCGACGACGATCGCGCCGAGGCGCAGCGCCGCATAGAACGCGATCACGTGCTGGGGGCAGTTGGGCAGCACCACGGCGACGCGGTCGCCCTTCTTCACACCGAGGCGCCGCAACCCTTCTGCTGCGCGCTCGATCTGCTCGCCCAGCTGGCGATAGGACGTGATCGCGCCGAAGAACTCGAGTGCAGGACGGCGCCCGAAGCTCTTGATGCTCGCAGCGACCATCTCGGGCAGCGTCTGTGTCGGCGCGTCTATCTCGGGCGGAACTCCTTCGGCGTACGAGGTGAGCCATGGCCGTGATTCGTATGCGGTACCGGACATCTTCCCATCTTGCCGCGATCGGCGGCATCTGTCAGTCGCGCGGCGACAGGAGATATTCGTTCAGCTCGGCGGTGAGACCCTGATCGACGTGCAGGGCCATCCCATCGACGGCGGTGACCGCGACCGCGAGCCGCACGCTCGAGACGAGCCATGCGCCGTCCGCGCTGGGTAGATCTGATGCCAGGATCTGCTCATATCCGGTATCGAATCCGCGCGCCGCCAAGAACTCGTACACGCTCAACTGCGTCGTTCCGTGCAGGATGCCGCCGGTCGGAGCTGGCGTGACGAACCGATCGTCGAACCGGAGGATGAGGGATGCGGTCGGCGCTTCGAGCACGTACCCGTCGCTGGAGAGGAAGATCGCGTCATCCGCGCCGCGACGATGGGCCTCGCGCAGCGATGCCATGTTCACTGCGTACGACAGTGTCTTGGCTCCCAGCAACAGCCAGGGCGCGCGTTCGGCGACATCGAGGGGATAGCCGCGATCGAGGGTGATGACCTTGACGCCGTTGGCGCGAACGGTCGAGAAGTCGGATGCTGGCGCCGCTGTCACCCACGCGGTCGGGGTGGGCCCGTGCTCCAGTCCCCTGCTGAGAATGAGCTTGATCACCCACTCGCCTGCCGGGCACGCTGCGGCAGCCACCACGATGGCCTGCCGCCACTGCTCGAGGTTCGGCTCGGGAAGATCACAGATCCGGGCCGAATTGGCCAGACGCTCGAGATGCGCAATGACCTCCTGCGCGTGCGAGTCGATCACCCCGATCGATTCGAAGACGCCGTCCCCGCGCTGCGTGCTCAGTTCACCGACGCTCAGCGCGGGCGCTGCGGCGTCCACGACCGTGAAGGTACCGGAGAAGTCGTCGCTCTCCTCATCGAGTCCGGCCGGGTCGATGATCAGGGCGAAGCGCTGGGACATGAGACGACTCTACGGTGCCGCACAGGAATACGCGGGGCATCGAGACGTTACACTTGAGTGGCCGGGCCGCATAACCCCGGGCTCCAAATTTTGCCGCTGCGAGCGGCCTTCCGCCGAGAGGCGTTCTTGCGGCCCGGTCTTTCTCTGTCTGAGGGTCAGTTCAGGCCATCGACCCGCCACAGCCCCGCTGCGGCGCTCAGATCGTTCGCGTACGTGTGCAGCCGCCGCGCGCGGGTGGTGAGCTCGGTCGCTCTGCGGGGCTCTGTCGTCTCATAGTCGTCCGCGAGGTACGTCGCACCCGACACCTGCACGCGGCAGAAGGCGGCAGCGCGGTCCAATGCGACCGCGAAGTCGCCTCGGAACACACCGCGCAGGATCGTGTCGATCAACGCGACGATCTCGTCCGGGCTGGCGGGTACGGGAGCGCCGGCGACGACGGCATCCGCTGAGGCCAGTTGGACTCGCCCGCGCTCGTACAGCAGCGCAGATGTCTGCGGGTCGCTGTGGATGGCGAGCTGCAGCAGGTACAGGCGCCACAGCGCCCCTGGCAGCGAGACCGCAGATGCGGTCGCCCACAGCTCAGCGATGTCATCGATGCCGTGCACCGAGGTGAAGGCGATGAGTCGCTCCGCGCTCTCTCCGGTGGAATCGTCACGCGCACGAGTCAGCAGTGCGGATGCTGTGGCGTGCGCGACCCGCGCCGCCTCGACCGAATCGGCGGATCCGACGAGATTGTCGAACGCTGAGGATGGCCTGCGTACGGGACGGTGGAACTGCTCAGGCATTCGTCCAGAGTACTCGCGGTCAGGCCGTGGGGATGGCAATGATCGGATCGGTCGTGGGAAGTCCGGTCGGTGATCCACCCGCCTGCTCGACCGTCACCGCGATCACATCGCCCTCATGCATGTCGCCGTCCAGCAGAGCCGTAGCCGCTCCGGCGTCCGTCTCGAAGATTCCCGCGGGCAGGGGCAGTTCTCCTCGAACGAACCACAGCTGATAGGTCTGGTCTGCTCCTAGGGCATCCAGTCCGTCCGTGACGAGAACCGCGCTGCCTACAGATGCCGACCAGTGCGCCGTCGCCTGTGCTCCCGAATCCAGTTCGATCGTCTGCTGCTGGGCGTCGGGTGCCGCCTCGATCTTCTCGAGAGCGACGACGGATGCCGGCTGCGTGAGCTGCGGGATCAGGACGGCGGCCCCGATGCCGAGGCCCGCGATCAACACCACGGATGCGGCGAGCGCGAAGAGTCTACGGCTCCACCGACGCTGCGACGCGGCGGGTACAGGAGCGGCAGTGGGCCCAGGTGCGGCAGTGGGCTCGACATCACCCTCAGACGAAGCATCCGCCTGCGGCGTGACAGCGATCTGCGCGAGGAGCGCATCGCGAACGCCAGGTGACGGCAAGGCCGGCACCGCTCCGTCGGCGAGAAGAGCGGCCGTCTCGGTGTCGTACGCGGCGAACGCCTCCCACTCCGGATGCGCGACGAGGGCGTCCGCATAGCGTCGCTCATCAGCATCCGACAGTGCGTGCAGGGCGTGCCCTGCCGCGAGCTCCGCGAATTCCTTCTCGTTCATGCGTTCACCCCCATTTCATTCCTCAGACGTGACAGTCCGTCTCTCATCCGTGTCTTGATCGTTCCCAGCGGCGTTCCCAGAAGAACGGCGATCTCGCTCTGACTGTAACCGCCGTAGTAGGACAGGACGATCGCCTCACGCTGCGATTCCGGCAGCATGCCCAGCGCGGAGACGACTCGGTCGCCTTCGATGCTCAGTTCCACCTGTTCCGCGACGCTGTCGTGGGCGACGCCGATATCGCGGATGCCCGCACGGATGTCCCGATCCGAGCTGGACTGCGACGCCCTCACACGATCGACTGCGCGGCGGTGAGCCATCGTGAGAATCCAGGTGCGTCCCTGCCCCTTGTTCGGAGCGAACCGTGCAGAGGATTGCCAGATCTCCAGGAAGACCTCCTGGAGCACCTCTTCGCTCTGCGCGCGGTTCACGACCACCCGCAGGATGAGGCCGAACACTCGGGAGGAGAGCAGATCGTAGAGCTCAGCGAACGCGCGCTGGTCACCGGACGCGACGCGCACCAGAAGGGCGGCGGCGAGGTCTCCCGCCGAGCCGTCCTCCGGCACTTCCACGCCGTCGATGACCATCTCCATAAGCATGCCGCACCCGCTCCCCTCATTCTGACAACGCACCGTATTCAGAACTCATCCGAACGTGAAGGAATAGGCCTGGATGCCCTCGGGGACCTCCACGCTCAGAACGCCGGATCCGGCGTCGCCATCGAGCAGCCGGTACGAGCGCGGAGTGCCCTCGACGGCGATCTTCCGACTCGTGCCATCCGCTGTGCGGACGGTCACGTCGCCTTCTCCGGCGAGCACCATCCGCACCTCCGATGCCCGGTAGCTCAAGCGCACCGCGGCGTCAGGGCCGACAGGTGCAGCGAATTGCGAGGCCACCTCCCAGGTTCCGTCAAGGGCGAAGGTGTCGTCGGTCTGGTCCTCGGGGAACACGAACTCCGCGGTTCCCGCGCTGTATTCGCCATCTCCGCCGTAGTTGACGTCCTTGGATGATCCGAGGAACGTCTCGCGTGTTGTCGAGCCGAGCTCAGGGGTTTCATCCGCCACACCGGACTCCACGGGGAGCGCGACATCGGGATCAGCGTCGATGAGAAGCTCGCGGATCAGCTTCTCGGTGGCCTCGTAGTTGCCCTCTCCGAACGAGATGTGCCGCACTGTGCCTTCGGCATCGATCAGGTAGTGCGCCGGCCAGTAGCGATTGCGATAGTTGGTCCAGGTGGAGAGGCTGTTGTCGAGTGCGACGGGGTACTCGATCCCGAAATCACGGATGCCGGCGGCGACGTTTCCGGCATCCTTCTCAAAGGCATACTCAGGCGAGTGGATACCGATGACCTGCAGCCCGGCGTCACGATAGGTCTCATCCCAGCCCACTACGTGCGGAATCGACCGTTGGCAGTTTATGCACGAATATGCCCAGAAATCGATGAGCACGACCTGACCTCGCAGGTCTACGAGGTCGACTGCCTGACCGTCGGGTGTGTTCAGCCACTGCTGGATCCCGCGGATCGACGGTGCTGTGCCGCACGATTCGAGCTCCTCCGCACCGTGGGTGCAGTTGTCAAGTTCGCGATTCTCCTCGGTCACGAGGCCGCCGAGACCGAGGGCCTCTTCTGCCGCGTCGTTCTCGGTGAGCTCCTGCTGCAGCGGCGCGGTGTAGTCCGGCAGCAACCGCTGCAGTGCCTGGGGCACATTGAAGACCAGCCCGACCGCGAGCGCGATCATCGCGATGCCTGCGGCAATGCGCAGACCGCGCTCACGAGTGCGGAACGCTCGGATCCGCTTCACCACACTGCGCCCCGCAAGGGCGAACGCCAACAGTGGGATAGCGACGCCGATGGAGAACGACACCGTCAGCAGCACTGTTCCCGGGCCGATCTGCCCAGTGGAGCCTGCGACGATGATCGCGGCGAGCACCGGGCCTGCGCACGGCACGAACACCGCGCCGAGTGCGAGTCCGACGCCGAAACCGCTCCCCCGGTTCTTGACCTCGTTCTGCGGCAGCCACTGGAACGGCTTCTCGAGAAGCCGCTCGAGGCGCGGGATGAGCAGTCCCACTCCGATGACGATGAGCACGACGATTCCCGCCCACCGAAGGACATCCTGCGGGAGGCCGAGCAGTCCGAGGATGAGCGAGCCGACGAGTGTGACCAGGGTGAAGCTGAGCACAAGGCCTGCGATCACGAGATACGGACGGCCGCGGCGCGCGGGAATCACATCCCCGCCGCCCTCGAAGCGCGCGGACTGCACGCCTCCCGTCAGGAAGATGACTGGCAGGACGGGGAGGATGCACGGCGAGATGCCGGTGATGAGCCCTCCGAGCAGGCCGATGAGTATCAGGTCCATGAGGTCCTCGCTTCTGTTGCGAGTTCTTCGGCACGCGAGTGGTTTCGGATTGTTCTGAAAAATTCTGAGGTTCTTCCCATCCGATGCAGGAAGGGCTCCGAACAGCATTCAACGCCGCGGAGATATCGCGGCTCCGAACCCCGGAGGTAGAGAGATGTTCAGCACTAAGAAGAAGATGACCGCAGCACTGTCGCTCGGATTCGCCAGCGTGCTCGTGCTGGCCGGGTGCTCCATGGGCAGCAGTGACACGGCAGAGGACACTATGGAGCCGTCGGCGCCGGAGACCTCGGAGGCGACGCCCGACACCATGGACCCGGCCGCGAACCTCGTCGGCCCCGGCTGCGAGGCGTACGCCGAGGCTGTGCCGGACGGAGCAGGTTCCATTCAGGGCATGTCGCAGGACCCTGTGGCGGTCGCCGCATCCAACAACCCGATGCTCACGACACTCGTCGCAGCCGTCAGCGGTCAGCTCAACCCCGATGTGAATCTGGTCGACACTCTCAACAGTGACGAGTTCACCGTGTTCGCGCCGGTGGACGACGCCTTCGCGAAGATCGACGCTGCCACGATCGAGTCGTTGAAGACCGACTCCGCAACGCTGTCGTCGATCCTCACTTACCACGTGGTCCCCGGCCAGATCGAGCCGTCCGACATCGCCGGAATGCACACCACGGTTCAGGGTGCCGACCTGGAGGTCACCGGCGAGGGTGACATGTGGATGGTCAACGACGCGAACATCGTCTGCGGCGGAGTGCAGACGGCAAACGCCACGGTGTACCTGATCGATTCGGTGCTGATGCCCCCGGCTCAGTGACCCGCTGATGCGGCGCGCCCCTCGTTCACACGATGGGGCGCGCCGCATATCCTTGCCTCATGCAGTTCTCGGCGGAATGTGGCGGATGCTCATGAACTGGGCGCTGACACTCGATCTGTTCGGGACGTTCTTCTTCGCGATCTCCGGGTCGCTGCTGGCCGCGCAGCGCGGCTACGACATCGTCGGTTCGCTCCTGCTGGGCAGCCTCACCGGCCTCGGCGGTGGTGTCATCCGAGATCTCATCATCGGAGTGCCGCCCACCGCATTCGCCGAACCCGTCCATCTCGTAGCGCCCGTCGCCGCGGCCGTGCTCGTGTTCTTCCTCTCCCACGGTCTGGAACGGTACTCCCGGCCGCTGCTGATCTTCGACGCCGCCGGTCTCGCGCTGTTCTGCACGACCGGGACGGTGAAGGCACTGGAGGCCGGAATGAACCCGGTGGCGGCGATGCTGCTGGGCGTGACCACCGGCGTCGGCGGCGGCCTGCTGCGCGACGTCGTCGCAAATCGCGACCCGCAGCTGTTCAACTCGTCCGATCTGTATGCGGTCCCCGCCTTCCTGGGCGCCGCACTCGTCGCCGGTCTGTGGTTCACGGTCATCCCGAACGTGATCACGGTCTTCCTTGCGGCAGTCGTCGTCTTCGTGTTCCGTCTGCTGTCGTTGCACTTCCATTGGCGCATTCCGCACGCCAAGGGTCAGCCGAAGAGAGGTCGGGTATCCGAATGAGCACCATCGCCGGCATCCTGCGAGGCGGCGACGGACCGGCAGAGGAGACCGGAGATGGGGCACGAGGGATGCTGGCGGACGGACTCGCCAACCTCATCCCGAAGCCCGACGTCGCCCTCGCGCAGCATGTCCTCCCCGGACCATCCGGCACGGTGCTGACGCGCCCTGGCCCCGTGCTCTCGAGCGCCGACGGAGCCACGGAGAACGACCTGGATGCCACGGCACGCATCGCTCGTGCATTCGCTGAGCATTTCGGCGCCGGTGCGCTGCCGATGGAACTGCAGACCGCGAGCAAGGACTTCAGCGATGTGCCCCGCGCGCTGGGTGTGCCGTACACGTACTGGTGGGTCGGAGTTGGTTCAGGAAGCGGCTAGACTCTGATGCGCGGGCCTCTAGCTCAGTTGGCAGAGCATCGGACTTCAACAAAAAATAGGAGCGCCTCGGGGGAAACTCCGAGGATGACACCACTCAAAGTCGGGGAACCCTTCCTGGGAAACCAGATGGCAATCCCGAGCCAAGCCGGTCGAAAGTCCGGAAGGTGTAGAGACTGGACGGGTGGCACCTACAGCGAAAGCCAAGGTGAAGGGACAGTCCAGACCACGAACGCCCTTTGGGCGGCGGCGAAAGTCGAAGTGGCATGTTAATCCGCGGGTCATGGGTTCGAGCCCCATGGGGCCCACCGCAAATCATTGTCTGACGTCGACGGTACTTTCGTGCCATGGATCTCCTGCGCCCTGAAGAGGCGCGGCGGACATCGTCCCAGCGCGCTCGCTCAGGATGCGCTGCGCGGCACGTCGACGATCTTCTCCACGCCCGTCGGGGTCGCCGTGACCGCGCCGGCTGATGCGGCGGCGATCTCCGCGCTCAGAGAAGGCACCGCAGTCGTCGGGGTCCACAGGACGAACGTTGCCTGGGCTCCGTACGTGGGTTCGCCGAGAATCGCATCGTGTACGGGCGCCCAATTGCGAAGGAGATTATCGAAGCGACCAGCATCCGCATGGCCCACCGCCATGGTCACTTCAGCGAGCACCCGTCTGTCGACGAGCTCCGCCAGATCCAATGCTTCGGACACGGCAGACGAATAGGCGCGCACCAGGCCACCGGCGCCGAGCTTGATGCCACCGAAGTACCGGGTGACGACCGCGACGACGTCAGTGAGCTCGCGCCGCCGCAGCACCTCGAGCATCGGAATCCCTGCCGTGCCTGACGGTTCCCCATCATCCGAAGAGCGCGCCCGCTCCCCCCGCACACCCGTCACCTGAGCCGAGCAGTTGTGTCTGGCATCCCAGGCGCGCTTCTTGACTGCGGCGCTCACCGTATCTGCGTCCTCGGGCGAGGCGACCGGGGCGATATGCGTGATGAAGCGCGACTTCTTGATCACCAGCTCATGGTCCACTGCTCGCGCAATCGTGGCCGGATACGCGGTCATGCCGTGAGCTCGACGAGCTTGCGCACGGTGCGGAGGTTTCGTGCGGTCCCGGAGACCCCCAGCGCGCGGTCGAAGACGGCTTTGGTCAGCTTGGACGCGTGCACGCCGTCGGCGCTGAAAGTGATCCACAGTTCACGTCCGATCAGCGCGAGCTTCTCCCCCGGCACGAGTCGCGTTTCGAGCGCCTCGACAGCTCCCGCATTCGGCTCGCCCTCGAGGAACATCGCATGCACGAGCCTCTCGATCCCACCCTCGAACGGACACGTCTTGAGCGCGGCGGCGAGCTCATCATGCGTGCGCGAGACGACAGGCGTCTCGACGCCGAACTCCGTGTGGATCAGCTCGCGTACGCGCGCACGCGCGGATGCAGCATCGGCGGGCGCATCGCAGATGATGTTCCCGCTCGCAATGTACGTCGAGACGTTCTGCAGGTCACTCTCGGAGGCGAGCACCTCGCGAAGGTCAGCCATCGGAACCCTGTTGTGGCCAGAAACATTCACAGCCCGCAACAGCAGGACACTGCGCATCATGCTTCGAGAGTACCTCGCGTGAAGAATTGGAGCCCCGAGTCAGGATTGAACTGACGGCCTTCCCATTACGAGTGGGATGCTCTACCACTGAGCTATCGGGGCGTGACCTGACGGGTCAGGCACGAGAATCGATATTACCCTGTCCGTGCCCTCACCGCGAAATCACTCGCACTTCAGATCAGCATCCGGAACCTCATCGTCGAGGAAGTAGGCGTCAACGGCGTTATCCACGCACACGTTGCCCTTGTTGTACCCCGTGTGCCCCTCGCCCACGCGGGTGATCAGCACACCCTCTTCGAGCTGCTCGGCGAGGGCTACCGACCACTCGTACGGCGTTGCCGGGTCGTTGGTCGTGCCGACGACCAGGATGGGGCCGGCCCCCGCGGCATGGATCTCCCCCCGGGTCCCGGTGGGCGGGTACGGCCATACTGCGCAGGAGTCAGGACCTGACCAGTACGGCGCGATCGTGGGGGCGCCCGCCGCCACCTTCGCGTCTGCCGCGTCTTGCGCTGACTGGTCGTCCTCTACCGGGTAGTCCATACAGTTGTAGGCGCGGAACGCCTCGCTGGAGTTGTCCAGGTAACTGCCGTCCTCGCGAGCGTTGTAGAAGTCGGCCAGAACGAAGGCGATGTACGGATCGCCTTGCAGCGCGCCGTCGAGCGCCTGAGTAAGGTAGCCCCAGCTGTCCTGCGAATAAAGGGCGGCGATGATGCCGGTCATCAGCGAGTCCGCACCGAGCATCCTGCCGTCATCGTTCTTCAACGGCGTCCGGTCGACCGCGGCCAGCAGCGCGCTGAGGTCTGCCATCGCTTCGTCGACTGTGCCGTTGAACGGACACGAACCGGAATCGAGACAGTTCTGCATGTAGGCGCGCAGCGCCGACTCGAAGCCGAGCGCCTGCGTCGTGCCGACATCGATGCCGGAAACTGCCGGGTCGATCGCACCGTCGAGCACCAGACGCCCCGTCTTCTGCGGATACAGCTCGGCATAGGTCGCGCCGAGGAAGGTGCCGTATGAATAGCCGAGGTAGTTCAGCTGCGTGTCGCCGAGCACCGCACGGATGAGGTCCATGTCGCGCGCGGAGTTCACCGTCGTGATGTAGGGAAGGATGCCGTCGCTGTTCGCCTCGCACGCTTCCGCGAAGGCGGTGTTGCGTTCGGTGAGTTCTGCTTCCCACTCGTCAGTACCGCGTGGAGAAGCCGGGATGTCGTACAGGTACGCATCCATCGCCGTGGCATCGAAGCAGGCGACAGCGGTCGAATCTCCGACACCCCGCGGATCGAAACCGATGACGTCGTAGTTCTCGGCGAGGTCTGCGCTGACCGCATAGCCGACGCTGTCGAGGATGAAATCGCGTCCGCTCGCGCCGGGTCCACCGGGGTTCGTCAACAACGATCCCATCGGCTGCCCAGCAGCCTGGTGGCGCACCACGGACAGTTCGATCGTGCCCTCGCTCGGGTTCTCCCAATCCAACGGGGCCGTGACATACGTGCAATCGAATGCCGCGCCACCGCGATCGCAGGCTGCCCAGTCGAGCGTCTGCTCATAGAACGGCAGAAGGTCGGCCGATACGCCATCGCTGTCGGGGGCGTTCGTGGCAGAAGGGCGAGGCGCTGCACCCTCGGGGATCATCGCGTACAAGCATCCGCTGAGCATCATGGATGCCGCAGCCAGACCCGCAGTGATCGTCACGAGCCGTCGCAGGCGAGAAGTCTGTCTGGTGTTCACGGTTTCCTCCCGCTCGCGACGGTCACGAGCAAACTCTCCAGAGCAAGCGTCGGTGCAACGTTGCGCTCCAGTGATTCACGGGTCTCGGCAAGATGGTCGAGCACGACCAGAGTACGTTGCACAGGCCATACGGTCGCGAGCGCGGTGAGATCTTCACTGAGTTCACGGTTGATGAGGTCATCGCCTCGTCCGTACTGCAGCATCACGACATCACGGAACATCGACTGCAAGTCGGTGAGCACACGGTCGATGCCATCGCGCAGACTGCGGGTGGCCCGCTTCTTCTGGTCGTCTTCGAGCGCTGAGATCTGCGTGCGCAGTGCCGGCGGCACTGCCTGCCCCTCTGCGATGCCGACAATGCGCAGCAGTGAGGCCCGTTCGGCGGCATCACGCTCTGCGGTGAGAGACTTCGCATCGTCTGTCGCGGCCTGGATGATCCCACCGGCGACCTCGACCGCACTGCCCACGCCGCGCACAGACAACACCGACCGCAGCGTCGTGTCACGACGGCGCCTGGCCGCGTCATCGGTCGCGAGGCGCTGCGCCATGCCGATGTGCCGCTGCGAGAGCCGCGCCGCCTGTTCAGCGATCGCGAGGTCGACACCCGTGCGCTCCACGATCAGTCGCGCCACATCGTCGACGTCGAGTTCCCGCAGTCGCAACGGGCGGACCCGCGAGCGAATGGTCGGCAGCAAGTCGGCTTCGCTCGGGGCACAGAGCACCCAGACGGTGTTCTCCGGCGGCTCTTCGAGTGCCTTCAGCAGCACGTTGGAGGTGCGCTCGACCATGCGGTCGGCATCTTCGACGACGATGACGCGATAGCGCCCTGCAGAGGGAGCGAAGTACGAGCGCTCGACGAGTGCGCGCGCCTCTTTGATCGTGATGATGACTTTGTCTGTGCGCAACGCCGTGACGTCGGGGTGAGTGCCGGCGAGCACCTGGCGCATGGTCTGTTCATCGTCGGGGCTATCGGCGATCAGCGCGGCCGCGAATGCATAGGCCAGCGTGGAACGACCAGAACCCGGTGGACCGGTGATCAACCAGGCATGTGAGAGCGACGCCGGATCGGACGCTGCCTGCCGAAGGGCAGTGACTGCATCATCCTGCCCCCAGACATCCGTCCAGGGGAACGGAGCGAGGGTCGCGGTCATGCACTCAGCCTAGCTGCCACCGCTGACACCGCCGCTCAGAGAATTATCGATACGCGGTCGCGGATCTGCTCGGCGATGCGCTCGGGAGACGCCGAGGCATCCAAGACGAGAAAACGTTCGGGCTCTGCCTTTGCGAGGGTCCGGAATGCCTCGCGGACGCGCGTGTGGAAGTCGAGCTTCTCGGCTTCCAGCCGGTCGAAGGGCTTGTCGGCCGAGTCGAGGCGCACGCGTGCCGCGGCAGGGTCGAGATCGAGCAGCAGAGTCAGGTCGGGCAGTGCGCCCTCGGTCGCCCAGAGAGAGAGATCGCGCACCTGAGAGCCGTCGAGCACGCGCCCTGCCCCCTGATAGGCGACCGAAGAATCGAGGTATCGGTCCTGCAGCACGATCTCGCCGCGATCCAGCGCAGGCTGCACCACAGTCGCGACATGATGCGCACGATCAGCGGCGTAGAGCAGCGCCTCGGCACGAGGAGCGATTTCGCCTCTGTGATGGAGGACGATGTCGCGGATCAGCTGGCCGACCTCACTCCCACCGGGTTCACGGGTGCGAAGCACCGTGTGACCGGTGCCTGCGAGCCAGGACTCGAGCAACCCGGCCTGAGTCGTCTTGCCCGAGCCATCGCCTCCCTCGAGAGTGATCCACAGCCCGGGCCGTGAGCTCACGCGTCCGCCTTCTTCTTCGCAGCGTTCGCAGCGCGCGTCGCCGCGGCCTTCTTCGCCGCAGCCGATCGGGCCGCAGCCTTCTCAGCATCCGTCTTCGGCGCGGCAGTCTTCTTGGCCGGAGCCTTTTTGGTAGCGGCCTTCTTCGCTGGAGCCTTCTTCGCACCGCGCTTGGTGGCAGGGCCCTTCGCACGCTTGTCGGCGAGCATCTGCACGGCGATCTCGAAGGTGATGTCCTCGGGCTTCTGCCCGCGCGGAATCGTCACGTTCGTCTCACCGTCGGTGACATACGGGCCGAACCTGCCGTCACGCACCCGGATCGGCTTGCCGCTGACCGGGTCGGCCTCGAACTCGGCGAGCGCGCTGGACGCACGACGCGAGCCTGCGCCGTACTTGGGCTGAGCGTAGATCGCGAGTGCCTGCTCGAGCGTGACGTCGAAGATCTGCTGCTCGCTTTCGAGCGAGCGAGAGTCGGTGCCCTTCTTCAGGTACGGACCGTATCGGCCGTTCTGCGCGGTGATCTCATCGCCGGACTCCGGATCGGCGCCGACCACGCGCGGCAGGCTCAGCAGTTGAAGTGCCGTGTCGAGATCGATCGTGTCGACCGACATCGAGCGGAACAGCGAGCCGGTGCGGGGCTTGGGAGCGTCCTTCTTGGCCGCCTTCTTCTTCTTCGGCGCCTCGACGACCTCACCGGTCTTCTCGTCGACGACGGGAGCGTCCTCCGGCAGGTTCTCCTGCACGTAGGGGCCGTACCGACCGTCCTTGACGACGATGACACGGCCGTTCTCGGGGTTCTCACCGAGCACCCGGTCTCCGGCGACGGGAGCGTCGATGAGCTCCTGAGCCTTCTGTGCGGTCAGCTCGTCGGGCGCCAGGTCCTCAGGAACGTTGACGATGCGTCCGCGCTCTTCAGGGTTGGCCGGGTCGACGACCTCGAGGTACGGACCGTACTTGCCGAAGCGAAGGGTCGCGGTGTCGGTGATCTTCGTCGAGTTCAACGCGCGGGCGTCGATCTCGCCGAGGTTGTCGACGACCTGCCGCAGGCCCACGTGCGCGTCAGAGCCGTAGTAGAACGACTTCAGCCACTCCACGCGCTTCTGCTCGCCGCGGGCGATGGCATCGAGGTCATCTTCCAGCGCTGCGGTGAAGTCGTAGTCGATGAGCTCAGCGAAATGCTCTTCGAGCAGACGCACGACGCTGAACGCCATCCAGGTCGGGACGAGCGCCTGGCCGCGCTTGGTGGCGTAGCCGCGATCGATGACGGTGCCGATGATGCTGGCGAACGTCGACGGACGCCCGATGCCGTGCTCTTCCAGAGCCTTGACCAGCGATGCTTCGGTGTAGCGGGGCTTCGGTGTGGTCTTGTGGCCCTTGGCCTCAGCATCCGACATCGCCAGCTCGTCGCCGACGGCGACGGCGGGCAGGGACTGATTGGTGGCAGCGTCGGCGTCGCTGCGCTTCTCGTCCTTGCCCTCTTCATAGGCGTCGAGGAAGCCCTTGAACGTGTAGACCGTTCCGGATGCCGTGAATTCGACGCTCTTGCTGTCCGCCTGGACCGCGATGGTCACGGTGGTCGTCTCATACTTCGCGTCTGCCATCTGGCTGGCGACGGTGCGCTTCCAGATCAGGTCGTACATCCGCAGCTCTTCGCGGTCGAGCTCGCCCGAGACCGACGAGGGCTTGCGGAAGTTGTCACCGGATGGGCGGATCGCCTCGTGAGCCTCCTGCGCGTTCTTGCTCTTGGACTTGTAGACACGGGGCTTCAGCGGCACAGCACTGTCGCCGTAGAGCGCAACGGCCTGGCTGCGCGCCGCCTGCACGGCCTGGGTGCTCAGGGCGACCGAGTCGGTTCGCATATAGGTGATGAAACCCTTTTCGTACAGGCGCTGAGCAACGCTCATGGCCTGCTTCGCACTCATCGAGAGCTTGCGACCTGCCTCCTGCTGCAGCGTCGAAGTCGTGAACGGCGCATAGGGGCTGCGCGTGCCAGGCTTTGCCTCGACCTTGGTGACGGTTCCGGCGCCTGCCGCATCGACCGCGTTGGCGAGGGCAGTGGCGTCCCTCTCGGAGAGGATGACGACGGCCTTCTTGAGCTTTCCGGTGTCGTCGAAGTCGGTGCCGCGGGCGAGCTGTCCGCCATCGACGCGCACCATGCGCACGCGGAAGGCGCTCCCGGATGAAGCGGATGCTTCGACATCCCAGTACTCGGCGTTCACGAACGCCATGCGCTCGCGCTCCCGCTCGACGATCATGCGGGTGGCAGCGGACTGCACACGTCCTGCGGACAGACCGGTCTTTACCTTGTACCAGAGCACAGGCGAGACATCCCAGCCGTAGAGCCGGTCGAGGATGCGCCTTGTCTCCTGCGCGTCGACGAGTGCGAGATCAAGCTCGCGGGTGTTGCCGACGGCGGCCTGAATGGCGTCCTTGGTGATCTCGTGGAACACCATGCGCTTGACGGGCACCTTGGGCTTGAGGGTCTCGAGCAGATGCCAGGCGATCGCCTCGCCCTCGCGGTCCTCATCAGTTGCGAGCAGGAGCTCGTCAGCGCTCTTCAGCGCGCGCTTGAGTTCGGCGACGGTCTTGGTCTTGCGATCAGAGACGACGTAGTAGGGGTCGAAGCCGTTATCGACGTCGATCGAGTACTTCCCGTAGGCCTGCTTGTCCGCAGCCGGGATGTCCTTCTTATCTGCGAGGTCGCGAATATGGCCGACAGAGCTGAGTACCTCGTAGCCATCGCCGAGGTACCCCTGAATCGACCGCATCTTCGTCGGAGACTCGACGATGACGAGCTTCTTGCCTTCAGCCAAGGGTGCGTCCTTTCTTCGAAGCACACCATACACACCACGGTCGTGGTGTGCTCACAGCATTGCCGCGAGCGGAGCCTCGGGGTGTCGCCGTCAGAATCCCTCGGGTGGCCCGGCACGGGCTCGGGAGACGGCAGCAAGTCCAGCGTACGCCGCCTCGACCCGAACAGTCGCCACAAAACCATCGATTGCGCATTCCACGAGCACGGTCCCGGATGCCGCGGCCGCTCTGGCGGCGAGCGCGCAGGGTGCCTCTTCGGTGATGATCGCACCGGAGGCGGCATCTGCCGCGGCCAGCGCCGCAGCATCCGCCGCCCCGGCTGCCCGCTGCGCCGTGACGGCTGCGCCGCCCGCAGTGGCGAGCCCCGCTGCGAGAGTCGCGGCGACGGCGAGGAGGCTGGCAGACAGCGCGGTCCCTGCCATCAGAGTCCCCCGGCGAGCGCGCAGCTGGATGCCGCGAGTGGGATGCTGATGAGTCGGCCGATCTGCGCATCGATCTGCGCGTGCACGCAGACGAACTCGCCCCGCGCTTCGCTGGACACGATCGCCTCGCCCACCGATGCCGCCACGGCGGCACGCGCTGCCCCTTCGCTCTCGCCGCGGCCGAGCAAGCGCGCAGCATCTGCGGCACCGTCCTGCAGCGACACGAGCTGTGCCGCAGCGCCCAGTGCGCCCGCACCCAGCAGCAGAGTGAGGATGACCGCGGGAAGCGCGAGGGCGAGTTCTGCGGCCACCGAGCCGCGCTCGGCATCGCCTCGCAAGCCAGCTTTCGGCATGGTCATGTCCTCATGAAACGGTCAGCGCCCGGCGAACGAGGTCGGTGAGAATACCGCGGACCTCGTCGGATCGCATGATGACGACCAGCAGGCCGGCAAAGGCAACCGCCGCCATCGTCCCCGTAAGCAGAGTTACGCGGGATTCTTACCTCCCTTCGAGTTCCAGATCGAGGAACGGAGGGTCGCATGAAGACCTGTACGAAGTGCGCCCAGACCGAGAGGGAACAGACGACATGAAACCTGGGAACGAAGAGGGCTACGCCGAGCGCCTCGCGCGCTTGGACGCCGACGCCGAGTACGACCGGTTGCTGACCGAGCAGCGCGAGCAGATCACCGCCGCGCGCCGGGACGGTACACCCGAGCCGCCATCATTCCGCCGCAAGGACGGCGAGGTGGTCTACAGCAAGAAGACCACAACGGAGGTTCGGCTCAGAGCCGCACAGCGAGCGGCCACTGCCGCCGAGATGAAGGCGCACCGCTACTCGTGGGAGACCATCGCGCAGACGCTTGGTTACAAGAACGCAGCCGTGGCACGCAAGTCGGTTGAACGGTACATCGACCGGCTCCCGCAGGAGTCGATGGAGTTGCTGCGGGCACAGGAGTTGGCGGACCTTGACCACGCGGAGGCGACGCTCGCCGACCGCATCGGGCAGGGCGACGTCCAGGCCATCGAGTCGATGTTGAAGATCAAACACCACCGAGCCCGCATCACCGGGTTGTACGACCGGACGTTGAGCGCGGCGGGCACTGAGATCGAGCTGGTGGTGGTGCAGACCACCCACGAGGTCGCGCGCATCGTGAAGGCCGACCCTGACATGCCCGTTGAGCAAATCATCGCGGCGATCTCGACGGCCACCAACTAGACCACCGCGCCGGGCGGTTTCTCCTCGGCACCACAACCAACGGAAGGAACACAAGATGGCAAAGTCAACACCCGCAGGGGTCGAGCGCGAGCTGGAGTCGGCGCTGGGCCGGTTCAAGGAGCGTGCGGCCTCGGTGAAGGACTCGCACCGCTCGGCGCGTCAGAAGATCCAGGACGACCCGATGCTGTCCGGCCTCGCGAAGCAGACCCGCATCGCTGACTTGGACAAGGAGACCAAGGGCAAACTCGATGCGATCAAGGGCGAGCAGGAGTCCAAGGTTCGCGACGTCCGCACTCGGCTGGAGCGGGAGCTGCTCGGGGATCAGCCTTCGGATGCTTCTAGTGTGCTCCTGCGTCGGGATGCGGCGGACCGTGCGCGCCGGATTTCCGATGAGGCCGACGCGCTCGCGGTGCTCGGTGACGCTGTCCGTGGTGGCGATGACTCCCTGGCGCACGCCGTCGGTAGCCGTGCCCGTCAGTCAGGGTGGGTTGACACGCTAGACGCGTACCGGGAAGCGCACCCGGGGTCCGCAGATTCGGCGGTAGCGCTCGCGTTCGTGGAGGGTCTGGCGAGCGACCCGGGCCAGAACCTCGCGAACGGCATCACCTACTCCGCGCCCTGAGCACCGCGCGTCTTCGGCGACCTGGAGCCCCGGCACCCCTCCCGGAGGGCGTCGGGGCTCCGTTGTGTCCAGGAGGGCCCCACCGGAGGCCGGGGCGGTCCTACTCCGCCGGTGCTGGTACCTCCGGACGGTGCCGGATGCGTGTCGCTGCCTCTTCCGTGGTCAGTTTGTCCCGCCTCCACAGCGCGAGAGTGTCGGCGGCGTTGTCCCTGTCGAGCTCGCGTTGGTTGTCACTCGGCTCATCCTTCGCCGTGGCCAGCTCGTAAGCGGCTTCGAGAGGTGCACTGTCCGCAACGTTTGCCGCCATCTGCGCAACCCGAATCGAGGTCAACAGCCGCGCGTTTGCCACGTGCGGAGTTTCAACTGCGAGGTTCGCCTTGGGCCCGTATGCGAACGGGAACGCCCTCACCGCTCCGTTTAGTCCGCCGAAATTCTGAATGACCTGACCGACCGCGTCGTCGAGGCCCTGTTTATAGGCGCGCTTCTTGTCCCGCCGTCCCAGATCCAGCGCGAATCCCCATGCGGCGAGCGCGCCCACGAGCGCACCACCAAGCGCGCCCCACATGGTGGCCCAAAATGTGTCCCAGAAGTCCATGCTCGAACCTTATCGAGTAGCCTCCTGGCATGGACGATCTATCCCGCCAGCGGCAATTACGGCTGGAGCGTGACGCACTCGCGATGGACGTGCCGAACTGTCCGGCGTGCCTGCACCAGATGGAGCCCGCCGAGGCGAATGGCGAGTACATATGGGAATGCCACGAATGTGGCGCGACGCGCTTTCCATGACTACGCGAGCTCGAATCTACTGGCGCAGGATGTCCATGTAGGTCGCCGTTGTCTCTCGCGACTCCCATGCCGCCTTGATGTGCTCAGCCAGTTTGTCCACGTCACGGACCACAGTGCTGGGCCAGAGATTTGGGCTGTAGTCTTCCACACGGAGCATGTGATCGACGTCGAAGATCGCTCCGGTGCCGGTCGCACGAACCAGCGCTGTAGGGAGACCCGAATGCAGGCGCATCCCGAGTTCAAACAACACGTTCGGGTTGTGTTCGGTGAGGTCCACCACCACGAGGTCGGCGTCCAGTAGTTCATTGACGATGGTTCGCTGAATTACGTCTGATCCTTGACGCTTGGCCGTTCGAACGATGAAGCCAGCCTTGACAATCGCTGGGCTAAGGACCGCGCTCATCACCTCGTCGAAGAACCCCTTGGGGTGCGCCGGGTCGCGCTCGCTAAACGGCATCGCGACGAAGCAGACCGGAGCGTCCCCGTTCTTCCGCTTGGGGGCCGCGACGACTTCCGTGCGGCCCGCGTCAACAGCCGCAGGTGCGCCCTCGACTTCGCCTTCGTCGTAGTCGACGAACCGACAGTTCTTCCGGAACAGGTCCACGAAGTCCGCCACGAGCGAGCGGTCAATCTCGTACACGTCGCTGAGCGTGTTGGAGAGGAAGGGTTCTTCGGGCAGGTTGTTCCCTTGATAGTGCTCGAAGACTTTACGGAAGAGGTCGACTTTGAAGAACGCTTCCCGTAGGGCGGGTTGGTAGTCAGCAGGGTCAGTTGGAGACACGATCCGTCGCCCGAGCGACGTCAGGCTGACTTCCGGGGTGTCGCGCGTGCCCTCAGTCATGCCGTAGTCGCGCGAAGCTGTCGTGAGATAGTAGAAGTTCCCGGACTTCGGGCCGAGCTTCACGGCGGTGGCGACCTCGCTCGGGGCCCACGGGTTGCTGCCGTTCTTCTCCTTGATTACAGACGGCACGCGGATAGCGTCTTCAAGCGTCTTACGCGGGAAATCACGCGGCACACTCGGCGCGCGCTTCCTCTTCGTAGAGCCGCCGCCCTCGTCGGCCTGTTCGGTCGCGTCGATGACTTCCGCCTCGTCGGGCTCGGTGAGATCGTCGTCGGTTGCCATCGTTCTACCCCCAGAAGTCATGTCCACGGATCAGTCCATGGGCTAAGCCTCAGTCTACGAGAAGTTGTCGACACTACGGAGGCAGAAATCTGCCGGTCGTCACGGCGTTTCCTGGTCGGGTTAACACACCCCTACAGGTTGCTCTTGAGCCAAGCGTTCAACTTGTCCGAGAGACCGTGTGTCGCCCAGCCCTGCCCGCCTACTGTGACCACCACTACGTCGTCGTTGGCGTCGATGTGTTGCTTGATCTTGTCGCGAAGCTGACCGGCGGTCAGCGACGTGTTGACGAAGAAGCTGCTCTTGAGCGGCTTCGCCCAGCCGTTGTGTGACTTCAGGTAATCAATCAGTTTCGTGTAGTCCTGACCAGACTTGTTGAGGTCGTAGTTGACCCAGTGAACCGCCATGTATGCCTCCTCGGGTACGCGGGAGCGGACGCTTCAGAGAATACGTGCGGCCACGGACATTGAACTGGTGAACTGCCACGCCTGCCTCGGTGTCGCGTGCAGCCAACGTCCGTGCCCGCCCGTAGGATCAAGACATCGCCGGGCCGACCCGTGCGCTTCTCTGAAGGAGTGATCAACCCTCGTGTCCTTGAACAGCAATCTCAGCGCCGCGAAGACCGCGAAAGAGGATGAGTTCTACACTCAGCTCTCCGACATCGAACGCGAGCTGAAGCACTACAAGAAGCACTTCGAAGGCAAGGTTGTCTACCTCAACTGTGACGACCCCAGGGTGAGCAACTTCTTCCACTACTTCAGCTACAACTTCGAGAAGCTCAAGCTGAAGAAGCTCATCGCAACGTGCTATAAGAACCAAGACGTCGACCTCTTCAGTCAGAACGACGCCGAAGAAGCGATCTACCTGGAGTACGAAGGCGACAAGAGCGGGAACGGCGTACCAGACCTCGAAGAGATCGGCATCAAGCCGCTGAAGGGTAACGGCGACTTCCGGAGCGCGGAGAGCATCGAGCTCCTGAAACAAGCGGATATCGTGATCACCAATCCGCCGTTCTCCCTCTTCCGCCAGTACATCGCCCAGCTGATGAAGTACGAGAAGCAGTTCCTGATCGTAGGCAACCAGAACGCGATCAGCTATAAGGAAATCTTCGCGCTCATCAAGAGCAACAAGCTCTGGCTCGGCAATCACAATGGCGACATGAGCTTCAAAGTGCCTGACTACTACGAGCCTCGCGCCACCCGATTCTGGGTAGACGAGGACGGGCAGAAATGGCGGAGCCTCGGCAACGCATGTTGGTTTACGAATCTTGACTTCAGTAAGCGCCACGAGGACCTGATCCTCTACAAGACGTACGCCGCGGAGGAGTACCCGACCTACGACAATTACGATGCCATCGAGGTGTCTAAGGTCGCGGACATCCCGGCAGACTACGACGGCGTGATGGGTGTACCACTCACATTCCTCGGCCAGTACAACCCCGACCAGTTCGAGATCCTCGGACTGAGCGGTACCGACTACCCGGTCACCAAACGCTATGGCAAGAAGGAACGCGTCGTGGACGGGAAGCGCCAGAAGTCCAACACGGGAACGTTGGGCTGTGTGGTTCGAACCGACTCGTTCGGTCCGGGGACTCACTTCGATGTTGGCTACCCCGTCAAGGGAATCTATCGACGACTGTTCATCCGCCGCAAAGGAGCGACTGCATGAAGATCGAACCGCGAGAGATTAGCGTCCGCGAACTCACAAAGGACTACGAGGACAACGACGAAGGCGGCGTGGTCGGATTCGGCGGGAAGCTCGACATCCGCCCGCCCTACCAGCGTGAGTTCGTTTACAAGGACAAGCAGCGAGACGCGGTGATCGACACTCTCGTCAAGGGTTACCCGCTGAACGTCATGTACTGGTCGGTGCGCGACAACGTGGAGGAAGACGACGAGCGCGCATACGAGGTCATGGACGGTCAGCAGCGCACTATCAGCGTCTGTCAGTACGTCGAAGGTGACTTCGCCTTTGATGGTCGTTACTTTCACAACCTCCAGGCCGACGAGAAGGAGCAGATCCTCGATTACAAATTGACTGTCTATCTCTGCTCTGGCACAGACAGCGAGAAGCTCGCGTGGTTCGAGACGATCAACATCGCTGGGGCTGAACTCAGTGAGCAGGAGCTCCGGAACGCGGTCTATTCGGGACCATGGGTCACGGACGCGAAGCGTTACTTCAGCAAGCGGAACTGCCCTGCACACGGCCTCGCCGAGAAGTACATGGCTGGAGAGTACATCCGCCAGAAGTACCTTGAAACCGTCGTCAAGTGGATCAATGGCGGCGACATCAAGGGTTACATGGCTACCCATCAGCACGACCCGAACGCGAACGAGCTTTGGCTTTACTTCCAAGCAGTAATTGCGTGGGTGAAGAGCACCTTCCCGACGTATCGAGCGGAGATGAAGGGGCAGCCGTGGGGTGAGTTGTACAACCAGTTCAAGGACAAGCCGCTCGACTCGGCGAAGCTCGAAGCCGAAGTCACTCTTCTCATGCTCGACAATGACGTGGAGCGTAAGCGCGGCATTTACAGCTACGTCCTCGACCGGCAGGAGCGCCACCTCAACATTCGCGCGTTCTCCGACAAGGACAAGCGCGAGGCCTTCGAACGCCAAAAGGGTGTCTGCGTGAAGTGTGGCGAGACGTTCGCCATCGAAGAGATGGAACCCGACCACATCACGCCGTGGAGCCAGGGTGGCAAGACGATCGCGGCGAACTGTCAGATGCTCTGCATCTTCGACAACCGGAGCAAGGGCGCAAAGTAGCGCGTTCCGCACGGGGACCGACGCCCCCATAGGAAACGGATCGATCAATAGCGAAACCTACTGGTCAGACAGTAAAATTGGATCTGTCGATCCGGCGTGTACCCCGGTAGACCTTGGGGCCCCCGGCGGATTCGCACCGCATCCGGGGGTCCCGCTCTGTTGAGGGGACCATCGCGACACGTCGGGAGGACTCAATAATTGACAGGTGAGGCTGGGTACTGTAATGTCCCCCCTGAAATTGAAGAGCGACACAGGATCAGGGCTAGCGAAGCCCCGATCTGAGCAGGGAAGTGGTACACAATGTCCCTGCCGGTGAGCAAAACCTACTAACGCGCACCGTATCCCAATGAGGGTGGAAGACCCGTCGAGTATCGACGGGAGGATGAGGTTTCGACCTCAGGCATCCCCTCCCCACCGCCCCGGCGGTGGGTCTGGATACGGGGTGCGTTTTGTCGTTCTTGGCACCCCCTTTCTAGAGGGAAGTGCACGGTGGCTATTACACCGATTACACACTGGGAAGCCGAACGGCTTCCTGATGAGGACATCGCAACCCTGTTGAGGTTGCTGTTCTCACCGATCGCCGACGCCGGGCAGGTGGCGGCGTGACAACCATTCACCGCGCGCAGCGGCTCCGCAGTCACCTGCCGGCAAGCTCGACGCCGACACCGCATTCTGGCTCACTGCCTGCAGCACCGCATGGATGTTCGGCATCGCCGTGGCCGCTCTCGCCGTTCAGGTGGTGAGCTTCTGATGGTTCGCCTCACTCCTGACATCGCGCAACGGCTGGAGACCCCAGACGACCCCGAGGTCATCACCAAAGCTCTCGGATGGGCCGACCGCGGGTGGCCAGTCTTCCCACTCCGTCACAACGACAAGACCCCCGCGATCCCCAGTGCACACAAGGGCCAGAAGGGTCCGAAATGCGACGGTCGCTGTGGCAAGCTCGGTCACGGCGTCCTCGACGCCTCGACTGACCCCGAGACGGTCCGGCGGCTGTTCGCCGCGTACCCGAACGCCAACATCGGTGGTGCGGCAACCGACCGAGTGGTCTTCGACTTCGACGTCCAACACGGGGCCGACCGCCTCGATGTGTTCCCGAAGTCCAGAGAGCACCTGAGCGGTCGCGGTAACGGGAACGCCCACCTGATCTACCGGGTCGGCGGCGACCTGGCCCGCATCGTCAAGCCAGGAGCCCACGTCCTCGGCAGAGGCATCGACATTCGCGCCACCCACGGCGCGTACGTGGTTTTGCCGCCATCGACCCACCCGGAGACGCTCAAGCCCTACATCGTGGCGGACGAGGCAGTGCCAGAGCACGTCCTGACCGACGACGAGCTGCGCGCGATCTTCGCCGCCTACGGCGTGCCGGTGCCAGGCGAGCGGAAGAGCCCCAGCGCGGGCTCTCCGTCGTCTTCCTTTGAGCTCCCAGCGGGTGGGGTGCGTCTCGGTGGCCCGACGATTGCCGACCTCCTCGGCAACCCGCCCGTGCGGCAGGAAGGCCAGACCAACGACTGGCTGACGAGGGTGGCCGGGCATTACGCCAACCAATACCGCGACAAGCGCGACCTCTACGAACTTCACGTTCGACGCGCAGCGGGGATGGTCGATTCCGGCTACGAGGACATCGAGACCGTCCTGGAGTCGATCTGGGGCAGTGAGCAGGCAAAGCCGATCCCCGAGGACGAGCGCCAGCAGCGAATCGCCGAGCGGGTGGAGTCAAAGCTCGTCGAACACGAAGCCAAGATCGCCTTCGGTCGAGCCCTCGCCGAGCTTGACCCCGCCGCACCATTCGACCTCGGCACGCTGGAAGAAGTACTCGCGCGCCCGGAGCGGGAACAGTTCCGGATCGAAGGGCTGATGCTCGCCGACGGGTTCACTTCGATCGTGGCGCAACGCAAGACCGGCAAGACCACGCTCAACCTGAACATGGCCGATGCGCTGATCTCAGGTCGTGACTTCCTCGGCAGGTTCCCGGTGACGCCCATCGACGGCACCGTGGCGATCCTCAACTACGAGGTGAGCGGCCACCAGCTCGGGCTCTGGGCTGACAAGGTGGGCGTCGATCGCAAACGACTCATCCTGGTGAATCTGCGCGGTCGTCGGAACCCGTTGGTGCACGAGCAGGACCGCGCCGGGCTCGTCGCCAAGCTGCGCGCCTACGACGTCGAGTCGCTGTTTGTCGACCCGTTCAGTCGGGCGTTCTATGGCGAGTCGCAGCAGGACAACACGCAGGTGCAGGCGTTCCTCAACGACCTGGACGTGTTTGCCCGCTCCGAGGTCGGCGCACGAGATGTGGTCCTCAACGTCCACGCAGGTTGGAACGGGAACCGGTCACGCGGTGCGTCCGCTCTGGAAGACCACCCGGACTCGATCGTCTGGCTTCGCAAGAACGAGGACGACGGCGACAACGGGCCGCGATTCCTCTCCGCACTCGGTCGCGATGTCGATGTGGACGAGGACCAGCTCGGGTTCGACCATTCAACACAGCGACTCAGCCTCACTGGGCTTGGGTCGCGCCAGCAGGCGAAGCGTGAGCAGAAGGTCGCCGACCTCGAACCACGCATCGCACGGATCGTGACAGCAGAGCCCGGCATCAACACGGCAGGGGTCACCGACGCGCTCCGACGGAGCGGCATCCCGTTTCAGAAGGGCGACGAGACGCGCACCCTTCGGGACATGCGCGAAGGCGGGCGTATCGGTTGGGCGAAGGGCCGGAACAATGCCCAGCGTTGGTACCCCTCTGGGCACCCGGACGCTGAGACGAAAGCCCCTCTCGCCGGTATCGCGCAGGAGGAGTTCTGATGCAATCTCCCCGGAATCTCCCCACGATTACCTCCCCGGAATCTCCCCGACCGGTTCTGGCCCGTCATGACGGGATCTCCCCGAATCTCCCCGAGCCTCCCCGACAGTCTCCCCACCCAATCTCCCCGACCCCCTTTAGGGGGCGGGGAGACGGGGAAACTCGCGGGGACACCCAGCCGGGGCAACCAGACGCAAACGCCAAAACAAACAACCTCTCACGTTTTCCCAACGTCTTCGCACGTAAGGAGCGCCTCTCATGAACGACATGACAGCAGTAGACACGGCGCAGGTACGCCGGATGGTGCCGCGCATCCGACGAATGCTTGCCGAGTCCTCGGAGGGGGTGGCCCGTGCGGCGCTCCGTCGCCGACTGAACAGCCGCGAGAAACACCTTTACGACGCCGCGCTCGACCTCCTGATCGCGGTGGGCGACGTCGTGGCCGAACCGACCACGGTGCACGGCGGCACCCGCTACAAGCTCACCGCCGCTGCCGAGTTGGAAGACGGACGACGGGAACGGAACGAACGATGAACAGTCAAGGCAGAGCACCCGTGGTCAAGTGCGGCATGTGCAGCAAGCCGATTCCCGCCAGCGCCTCGCACTACGTCATCGAGCACGACAGCGGCGGTTGGGACGTGTGGTGTTACCCCTGTGCGGCCAGTCCGACGGCTCACCAGAGGGTCGCGCCGAGGTGTGGGGACGCCGACCGGTGCGACATCTGGTTCCCGCACCCCGGTTTCAAGCTCGTCATGTGCGAGACGCGGGCGGCGTACCGCCGATATGTCCGCGAGCGTGGAGGTGTGGCGATGCAGGCATCTGCCCGTGGGCGCTCTCCGGGACTCGCGACACACAGACCCCCGGAAGTGCCCGCCGGAGCCCCCGAGGTCACGGGAGATGTCGCCGGGGGCTCACGGTGATCGCTTCCTGCCAGGCACTGGCACCGAGTCGACCTGATCGGGTTCCAAACGAGCAGCTGCGGATCTTGACCTGCCGTCACGATGCCTGCGTGACCGCCCGGAACGAGAAACACCAGGTCGTGCGAGCGTCCGACTGCGCAACAGCCGCCGCGCGTGCACCGCCGCGCCGTCCCGCGTTTGACAACCACCAACACCAACCAAGGAGAACAGACATGACCACCACCCACCCATACAAGACCGCAGTGCAGTTGCTGGCAGAGCACAACCCCGACCACGTGCAGGCGCGACTCCTGGAGACGAAGCAGAGGCGCAACCGCGCCGAGGCGGCCTTCGAAGGTGCGAAGCACTCCGCGATGGAGACCTTCATCTACGTACCGGGATCAGTCGCAGGCGAAGGCCCCTTCGCGGGGCTCAAACCTGGCGAACTTGAACTGCTCCGCGCGGCTCGTGTGGAGCGAGCTCAGCAGGCATGGGTTGAGTACCTCGACGCGACGTCCGACTTTGACTTCTGCAAAGCCAACTACGCCTGACCGGGCCCCGGTGCTGCCGCGCCGCCTGGGCTTTCGACCATCACCAACACCATTCAAGGAGAACAACATGACTACCAACAACAACGACATGACCGTCGACCAGTTCGAAGCCGAGGCTACGGACAGTGGGCACTACGACGTCGAAACCGCCGAGCTGGCTTACGCCGCCGCATGGAGCGAGTATGAGGCCGCACGTTCGCGCTTCATGGACATGATGCTCAACGGTGGCACCGAGGTTCCGCTCGACCAGCGGCTCGGCCTTGACGACATCACCGACACAGAGCGCGAGTTGATCCGTGCCGACCGCCTGATGCACGCTCAGTCTGCTTGGGGCCTGTTCCAAGAAGCCGAGGGCGACTACATGAACGCAGTTGATTTGGACGACGTGCCCGAGCAGCGCCTGCCCTGACCAATCCCGCCGGGGGTCGCCGAGTCTTCTTCGCCGATCCCCGGCACTGTCCACCGCAGACGCGCGACACGTCCGGACTGCATCACCGTCTTGACGCGATATATCTCGATACATTTTACTGGAAGCGAAGCCAGAAAACACCTGGTCAACCATCAGATCGGATACCCCATGAGCGCCAAGGCAACCGCCACCCAGATCCCCCTCAACACCTGCGCATGCGGCACCTGCCACGAGCAGGTCGGCCCCAAGGCGATTTACCGCCCCGGCCACGACGCCCGGCACGTCTCCGCGCTGCTGGGCGGGCTCATCAACCTGCACGCGGACGGCGGCAAGGTCACTAAGGCCCTGATCGCCACCGAAGCCCGGAACCTCCCGAGCGAACGCCTCCAGGCGAAGTTCATCCGCGCCGCCGAGCGCCTCGTGGCCAAGCAGGCCGACGCCGACGCCAAGGAGGCGAAGGTAGCGTGAATGCCGAAGACTTTTGGCCCGCGCATCTCGCCGTGCTCTCAAGAGTGCGTCGGGAGCGCCCCCGCACGTTCGAGGCAGTGAAAGCGATCCTCGACACCTTCTCTCCGCCGAGTCGGGGCGAAGCGTTCTTCCCGGACGGCGGTTTCGACAACCTTGCCGACGCGCTGCTCGCCGCCGGGTGGGGAGTCGAGTTCGACGAAGCCACCCACGCCTTCCGCGCCTGGCACCCCGGCGACCACGATGGGCTGATCTACGACCACGGCGACATCCGCAGGTGTTCGACGTCGGAGGCGACTCATGACTGAGTGGCGACCCGTCCCCGGCTACGAGGGGCTCTACGAGGTCTCGGACTCCGGGCGAATCCGCAACGCCCGCGCGACCCAAGGACGCCCCGCAGGCTACGTCCTGTCCACGCCCGTCAACCGGGTCACCGGATGCGCCGTCGTGCGCCTCTACGGACCCCAGGGCGGCAAGACACTGGCAGTGCATCGACTTGTGGCCCGCGCGTTCCACGGAGAGCCGCCCGCAGGAGCGAATGCCAAACACATCAACCGAATCAAGGCCGACAACCGCGCCGACAACCTCGAATGGCTACGTCATGAACGCTAAGCGCGCATCGGTCATCATCCGCGTGTCCACCGAGGAGCAGGTGGACGGCACGTCACTGGCCGACCAGGAACGCCTCTGCCTCGCGCTGATCGAGGGGCGCGGCTGGAAGTTCACCGGCAAGATCTACGCCGACCGTGGCGTGTCCGGCACCGCCGAAAACCGCCCCGGACTGACCGAAGCCCTCAAGGACGCCGCCAAGGGCGACTACGAAGTGCTCGTCGCGCTCAACATGACCCGCCTGTCCCGCAAGCTGCACATCAGCGCGAAGGTAATCGACGACCTCAACGAACTCGACGTAGCTTTCGTGTCCGTCCAGGAAGCTTTCATCGACACGACCACCTCGGCGGGGCGCGGCATGGCGGGAATCTTCTCATCGTTCGCCCAGATGGACCGCGACTCCATCGTCGAGAAAACAGCACGCGGTCAACGTGCCAAGGGTGAGGCCGGGCTGTGGCCCGGTGGCCACCCGCCGTTCGGCTGGCGACTCGAAGGCCACAAACGCACCGCGCACCCTGTCGCCGACGCGCGGGAACGTGAGGTGCTCGCCGAGGCATACCGGCTCCTGGTCACCCGGCGCTTGAACGCCTTCCAGGTAGCCGCGCGACTCAACGACGCCGGGATGAAGCCACGTAAGGCCGACGTCTGGAACCCCGAATCACTGCGCCGCGTCCTCGCCAACGAAACCATGTCGACCGGCGTTCTCGTGTGGGGTGCGCCGACGAGCGGCGGGCTGTACCCGAGGGCCCACAAGACCAAGGTCAAGCGTGACGGCACGCCCCGCTACGGCGACCCGATCCACCTGCAACTGCCGGAACCACCCTTCACCGCGTCCCAACATCGGGCGATCATTCGGGCGCTGTCGAGCCGGTCGAGCCGTGGCAAGGCGGCATCGCCGATCTCCCGCCCACTCACCGGTCAGGTGCGCGGCGAATGCGGCAAGCCGTATTACGGCGTGACGATCAAAGGCAAAGCCCCGGTGATGCGTTGCACCGGTCGTCGCCATCTGGCCGGTGACGCGAAGTGCACCTGCAAGCAGGTCGCATGGGAGCCCCTGGAATCCCGCGTGTGGGCGGCGGTGGTCGGGTTCCTGTCTGACCCGGCACGCCTTGAAGCCATGGCGCGGCAATACCTTGAACTGCCGACCGACGTGGGCGACGGCTCGCAGGATGCCACACTGCTCGCGGCGGTAGAACGGCAGATCGTGAAGCTGGAGCGCGCGCAATCGAACGCCGCACGGGAGGTGCTGCTGACCGATAACCCGGCCCCGATCCGCGAGGCGCTCGCGCAGGTCGAACGCGACCTGGTGGGGCTCAGGGAGCGCCGGGAGGGGTACCGGGCGCTGGCGTCGTCGGTGCAGGAGAAGGGCGAGGCGCTCCGCGACCTCGCAGCGCTGGCCGAGCGGGCACGCGGCAACCTGGACCAGCTGACCGAGGATCAGCGCCGCCAGGTGTACGACATCCTCCGGGTCCGCGTACAGATGACCGGTCCGATTGCGGGCGGCGTCGAACGTGTGGCGCAACCTGATGGTTTGAGCGTTTCAGGTGTCCTTGACCCTCGCCTGTGGGGCGAGGAAGGCCGCGACGGCGATTCGGGTGGAGGAAACCGCGACTCGGGCCCCCGCCCCCTGCCGAGCTTCCCCGTGCCGAGTAACTCGGAAGCGTCGGAGGATCGTCGTAATAGCGTATTCCGCCGTCGCGGCACCGGATTCGTCGGTGAACAGCGAGGCGGCACGCCGCGTCGTGAGGGTGGGGAGAGTGTTCATGTGTTCCTTCTTTCTTGTCGTTTTCTTCTTCGGGAGACCGTCGTCAGATCGGCAACGGCGTGGATGAGAGGACCGCGAGGATGAGCGGCGCGACGCCGAGCAGGAGAAAGGCGGGCAACGTGCAGACGCCGAGCGGGATCAGCAGATTCGAAGAGAGCTTCGCCGCGCGCATTCGGCCTTGCACCCGCGCATCATGGCGGTCCTGTGCCGCAGCGGCCCGCAGCAGTTCGCCCGCAGGCACACCAGCCGCACGAGAGAGTTCCAGCACCTCTCCCGTGCGCGCGCGACCGATCAGCCCCTGCGCCGGGCTGTCGTCGACCAGACGCAGAGAACGATCGATGGACGTGCCGCCGGAGAGCGCGACCGCCACCAGCTCTGCGTGCATTCCGGGACTGCCTGACGCAGGCCGCGCGCGGCGCAGCAGACGAGACGTCCACAGCCGCGCACAGAGCACGAGGAGCAGGCCTGTCACCAGGCAGCCCGTCCCGATCGGGTTGGTGACGAACACTCCCACTGTGTCGAACCCGAGCGCGAACCCGAGCAGCAGACCGGCGAACGGCATCCACAGCAGCAGACGCGCCGTCCCGGCGGGTTCGGCGAGTGCGATCTGAACGTCATCGGCTGCAGCGGCGGTATCCCGCATGGTTTCGGCGAGCGACCTGAGAACCTCGGCCAGGGGCGCGCCGACCGTCGACGCGACTTCCCATGCTGCGGCGACATCGCACCACGCCGCGCCTTCTGCTTCGATCGCCATCACCAGAGGCACGCCCTCGTCGCATCGGGCGACAACGCTTCGGGCGTGCTCGTCCCCGGAGTCCGCCAGATGCCGCCAGGCGTTCAGCGGCGCGGATCCTGCCTGCAGCAGCACGGCCAGCGTGCGGATCGAGACGGCTGCGGCCTCTGCTCCGCCGTCTCCCGTCGACCGCCTACGGAGCCTCACCACGGCCGCACCTCTTCGATATCGAGCCGATCGTTGTTCAGTCGGAAGCATCCCGCCTGAGCGAGCCGACGCACTCCGTCTGCGCCGCGGGCAAGATGCAGCACCACGGTGAACGCGCTCACCGCTTGGCGTGCGAGAGCGGTGGCATCCATCCCGGCGAGTGCACCCAGCGCTTCGAGCCGGGCCGGGACATCTGCAAGACCGCTGGCGTGCAGTGTTCCCGCACCCCCGTCATGCCCGGTGTTCAGCGCCGACAGAAGCTCGCGCACTTCTTCGCCGCGGCACTCCCCGACGACCAACCGGTCAGGGCGCATCCGCAGGGACTCCCGCACGAGCCGCGCGAGAGTGATGGAGCCAGCGCCCTCCAGATTCGACTGGCGCGTTTCCAGCGCGACATGGTGCGGATGTCTCGGACGAAGCTCTGCGACATCTTCGATCGTCACGATCCGTTCGCGCCCTGGCACCGCATGCAGCAGCGCCGACAGCAGGGTCGTCTTGCCCGTGCCCGTCCCGCCGGTGATGAGTATGTTCGCGCGCTCGACCACCAACCGCTCCAACCAGGCGCGTTGCGGAGCATCGAACGCTCCGAAGACTGCAAGGGCCTCCAGATCGATGGCACGTATCCGCGGAATGCGGATGGACAGCGCCGTCCCTCCCGTGGAAACCGGCGCGAGTACCGCATGAATGCGGATGCCGGATGCCAAGCGCACGTCCACACACGGCGACTGATCGTCGAGGTGACGGCCTCCCGCACCGATGAGCGCGACGGCAAGGTCGCGCACTTCCTTCTGCGAGGCGGCCCACGACGTGATGCGCTCCGCCCCTTCTCCTCTATCGATGAAGAGGCCACCGGCACCGTTGACGAAGACGTCTGTCACCTGCGGGTCGACGCAGTACTCGGCGAGGGGTCCCAACGCGCTGTCCACGTCCCTGGGCCCAGCCTCGCGGGAGTCCGACGCGAGCGAGCCCGCACGCGGCTGAATGATGAACGGCTGTGGCATCCCCCGACGCTATTGGCCGTGGCGTCCGCCCGATGGGTGTAAACCCACGTCCTGTGAGCAACTCACACGATCGCCGAAAGGTGGAGGACGACTGCCCGCAGGCACAGAAATGGGCGGCACCTCACGGGGGGAATGAGATGCCGCCCAATGACGCACCGCAGTCAGATGATCGGGTGCGCCCAGGCCGGAATGATTTTCGGCTGTCGTCGAGTGTACGAGGTGACGCCCGCTTCACAAAACCCACCGCACTACCTACTTTCGGCAGTATTGACGAGAGTGAGCGGAGGCTAGATTCACTCTGTCCGGGTCGTGCCGTGTGCATGACCCATTCCGCCGCAAAGGAGCGCACGCTATGAGCAGCCAGATCGACCATCTCCTCGATGAGACGCGGCAGTTCGCGCCGTCCGCAGAGTTCGCCGCCCACGCCGTCGCGAAGGCCGAGCTCTACGATCGCGCCAAGGCCGACCGTGAGGGGTTCTGGGGCGAGCAGGCCCGCGATCTGCTGCACTGGCACAAGCCGTTCACCGAAGTTCTGGACTGGTCGGCACCGCCGTTTGCCAAGTGGTTCGACGATGGAGAACTCAACGTCGCCTACAACTGTCTCGACCGCCATGTCGAAGCAGGCAATGGCGACCGCACAGCTCTCCTCTGGGAGGGCGAACCCGGTGACTCACGCCGCGTCACATACGCAGAGCTGACCGATGAGGTCAAGCGCACAGCCAATGTGCTCGAGGGCCTCGGCATCGGTGCCGGCGACCGCGTGGCGATCTACCTGCCCATGATTCCCGAGGCTGTCGTCTCGATGCTTGCGGTGGCGCGTCTCGGCGCGATCCACTCCGTCGTCTTCGGCGGGTTCAGCGCCGACAGCCTGCGCTCCCGCATCGACGATGCCGGAGCCAAGGTCGTCATCACTGCCGACGGCGGATACCGCAAAGGCCGGGTCTCCGCGCTCAAGCCGGCCGTGGACCAGGCGCTCAGCGACCGCGGCGACGGCGCACAGCAGACCGTCGAGCATGTTCTCGTCGTCAAGCGCGGCGAGAACGAGGTCGACTGGACGCCCGGCCGCGACCTCTGGTGGCACGATGTCGTGCCCGCGGCATCCGCCGACCATGAAGCGCAGGCGTTCCCCTCCGAGAACCCCCTGTTCATCCTCTATACCTCCGGCACGACCGGAAAGCCCAAGGGCATCCTGCACACCTCAGGCGGCTACCTCACACAGGTCGCGTACACGCACAAGAACGTCTTCGATCTGAAGCCCGAGACCGACGTGTTCTGGTGCACGGCTGACATCGGCTGGGTCACCGGCCACAGCTACGTCACGTACGGCCCGCTTGCGAACGGTGCAACCCAGGTTCTGTACGAGGGAACCCCGGACGCCCCGCATCCCGGTCGCTGGTGGGAGCTCATCGAGAAGTACAAGGTCTCGATCTTCTACACCGCACCGACCGCCATCCGCTCGTTCATGAAGTCGGGCCGGGCGATCCCGCAGAAGTTCGATCTCTCCTCGATCCGCCTGCTCGGGTCAGTCGGAGAGCCCATCAACCCCGAGGCGTGGATGTGGTACCGCGAAGTGATCGGTGACAACAAGGCTCCGATCGTCGACACGTGGTGGCAGACCGAGACCGGCGCGATCATGGTCTCCCCGCTTCCAGGGGTGACGGCCACCAAGCCAGGATCCGCGCAGGTTCCGGTTCCCGGCATCTCGCTCGACGTCGTCGACGAGTCAGGTCAAGAAGTCGGCAATGGCAACGGCGGCCTACTGGTGATCACGGACCCCTGGCCCGCCATGCTGCGTGGCATCTGGGGCGACCCGGAGCGCTACAAGGAGACGTACTGGGACAAGTTCGAAGACCAGGGCTACTATTTCGCCGGCGACGGCGCGCGCCTGGACTCAGACGGCGACCTGTGGCTGCTCGGACGTGTCGACGACGTGATGAACGTCTCCGGACACCGCCTGTCGACGGCCGAGATCGAATCCTCTCTCGTGGCGCACGAGTCGACCGCCGAGGCTGCTGTGGTCGGAGCATCCGATGAGACCACCGGCCAGGCCGTCGTCGCCTTCGTGATCATCAAGGAGAGCTACCTCGCCGCGCACGACGCCGCAGGCCTCGCCGCGCTGCTGCGCGGCTGGGTCGGCGAGCAGATCGGTGCGATCGCACGCCCGCGGGATGTCTACATCGTCGGCGAGCTGCCCAAGACCCGCTCGGGCAAGATCATGCGCCGCCTGCTGCGCGACGTCGCAGAGGGTCGTGAGGTCGGCGACACGACGACGCTGGCCGACACCGCGGTGATGAGCATCATCTCAGCTCAGGTGAAGTGAGCCCGCTCTCGCGCCTCCCGTGCGGAGGCGCGAGAGTCACTCTGCCAGGCGACTGACCTCGGCGAGCTGCATGCGGATCTTCTTGAACAGTTTCGGGTCGATCGGGAACTCCTCGCCCCCGTGTCGCTGCACCTCATCACCGAGTGCGATCGCGAGCCCGACCGTCAGCCGCGCTTCAGCGATGTGATCGGAGGCCGTCAGCCGCGCGTCGGACGGGTGCGCGTCGAGCCACGCGGTGATCACGTCGACCAGCCGACCTCGGCTGACGCCGCTCGTCCAGGACACGGAACTGGTGACTCCCGGTTCACGCGCGAACAACGCGAACCTGCGCCGGGTGAGGTCGTCTTCGGCCTGGCCGCGAACGGACTCCATCACGATGAGGGATGCTGCCACGACGAGATCCTCCGAATGCTTCGCGAGGATCCGTTCGGTCGCCTCCGGGTCGTATTCGAGGGCTCCACCGAAGATGGCCTGTCCGAGACTTGAGAAGTAGTTGAAGAAGGTGCTGCGCGACACCATCGCGGCATCGCACACGCGTTCCACCGTGACGGCCTGCACACCTTCTTCATAGGCGAGATCGACAGCGGCGCGCTCCATGGCGAGGCGCGCCGCGCGTCGCTTGCGCTCGCGCAGTCCGCCCGTCACGATTCCTCCTTCGCCGCTCTCCCGATCACCATACTCAGCCGAACTGCGGTCATGGTCCGCCGCTCAGGCGAGCGTGAAAGTGACTTCGACCTCGACGGGGCTGTCCAGCGGCAGCACTGCGACACCCACAGCCGCACGAGCGTGTCGTCCAGCATCCGCGAAGATCTCGCCGAGCACTTCGCTGGCACCGTTGATGACGCCGGGCTGTCCCGTGAACGACGGGTCGGATGCGACGAAACCGCCCACCCGCAGCACTCCGCCGATCTTCTCGAGTCCGCCGGCGGCATCGGCAGCAGCGGCCAATGCATTCAACGCGCAGGTGCGCGCATAGCCCTTGGCGTCTTCAGCGCTGACCTCTGCACCGACTTTTCCGGTCGCAGGCAGCGCGCCCGCCGCGAAGGGCAGCTGGCCAGAGGTGTAGACGAGTCCGCCGTGCACTGCGGCGGGGATGTATGCGGCCACGGGGGCTGCAACCTCGGGGAGCTCGATTCCAAGCTCTTCCAAACGCGTGGCGATGCTCATGCGGCACCTCCTTCGAACTGACGCGAAGCCTCGGCGGCAGCGGCGAGACCTGCACTGTTCGATCCGTCACCCGACGCGGGCCGCTTGAAGTAGGCCACAAGGCCGCCTTCGGGACCCTGCACCACCTGTACGAGCTCCCAGCCCTGCTTTCCCCAGTTATTGAGGATTGCAGCGGTGTTGTGGATCAGCAACGGGGTGGTCAGATACTCCCACGTGGTCATGGCTCTCCAGACGGTCTTGTCACGGATACCGAAGACGCTGACAACGTCGACGTCAAAGGCGGTATTCAGGGAACTCCCCTACGATCTAGCGTATGCCTCAGAAGAATCGCACGGCGACAGGTGTGCTCGGCGGTCTCCTCGGACTCGTCGGGCTCAGCGCCATCGCCGGCATCCTGGTGACTGCCACGGTGACCCCCGCGCTGGCCGTCGCAGGTGCCGCAGGATCCCAAGCCCTCGACCTGTTCGAGAAGCTGCCGTCGTACCTCGAGATCGACGCCCCCATGGAGCCGAGCACGATTTACGCGATCGGCGGCGACGGAAACCCCGTGCCACAGGCGACGTTCTTCGACCAGAACCGCACCCAGGTCACCTTCGACCAGGTCAATCCCGTGGTCTATGACGCGATCCTCTCCAGTGAGGACAAGGGCTTCTACGAGCACGGCGGCATCAACCTCGGCGCCACTGTCAAGGCCCTCGTAGACAACGTCCGCGGCACCTCCACGCGTGGTGCGTCAACGATCAGCCAGCAGTACGTCAAGAACGTTCTCGTGCAGCAGTGCGAGCAGGGCGTGCTTCCAGGAGCCGAGGACTACTCCGACAAGATCGCGCAGTGCTGGCTGGACGCCACCAATGCCACCGGCGCCGACGGCGTCGAGCGCAAGCTGCAGGAGATGCGCTACGCGATCCAGATCGAGAAGGACTACTCGAAGAACGAGATCCTGCTCGGATACCTAAACATCGCCAGCTTCGGCGGAACGGTATACGGCATCGAAGCCGCGGCGAACTACTACTTCAGCACCACCGCTGCGAACCTCACGGTCGCACAGGCCGCGACCCTCGCCGGCATCGTGCAGAACCCGAACACGTACCGCATCGACCGACCGGGCGGAACGCTGACCAACAGCGAGGGGGCCGCCGTCAACGGTGCTGACGACGGCTACAGCCTCACGCTTCAACGTCGTGACTACGTGCTCGGCCGCATGCTGACCGACGGAAAGATCACCCAGGCGCAGTTCGATGAAGCGGATGCTTCGCCGATCACACCCGCCATCACGCCGCCGTCGCAGGGCTGTACCGCAGCGAACAACAACGCGTACTTCTGCCAGTACGTCAAGACGGTCGTGCTCAGTGATCCGGCATTCGGCGACACCCCTCAGGAGCGCACTAAGGCCCTCTACCGCGACGGCCTGCAGATCTACACCACTCTCGACCTTCGCGTTCAGGACCCGGCAGTCGCCGCTCTGCGAGACCGCGTTCCGCCGAACTACGACAACCAGTACTTCGGTGCGGCTGGCGTCACCATCGAGCCGGCCACCGGCCGAATCCTCGCGATGACGCAGAACACGATCTTCCAGGAGACCGCGACCGACGACCAGGCCTACACGAGCCTCGTGTTCGCCTCAGACGCCGCGCACGGCGGTTCCGCTGGATTCCCGGTCGGGTCGTCCTACAAGATCTTCACCCTGATTGACTGGCTCGAGACGGGCCACTCCGTCAACGAGTCGATCAACGGCCGCAACCAGACGATGAAGATGAAAGCGTCCTGCACCGGCTCCAAGTGGGACTTCGACACTGAAGAGGTCGGAAACTTCAACGGCGTCTCCGGGTACACCGGCACCCCCATGCGCTTCACCCGCGACTCGTTGAACTCCGGATACTTCGCGATGGCATCCAAGCTCGACATCTGCGACATCAACAAGGTCGCCGACCGCATGGGAGTCACCCTCGGCAACGGCGGCAAGACGACGGATCAGAACGTTCCCTTCGACGTGCTGGGTTCGAAGTACATCTCGCCGCTCGACATGGCCGGCGCCTACGCCACGGTCGCGAACAAGGGCGTCTACTGCTCCCCGGTCGCGATCGACCGCGTGCTCAACCAGAAGGGCGAGGAACTCCCGGTTCCGACGACGTCCTGCTCGCAGGTGATCTCTCCCGAGGTCGCTGCCACCGCCGCCTACGCTCTCCAGGGCGTGATGGAGCGTGGCGGAACGGGTGCGGATGCCAACCCTTGGGACGGCACTCCCCTGCTCGGCAAGACCGGATCGCACAATGAGTACTCGACGATGATGATCGAGTCCAGCACCAAAGCCGCAACCGCCGTGTTCGTCGGCCGCTGGCAGGGTGACGCCAACATCTGGGGCGAATGGTTCAACGGCAACGAGCTGCAGAACATCCGTTACGACGTAGCCCGCGATATGCAGGCCGCAGCTGATGCCCTGCTCGGCGGCGGAGACGAATTCCCTGCCCCCGACCAGAACCTCATCCGCCGCGTGCTCGTGGATCTCCCTAGCGTGGTCGGACTGCCAGTGGAGGACGCGACCAGCACGCTGGAGCGCGCAGGTTTCTCGGTGAACGTCGGCGCTCCTGTCGACAGTGATCTCGCCCCTGGCATCGTCGCTGCACAGGACCCAGGTGCGGGTCAGGTCAGCGCGGGCACGAGCGTGACGATCTCGCCGAGCAACGGTCAGGCCGCAGCGCTGCCCGACGTGGTCGGCCAGAAGGCGAAAGCTGCCGTGGATGCTCTCCACGCGGCCGGATTCAACAATGTGAGCCAGCATCCTTCTTGCAATGCGGACGACGCGAAGATCGTCTCGATGTCGCCAGCCGCTGGTACCGCCGTGAACAAGACGGCGACCGTGGCCCTCACGTGCACGTGACGCCCAACCGCACACCCCACCCTGCCCTCATCGCGCTCGGCGCAGTGGGGGCAGTGGGGGCCGCGTGCGCCGTGTGGGGATTCGGAATCGAACGCTACCTGTTCACGGTCCGAGAGGTCACCGCTGCAGCGCTCCCGCCTGGTTCTGCACCGCTGCGCGTTCTGCACCTCTCAGACGCGCACATGGCCCCGTGGCAGCGTCGCAAGCAGGACTGGTTGGCATCGCTCGCCCCCCTCGAACCGGATCTCATCGTCAACACGGGTGACAATCTCGGCCATCGCGACGGGCTTGACGGCATCCGCCGGGCGTTCGAGCCCTTCGCCGGCATTCCCGGCGTGTTCGTCCACGGATCCAACGATGTGCACGGCCCCACGCCGCGCAATCCGTTTCGGTACTTCTCCGGGCCCTCTGCTCGACATGCAGAACCAGAACGACTCGACACCGATGCGCTCGACGCATTCCTCCGCGACGAGCTCGGCTGGGCAGATCTGAACAATGCCGCCGCACGGGTGCGTGTCGGCGATCGCGACGTCGACGTCTTCGGCGTCAACGATGCCCATCGCGATTGGGACGATCTGGACGTTCTCCCGACCGCCATCGCGGCCCTCGGCAGCAGGGATGCCGCAACTCCCCTGCTCGGTGTCACCCATGCCCCGTACCAGCGCGTGCTGAACCGGTTCACCGACCTCGGCGCACAGGCGATCTTCGGCGGGCACACGCACGGCGGGCAAGTCTGTCTGCCGTTCTACGGCGCACTGGTGGCGAACTGCGATATTCCGTTGAAGCAGGCCAAGGGTCTGAGCACGTGGAGTCACAGCGGACACAGCATCCCGCTCAATGTCAGCGCCGGTTGCGGCCACTCGATCTACGCGCCCGTCCGTTTCGCCTGCCGCCCAGAAGCCACTCTTCTGACTCTGACTGCACGGGACACGCCCACCTGATCTGAGCACTCCCCTCGATTCGGTGCAGCGAGTTTTTCCCTGTAGACTCAAACGGTTGCAACGGGGTGTGGCGCAGCTTGGTAGCGCGCTTCGTTCGGGACGAAGAGGCCGCAGGTTCAAATCCTGTCACCCCGACCAGTTGCAAGAAGGCCGCCCTCCGGGGCGGCCTTCTTCCATATCCTGGAGGAATCATGAGCATCCCCCGACTTGTCGCATTCGACCTGGACGATACGCTCGCGCCCTCCAAGAGTGCGATCTCTCCTCGCATCGCTGCCCACCTGCGCGCACTCCTGCGTGTCGTCGACGTCGCGATCATCTCCGGAGGCAACGAGACGCAGTTCCGCGCACAGGTGATCGCGCAGCTCGGTGACGCGAGTCCGACAGAACTCGCACGTCTGCACCTGCTGCCCACCTGCGGAACCCGCTACCTGCGCCACGACGGCTCTGACTTCACCGCGATCTACGCTCACGATCTCTCCGAAGAGGAGAAGTCCTCCGCCCTCGGCGCACTGCGCGAGGAGGCAGAGCGCCTCGGCCTGTGGGAGTCGAACCCATGGGGCGACATCCTCGAGGACCGCGGCTCGCAGATCACGTTCTCGGCGCTAGGCCAGCAGGCCCCTGGCGATGCGAAGCACGCATGGGATCCCTCCGGTGAGAAGCGCCTGCGCCTTCGCGATGCTGTCGCCGCCCGCGTCCCCGCTCTCGAGGTGCGCGCAGGAGGCTCAACCTCGATCGACATCACCCGCGCTGGCATCGACAAGGCTTACGGCATGACGGCTCTCGCCGAGCACACCGGTATCCCGCTCTCCGACATGCTGTTCTACGGCGACCGGCTCGACGTCGGCGGCAACGACTACCCGGTGCGCGCGCTCGGCGTCCGCTCGATCGCCGTCACCGGCTGGGAAGACACGGCCTCAGAGCTCGACGGTCTGCTGCCGACGCTGCAGCTCGTCTAGCGAGAGGCGACGTCCGCGGCGACCCTGGCGACCGGCGTCAGCCGCTGCAGCTGGGTGACGTGCGAGGGCTCGAGCTCGGCGAGTGAGGCAACGCCGAGCAGACGCATGGTCCTCTCGATCTCAGAGCGCAGGATCTCGATCGCGCGATCGACACCCTCTCGCCCGCCCGCCATCAGACCGTACAGGTATGCGCGGCCGATCAGAGTGAAGTCTGCGCCGAGTGCGACAGATGCGACGATGTCAGCGCCGTTCATGATTCCGGTGTCGATCATCACGGTGAATTCGTCGCCCACTGCCCGCCGCACCGATGGCAGAAGATGGAACGGGATCGGGGCGCGGTCGAGTTGACGGCCGCCGTGGTTCGAGAGGACGATGCCGTCGACGCCCTCATCGCGCAGGCGCACGGCATCCTCGACGTTCTGCACGCCCTTGATGACGATCTTCCCTGGCCATAGATCCCGGATGATGGCGAGGTCTTCGTAACTAATCGTGGGGTCCATTGCGGCATCGAGCAGCTCACCGACTGTTCCGCCAGTGGTGCTGAGAGATGCGAACTCAAGCGTGGGCGTTGTGAGGAAGTCGAACCACCACCACGGACGCGGAATCGCATTGATGATCGTGTTGAGAGTGAGCTGCGGCGGAATGCTGAAGCCGTTGCGCTTGTCGCGCAGCCGGGCGCCGGCGACCGGGGTGTCGACGGTGAAGTGCAGGGTGTCGAAGCCAGCGGCGGCTGCACGGCGAGTCAGTTCGTAGGAGATCTCGCGATCGCGCATGACATACAGCTGGAACCAGTTTCTCGGCGGAACCGATCCCTGAGGCTCTCGAAGGGTCGCCGCTTTCACACCTTCGATCGAGGTGGTGCCCAGCGTCGACAGGGTGAACGGGATGCCAGCGGCCGCTGCTGCTCCCGCACCCGCGATCTCCCCCTCGGTCTGCATCAGTCGCGTGAATCCGGTGGGCGCGATGCCGAACGGAAGCGCGCTGGGCCCGCCGAGGATCTCGACGCTCGTGTCGACGTCGGGTGCGGGCCTGAGGATACCGGGGTGAAACTCCACATCCTCGAACGCCTGCCGAGCGCGAGTGAGCGAGATCTCTCCCTCCGCAGAGCCGTCGGTGTAGTCGAAGGCTGCCTTCGGCGTGCGGCGCTTGGCGATCGTGCGCAGGTCGTTGATGGTGAGCGCACCCTGCAGGCGTCGCCTTCGCCCATTGAGCTCGGGCTTTTTGAACTTCATCAGTTCGAGGAGCTCTGCAGGATTCGGGAGCTGTCGCTGGACCATGAGTGCCTTTCAGTCGTTCTTGCCCGTGCTCGCGGTCATACCGCTCGCCCGGTAGTAAGTCGTGATGTGGTCGCGGACGCGACGGCGCGCAGCATCCGCATCTGCTGCCTCGAAAGCCGCGACGATGTCGCGATGTTCGGCGCGCAGGCGCGCCGTCATGGCATCCCAGCCATCGATCCGGGTAGAGGCGTCGAGCACATACGACTCGATCGCCGTACGCAACCCCGCCATCATCGCCGTGATCACGACGTTCCCGCTCGACTCCGCGAGAGACAGATGGAACTGCGCGTCAAGAGCAAGGAAGTCCTCGGCGCTCAGGTCATCGGCATCCATTGCGTCGAGGAGGCGACGCGGCTCAGACAGGTCCCTGATGTCGTTCGATGCGAGAGACGCCGCAACGGCATCCTCGAGCACGAGACGTGTCTGCACGACATCTGCCAGCGGGAAGGCCCGTGCGGCCACCTGCAGTCGCATGAGCACGGAGAGGCCGTCTGAGGGCGTAGCGATCACGATCGCCCCAGATGAGGGCCCGGAGCCGCTCGACGTGCGAATCAGCCCGATGATCTCCAGAACCCGGAACGCCTCGCGGACGCTCGAGCGCCCCACCCCCAGCTGGGCCGCGAGCTCGCGTTCTGAGGGGAGCCGGTCGCCGGGCCCGAGCCTGGCGTCGAGGAAGCACTGTTCGATGTGCTCAAGAACGAGCTGCCATGCTCGTTGCTCTGCGTTTGCGGACATGCGATGCTCCTGTGGTCAGACCACAGCGTACAACGTGTGGTCTGACCACGCAAGAAGGGTGCGCTTCGGCGTTCGAGTCGCGAAAGACGCCGCTTACGGACGCCCATACCGGCATAAATTGCGACCTGAAGGTGCGCTGGCTCAGCCCAGGCGTCCGCCGGACTCCTCGAGGTAGCAGTGCCCGCAGAGAGACTCGTAGGTGACCACGTCGGCCGGGGCTCCCCCAGCCGCTGCCTCATCGATCGCGACCTGGTCGCCGTCGAAGACGAAGCGCCCGCCGACGACACGGCCGTTGAACACCGCCTTGCGTCCGCAGCGGCAGATGGTCTTCATCTCTTCCAGCGAGTGCGAGATCGCCAGGAGCCGCGCCGAGCCGGGAAAAGCGTGGGTGCGGAAATCATTGCGGATGCCGAACGCTATCACTGGGATGCCGTCGTCCACCGCGATGCGGAACAGATCATCGACCTGACCGGCAGTGAGGAACTGCGCTTCGTCGATGAGCAGGCACGCGACATCGACGGGGTCCGCGGCGCTCGCGTCTTCGGCAGCGCTCTGCTGCACCCGCTGTCGTTCGCCATCGAAGAGCGCGCGGGCATCACCGCCCGAGGGGATCAGAAAGTCGACTTCCCGGGTCATGCCCAAGCGGCTCTCGATCTGCGAGGCACCCTTGGTGTCGATCTCAGGCTTGGCGAGCAGAACGCGCTGGCCCCGCTCCTCGTAGTTGTAGGCGACCTGCAGCAGTGCTGTGGACTTGCCGGAGTTCATCGCCCCGTAGCGGAAGTAGAGCTTCGCCACTGCCCTCGATCACCTCGAGATATCGAGGGCGGCAGCCGTCTGCGACATCGACTCATCAGCCACCGCTGGGTTGTCGTTGAGCGTCTGACCGTACGTGGGGATGAGGTCGCGCAGCGTGGGCTCCCAGCCCGAATACTGCTCGGGGAAGCACTTCTTGAGCAGTCCGAGCATGATCGGCACTGCCGTCGATGCGCCGGGGGATGCGCCGAGGAGGCCTGCGATCGAGCCATCAGCAGCAGAGACGACTTCAGTGCCGAACTGCAGCACGCCGCCCTTCTTGGCATCCTTCTTCATGACCTGTGCACGCTGGCCTGCCTGGATGATCGTCCAGTCCTCGTCCTTCGCCGTCGGCATGAAGATGCGCAGGCTGTCGACCTTCTTGCGGTGAGTCTTCGTCAGCTCGCCGAGGAGGTACGTGATCAGGTCGGGGTTCGCAAAGGCGACGCGCAGCATGGGCCACAGGTTGTGCGTGCGCACCTGGGAGACGATGTCGAGCATCGAGCCGTTCTTGAGGAACTTCGGACTGAACGTCGCGAAGGGTCCGAACAGCAGAGAGGACTCACCGTCGACGACGCGGGTATCGAGGTGCGGCACAGACATCGGCGGGGCGCCGACGGATGCCTGCGAGTAGACCTTCGCCTTGTGCTGAGCAACTACGGCGGGGTTCGAGGTCTTCAGGAACTGACCGCCGATCGGGAAGACGCCGTAGCCCTCGATTTCGGGGATTCCAGAGTTCTGCAGCAGTTTCAGAGCCCAACCGCCCGCACCGACGAAGACGAACTTCGCGTTGATGCTGCCTGGAGTGCGTCCGAGGCTGTTGCGGTACTTGATCTGCCAGCTGCCGTCCTTCTGCTTCTTGAGCGAGCGGACCTCGTGGTTGGTGCGCAGCTCGACCCCAGCATCCGACAGATGACCGAAGAGCTGGTGCGTGAGCGCGCCGAAATCGACATCGGTGCCCGCGGGCACCCGCGTGGCGGCGAAGGGCTCGCCCTTGCGTCGCTTCTGCATGAGCAACGGCGCCCACTGGTTGATGACACGCGAATCGTCGCTGTACTCGATACCCTCGAAAAGAGGTTCCTTCTTCAGAACCTCGTAACGGTCCTTGAGGTAGGCGACGTCCTTCTCACCGCGCACGAAGGTCATGTGCGGGGTGGCGTTGATGAACGTGGAGGGCGTATCGAGCACGCCCTTCTCGACCAGGGACGTCCAGAACTGACGACTCTGCTGGAACTGCTCGTTGATCGAGATCGCCTTGGCGGGGTCGAGCGGCCCATTCTCGTTCTTCGGCATGTAGTTCAGCTCGCAGAGCGCCGCATGACCGGTGCCCGCGTTGTTCCACGGGTTCGAGCTCTCCTGGCCGACATCGGAAAGCCGCTCGAAGGCGACGATCTTCCAATCCGGCTGCAATTCGTGCAGCAGAGTGCCGAGCGTGGCACTCATGATGCCACCACCGATGAGGACGACGTCGACGGATTCAGTCACCCGACCATCCTAGTTCGCCTATCGCGATCCCCCGAACCGGCGCTGGACGCCGCGTCCGCGCCGGTTTTCGAGGTATCAGGATGCGAGGCGCTCTGCGACGATCTCGGCGATCTGCACAGCGTTGAGCGCTGCACCCTTGCGAAGGTTGTCGTTGCTGACGAACAGCACGAGGCCCTTGTTCTCGGGCGCGGACTGATCGGCGCGGATGCGGCCGACGAAGCTCGGGTCCTTGCCTGCCGCATACAGCGGGGTCGGCACTTCTTCGAGGACGACGCCGGGCGCGGATGCCAGGATCTCACGAGCCTTCTCGGGTGTGATGTCGTCGCGGAACTCCGCGTGGATCGACAGCGAGTGGCCGGTGAAGACCGGCACGCGCACGCAGGTGCCTGCGACACGGAGGTCGGGCAGCTCGAGGATCTTGCGGCTCTCGTTTCGGAGCTTCTTCTCTTCGTCGGTCTCGTTGAGACCGTCATCGACGACAGCTCCCGCCAACGGGATGACGTCGAAGGCGATCGGGGCGACGTACTTGTCGGGCTCGGGGAAATCGACCGACGAGCCATCGTGAACCAGGCGCAGAGTGTCGCCCTGAGCGAGGACTCCCTCGACCTGACCGAGAAGTTCCTGGGCGCCTGCCAGTCCGGACCCTGAGACCGCCTGGTAGGTCGAGACGATGAGTCGCTCAAGCCCCGCGGCGACAGCGAGGGGTCCGAGGACCGGCATGATCGCCATGGTGGTGCAGTTCGGGTTCGCGATGATGCCGCGAGGGCGCTCATCGATCGCGTGCGGATTGACCTCGCTGACCACGAGCGGAATCTCGGGGTCGCCGCGCCATGCGCTGGAGTTGTCGATCACGACGGCTCCGGCCGCCGCGAAACGGTCTGCATACGCGCGGCTCGCGGTCGCACCCGCCGAGAACAGCGCGATCTCGATACCCGCTGGGTCAGCTGTCTCGACATCTTCGACGATGACCGAGGTGCCGCCGAAATCGATCGAGGTGCCCGCAGAGCGCGCCGACGAGAACAGCCGCAGCTCGCGGATCGGGAACGAGCGCTCAACAAGAATCTCGCGCATGACGGTGCCTACCTGGCCGGTGGCGCCGACAATGGCGACGGAGTGTCCGCTATCGGAGATGCGAGTCATAAGAGTGTCCTTGGCGTCGTGCAGTGATGCAAGCAAGACACAAGGCGCGACATCGGGGTGCGGATGCCGCGCCTGGCGTCGATGTCAGGGTTCCGGCGAGTCTACCGCTACCCGTGCTCCAGGGTCGAAACCTCAGCGACCGGTGCCCGCGTGGACGACGGCCTCGTCCTCGGAGTCCAGTTCGTACGCGGTGTGCACGATGCGCGCAGCGTCGGCAAGGTCGGTGTCGCGCAGCACGACCGAGATGCGGATCTCAGACGTCGAGATCATCTCGATGTTGATGCCGGCGGTCGACAGCGCTTCGAACAGCGTCGCTGAGACTCCGGAGTGCACGCGCATGCCCGCCCCGACCACCGAGAGCTTTCCGATCTGGTCGTCGTGGATGAGGCTGCCGAAGCCCACCTCGGCCTGTTCCGCGGCGAGCGCCTTGAGCGCTGCGGAAGCATCCGCCTTGGGAAGCGTGAACGAGATGTCGGCGCGGCCGGTCGCTGCAGCCGAGACATTCTGCACGATCATGTCGACGTTCGCACCGGACTTCGCCACGATCTTGAAGATCTCGGCGGCCTTGCCCGGCACATCGGGGACGCCGACAACGGTGATCTTGGCCTGGCCCTTGTCGGTGGCCACTCCTGCGACGATCGGTTCTTCCATGATTTCTCCCTCAGCTTCGCGCGGGTTCTTCATGCCCTCGCCCAGAACGTAGGTGCCTTCACTCGACGAGAACGTCGAGCGTGCGTGGATGAGCACGCCGTGGCGGCGTGCGAACTCGACGGCACGGATGTACAGAACCTTGGCACCGTTGGCCGCGAGCTCGAGCATCTCTTCACTCGAGACGTGATCGAGCTTCTGCGCGCGCGGGATCACGCGCGGGTCGGCCGTGTAGATGCCGTCGACGTCGCTGTAGATCTCGCAGACATCGGCGTTCAGCGCCGCTGCGAGAGCGACAGCCGTCGTGTCGGAGCCGCCGCGTCCGAGCGTCGTGATGTCGCGGGTGTCGCGGTTGAAGCCCTGGAAACCGGCGACGATGACGATCGCGCCCTCGTCGAGCGCTTCGCGCAGCCGGACCGGCGTGACATCGACGATCCGTGCCGACCCGTGGTGGTCGTCGGTGATCATTCCGGCCTGGCTGCCGGTGAACGAACGCGCATCGAACCCCATCGAGTGGATCGCCATGGCCAGCAGCGCCATCGAAATGCGCTCCCCGCTCGATAGCAGCATGTCCATCTCACGCGGAGCGGGGATGGGAGCGACCTCGTTCGCGAGCTCGAGCAGCTCGTCGGTCGTATCCCCCATCGCGCTCACTGCGACGACGACGTCGTGCCCTGCACGTCTGGTGTCGACAATGCGCTTGGCGACGCGTTTGATACTCTCAGCGTCGGCGACGGATGAGCCGCCGTATTTCTGCACAATGAGGGCCAAAGTCACTCCCGGGGATTTCGGGCATTTCCGCCCAAGCGCCATTGTACTTTCGACACGCATGCCCGCGCCCGCATGTGACCGCCGCGGCTCCTCAGAGCAGGCCGAGCCTGCGCGCTTCACTCGCCGTACCAGCGCCGACGCAGGGTTCGTCCTGCTGCTGCTCGCGCTGTCCTCCCGCATCCGCAAAGACAGCTGACCGGAGCTCAGGGCATCTGATCGGGCTCAGGGGGTCTGAACCGGAGGCATCGATTCTCTGCGCGTGCGCAGCCGGCCGCCGGTTGCGGCGAACCAGCATCCGAGGATGATCAGGGGGAAGCCGATCAGCAATCCGGGCGTGATCGGCTCGGAGAGGAAGATCGTGCCGAGCACGATCGCGACCACAGGATTCACGTAGGTGAACAGCGGCGCTCGCACCGGACCTACTTCACGGATCAGCGCGAAGAAGGCGACGAACGCGACCGCCGTGCAGATCACGCCGAGCAGGAGAAGCGATACACCAGAGCGAAGCGTGGGCAGTTCATGCTGGGTGAGCATCGCAGCGGGGAGGTAGCCGATTCCGATCGCGAGCAGGGCCAGCGTGATCGTTCCGATCGAGGGAACGTCTGCGAGTTTGTGGGCGATGATGAACGGCGCGATCGCGTAGAGCAGCGCGGTGAGCATGATCTCGCCGATCGCGAAGGCGCTGGCGGGCCCACTGGGAAAGAGGCCTGGGCCCACGACGACTATGGCGACACCCACGAATCCGAGTAGCAGCCCGCCGAGGCGCACCGGTGCGAGCGCCGTGCGGTCTCCGCGCGTGAGGGCGATGATCACGGCGAACAGCGGCACAGTCGCCACCAGGAGTCCGGTCAGGCCCGAGGGCAGCTGCGTCTCGGCGTGGCTGAGCAGCAGAAAGGGTCCCGCCATCTCGACCAGCCCGAACGTGAGTACCCACGGCCAGTGCTTCCACGCGGCCTTCAGCGCGCCGCTGCGGATCGCGAACGGCAGCAGCACGAGTGCGCCGAGCAGAGTACGGCCGGCAACGACAGCCGGCGGTGTGATCGATTGGACGGCTTCTTTGATGAACAGGTAGGTGATTCCCCAGACGATCGCCATGACGGCGAAGAGAATCCAGCCTTTCTTGCTGAAGCCTCCCTGGGCGCTCATGCCGTCACGACACTGCGACGAACGCGAGGGAACGTCACAGTGTGCGCCGCCCCTCGAATGCGCGACCGAGGGTGACTTCGTCGGCGTACTCCAGGTCGCCGCCGACGGGAAGACCTGATGCCAGGCGCGACACCGTGATCTGCATCGTGAGCAGCAGTCGGCTGAGGTAGCTTGCGGTTGCTTCGCCCTCGAGGTTGGGGTTGGTCGCGATGATGACCTCTTGCACTGTGCCATCGGCGAGCCGTGACATCAGCTGCGCGATGCGCAGATCATCGGGGCCGACACCGGCGATCGGGCTGATCGCTCCGCCGAGCACGTGGTAAAGGCCGCGGAACTCCCTGGTGCGCTCGATCGCCGAAACGTCTTTCGCGTCTTCTACGACACAGATCAGCGCAGGGTTGCGACGGGGGTCGCGACAGATGCCGCAGCGATCCTGCTCGGAGACGTTGCCGCAGATCTCACAGAACCGCACCCGTGCGCGGACGTCGGTGAGCAGCTCCGCAAGGCGTGCGACGTCGAAGGACGGCGTCTGCAGGATGTGGAACGTGATTCGCTGCGCTGATTTCGGGCCGATGCCGGGCAGGCGCCCGAATTCGTCGATGAGCTCTTGGACGATGCCGTCAAACATCAGGCGAACCTCGTCGGGGGCTCGTAGGGCTCTTCACGGACGAATGTCGCGCCGAGTACCTGGCGGACGACAGCTTCTCCGTAGCGCTGGACACCGCCGGGCGAGCGCCCTGTCACGGCAGGCGCCGAGTACGACCGCGCAGATGCCTGCGGAGCCGCAGCGGGTCGCGCTGCGGGAGCAGCGGAAGGGGCGGGAGCAGCGGAAGGCGGCGCCTGGTAGGGAGGCTCATCCTCTGGCGGTGCGTCATCATCGCTGGGAAGCGGCGCATCCTCGGTGTCGACGAGCCCATCCCGAGGAGCGACAGGGGCGGATGCTTCGACCTCTGCGGGCTCTTCATCGACGGGGAACTGCGGCTGCGGCGGGGCCGGAGTGGCAGCCTCCGGCATGGTCGGAATCGACGCGACCGCCCAGTCTGTGACGGGGCCAGCCGGCGCAGACTGCGCTGTCTTCTGCGGCTGCGGGGGCGCCGTGCGGACCGGGGCGGGAGCCGCTGCCTCGGATAAGGCCGCCGGCGGCAGCTGCGCCGGCCGGTACTTGACCTTCACGCCGAGCTCGCGCTCGATGGCCGCCCGCAGGTGATCAGAAGGGCCGTTGCCTGGAACGGCGCCCTTGAACTTCTTGAGGTCCTGCTCGCTGGTGAAGCCGACGGTGAGCACATCGGTGCTCGCGTCGAAGTCGAGCGGCTGTACGGCCGTCACCAACAGCCACGATGTGCGGCTGACACCCTCGAGGTGGGTGAGAACGGCAGACCACGCCGCGCGGATGCGGTCGATGTCGACGGGGCCGGTGGAGGCCGGAGTCTGGGCGACAGGAGCCGGAGCGGGAACCTCCACTGCCGCAGGCTCTGGCACCGGGGCTGATTCCGCAGTCGGAACCGGCTCTGCCGGGGGTGTTGGCTCTGCAACCGGTGCCGTGTCAGCGACGGCAGCCGGGGCCGGGGCGGCCGCCGCCGCGGATGCGGGCGCGGATGCCGCCGTGGATGCGGGCGCGGCGTGCACGGGGGCTGCGCCCTCCCCTGCGGCGCTCAGCACGCGGGCGATCATGAGTTCGAGGTGCAGACGCGGAGACGTGGCCCCGGTCATGTCATCCAGCGCGGCGCTGACGACATCAGCCGTGCGGGAGAGTCGTGCGGTGCCGAACGCCACTGCCTGAGCGCGCATGCGGGCGAGTTCGTCTTCGGCAAGACCCCGCAGCACGGCCGAAGCCCCATCGCCCACCGCGGCGATGACGATGAGGTCGCGAAGACGCTCGAGCAGGTCGTCGACGAATCGACGAGGGTCTTGACCGGTCTGCACGACGCGGTCGATCGCCGGGAACGCGGCTGCGGCATCTCCTGCGGCGAGCGCGTCGACGATCTCGTCGAGCAGCGCACCGTGCGTGTAGCCGAGCAGCGATACTGCTCGCTCATACGCGACGTGATCCCCATCAGAGCCTGCGATGAGCTGGTCGAGCAGCGACAGGGTGTCACGCGGTGACCCCCCACCTGCGCGAACGACCAGCGGCAGGACGCGCTGGGCGACTTTGACGCCCTCTTCGTCACAGAGTTTCTCGACGTATTCGAGCATCGCAGCCGGCGGAACCAGCCGGAACGGGTAGTGATGAGTGCGCGAGCGGATCGTGCCGAGAACCTTGTCGGGTTCAGTGGTCGCGAAGATGAACTTGACGTGCGCCGGAGGTTCTTCGACGAGCTTCAGCAGGGCGTTGAACCCCTGTGGCGTCACCATGTGCGCCTCGTCGAGAATGAAGATCTTGAAGCGATCACGGCTCGGGGCGAAGGTCGCGCGCTCGCGAAGATCGCGGGCATCGTCGACGCCGTTGTGGCTGGCGGCGTCGATCTCGACGACATCGAGGGAGCCTCCGCCAGAACGCGAGAGCTCCACGCAGCTCGGGCAGGTGCCGCACGGCGTATCGGTCGGGCCTTCTGCACAGTTCAGGCAGCGGGCGAGAATGCGAGCTGACGTGGTCTTTCCACACCCACGCGGGCCTGAGAAAAGGTACGCGTGCCCGACCCGGTCACCGCGCAGCGCAGTCATCAGAGGTTCGGTCACCTGCGACTGCCCGATCATCTCTCCGAAGGTTTCGGGGCGGTAGCGGCGATACAGGGCTGTGGTCACCTGAACAGCCTACGGCGTACCGCCGACAATGGCCTTCCCGGCGCAGGTCGCTGTGGACGCAGAGCAGCCGTGGGGATCAGTCCTCGACGAATCCGATGATCGGCATCGTGGTGGTCACCACGGGAAGCGATGCCGAGATCCGGGTTCCGTCATCACGCCGCGACTCCTCGATCTGCCCCAGCGTCGGGCGTCCAGGAGCCACGGGACCCTGATCTGCCAGCGGCACAGTGACCTCGGCATCCCTCGTCGCCACATATCCGACGCCGCGCACCGAGAACGGCACCGGCGCCCCCGTGCGCACCTGGACCCGCAACTCGCCCGGAGTGATCGTCACCTGCAGTGCAGAACCCTGCCACTGCAAGGGGAACGACAGCGATGGCCAGCTCACCGGAAGACGCGGGTCGAAGCTGAGTTCTCCTGCGTGATCACGCATGCCGCCGAATCCGGACACGAGCGCGCTCCAGACCCCGCCTGCCGAAGCCACGTGCACTCCGTCGGCGGCGTTGTGGTGCAGATCGCCGAGGTCGACGAACAGCGACTGCTCGAAGTACTCCCTGGCGAGGTCCTGATAGCCGACCTCTGCGGCCAGGATCGACTGCACAACAGCGGAGAGCGTGGAGTCTCCCGTCGTCAGCGGGTCGTAATAGTCGAAGTCGGCCTTCTTCTCAGCCGCGGTGAAATGGTTTCCCTGCAGGAAGAGCGCCAGCACCACGTCTGCTTGCTTGAGCACCTGGAACCGGTAGATCACCAGCGGGTGGAAGTGCAGCAGCAACGGCCGCTGATCATCCGGGGTGTTCTCGAGATCCCACAGCTCCCGCTCGAGGAACATCGCATCCTGCGGGTGGATGCCCAGGCTCTCGCTGAACGGGATGTGAATCGCCTCGGCCGCCCGGTCCCACGCATCCGGCTCTCCTGCATCCAGCCCTGTGCGCTCGACGATCCTGTCGTACGCCTGCGGATCATCCTTCTGGATCTCGCGCACGACGCGCGATGCATAGCGCAGGTTGTAGCGGGCCATCACGTTGGTGAACAGGTTGTCATTGACGACCGTGGTGTACTCGTCGGGCCCCGTCACGCCGTGGATATGGAAGCTCGCATCCCCGTTCGACCCGCGCCAAAAGCCGAGCGTCGCCCAGAGCCGAGCCGTCTCCACGAGGATGTCGGCGCCCTCGCTGCGCATGAAGTGCTCGTCACCGGTCGCTCGCACGTACTTGCCGAGCGCAAAGCTGACGTCGGCGTTGATGTGGTACTGCGCGGTGCCTGCGGCGTAATAGGCCGATGCCTCTTCGCCGTTGATGGTGCGCCACGGGAAAAGCGCTCCGGCTTCGTTGAGCTGGGCGGCACGACGCCGGGCAGCGGGAAGCATGAGCACCCGGGCGCGCAGGGCGTTTCGCGCCCACTGCGGGCTCGTGTACGTCAGGAACGGCAGCACATAGATCTCGGTGTCCCAGAAATAGTGCCCGCTGTACCCGGAGCCGGTGACGCCCTTGGCAGGCACCCCTGTGCCGTCTGCGCGGGCCGCGGCCTGAGCGAGCTGGAACAGACACCAGCGGATCGCCTGCTGCAGATCGTCGCGCTCTCCGATCACGACGTCAGAGCGCTCCCAGAACGCGTCAAGCCACTCTCGCTGACGCTCGAACTGGGCGGGAACGCCCTCGACAGCGGCACGGTCAAGAGACCGGCGGCACCGATCGACCAACTCGTGTGCCGGAACGCCGCGTGAGGTGTGATAGCTGACGAGCTTCGTGATCGCGATCGGGATGCCGGCCTTCGCCTGCACTCGGAAGACGTTCTTGGCGATGTCCGATTCGACGAGCGCACGAGCGCTGAACTCGTTGTCTGTCGTGATCATGTGATCTGCGACGACCGCGAGCGTCATCCCGGAATCGGCGACCTGGTACGAGAGCGCCGAGCGCAGACCGTCCTGCCAGAATTCTGCGGGCAGCAGCACGCGCTCGGTGATCTTCTCGGTCCTGCGCGGATCGAAGCCGGCCTTCTGCGTCGCCGTCGGCGCCCCGCCGTAGACATCTCCGCCGTCCTGACGGTTCAGGAGCTGGCAGCTCACCGTGACCGGAGCATCCGCGTTCTCGACCGTGATCTCCAGCCGAACGATGGCCAGGTGACGCTCTTCGAAGCTCACCATGCGCTCATCGCAGACGCGGATCCGCTTGCCCGAGGGCGTCTCCCAGGTGAAGCTGCGAGTGAGGACGCCGGTGCGCATGTCTAGCGTGCGCTCGTAATCACGCACCTCCGCCTCATCGAACGAGATCGGCTCATCATCGACGTAAATGCGCATGATCTTGGCATCGGGAGCGTTGACAATCGTCTGCCCCACCTCGGCGAAGCCATAGGCCTGCTCGGCGTGCCTGATCGGCCAGGTCTCATGCAGCCCGTTGATGAACGTGCCGTGCTCGTGCGCTCCGCGACCCTCGATGTGGTTTCCACGCAGACCGAGGTAGCCGTTTCCGACGGCGAAAAGCGTCTCCGAGACGCCATCTTGCGAGTAGCGCGTATCGGTGAGGCGCCAGGGGTCCACGGGAAAGCGTTCGCGATCGATCATGCGGTCTCCAGAGTGTCGTCGGGCGACGAGTCGAACAGCAGCTGGGCGAGGTCATCGACGATAACGGTGGCGCCGGCCTCGCGGAGAGCTGCAGGCCCCACCCCGCGATCGACGCCCACGACGGTGGTGAAGCCTGCGGCGACCGCAGAGGCGACACCGGCGAGCGCGTCTTCGATCGCGACACTCTCGGCAGGGTTCACGCCGAGAGCGAGAGCCCCGGCACGGAACATGTCGGCGGAAGGCTTCGATGCGAGGCCATCGCGTTCAGCGACGCGGCCATCGACAACGACGGTGAAGAAGTCGCGGATGCGAGCGATCCCGAGAACTTCCTCAGCGTTCTTCGAGCTCGAGACGACCCCCTGCGGGATACTGTGCTCCTGCAGCTGTTGAATCAGCGCGAGCGACCCGGGGTAAGGGGCGATGCCCTCTGCCTGCAGGGATGCTGCGAACGCTGCGTTCTTGCGGTTGCCGATACCGCAGATCGTCTCGACCTCGGGCGGATCGCTGATCTCTCCCCACGGGATCTCGACGTTTCGACTGTGCAGGAGGCTGGCAACGCCGTCATATCGCTTCTTGCCGTCGACGTACGCGTAGTAGTCGTCGTCGGTATACGGCGGGGTGATGCCCCACCGTGCGAACACAGCATCGAAGACCGCCTGCCACGCACGCATGTGTACCTCGGCCGTGGGGGTCAGGACACCGTCCAGATCGAACAGCACACCTTCGGCGCGGCGCAGGTCGGGCAAGCTCTCAGGCACTCAGCACTCCAGAGGTCGAGAAGGAGAATCGGTCCGGCATCTCTCCGTGCCGGTCTCCCAGCGTAGTCGCGGAATCTGGCCGCGGACACCCACCGATTCAGGCGAGGCTGTACGCCTGCCTGGCGATCTCGAGTTCTTCATCTGTCGGGACGACGAGGACCTCGACGGTGGAATCATCAGTCGAGATCCGGCGGATGCCGCCGCCGCGGGCTTCATTGCGCGCCGGATCGATCTCGATCCCGAAGAAGCCGAGGGTCGCCATGGCCTCCGCCCGCACTCGTGCGGCGTTCTCGCCGACTCCCGCGGTGAAGGAGATGACATCAACGCCGCCGAGCTGAGCGATGTACGCGCCCGCGTACGCGCGCAGTCGGTGAATGTAGACCTCGAACGCGAGCGTCGCCGCCTTTTCGCCCGCATCGACACCGGCGAGGATGTCGCGCATGTCGAGGCGTCCGGCCATTCCGAGGAGTCCGCTCTTCTTGTTCAGCAACTCATCGATCTCGCCTGTGCTCATCTGCGCGACGCGGCTCAGGTGCATGACGACGGCCGGGTCGATGTCGCCGGAGCGCGTGCCCATCACGAGCCCCTCCAGCGGGGTCAAGCCCATCGACGTCTCCACAGAGCGGCCGCCGTCAACGGCGGTGACCGATGCACCGTTGCCGAGGTGGAACACGATCTGCTTGAGAGCGGCGAGGGGCCGATCGAGGAAGATCGCTGCCTGCTCTGAGACGTGCTTGTGGCTCGTGCCGTGGAAGCCGTAGCGGCGGATGCGGTGCCGCTCGGCGATCTTGCGATCGATCGCGTACGTGTAGGCCGCGGGCGGGAGCGTCTGATGGAAGGCGGTGTCGAAGATCGCCACGTGCGGCACATCGGCGAAGGCGCGTCGTCCGGCGCGGATACCCGCGACCGCACCGGGGTTGTGCAGCGGTGCGAGGACCGAGAGATCCTCGATGTTGATCTCGATGAGGTCGTCGATCAGGGTCGGGGCGAAGAAGCGCGCACCGCCGTGGACGACGCGGTGACCGACAGCGACCGGCGGATGCTCCGCAAGCTGTGGGCCGTGCTCGGCGAACTGCTCGAGCATCACGGCCATCGCCGCATCATGATCGGGGATCGGCTGTTCACGGTGATAGGTGCTGTCGAGCACTGTCGGCGACGGCTCCCCCGGCTCAGCCACCCGGCGCACGGTGTGCGAGATCGCACTCGTGTCCTGACCGATCCGCTCGATCAGTCCTTCCCCGATGGGAACCTCGCGCTCCATGTCCATGAGGCTGTACTTCAGCGACGATGAACCGCTGTTGATGACGAGCACAACGCTCATGCGACACTTCCCTGGGCCTGGATCGCCGTGATGACGACGGTGTTGACGATGTCATCGACGAGCGCGCCGCGCGAGAGGTCGTTGATGGGCTTGTTGAGGCCCTGCAGCACGGGACCGATCGCCACGGCGCCCGCCGAGCGCTGCACGGCCTTGTAGGTGTTATTGCCCGTATTGAGGTCGGGGAAGATGAACACCGTGGCGCGGCCTGCCACTGCAGAGTCCGGCAGCTTGGCCGCCGCAACGGCAGCGTCCGCTGCGGCATCGTACTGAATCGGTCCTTCCACGAGCAGCTCTGGCACCCTCTCACGCACGAGAGTCGTCGCCTCGCGGACCTTGTCGACGTCAGCTCCGGAACCGGACTCCCCCGTCGAATACGACAGCATGGCCACTCGCGGATCGATTCCGAACTGTCGCGCTGTCTCTGCGGACGAGATCGCGATATCGGCGAGCTGGACACTCGTGGGGTCGGGCACGACTGCGCAGTCGCCGTAGACGAGCACCCGATCGGCGAGGGCCATCAGGAACACGCTGGAGACGACATCCACACCGGGCTTGGTCTTGATGATCTCGAAGGACGGCCGGATCGTGTGTGCGGTGGTGTGCGCCGCCCCGGACACCATGCCATCGGCGAGGCCGAGGTGCACCATCATCGTGCCGAAGTACGACACGTCGGTGACGGTGTCGGCCGCCTGCTGCACGGTGACGCCCTTGTGTGCGCGAAGCCGCGCGTACTCTTCGGCGAAGCGTTCCACGTACTCGGGGTCGGTCGGGCTGATGATGCACGCTGCAGTGATATCGACACCGAGCTCCGTCGCGCGGGCGTGGATCTCGGCCTCGTCTCCGAGGATCGTGAGATCCGCGGCATCCCTCGCGATCAGCGTGCCAGCGGCACGCAGAATGCGGTCATCCGTTCCCTCGGGCAGAACGATGTGCTTGCGATCTGCGCGAGCGCGCTCGATCAGCCCGTACGCGAACATCAGCGGTGTGACCACCGTGGACTCAGCGAGGCCCACCTGCGTGGTCAGCTCAGTGAGATCGACGTGGGTCTGAAACAGGCCGAGCGCGCGCTCGTAGCGGTTGCGGGAGTCGGCCGCGAGGCGGCCTCGTGCTCCCATCACCCGCACGGCGGTGTCGTACGTGCCGTGATCTGTGGCGATGATCGGCACTCGCGATGCGAGTCCGTCCAGCAGCCGCTCGATGGGCTCAGGGAGCGGGAACGGTCCATTGAGGATGATTCCGGCGATCGACGGGAAAGTTCCGGATGCATCGGCGAGAAGCAGCGCGAGCAGCACCTCGGTACGGTCGGCAGGCACCACGATCACGGCGTCTTCGGTGAGCCGGGGAAGGACGTTGACCATCGACATTCCGGCCACGACCACGCTCAGCACTTCTCGCGTGAGCAGATCGGGATCGCCCTTGATCAGCGTGCCGTCGACCGCCGCGATGACTCCGCGGATGGACGGTGCGACGAGCATCCGGTCTTCGGGAATCGCCCACACCGGCCTCGCCTGCTCGCGGTTCACACTGTCCTTGACGGCGCGGACCGCATCGATCGTCGCCGGCAGCGCATCGGGATCCGCCCTGTTGACGATGACGGCGAACAGCTCGGCGCGCTCAGTCTGCAGTTCCGCCAGGGCAAGGGCTGCGATCTGACCGACCGTCGCAGGAGTGCGCGCGGTGGAGGTGCCCAGCTGCTCGGCGCGAGCCTGCTGGTCTCGCCCGCCGAGCACGAGCAGCACGGGTGCGCCCAGGTTCGCGGCGATGCGCGCGTTGAATCCGAGCTCGGCGGGGCTTGCGACATCGGTGTAGTCGCTGCCGACGATCACGACGGAGTCGCACTGGGTCTCGACCGCTTTGAAGCGCGAGACGATCTTCGCCAGGGCCCGCTCCGGGTCATCGCGCAGCTCATCGTAGGTGACGCCGACGCAGTCGTCGTAGTCGAGGTGCACGCCGTCGTGAGCCAGGAGCAGCTCGAGCACGTAGTCGCGTTCCGCGGAGGATCGCGCAACCGGGCGGAAGACTCCCACCCGCGGTGTCGCGCGCATCAGCGCGTCGAGAACACCCAGCGCAATGGTGGACTTGCCGGAATGACCTTCGGCCGAGGTGATGTAGATGCTCCGTGCCACGATGTCAGTTTAGACGCGCGCCGCAATGATGCATCACTTCGGAGAGCGGAAGTAATCAGAGCGGGCAGACGCCGGAGAGTGCATCGACGATCTCGGCAGCATCCGTCTCGAACCGCGAGTAGTGGTCAGGGTCCGAATTGATCTGCACCCGGTGGATGGCCTGCGTCGGCTCCATTTCCTGCCAGCCGTCCACCCTGACCAGCCGCGCGTAGAAGAGTCCGGCAGCTGTCGCGGGATCCATCCGCTCCTGCGGGCTCCCCCACCAGTCCTGCTGCTGGAAAAGGCCGATGCTGCTGGTGCGCTCACCGTCGGGGTTCGTGACGCCCGACGTCTCCCAGTCCCCGTAGTCGATGTTGCGCAGGCTGCTCTCCCCCATCGCCGTCATGACTCCGAGGATCTGCCCGTCGCGCCCGATCCCCTGCGCCGTCGCCGTGCTCACGATCACGGCGGCATTGCGCAGCTGTTCGCCCTGCCATCCCGCGACGCCCGATTCCGGGAACGATGCGGGTTCCGATACACAGAGGGCGAGGGGCATCCGGGATGCCGCAATCGGCACGAGGACGGCGAGGAGAGCGGCGAGCGTGAGCCCGCCGATCAGGATGCCGGGGAGCCAGCTCTTCCGGCGACGCCCGCGGGAGCGGTCTCTCACGCGTCCAGCGCCTTGCGGCGCCGCGTGCCCAGCAGCGCCGCGACCACACCGCCGACCGCGCCGAACAGGTGCGCCTGCCAGGAAACCCCTGGGCCCGCCCCGATGATGCCGGTGAGGATCGACCCGCCGTAGAGCACGATGACGAACAGAGCGATCAACGCATAGGCGATGCGGTGCGCGACCGGACGCGGCGAGAAGATTCTGACGACCACGTAGGCGAAGTATCCGAAAACGAGAACGGATGCGCCGACGGTGAGCGTCCCCGGCGCATTGATGATCCAGGTCCCCGCGCCGCCGATGGCGGCAGTGACCACGGTGACCAGCCAGAACCGGCCGGCGCCCTCGACCGCCACCAGACACCCGAGCACCAGCAGCGGTAGCGTGTTGCCGATCAGGTGCGACCAGCTCGCATGCAGAAGCGGCCCGACGATCAATGCCGGAAGACTACCGAGATCCCACGAGCGAAGCCCGAAGCCGGTGAATGAGCCGGGGAGGATCGCATCCACGATCTGGATCGCCCACATCAGCGCGACGAGCGCAACAGGAGATGCGAAGCGCGAGAGCTGTCGGGGACGTTCGGAAGCGACGGGGCTGGTCACTCCACGATCTTCGCAGGTGAACCTGGGCGGCATCCGGTTTCCGACCTCCTGGCGCCGCCATCTGGGCAAAGAAAAGACTCTCCGCGCACCCAGCAGAGCCCGGTTACCCTTGCTACGTTTCCGTCCTGGGGGAATTGGCCTGGATGCCGTCACGCGGAGAGCCGTCGACAAGTCTACCTGCCCGCGAGAGCGATCGAGAACGGGACGCCGTTCCGAGCCCCCGCCGCGTCGCCAGCGGGACTACGATCTAGAGACACCCGATGGTGGGCGAGAGGGAGCGCATGGACGACACCCGATATACGTCTGAGCAGTTTGCGGCGCGGACGTCAGCGATCATGTCTTCCATCACCGAGGTGATCGATGGCAAGGCAGATGCCGTACGCAGCGCGTTGGTGTGCCTTCTGGCCCAGGGACACCTGCTCATCGAAGACGTCCCCGGCGTCGGCAAGACCATGCTGGCCCGCGCGCTGGCCGCGAGCGTGGACGCCACGGTCCGCCGCATTCAGTTCACCCCCGACCTGCTGCCTGGCGACGTCACCGGTGTGAGCGTCTACAACCCGGTCGATCGCGAGTTCGAATTCAGGCCCGGTGCGGTGTTCGCGCAGATCGTCCTCGCCGATGAGATCAACCGCTCATCCCCTAAAACGCAGTCCGCGCTCCTCGAGGCCATGGAAGAGGGACAGGTCACCGTCGACGGACGCACCCACACGCTGCCGGATCCTTTCCTCGTGGTCGCCACCCAGAACCCGTTCGAGATGGAGGGCACGTACGCGCTTCCCGAAGCGCAGCGCGACCGATTCATGATGCGCATTTCGATGGGGTATCCGGATGCTGCGGCCGAGGCGCTCATGCTCCGTCAGCGAGACGTCAAGAATCCGCTCGCCTCGATCGCCCCGGTCGCCGACGCGAACGACATCTCGCAGATGATCGCTTTCGCACGGTCAGTGCATGTCTCACCGGCCGTGGAGGAGTATGCGGTCGCTCTCGCGCACGCGACCCGCAGCGATCCGAGCCTGCACCTGGGTGCCAGCCCGCGTGCAACCCTGCAGCTGGTGCGCGCCGCGAAGGTGTGGGCGGCTTTGGAAGAACGCGATTTCGTCATCCCCGACGACCTGACTGCTCTCCTGGTTCCGGTGTTCGCGCATCGCCTGCTTCCGGCTCGGGGTGTGCACCGCGCGGGCGCCCAGCCGGTCGAGGCTGCACTCGAGCAGATCATGGAGCGCGTGCGGGTTCCGCTCACCGCCCGTTCGTGAGACCATGCGTTCCCGTCGCCCCCTGACGTCCCGCGGCCTGGCCGCGTTGCTCTCCGGTCTCGGGTGCGCGATCGCGGCGAATCTGCTCGCCGCACCGATCCTGCTCTACGTTGCGGTCCTGCTGTTCGCTCTCGTCATCACCACGGTGATCATCGTGCACGCGCCACGGCGAAGCGGGACGGTGACCCGGCGCATCTCCACCGATCTCCTCACCGTCGGCGAGCAGTCAGAGGTCGCCGTGCGGTTCGACCTGCGCGCACTGCGGGTTCCGTTCGGGACCTGGGAGGATCTGCTGCCGGATGCGGTGGCAGGACAGGCTGCGGGGGAGTTTCCCACCGACAACGGTACGCACATCCGGTACTCGATCACGGGTTCACAGCGCGGAGTGTGGCCGGTCGGGCCGTTATCGCTTCGCACGATCGATCCCTTCGGGCTGGCCCAGCGCGTACAGGAGTTCGGCGACAGCCGCACTGTGATCGTCGTGCCGGAGGTCACCACTCTGGCTCCCATGACGAGTGTCGCGGGAATCGCCGGCGGCACAGCGCACACTGCGTCATCGCGCCTCGGCCAGGGCAGCGACAACCTGTCACCGCGACTGTACGTCTCCGGCGACTCGATGCGCCGCATCCATTGGCGTGCGACCGCGCACCGCGGCGACCTCATGGTGCGGCAGGAGGAGGCAGAGTCGAGCCCGGATGCCGTGGTGATCCTCGACCGGACGGCGCGCCGCTGGGAGCGGCGCAGCTCCCACCCGGATGCGGATTTCGAGAACGCTGTCTCTGCGTGCGCGTCGATCGCGCTGCACCTCGCACACGAGGGATACAGCGTGGATGTGCGCGATTCTGCGGGGACGGTGCTGGGCGCCCTCCGCGGGCAGGAGGATGAGCGCGACACTCTTCTGGTCGCGCTCGCGATGGTCAGCCCGCAGGGTGAGAGAGGTGCGCTCACCGCACTTTTCGACGGAGCACCTCCTGGTCCTCTGGTGATGATCACGGGAAAGCTCGACGAAGAGGATGCCGCGTCGCTGCGCCACGGCGGCGCTTCGGCGCCCGTGCTGCTGATGACCGGGCCTGGGCTGGGCGCGATCGAGACCGCGGGTGCGCTCGGGTGGTCCGCCGGGCCGCTGAGCGACGACATCGCTGCGGCGTGGGAAGACGCGCTGTCCGAGAACGTCGCGCCGGGAGGCGGACATGTTCCGCGTTGAGCCGCGATCAGCATCGCGGCCACCACTCACGCCGGCCGCGAGAGCTGCCGAGAGAGACCTGCGCCTGGCCGAGCGCGAAGGTACATTCGCCGCAGCGCTTCTGACCGTCGGCAGCGCGATCGTGGCGCTATGGCCGTACACCTCGGTCGTTGTGCCCGGCGCGTGGTCGATCATCTCCGTGACGGTGGTCGCCTTCATCGCGCTGACCGGGTTCGCCGTTCGCCAGCTGTACACCCGCCGCTTCGCACGCAGGATCATTCCTGCACTCGCGCAGATCGTCGTCTCGATCCTGACGCTCACCCTGATGCTCTTCCCGCAGGGCGCCCTGCTGGGGGTCATCCCGACCGGCACCACTTTCTCCACCGTCGGCAGGCTCGCCGCACAGGCTGTCGAGCAGGTGCAGTTCGGCGTCGCACCGCTGGAGGACACGCCTGCCCTCACCGCGATGCTCGTGATCGGGTTCGCCGCCGTCTCGATCCTGATCGATCAGGTCATCGCCACACGCGTTCCCCTCTCCGCGGTGATCATCATCGCGGCCATCGGCGCTCTGCCGATGGTCGTGACGATGGGCGGCGCGAACCTGCCGTGGTTCGTCCTGTTCGCCATCCTGACGCTGCTCCTGCTTCGACACGGCACCCGTCACGGCGACGCCTCCCCGAACCGCACATCGGCGGGGCTCGTTCTCGGTACCGGCGCGGCAGCGATCGCCGCCACCCTGGTGATCACCCCGGTCCTCCCTCTGTCGACGACTTGGGCGGGCGCGGGAACCAGCGCGCATCTGGACCCTTCGCTGAGCCTGGGCGATGATCTGCGCCGCCCCACCCCCTTCACCGTCATGACGATTGCGACGAACGCTCCGACAGCCCCCTATCTGCGAATCGCGAGCCTCTCCGAGTTCGATGGCTCGACGTGGGAACCCGACAGCGGAGATCTGCAGACGGCAGCTGAGGGATTTGGCGCCCCCGACTGGTCCGATGACATTGCGACGTCGGAGCGCCGCACGTCGATCCGGATCACGGGAATCTCTGGTTCGTGGCTGCCCGTGCCGTACGCTGCGACGAAGATCGTCGGCGCCTCATCCGGATGGCAGGCGATGCGCTTCAACCGCACCGTCACCTCCGAGAACCGGGATGCGGCGGAGGAGGACTACACCGTGACCTCCGTCGTCGCCCAACCCACGCGAGAGCAGATCCAAGCAGCGAGCGCGACCAGGGCCCCTGGTATGGACGTACCGGAGTTCGTCGCGCAGACCGCACGGGATGTCACTGCGGGTTCGGCCAGCGACTACGATCGCCTGATCGCCATGCAGAACTGGTTCCGCTCACAGTTCACGTATTCACTCGATGCTCCAGTCGACGGCGATTTCGACGGAACCGGCGCGGATGCCGTCTCCGAATTCCTTCGAGAGCGCTCTGGGTACTGCATCCATTTCTCGGGGGCCTTCGCGCTGATGGCACAGTCGCTCGAACTGCAGGTGCGGATCGTCGTCGGATATCTCCCCGGTTCGCTCACCGATGAGAAGCGCGGCGACGAGTCGATCTACACCGTCGACAGCGACCAGCTGCATGCCTGGCCGGAAGTGCACTTCGAGGGCATCGGCTGGGTTCCGTTCGAACCGACTGCTTCGCTGGGAACGCCGACCAACTTCCAACCCACCCAGGCCGGCGGCGGCTCGTCGACCGGCGAGATCACCCCCGGTGAATCCACCGCGCCATCGGCCGCGCCGACGAGAGGCCCCGAGCTCGACGAAGACCAGGGCGGATCATCATCGGACGGGTCAGAGACGCTCCAGCGGCTGAATCCCGCCCCCGTCGCACTGATCACCGGCGGCATCCTCGTCCTGCTGATGCTGCCAGCCCTGGTGCGATTCGGCGTGCGAACCTGGCGGGGCGTACGCGCGCGACGCGGCGACGCAGCCGCCGCCTGGCAAGAGGTGCGCGCGGTACTCCTCGATCTGCGTCTTCCGGTTTCGGATGCCGTGACGCCTCGCATGCGCGGCGCAGACCTCGTCGAGCGGGGGGTGGATCCGGATGCGGCTGGCCTCCTCGTCCAGGCCATCGAGCGCGCAAGCTTCGCCCAGGTCGCAACCGCCGAAGCCGACCTGTCTCCGGCGCTGCGAGAAGTGATCGCTGGGCTTCATCGCAGTGTCGACGCGAGAGATCGAATCATCGCTGTCGTGCTGCCGCTCTCGTTGTTCACCACACGCGAGTCACGGGCGCCGCAGAAGTCCCGTTGAGCGGTCAGCCCGCAGACGCGACCGAATGCTCTTCGCACTCCACCGCGTCGCAGTCTTCGCAGACGACGAATTGTCGGCGACAGGAGGCCTCAGGGCAGTTCGCTGTGCGTCCTGTCGCGACGCCGCATCCGACGCACTCGCCGATGATGGCGGCGTGATCGCTGAAGTCGATGGATTCACGCTTGTCGAAGACATAGAGCGATCCCTCCCACAGTCCATCGTCGCCGTACTTCTCGCCGTAGCGGACGATGCCGCCCTCGAGTTGATACACCTCGCCGAAGCCGCGAGAGACCATGAGGCTCGAGAGCACCTCGCAGCGGATCCCTCCGGTGCAATAGGTGACCACCGGCTTGCCCTTGAGGTCGTCATAGACTCCGGAGTCGAGCAGCTCCACGAAGTCGCGGGTCGTCTCGGTGTCGGGAACGATCGCGTTCTTGAACCGGCCGATCTCCGCCTCCAGCGCGTTGCGGCCGTCGAAGAAGACGACGTCGTCGCGGGAGGAGACCAGCTCGTGCAGGTCTTCCGGAGCCAGACGGATGCCGCCGCCGACCACTCCGTTGTCGTCGACTTCGAGCTCGCCAGGTGCACCGAACGACACGATCTCCGCCCGCACCTTCACGCTCAGTCGGGGAAAGTCGAGGCTCAGTCCCTCAGCATCCAGCCCGGTGCCCTCGCTCCACTTGATGTCGGTGTCAGCGAAGGCGGCATACGACCGGAAAGACCGCGCCCACTTCTTCAGCGCCGGTAAGTCTCCGCCGAGAGTGCCGTTCACGCCGTGCTCCGAGATGATCACTCGGCCGCGCAGCCCCAGCGCATCGCCGAGGTCGCGCTGCCACACCCGGATCGCCTCGGGGTCGGCGAGAGGGGTGAAAGCGTAGAACAGAACGATCTTGGGAGTGCTCACTCTGCGATTTTAGATGCGAGCGGCTGGTTCTCAGGTGTGCGACGACGCACCCACGCTCCTGCCGACTCGCTCGAAAGGCACAACAGACTGATGCACTGCACGGATGCTGCCAGCAGCGTCCAGTCGAGCCCCAGCACTGTGCTGCCATTGAGATAGTCGATCGCCATGACGACGATCTCCAACGTGATCAGCGCGATCAGCACGGCGCGCGATCGCCTCCCGCGCCGGAGCACGAACAGGCTCATCACCAGCTGCCCGACCGTGAAGAGCGTGAATATGCCGACCACCATGAGCAGCACAGCCGTGACCGCGGCGTCATCAGCGTCAACGAGGACCGACCAGAACTCCTTGTCTGCGAAGACATCGATCAGCTGCAGGAGCGCGACCAGAGCGATGAGCGCGACTGCGGCGGATACCGTGAGCGGCACGCGCAGGATCGCGGGTGGCGTCGCAGGCTCTGCGGTGCTCGCCTCGGGCGGGAGCGCGGGGGGCAGGACCGCGGTGACCTCCAGAATCGGCAGGTTGCCATCAGTCACGAACCGGTCTCCACCGCCGTTTCGCGCATGGTAGCCCGTGGTGAAGTCACGCAGCATCCGCACCTGGACAGCAGGATCACCCGCGCTGACCGTCTCGACGACATGGTCGCGTTCGATGTCGGTGTTCTCGTCGATCCGGTGGGTCACTTGCAGCGTGAACAGCGAGAGTCGGACATCGGTGTCGTAAGTGGCCGCCCCGAGCCAATCCACACGCGCGCCTCCTGGCAGCAGCCAACCCGGCGGGCAGTGCCAGAACCGCACATGATGACGCTGCTTCGGGTTGCCCTCGACCTCCTGCTGAAAGGCGACATCGTGGCGTCGCCCGAACAGCATGAGGGACGAGACCGGCGCTGTCGGGTAGCTGCGCTTCGTGAGCGTTGACGTGATGATGCGCCACGTGGATGCTGCGGTGATGGGATCAGCATGATGCCAACCGGCAGACGCCATCACCGCATCGAGCTGCTCGGCCGAGCCGTCCACGCCGAGATTGACTGGGTCGCCGAGGAGTCCGTCGGAGGTGCGGGTGCGGCCGAAGAAGTAGTCCGGAACGTAGAGATCCGACAGCAGCCGGTGCAGACGAGGCAGCACCAGATATGCCGTGATCGCCCAGATCGGAATGAACCAGATGAGAGCCCAGGGTGTGCGCAGCCCCTGGATCGCGATGATCGAGGCCAGCCAGACCGCGGATGCCGCGCCGATCAGGAACGCAACCCGGTCGAAGACCGTTGCCGGTGGCACAGGTTGCTGCATCTGCAGCATCCATCTGCGTCGGTGCGATGGCTCAGTCACGCGCTCTCCTGTATGAGTCGACCTGGATGCCTCCACTGTAGGGCTCGGCGAGCTGGCACGGGGAGCCTGATCGATCGGATAGACTGTTCAGGTTGTTCCTTGGTGATGTGTCCGAGCGGCCGAAGGAGCACGCTTGGAAAGCGTGTGTTGTGCAAGCAACCGCGGGTTCGAATCCCGCCATCACCGCCAACAGGCTGAAGGGCTCCGCGATGCGGGGCCCTTCAGTGCTTCAGGTCGCGATTTCGGCCGCTTCGCCAGCCTCAAAGCGGCCTTCTTTGCGACCCGGACGAGTCCACTCGAGCAGGAAGCCACCGAGCACGAGCGTGACGCCGATACCGACCAGCACTCCGCCGACGGTATCGCTCAGCCAGTGCGCCGACACCAGGGTGCGCGAGAAGGCCATCGCGAGCGTCCACGCGGCCGCGACGATCAGCACCCACAATCGGGGAAACAGCAGCACGGCGAGGGCCGCGATGGTCGCCGCGTTCGCGGTATGCCCGCTGGGGAATGAACCGAAATCCGAAGTGACAAGCATGTCCTGAGGCCGCGTCCTGCCGAACAGCGACTTCAGCAGCTGCACCGCCCCGACACTTGCAAGGAGCGTGACCGCCACGAGCACGGCCGCTTTCCAGCGCCGGGCCAGTAGCAGCGCAGCCAGAATCGCGAGAGGAATCAGTAGCGTCGCGATCCACCCGCCGCCGACCCGATCCATGACACTGCCGAACCCGATCAGGAATGGGTTGCGGATATCGCCCATGACGGCGTTCCACCCGAGGTCGATTGCGGGGGCGTCCGATCCGTCTCCGGTTACGAGGACGCCGATCGCCATTGCGGCGAGAATGGCGCCGACGCCCCACCAGAGCAGCACGCGATGAGTCATCCGTCCATTCTGTCCGAAGGACGCAGACTGCGCGAGGAATCACTCAACGAGCGATGCGCTCCAGCCCCTGCTCGAGGTCGGCGAGCAGGTCATCTGCCTCTTCGATTCCGACCGACAGCCGCACGATGTTCTCGGGGACGGCAAGCTCCGTGCCACGAACCGACGCATGCGTCATGTCCGGCGGGTACCCGATCAGCGATTCCACGCCACCGAGTGACTCGGCCAGCTGGAACAGTTCCGTCGACTCCGCAAAGGCGCGCGCAGCATCCGGCCCTGCCGCGAGCGCAAGCGACAGCATCCCACCGAATCCACTCATCTGACGTGCGGCGATCTCGTGCCCGGTGTGCGATTCGAGGCCGGGGTAGAACACGGTCTCGAACTCCGGCCGCGTCGCAGCCCACTCCGCGATCGCCTGCGCGTTGGCGGCGTGCTGACGCATCCGCACCGCGAGCGTCTTGATGCCGCGGGTGGTCAGCCAACCATCCAGCGGCGCCGACACCGCGCCGACGGCGAACTGCTGGAACTTCACCTGATCGAAGTACCGATCATCGGCGAAGATCACCGCTCCCCCGAGTACGTCGGAGTGGCCGCCGAGGTACTTGGTGGTCGAGTGCACGACGAAGTCGGCGCCGAGCGCGATCGGGTTCTGAAGTGCAGGAGAGGCGAAGGTGTTGTCGACGACGACGAGGATGCCGGCCGCATGTGCGAGCTCGACGGTCTTCGCGATGTCGACGATCTTCAGCAGCGGATTGCTGGGGGTTTCGAGCCAGATGATCTTGGTCTCGGGGCGGATCGCCGCACGCACCACGTCTGGATCGCCGAGCTCGACAGTGGTCGTCTCAACGCCCCAGGCCGCGTGCACTCGAGTGAGCAGGCGGTACGTGCCGCCGTAGGCGTCGTTGCCGAGCAGCACGTGATCGCCGGGCTTCAGGATGCCGCGGAGCAGCCCATCTTCGGCCGCCAGACCCGAGGCGAACGAGAGAGCACCGGCACCGCCCTCGAGAGCTGCGAGCTGAGTCTCGAGCGAGCTGCGTGTCGGGTTTCCCGCTCGGTTGTACTCGTAACCGGAACGGAAGCCTCCGATGCCGTCCTGCACGTGCGTCGAGGCCTGATAGATCGGCGGGATGATCGCACCGGTGAGTGGATCGGGCTCCTGGCCGGCATGGATGGCGCGAGTGGCGAAGGCGTGATCGGACATGTCATCCAGCCTACGTCCGGTGGGCGAGCAGGTGTCCAGTGTGACGCTCCGCGTCAGCTGCCGCGGGTCAGCGCGCGAGGTACGCGAGCAGGTCCTGACGAGTGAGCACAGCGTGCGGCTTGCCGCCCTCGGTGACCAGCAGCGCGTCGGCCGCTACCAGCGCCGCTCGCGCGTCGTCGACAGAGGCGTGGATGCCGATGAGGGGCAGCATTCCGTCGATGTGCGCGCTGACGGGGTCAGTGGGCTTCGCCTCGCCATGGAAGAGCCGATCGAGCAGTCCCTTCTCGTCGACCGATCCCAGGACTTCACCCATCATGACCGGCGGCTCCGCGGTGAGTACGACCAGCTGCGAGACCGCGAACTCGGTCATCATGCCGATCGCATCGAGCACGGTGTCGCCGGGGTGCGCGTGAACGAGGTCAGGAATCGGCGCCGAAGTGCTGTGCGCACGGGCGCGAACCGCGAGAACATCGGCGACGGTCTCCCCCGCTTCGATATCGCTGAACCCGTACGAGCGCATCCACGAGTCGTTGAAGATCTTCGACAGGTACCCGCGGCCGCCATCAGGGAGCAGCACGACCATCACAGCATCCGCCGGCAGGTTCTTCGCGACGCGCAGCGCGCCGGCCACGGCCATTCCGCTCGAGCCGCCCACGAGGATTCCCTCTTCGCGAGCAAGGCGCCTCGTGATCGCGAAGGATTGGGCGTCATCGACCGCGACGATCTCATGCGGGACGGACTGGTCATAGGCGCCAGGCCAGATGTCCTCACCGACTCCCTCGACGAGATACGGTCGCCCAGTCCCTCCCGAATAGACGCTGCCTTCGGGGTCGACCCCGACGATGCGAACCCGGTCGTCGGAGACCTCGCGCAGGTAGCGTCCGGTTCCGCTGATGGTGCCGCCAGTGCCGATGCCCGCAACGAAATGCGTGATCCGGCCATCTGTGTCGCGCCAGATCTCGGGACCGGTGGTCTCGTAGTGGCTGCGGGGACCGTTCTGGTTCTCGTACTGGTTCGGCTTGAATGCGCCGGGGATCTCTCGGGCGAGGCGGTCGCTGACCGCGTAGTACGACTCAGGGCTGTCTGGGGCGACCGAGGTGGGCGTCATCACGATCTCCGCGCCGTACGCCCGCAGTACATCGATCTTGTCTTCGCCGACCTTGTCGGGGAGCACGAACACGCACCTGTAGCCGCGCTGCTGGGCGACCAGCGCCAGACCGACCCCGGTGTTGCCGCTGGTCGGCTCGACGATCGTGCCGCCGGGCTTCAGGTCGCCCGCGGCCTCGGCCGCATCGATGATGCGCCGCGCAATGCGATCCTTCGCCGAGCCACCGGGGTTCAGGTACTCGAGCTTGACGAGAACCGTGCACTCCACACCTGCCGTCACGTGTTGCAGCTTGACGAGAGGGGTGTTGCCCACCAGGTCGACGATGTGCTCGGCGTAGTCCATGTCTCAAGGGTACGGGTGACGGATGCCGCATTACGGCGGCACCCGTCACACCGGTTATCCCTTTGTGGACCCGGCCAGGAGCCCCCGCACGAAGTACCGCTGCAGCGCGAAGAACACGATGAGCGGCACGATGATCGACACGAATGCGCCTGCGGTGAGCAAGTGCCAGTCGTTGCCTCGAGTGCCCGTGATCTCGGCCAGCAGCTTCGTGATCGGAGCGGCAGCGCCATCGGCGAACACCAGCGCGACAAGCAGATCGTTCCAGACCCAGAGGAACTGGAAGATCGCCACCGAGGCGATCGCCGGCATCGTCAGCGGCAGCACGATCCGGAAGAAGATCTGCCCGCGCGATGCGCCATCGACGCGTGCCGCCTCGATGATCTCGCCGGGGATCTCCGACATGAAGTTGTGCAGCAGGTAGATCGCCAGAGGCAACGCGAACATCGAGTGCGCGAACCACACCTGCGCGTAGCCACCGGATGCGCCGAGGGGCAGCGTCACCTGGAGCCCGAAGATGCTCAGCCCGCGCGAGAACGTGCTCAGCAGCGGCACCAGGGCCATCTGGATCGGCACGATCTGCAGCGCGAAGATGAAGATGAACAGGAAGTTGCGACCCTTGAAGTCGATCCACGCGAACGCGTACGCCGCCATCGACGCGATCATCAGCGGGATGACCGTCGCGGGGATGGTGATGGCGATGGAGTTCACGAAGGACTCGATCATCGTCAGCTGAGTCGTGCCGGACTGCAGCACGTCGACGTAGTTCTCCCCCGTCACCTGCGGGTTCAGGAAGAACTCCCACCATCCGCTCGTGAGGATCTGGTCACGAGGCCGGAACGACGAGATGAACAGGCCGAGAGTGGGGACGGTCCAGAGCACCGCGATGACGATGGATGCTGCGGATGCCCACGGCCGCGAGAGCTTCTTGCGGGTGCGCGCGGCCGACCTGTTCAGCTTGCCACCGGTGGTGATGGCGACGGTCTCGAGGTCGGGGCTGCTCAGTGTGTCGCTCATCGGATCTCCCGCTGCTTCTGGATCTGGCGTGCGTTGTAGATGACGATCGGCAGCACGAGGATGAACAGGATGACGGCGAGCGCAGCACTGCGCCCGGCTTCGAACTTGGAGAACTGCGTGTACATCTCGTTGGCGAGCACGCTGGTCTCGTAGTTACCTGCGGTCATGGTGCGGACGATGTCGAAGACCTTCAGCGAGGCGATCGAGATCGTCGTGAGCACCACGATGAGGGCGGGCCTGATGGCGGGAATCGTGACGGACGTGAACCGTTGCCACGCGTTCGCGCCGTCGAGTTCCGCAGCCTCGAGTAGCTCCATCGGCACGCCCTTGATGGATGCGGACAGGATCACCATTGCGAAACCGGTCTGGACCCAGATGAGCACCACGATGAGGAAGAGGGTGTTCCATGGCGGGTTCAGCAGGAACTGCTGCGGCTCACCCCCGAACCAGACGAGGATCTGGTTGAGTAGGCCGATCTGCGGGTACTCGGGTCCGCGGTACTCGTACATGAAGCGCCAGATGATTCCGGCGCCGACGAAAGAGATCGCCATCGGCATGAAAACGAGGACCTTGTAGATCTTCTCGCCCCTGGTGCGGTCGATGAAGACGGCGTAGGCGAGGCCGACGATCGTCGAGACGGTGGGCACGATGAGCACCCAGACGATCGTGTTCACCACGACGCGCACACCATCGGGTTGTCCGAAGATCCACGTGTAGTTCGCGATTCCGACGAAGTCCTTGCCGGACGAGTTCATGAAGGATGCGACGAACGTCTGCAGCGACGGCAGGATGAGTCCGATGAGCAGAAGCAGGAAAGCCGGCGCGAGGAACGCGACCAGCTGGATGAGATATCCCTTGCCCGCACGCGAGCGGTAGTCGAGCAGGAAGAAGACCGCGCCCACGACGACCGCGACGCCGATCGCCCAGTAGTAGGAGCGGAAGAACCACATCACCGCGAGCGGGATGAGCAGACACATCGCCAGGCGAGCGACCGTGTACCAGGTGCCGCTGCGCGGGGCGATGTCGACGAGAAAAAGGATCGCAGCGACCACCGCGGCGAAGGCGATGACGACAGCCACCGCTTGCACCACCGGTGGCAGAGTCCCGATCCATAGGAAGAAATCAGTCGCGGTCACAGAGTCCCCTTTGCAAGATCTTTGACAGTCCGCACATCATCGCGCGCACCGGAGCAGGTGGGCCGCCCTCTCGGACGGCCCACCTGAAGAGGGGTCAGCTTGCGGGCCAGCCCGTTTCGATCTGCTGGAGCACCTCGTCGGTGGAGGTGCCGTTGACCCAGGCGACCATGCCCTTCCAGAACGTGCCTGCACCGACAGCACCCGGCATCAGGTCACTGGCGTCGAAGCGGAACGTGGTCTCCGGGTCCTGCAGGATCTTGATGGTCTCCTGAAGGATCGGGTCCTGCGCGTTGGCCGGGTCGAGGCCGTTGTTGGCGGAGGTGACGCCGCCGAGGCTCACGCGGCTGTTGGCCCACTCGGGGCTGGACAGGTAGGCGAGAACCTTCTGCGTTGCCTCGGAGTCGCTGAACGCGCCGACGATCTCACCAGCACCGGTGACGGCGCTGTCATCTGCGCTCTCACCAGGAAGCATGAAGGCCCAGACGTCGCCGTCCTCAGCGATGTTCGTGCCATCGGGGAAGAAGCCCGAGAGGAACGATGCCTGGTGCGTGAGTGCGCACGAGCCGTCGGCGACCTTCGGTGCCACGTCGCCGAACGCCGTGGAGTTGATCGAGCGGACGTCACCGAAGCCGGCGTTGACGTTGGCCGGGTTCAGCAGGATCTCGCCGACAGAGTCGAACGCTTCCTTGATCGGCGCATCGGTGAACTTGACCTCGTTGGTCACCCACTGGTCGTAGACCTCGGGGCCTGCTTGACGCAGCACGTAGTCTTCGATCCAGTCCGTGCCCGGCCAGCCGGTCGCGGTGCCGGACTCGAAGCCTGCACACCACGCGGGGGTTCCGGTGGCTGCCTGAATCGTGTCGGTGAGGGTCTTCATGTCATCGAGCGTCTTCGGAACCTCAACACCCCACTCGGCGAACTTCGCCGGCGAGTACCAGATCCAGCCCTTGACGTTGGCCATCAGCGGTGCGCCGTAGAACGTGCCGTCGACGGTGCCGTAGTTCACCCAGTCTTCGGTCCAGTACTCGTTGGCGTTCTTCTCGACGTCAGCCGGAGCAGGCTTGAGGAAGTCACGCGTTGCGAAGTCAGCGAACAGACCCGGCTGCGGGAAGATCGCGATGTCCGGCGGGTTGCCGCCCTGAGCGCGCGTGCCGAGCTGCGTCTCGAAATCCTGGCTGCCCTCGTACTTGATCTCGATGTTGTTCTCGTCAGCCCAGTCAGCCCAGGACTCCTGCATGAGTTCGGCCTCGCTGTCGACGATCGTGCCGTAGATGGTGACGGTTCCTCCGTCGCCACCGGTCTCCTCACCACCGCCGCTCGGTGCACCGGGTGCTCCGCACCCTGCGAGCGCAATGCCCGCCGCGCCGAGAATGGCCAGCGGTGCGAGCCGCCGATAACGCTGTGACAGTGCCATGTGATTTCTCCTCTTCGAGTTCACGTTCCCTATGCGATCCGATGCGGAGAGCGAGCAGATCGGGAACCGCTTCCAGCCCCAACATACTTGTCTGCGTCAGCCCTGCACAATGGTGACAGATCACAAGCTGACAACCTTTGAGCGCTACCCGACGAATCCAATGGGAGCGGTACCACTCGAAATGTATGGAACCGGTTCCTTTTTGTTGATCTCGCGGCTACGCTGTGGACGCAGGAGCGATGCGGCCCCTGGGAGCCATCAGGGAGGATGCATGAGCACGATCGCGGATGTCGCCGCACGTGCCGGCGTCTCGAAAGCAACCGCCAGTCGCGCGCTCAGCGGTCGGGGCTATGTCTCCGCCTCCACACGCGACCGCGTCGAGGCCGCAGCGCGTGCGCTGTCGTATGTCGCGCATTCCTCCGCCACGAGCCTTGCGACCGGACGCACGCAGACCATCGCTGTGATCGTGCCCTCTGTCGGCAGGTGGTTCTTCTCCGAGCTCCTCGCCGGAGCGCAGGAAGAGCTGCTGGAGGTCGGGTACGACCTGACGCTGTTCTCTGTAGCGGAGAACTCTGCTGCACGCAGGCGCGTGATCGAGGAGCTCCTCCCCCGTCGCCGGTTCGACGGGATCATCAGCGTCGGCATGCAGCCCGACTCACCTGAAATGGAGCGACTGCTACGGCTCAGCCGGCCGGTCGTCAGCGTCGGTCCACACAGCTCGCAGATGAGTGCCCTGGCGATCGATGATGCCGCCGCGGCACGCATCGCAACCGAGCACCTCATCGACCTCGGCCACAAGGAGATCGTCTTCCTCGGCGGTGCAGCGCGCGCGGATTCGTTCACCTTCGGCGATGCACGCCGGTTGGAGGGGTACCGCTCCGCGATGGAGGCGGCGGGCCTGCGCGAGCATTCGCTGGCCGTTCCCTCATCCGACACCATGCCGAGCGGATACGCGTCAGCCGTGGATCTGCTCGGCAATCGGCGTACCAGGCCGACCGCCGTCATCGGCGTCTGCGACGAGGTCGCCATCGGCGCGATCATCGCCGCCCGAAGGCTCGGCATCGCGGTGCCGACGGAGCTGAGCATCGTCGGCATCGACGACCACCAGCATGCGGAGATGTTCGCCCTGACCACGATCCGGCAGCAGCCCCGCACGCAGGGACGAGAAGCGGTGCGAATGCTGCTCCATCACCTCGACGACCCTCGGACACCCCCCGAGCACGTGATCGCAGCACCCGCACTCGTCGTGCGCAACTCCTCAGCGCCTCTGCGCTGAAACGCACGAATGCCCCGGGCCGGAGCCCAGGGCATTCGTGACAGAACGACGTGATTACTTGAGGGTAACCGAAGCGCCAGCGGCCTCGAGGACCTCCTTGGCCTTCTCTGCGGTCTCCTTGTTAGCGCCCTCAAGGACAGCCTTGGGAGCACCGTCGACGACGGCCTTGGCCTCGCCGAGGCCGAGCGAGGTGAGCTCGCGGACAGCCTTGATGACCTGGATCTTCTTGTCGCCAGCAGCCTCGAGGATGACGTCGAAGGAGTCCTTCTCCTCAACCTCTTCAGCAGCGCCTGCGCCGGCAGCGCCAGCAGCAGCGGCGGGGGCAGCAGCGGTGACCTCGAACTTCTCCTCGAACGCCTTGACGAAGTCGTTGAGCTCGACGAGGGTCAGGTCAGCGAACTGCTCGAGCAGCTGCTCAGTGGTGAGCTTAGCCATGATGTTTCTCCTATTAGATGGGGTTTGTGGGAAGAAAACGCGGGTCGCTTACGCGGCCTCTGCGGTCTCCAGCTTTGCGCGAAGAGCGTCGACGGTTGCGGCAGCCTTGGCCATCGTCGCCTTCATCATGCCCGCGGCCTTCGCAAGCAGAACCTCACGGCTCTCGAGCGAGGCGTACATGTTGACCTCGTCCGCGTTGAGGACATTGCCCTCGTACACGCCGCTCTTGATCACGAGAAGCGGGTTGGCCTTGGCGAAGTCACGAAGAGCCTTTGCGGTGGCGACGAAGTCACCGTGCACGAAAGCGACAGCCGACGGACCCTTGAGGTCGTCGTCCAGCTCGGAGATCCCCACCTTGTTGGCAGCGATCTTGGTCAGCGTGTTCTTCACCACGGCGTACTCAGCGTTCTGACGAATGCTGTTGCGCAGCTCCTTGAGCTGAGCAACGGTCAGACCGCGGTACTCGGTCAGCAGGACGGCGTTCGAGTTCTCGAATGACTTCGTGAGCTCGGCGACCGATGCATCCTTCTGCGCCATGGTCACTCCTTGATGGGTACGAGATGCCCCACGTGCGTGAGACACCACCTGAACCGCCACCTGCAAACAAAAACGCTCCGGCGCAAGCGACGGAGCGTAGAATCCGGATTTCCGGAAAACGATCATGTCCCTGCGCGGGCCCCTGCAGTGCAGTGCTTCATTCATCTTGCGCTTACGCGCACGACGATGACCAGCGGTCTTCGGTTATGAGAAACTCTACGCGATCAGGGCCCGACTTCCAAATCAGGTCGCCTCAGGTGCGGCCAGCCGCACGACCCGAATGCCCGCCGAGCGCGTCGGCAGCGCGCACGAGAGTGAGGTGCGAGAAAGCCTGAGGCATGTTGCCGGCCTGGCGCGCGCCTTGGACGTCATACTCCTCCGACAGGAGCCCGATATCGTTCACGAGCCCGACGAGTCGGTCCATCAGGACGCGTGCATCATCTATCCGCCCGCTCGCCGCGTACTGCTCCACGAGCCAGAAGCTGCAAGCCAGGAAAGGATGCTCCCCACCGTCGAGGCCATCGACACCGGATGCCGTGCGATATCGCATGATCAGTCCATCACGCATGAGCGTCTTCTCGATCTGCTCGACGGTGCGCAGCATCCTCGGGTCATCCTCGGCGCAGAATCCGACCTGCGGAAGGGTGAGCAGCGAAGCATCCACCTCATCGGTGTCATAGTGCTGTCGGAAATATCCGTCCGGGTGCACTCCGCGCTCGTCGATCTCCGCTCGCAAGCGATCGCGCATCTTCTCCCAGCGATCCGCGTCGCCGGCGAACCCGTGCTCGCGCACCGCGCGCACGCCGCGATCCAAAGCCGCCCACATCATGACGCGCGAGTGGGTGAACCACTGCAACGGCCCGCGGATCTCCCAGATCCCGTTGTCCTGACGCCCCATCCCCGCCGCCACTCGCTCGATCAGCGCACGCTGCAGTGGCCACGAGAACTCCGTCTCATCGAGCCCTGCGATCCGGGCAGCCTCCAGCGCGACCATCACCTCGCCGAGCACATCGCCCTGATACTGCTCGACAGCGCCGTTGCCGACGCGCACAGGTGATGCGCCGTTGTACCCGGGAAGACTCGTCAGTTCGCGCTCCGCTAGATCGCGCTCACCGCCGATGCCGTACATGATCTGCACTTCGGCTGGCTCCCCCGCCACAGCGCGCAGCAGCCAACGCCTCCAGTGGTGCACCTCTTCGAGGAAGCCGTGCGCGATGAGCGACTCCAGAGTGAGTGCGGCATCCCGCAGCCAGACGTACCGGTAGTCCCAGTTGCGCGAACCGCCGAACTGCTCGGGGAGAGAGGTCGTGGGGGCTGCGACGATGCCACCTGTGTCACGATGCGTGAGTGCGCGCAGCACGAGCAGCGAGCGCACCACCGCGTCGCGGTACGGGCCGTCATGCGCGATCGGACTCGCCCAGCCCTGCCACCACGAGCGCGTGCGCGCGATCGCATCCTCAACATCCAACGGGGCCGGATCTTCCTCGTGAGATGCATGCCAGGTGAGGACGAGGTCACGCAGCTCTCCGGTACCCACGGAGAACTCACCCCTGTGCCGGTGGTCGGATGCTGCAAGCTTCACTCCGCGGACGACAACAGCATCCGGGCCTGCGATCGCGCTCAGCGCTGGCTCTTCGGCGGTGCCGATCTGCCGCACCCACGGCAGAGCGCGCGCGTAGTCGAAGTGCATGCGCAGCTCAGTCGTGAAGGCGACGTTGCCGGTGATGCCGACCACTCGACGCACGACATCCGTGCGGTCCTCCGACATCGGCAGGAACTCGTGGACCTCGGCGACGCCATCGGCGCTCTCCCACCGCGTGACGAGGATGAAGGTATCCGACAGGTAGTGCCGCTGAGCGGTCGCGGATGCATCGCGAGGCCGCAGGATCCAACAGCCATGCGTCGGGTCTCCGAGAAGTGCGCCGAAGATCGAGGCGGAGTCGAATCGGGGCAGACACAGCCAGTCGATACTGCCGTCACGTGAGACGAGCGCTGACGTGCGGCAATCACTGAGAAGTGCGTAATCCTCGATCGGTGCAGGCATCGCCCGATTCTTGCATGCCATTGGTCCAAGCGCACGGGTGGGGCTACGGTGGGCCCATGGATGCCGCGCCCACACTCATCATCTTCGGCGCTACGGGAGATCTGACTTCGCGTCTGCTGCTTCCGGCGCTCGGACAGCTCCTCGCCACTGAGCCGGACCGCAAGGTGCGCCTGATCGGTGCGGGCATGGAGGACTGGTCGGATGCTGATCTGAAGAAGGTCGCACAGCACTCGTTCGCGGCCTCAGATTCCGAAGCCTCGCTCGAGCGGGTCGAGATCTCGTACTGTCAGGCTGACATCACCAAGACTGCTGACCTGAAGGCACTGCTGAAAGGGCTGACCGGTCAGGTTGCGCTGTACTTCGCGGTGCCTCCCGCGGTGGCTGCGGCGGCATGCGAGGCGCTCACGCCCGAGATGCTCCCCGATGGCGTGATGCTCGCACTCGAGAAGCCGTTCGGCACGAATGAAGAAAGTGCTCACGTGCTCAATGCGCGTCTGGCCGAACTCGTGCCGGAGAAGCAGGTCTTCCGAGTGGATCACTTCTTGGGCAAGTCGACGACCTTGAACGTGCTCGGTGCGCGCTTCGCCAATCGCCTGCTCGAACCACTCTGGTCTGCGGAGAGCATCGACGCGGTCGACATCATCTACAACGAGAAGCTGGGCTTGGAGGGCCGCGCGGGGTACTACGATCACGCCGGCGCCTTCGTCGATATGGTCCAGAGCCATTTGCTGCAGGTGCTCGCAGTCGTGGCCATGGAGCAGCCCGCAACCCTCGATGAGACGGACTTCCGCGAGGCGACCTCCGCGGTGCTGCGTGCGACAACGGTGTGGGGCGATGACCCGATGTCATCCTCGCGTCGCGCACGCTATACCGCTGGCGCCGTCGACGGGGTGGAGAAGCCGTCCTATGTGGATGAACCGGGCGTCGACTCGAAGCGCGGAACAGAGACTCTCGCCGAGGCGACTTTCGAGATCCACAATGCCCGCTGGGCCGGGGTCCCGTTCACTCTGCGATCGGGCAAGGCACTGAGCGATCCCGTCCGCGAAGTCGTCGTCCGATTCAAGCCAGTGCGCCATGTACCGGTCGGGCTCACGGGCTCGGCAACCGGAGCCATCCTGCGGTTCTACCTCGCGCCGGACCAGATGTCCCTCGAGCTCAACCTCAACGGTGCAGAGGACCCGTTCGTGCTGGAGCGCGCGACGCTGTCTGCTGATCTCGGCGCAGGTCAGCTGCTCGCCTACGCAGAAGTCCTCTCCGGCATCCTCGATGGCGACCCGCTGCTGTCGGTGCGCGCAGACGCAGCCGAGCAGTGCTGGCGAATCATCCAGCCCGTGCTGGACGCGTGGTCGCGTGGCGAAGTGCCCCTCGAGGAGTACGCCGCGGGTTCCCACGGCCCCGACAGCTGGCCCGTTCGCCGCTGACTCGGCGCGGCCGGCAATCGGTGCGCGTCGATCGGGGTAGCCTCGAACAGTGACCCCGGAACTACAGGCTCGAATCGTTGCGGACTCCCGCGACCGCGTCGCCTGGCTTCGGGCACGGGCACGAGGAATCACTGCCACCGACGTCGCGGGCCTCTCCGGAGACAAGTCCATCGCCAGGGCCGCCGATGCCAAGCTCGGCGGCGGCGCACGATTCGCCGGTAACGCGTATACCGATCACGGACGCAGAAGAGAGCCCGAGATCGCAGCGTGGGTCGCCGCAACGCACGGCATCCGTCCTTCCTCAGCGCTCTTCCGTGCCGAGGCAGAGCACCGGCATCTGGCGACGCCCGATGGGGTCGTGCAGGATGCTGACGGTCGGATCCTGCTGTCGGAGATTAAGACCACGAACAAGAACTGGCGCACGATCCCGCGCACCTATCTTCGCCAGGTGTGGTGGCAGCAGCACGTACTCGGCGCCGAGCGCACCCTGTTCGTATGGGAAGAACACCTCGACTTCACCCCTGTCGACGACGAGCCGCGCTGTGTATGGATCGATCGTGACGACCGAGAGATCGCTCAGCTGGTGCGTCTCGCGACCGGGCTGATCGATGAGCTCTACCACCGCACCACCGGGCAGCGCCCGCCGAGCGCGGCATCCGTGACGTCGGCCAGCAGGCGCGACGCTCTCCGAGAGCGCGACGCGTACCGCGCACTCGCCCTGGCCGACTGACGCGTTACTCAAGTACTCTGCGCGCTTCGTCAGCGACCTCGCCGGCGATGGCGTCGAGCAGCTGAGAGCGCAGGTTCCACTGCTGCCAGTAGAGCGGCACTCGCACGGGGTCTCCGCCGAGTCTGACGATCGTTCCGGATGCCGCGGCCGCTGCCGCCTGGGAGACGGGCAACATGCCCCACCCCAACCCGAGAATCACCGCCTGGGCGAAGTCATGGGATGCCGGCACGAAGTGGCGAGGGACACCATGTTCGGAGACGCCCTGCGATGCCAACCATGCATGCTGGAGAGTATCGCGCCGATCGAAGTCGACGAACGGCGCCTCGCTCAACGCCCCGGCGGTCACACCATCGGGGAACCAGCGCTCGATGAACTCCGGTGTCGCGGCGGCCTCATATCGAAAGACTCCCAGCCGTGTTGCCGTGCATCCTGAGACGGGTGTCGCCTCGGATGTGACGGCCGCCATCACTTCACCGGACTCCAGCAGACGCGCGGTGAAGTTCTGGTCATCACGGTGCAGATCGAAGTCGATGTCCAGTCGTGCAGCGAGTCTGGCCAACGGCGCCAAGAACCAGACAGCCATGGAGTCGGCGTTGACGGCAAGTGGCACACGCACGCGCCCTCTCCCGGCCTCCAAGCCCAGCGCGGACAGCGTCTCATGCTCGAGCAGTGCGACCTGCCTGGCCATTCGCACGACGGCTTCTCCTGCACCTGTGGCGACAGCAGGCTTCCCGCGCACGATGAGCACCTGGCCGAGCTGATTCTCGAGGGTCTTGAGCCGTTGGCTGACCGCGGAGGGAGTGATACTAAGAGAGCGTGCTGCCATATCGAGACTGCCCCCGTCGACGATCGCAGCCACAGTGAGAGCGAGCTCAGCAGAGATTCCAGCCATGTAAGCAAGACTAACGGCGATGAAGATCTGGTCGCTGGCACTTACGGTCGTGGAACAATAGCGTCAGGATGTGATCTCATTCTTCGCGGGGCTCGGACTCGGGCTGTCCCTCATCGTCGCCATCGGCGCACAGAACGTCTACGTCCTCCGACAGGGGATCCGTCGTCAGCATGTTCTCGCTGTCGTTGCGATCTGTGCACTGTCGGATGCTGTGCTGATCGCGGCCGGAGTCGCTGGCCTCGGCTTCCTACTGCAGGCGGCGCCCTGGCTCGTGAACGCAGCGCGAGTGTTGGGTGCGTTCTTCCTCTTCGGATACGCGGCCCTCGCTGCACGCAGAGCTCTGAAAGGGACAGAGGAGGGGCTGCACATCGAAACCGCGTCAGAGAAGACCACGGGCTCGGGACTCGTGCCGGTGATCCTCGCCGTGCTGGCGTTGACCTGGCTGAATCCGCACGTATACCTCGACACCGTGCTCATGCTGGGTTCGATCGCCGCAACGCACGGTGATAGCAGATGGGTGTTCGCCGGCGGTGCCATCGTCGCCAGCCTCGCCTGGTTCACCGCTCTCGGCTACGGGGCGCGTTACCTGGGCAGGTGGCTCAAGACTGCACGGGCATGGCGGATTCTGGATGCTGGCATCGCCGTGGTCATGCTGAGCATAGCGATCAACCTGCTGCTGCCCGTGTTCACCGGCTGACCTTGACTGGACAGAACAGAGAAGGCCACCCCGTAGGGTGGCCTTCTCTTCTCTATTCTCTACATCTCGTCAATGCAGAATAGCCACCTCAAAGAGGTGGCTATTCTGTCTAAAAGGAGTTCGGCGGTGTCCTACTCTCCCACAGGGTCCCCCCTGCAGTACCATCGGCGCTGTGAGGCTTAGCTTCCGGGTTCGGAATGTGACCGGGCGTTTCCCTCACGCTATGGCCGCCGAAACACTATTGATGTTTCAATCAAACCTAAAGGAGCACGTATGAAACGTGCTTTTCAGGGTTCTCGACCGTACATCGAGAACCACTCAGTGGACGCGGAGC
>NZ_JBQPQZ010000005.1:0-284487 GCF_052266695.1 Microbacterium zouquanmingi
AAACCCCAAACAAGACGAGTCAACTAAACCGTCAGCAGTCCCCTCATTAGAATGAGGACATGGTATCTGCGTCTGAGAACGACCGACTCGTCTGGATCGACTGTGAGATGACGGGACTCGATCTTTCGATCGATGAGCTCGTAGAGATCGCCGTCGTGATAACCGACTTCGAGTTGCGACCGGTCGATCCCGGTTTCCAGGTCGTCATCAACCCCAGCAACGAGGCACTCGCGAACATGGGCGAGTTCGTCACCGAGATGCACAAGACCTCCGGCCTGATCGAAGAGATTCCCGCGGGCGTTTCACTCGCGGATGCTGAGGCGCAGACGCTCGCGTACATCAAGCGCTTCGTCCCTCAAGAACGCAAGGCGCCTCTTGCAGGCAACACGATCGGCACCGATCGCATGTTCCTCGCAAAGTACATGCCGCAGATCGACCAGTGGCTGCACTACCGAAACGTCGACGTCTCCAGCGTCAAAGAACTCTCACGCCGGTGGTACCCGCGAGTGTTCTTCCAGGCACCCGAGAAGAACGGCGGTCACCGCGCTCTGGCAGACATCCTCGAGTCCATTCGAGAAATGCAGTACTACCGTGAGGCGGTCTTCGTCGACGCACCTGGGCCGTCGAGTGACGAGGCGCGTGCGATCTCCGAGCGCACGGTGTCATCGTTCGCTTCAGAGGTGTAATAGACTAGACGGGTTGTCTGCTCCGGCTGACACATGGTGGCTATAGCTCAGCTGGTAGAGCACCGCGTTGTGGTCGCGGGGGTCGCGGGTTCAAGCCCCGTTAGCCACCCCAGATATACGAGGTGTGAACCTTCGACTGTGTAACCAGTCAGGGTTCACACCTCGTTCTCGTTTCGGCGCTAGGCACTCATTCACGCTCGTCGCGGCGATACGATCCCACCCCTAGAATTGCCTGGTGTCGCTGACTGTCTGGCTCTCCCTCCTCGCAGCATCCGCCGTCATCAGCTTCACCCCCGGCGCAGGCGCCATCAACACGATGTCCAATGCGATCGCGCAGGGCTGGCGCCGCTCGGTATGGGGAGTGATCGGTCAGCAGCTCGCGCTGATCGTGCACGTCATCATCATCGCGGCGGGGGTCGGCCTGCTGGTCTCCCGCTCACCGCTCCTGTTCGACATCGTCAGGTACACCGGTGCCGCGTACCTCGCGTATCTCGGCATCCGCATGATCTTCGCCCGCGTGCCTGAACCCGCGGCATCCGATGGTGCTGCTCCCGATCGAGAAGGCCGCTTGTCGATGATGCGACGCGGCTTCTGGGTGAACGTGCTGAACCCGAAGGCGATTGTGTTCTTCCTCGCCTTCGTGCCGCAGTTCATCCGCCTCGACGAACCAGCACTCCCCCAGTACCTCATCCTGATCGGAACGGTCGTCACGGTCGATGTGATCGTCATGTGGGGCTTCTTCGCGACCGCCGCGAGACCGTTCCGAACGCTGACTCGATCACGCGGCGGCATCCGCGTCCTCAACATCATCTTCGGTGCGCTCTTCCTGCTCGTCGCAGCCCTCCTGCTGTTCATCAATTGACTGCCGCGAGCCGTAGGCTTGTGAGCAATGGACATGGATGCTGCGGCCTTCGAAGAACTCGTCATCGACGAGCTCGACCGGCTGCCCGACGAGATGGTCGATGGCCTCGACAATGTCATCTTCGTCGTCGAGAAGCGTCCCGAGGACGGCAGCCTGGACCTGCTCGGTCTTTACGACGGGCTGGCTCTGACCGAGCGCGGTCAGTACGGGATGGGCGAGCTTCCTGACCGGATCGTGATCTACCGCGAGCCGCACCTCGCGCAGTGCGACAACGAGGACGAGCTCCGCGACGAAGTGCACACGACACTCGTTCACGAGATCGCGCACTTCTACGGAATCGACGACGCGCAGCTGCACGAGTTGGGGTGGGCATGAGCACGCCGATTGCAACCCCAGATCTCGACGAGTTGGTCGATCTGAGCGCGGCACCGCTCGACCCCTGGCAGGTCGTCGTGTGGAACGACCCCGTGAATCTCATGAGCTATGTCACCCGTGTCTTCCGCACCTACTTCGGGTACTCGCACGAGCACGCCACCACCCTCATGCTGGCCGTCCATCACGAAGGGCATGCCATCGTCTCCACCGGCCCCCGCGAGACCATGGAGCTGCACGCTCAGGCCATGCACGACTACGGGCTGTGGGCGACGGTCCGAAAGGCTCCGCAATGACACTGACAGAAATCCGGATGCCTCTGGCGATGATAGAGATCGTGAATCTCGCCGACCTCGTCGATCAGCTCACCGAGGTGATCACGGCGACAGACAGTGAGCGTGATCCGGCCGTCGCACGCCTGACCCCGAATCCGTACCCTGAGGATGCCGAGGCATCCGTCGAGTTCACGATGGCGACGCGCGATGACCTGCTCGCCCGCCGCACCGCCGATGCTGCGCTGGTGCGCGGCGCCCTCGATCCTTTCCTCGACCCCGCTGATGAGCAAGGCGAGCGCTCCGAGGTCGAGGTTGTCGTCAGTAGTCACGAGATCGATGCCTGGTTGCGCACTCTGACCGCTCTGCGGCTGATCATCGCGAGCCGCTTGCACATCACCGATGACTCCGACCTCGAAGACACAGATGACTCTCGGTTCCACGTCTTCCACTGGCTCGGGTTCCGGCTGGATACCATGATCGCCCTCGCCGACGAACTCGGCTGAGACGCCAGAAGACAGGTGCGCCGGGGAATCAGAAGTTTCCCCGGCGCACCCACGTTACGTGCATCACACGCTATTACTCAGCGATGTGCCTGCGTCGCGCGCGTATCCAGAGCACGCTGAGCCCACCCGCGAGGAGCAAGACAAGCCCCACAGCGAGCGCAGCCGAAGAGTCGGAGCCTCCGGTCTTCGCGATCTCAGTTTTCGGGGGCGCGCTATCGCCCGTGGCAGGGCTCTCCACGCCACCTGTGCTTGCACGCGCAACTGTCAGGGTCGCGGAGGCGCTGTGCACCGACCCGACGCTGTTCGTTGCGATGGCCCGGTACTGCCGATCATCGTGCGCGAGTGTGATGCCATTGAGCATCAGACCCGTCGCTGTCTCGTCTGCGGTGGGGTCCGCAGTGACCGGCTCCCAGGTCGCACCATCGTCGCGGGAGAATTCCCACGTCAGTGCGGCCGGTGCAGGGCAGCCGTCGGCGATCGCCTCGAACTGCACGGTGTCGCCTTCTGTTCCCGAAAGATCCACGGGGTCAGTGACCGAGGGAAGCTCGGTGAACATGAAGCCCGCCGGGTAGCTGACCGGCGTCTGAGGCGACCCGTCAAGAGTCCATTCCACGCTCACATCGGCAGCGCAGGCCGCGTGTGCCGGCGAGACCACAGAGTAGGTGCCGTCGCCGTTGTCCGTCAGCGCTGACCCGAGCTCTCCGCCGAAGTCCACAGCGGTTACGTGAGCAACCTGCTGCGGCCCCTGCACGAGCTGCGGCGTGTAATGGTGGACAGCCGTGCCATCGCCCAGCACACCGAAACGATTATCACCCCAGCTGTACGCCTTCCCGTTCGCGTCGAGCGCGAGCGAGTGCAATGTGCCCGCACTCAGCGCGACGAACTCGACGTCGCCGGGCGAGGCTACCGCTTGCGGTGTCGAGACGTTCGGCGTCGTGCCATCACCGAGCTGCCCAAAGGCGTTACTTCCCCAGATTGATCGCGGCAACGAGGGTCGCCTCGTCGTTCACGGAGTGTACGGTCGGCGTGCCGTCTGCCATAGCGTACGCCGCGACGGGAGTGAGGAGCAGCCCTGTCCCGGGGACTGCGGCGACCAGACCTGCTGCGCAGGCTCGTCGAATGGTGTGATGGGATCTGGTCATGCGGGCTCGAACTCCTCGTCGGCGATGGGTGGCGGCCAACCGCCATGCAGGTATAGACCTAGGTCGCTAGTGGCGGTGCCCCGCCCACTACGGAAGAGTGACCGTCACGGTCGCCAGTTTCTGCGGCGAATCCCTGGTGATGTGTCGCTCTTCTTGCTTCGCCCACCGCTCCCAATGCGGTCGGAACCCATCTCCGTCACGCTCGAGCGCTCTGCGCTTACGTGATGTCATGGGAGATTCGACCCACACGCACACGTCAGCCAAGCGCGCAGATGCCGGAGTCAGTGCTCCGCAGCCCTCGAGGATGACACCGAGAGCTGGGGTGACGGCATGCGCCTCCGCCTCGACTTCGAGATCCCAGTCCCACCGCCGCCAGGTGCTCAGCAGCCCCCGCGCATGAGGTCGCAGAATATCGTGCAGTGCCCGCTCTGCGCCGGCGTCGAGGCCGTCCCAGCCTGGATACAGCGAGTCGAGTGCGATCAGCTGAGGTCGTCCGGCCACAGGCCAATTCGCAGCGACCATCCGTGACAGGGTCGTCTTTCCCGCACCAGCACGCCCGTCGATCACCACAACCGGGTTGGATGCCTCCACTGCCACGACCGCGTCGATGACGGATGCCGCACCGCGCTGCAGAGCTTGTGCGAGCGGATCGTTACTTCTTGAGCGCACGGATCACGCGCGAGAGCGCACGCCCGGCGACGCACACGAACGGGATCGCGACAGCGAGCAGAGCAACGATGTTGGGCTCGAATCTGAGGCCCTCTTCACGCCGGACGTATACGCCGAGCGGAATGGATACCCCGCCTCCACCGCCGCCGCCGTTGTCGTCCTGATCAGCGCCGCCGCCGAAACCAGCCCAGGTCAGCGCGACGGGAGTGATGCTCACACCATCGACGTCCTGCGGCTCGCCGTAGGCGCTCTTCACGCCGAAGGAGGTGACTTGCTTTCCGATGTCCAGTGCAATGTTCGGCATGACTACACGCTAGCCGACGAAGGCTCTGCGTGGGCATTCAGTCGACTCCGTGGTCCTTCGGGTGTCGCGCCGTTCCGCGACCCTCCCCACGGCCGACATGTCGGGCGCGAGTGATGGTCGCACTGCCGAATCGAGCCCGCGCACTGTCAAGGGCGCCTTCGACCTTGCGCCAGTGCTCGTCTTCATCCCACAGCGCGAAGGCCGCTCCACCGGCCGGACGCAGCTTCTCAGCGCGCACCCCGACCAGCCGGACGGGATCGCGACGGTCGATCGACTCGTACATCGTCTGCGCCGCTTCGCCGATCCGCTGACCGACGGATGTGGGCTCTGCGAGCGTCTGAGACCTGCTCAACGTGGCGAAGTCGTCGAAGCGGATCTTGATCGCCACGGTGGCGCACTCCCATGAGGCCTTCCGCAGTCGCACGGCGACCCGGTCGGCCAGTCGGAGAAGCTCCGCCCGGAGGAACTCCCGGTCGGTCACATCGACGTCGAACGTCTCTTCATGCCCGACGCTCTTCTCGACCCGATCGGTTTCGACGGTCCTGGCGTCCTCTCCGCGCGCGAGCTGCGCGATACGCGCCCCCAACGCAGGTCCGACAGCGCGGTCGAGCATGTCCTGCGGCGAGTCGCGGATGTCGCCGATCGTGCGGATGCCACGTGCCTCCAAAGCATCCGAGGCCTTCGGCCCGACACCCCACATCGTCCGCACCGAGCGCGGCGCCAGGAAGTCGAGCGTGTCCGCGGCGGCCACGATCAGCATCCCGTCGGGCTTTGAGATCGTCGATGCCATCTTCGCGACGTGCTTGGTCGCGGCGACACCGACGCTGCAGCTGATGCCGACCTCGGCCTGCACCCGCTCCCTGACCAGGCGCGCGATCTGCCCCGGACTCCCCCACAGTCGCCTCACACCCTGTACATCGAGGAAGGCCTCGTCGACCGACAGCGGCTCCACCAGCGGCGTGATCGATTCGAAGACAGCCATCACCTGACGTGACACGGCCTGATAGCGGTCGAAGTGCGGCATCACGATCTTCGCCGTGGGACACAACCTCATCGCCTGACTCACCGGCATCGCGGCGCGCACGCCGTACCTGCGCGCCTCGTAGGAGGCGCTGGAGACGACCGAACGCCCGTCCGGGCTGCCGATGATTAGCGGCAGCCCGCGCAGCGAGGGATCATCCATCACCTCGACGGCCGCGTAGAAGGCGTCCATGTCGACATGAAGTATGCGGGTGCCGGTGTCGTCTGCTCCGTCAGCAGAGACGAGCCTGCCTCGTCCGTCACCGCGCCCCATGGTTCCATTCTCGCTGAAACCACCGACATCCGTCCCCCGGTCTGGGGGCGCAAGCGACGGATGTCGGATCAATCACGCGAATCGGTCCGACATCCGTGCGCGCGGCCCCCGAAGTGTCGGGGCCCGACGACTACTGAGCGGCGCGCTCCAGAATCAGCTCACGCACGCGAGCGGCATCCGCCTGCCCCTTCATCGCCTTCATGACCGCACCGATGATGGCGCCGGCTGCCTGAACCTTGCCGTCCTTGATCTTGGCCATCACATCAGGCTGAGCCGCGAGAGCCTCATCGATAGCGGCGATCAGCGCACCGTCGTCAGAGACGACAGCAAGACCGCGAGTATCCACGACCTGCTGGGGCGTGCCCTCTCCGGCGATGACGCCCTCGAGCACCTGACGTGCGAGCTTGTCAGTCAGCGTGCCGTCATCGACGAGCTTCTGCAGCGCAGCGACATTCTCGGGCGTGATGAGGCCTGCGACGTCCTTGTCCTGCGCGTTCGCGAGGCGAGAGATCTCACCCGTCCACCACTTGCGCGCGGCAGCCGGAGTGGCCCCAGCGGCGATCGTCGCCTCGACCTCGTCGATCAGGTTGCCGTTGCGGACGTCCTGGAACTCCAGGTCCGTGAAGTTCCACTCCGTCTTCAGGCGGCGACGGCGCGCGACAGGCTGCTCCGGCAGCTGCGACCGCAGCTCCTCGATCAGCGCGCTGGTCGGCTGCACCGGCAGCAGGTCGGGCTCAGGGAAATAGCGGTAATCGTCAGCATCCGACTTCGGTCGACCGGGTGAGGTCGTGCCGGTGTCCTCGTGCCAGTGACGCGTCTCCTGTGTGATGGTGCCACCATCAGCGAGAATCTGCGCCTGGCGCTGGATCTCATGGCGGACCGCGCGCTCGACAGAGCGCATCGAGTTGACGTTCTTCGTCTCGGTGCGGGTGCCGAGCGGCGCAGGCTCTTCGCCCTCGGCGACGCGCGGTCGCAGTGACACGTTCGCGTCGCAGCGCAGGTTGCCGCGCTCAAGGCGAGCTTCGGAGATACCCAGGCTGCGCACGATGTCGCGGATCGTGGAGACGTACGCCTTCGCGACCTCCGGGGCGCGGTGCTCCGCGCCGAAGATGATGTCGGTGACGATCTCGACGAGCGGAACGCCCGCACGGTTGTAGTCGACCAGCGAGTACTCCGCGCCCTGGATGCGTCCGGTGGCGCCGCCCATGTGGGTGAGCTTGCCGGCGTCTTCTTCCATGTGCGCGCGCTCGATCGGCACGGTCACGAGTGTGCCGTCCTCGAGCTCGACGACCACTGAGCCCTCGTACGCGATCGGCTCGTCGTACTGCGAGATCTGATAGTTCTTGCCGAGGTCGGGGTAGAAGTAGTTCTTCCGCGCAAAGCGGCTCGATTCCGCGATCGAGCAGTTCAGCGCGAGACCGAGGCTGATCGATGACCGGATCGCTGTCTCGTTCACCACCGGCATCGCGCCGGGAAGACCTAGATCGACCGGAGCGATGAGTGTGTTCGGCTCTGCCGCGTGGTACATCTCGTTGGCGGGGTTCGGCGCCGCCGAGAACATCTTCGTGTTCGTGTTGAGCTCGACATGCACTTCGAACCCGAGCACCGGCTCGAACAGTTCGAGGGCCTTGTCGTAATCCATCAGCTTGGCTGCGGCGGCCATCAGCGGTTCCCTCCTGCTGGTCCCTGAGCTTGTCGAAGGGCGGGGGCGCGGGTGAGCAGCGGGGCTCCCCACGAGTCGACGAGTGCGGTCTCGAGCGCCGCGCCCACACGGTAGAGACGAGCGTCCTCGCGTGCGGGGGCGAGGAACTGGATGCCGACGGGCAGGCCGTCGTCGTCCGCGAGCCCGGACGGGATCGAGATACCAGGGACACCCGCAAGGTTCGCAGGGATCGTCGTGAGGTCGTTCAGGTACATCTGCAGCGGATCGTCAATCTTCTCGCCGATCTTGAACGCCGTCGTCGGGGCCGACGGCGTCGCGATGACATCGACCTCGGCGAACGCCTTGTCGAAGTCCTGCTGAATGAGCGTTCGCACCTTCTGCGCACTGCCGTAGTAGGCGTCGTAGTAGCCCGCCGAGAGCGCGTAGGTGCCGAGGATGATGCGGCGCTTGACCTCGTCGCCGAAGCCGGCCTCACGCGTCGCAGACATGACGTCTTCGACGGTTGCGCCGCCTTCCGGCGTGACGCGAAGACCGAAGCGCACGGAGTCGAACTTCGCCAGGTTGCTGGATGCCTCAGCGGGGAGGATCAGGTAATACGCGGCGACGCCGTACTCGAAATGCGGCGTGGAGATCTCGACGATCTCGGCGCCGTTCGCCTCGAGCAAGTCGAGCGATGCGCGGAAGGACGCCGCGACCCCTGGCTGGAAGCCGGAGTCCGGGAACTCCTTGACGACACCGACCTTGAGTCCCTTGAGCACGTCACCACGCGCACCCTCGCGGGCTGCATCGGCGAACGACGGCCATTGGTCAGCGAGAGACGTCGAATCCTGCGGGTCGTGCCCACCGATGACATCGTGCAGGAGGCCTGAATCGAGCACCGTGCGAGTCACAGGTCCGACCTGATCGAGGCTCGATGCCAGAGCGATCGCGCCGTAGCGGCTCACGCCGCCATAAGTGGGCTTCATGCCGACGGTTCCGGTGACGTGGGCAGGCTGGCGGATCGACCCTCCGGTGTCAGAGCCCAGGGCGAGCGGAGCTTCGAACGCCGCAACGGCCGCAGCCGAACCGCCTCCGGAGCCGCCGGGGATGCGGTCGAGGTCCCAGGGGTTGCGCGTCGGTCCGTACGCCGAGAACTCGGTCGAGGAGCCCATCGCGAACTCGTCCATGTTCGTCTTGCCGAGCGGCACGAGGCCGGCAGCGCGCGCACGAGCGACGACGGTCGCGTCGTACGGCGACATGTATCCCTCGAGGATCTTGGATCCGCTGGTGGTCGGCTGGTCCTTCGTGACCAGGACGTCCTTGATCGCGAGCGGAACGCCGGCGAGCGCGTGCAGCTGCTCCCCCGCGGCACGGGCGCTGTCGACAGCGTCGGCTGCGGCGAGAGCCCCCTCGTTCACATGCAGGAATGCGTGCACGTCACCGTCGACGGCGGCGATCCGATCGAGATGCGCCTGCGTCGCTTCGCGACTGGAGACTTCACCCGCGGAAAGCTTGTCGGCGAGCTCCGCGGCGGTCCAGCGGATGATGTCGCTCACTGTTCTTCTCCCAAGATGGCGGTCACGCGGAACCGGCCGTCCGCGGCATCCGGTGCGTTCTGCAGCACCTGCTCATGAGTGAGCGTCTCGCCGACCTCGTCGGGTCGGAAGACATTCGCGAGCGGGATGGGGTGACTCGTGGCAGCGACGTCAGCGGTCGCCACCTCGGAGACCTTCGCGATGTTGTCGACGATGGCGTCGAGCTGGCCCGTGAGCCGCGTCACCTCGTCGTCGTTCAGCTGGATGCGCGCGAGCACGCCGAGATGGCGTACAAGTTCAGGGGTGATTTCAGACACCGTCTCAGTCTAGTTGGCGTCGCACAGACCTCCTGCCTGCATTGCGAATAGGGTGAAGAGCATGACGACGCATCACCCCCCTCGTCCGTGGATCGCCAGCTATGCAGAGGGAGTTCCCGAAGATCTTCCTCCGGTGACGGGATCGCTCGTCGACATCGTCGAAGCCTCGGCACGCGATTACCCGGATGCTCCGGCTCTGGAGTTCTTCGGTCGCGAAACGTCCTACTCGCAGCTGCAGTCGGCGATCGATCGCGCGGCGGCAGGGCTCTACGCCCGCGGCATCCGGTCCGGCGACCCGGTGGCGATCGTGCTGCCGAACTGCCCGCAGCACATCATCGCCTTCTACGCAGTGCTCCGCCTCGGTGCTGTCGTCATCGAGCACAACCCGCTCTACACGCCGCGTGAGTTGCGCAAACAGTTCGAAGATCACGGGGCGAAGCATGCGATCGTGTGGAACAAGGTCGTCGCAACCGTGCAGGAGTTCCCGGAAGATCTGGCGGTGCCATCGCTCATCTCCGTCGACATCACCGCCGCAATGCCCCTCCGCACTCGTGCAGCCCTCCGGCTTCCCGTTGCCAAGGCTCGCGAATCGCGCGCTGCCCTGACCGAGAAGGTCCGCGGCACGACGCTGTGGGAGCAGATCGTCGGGTCCGAGCCGCTGCCGTCATCGTATCCGCGGCCCGCCACCGATGACCTCGCGATCATTCAGTACACCTCGGGCACCACCGGCACCCCGAAGGGGGCATCCCTCACCCACCGCAACCTGCTGGCCAACGCAGCGCAGGCGCGCGCCTGGGTGCCATCGATAAAGCGCGGCTATGGATGCGTCGTCTACGCCGTCCTGCCGATGTTCCACGCCTACGGGCTCACTCTCTGCCTCACGTTCGCGATGTCGATGGGCGCGCGTCTGGTGCTGTTCCCGAAGTTCGACCCCGACCTCGTGCTCGACGTCGTGAAGAAGCATCCGCCGACGTTCCTCCCGCTCGTGCCCCCGATCGCCGACCGCCTGCTGAAGTCAGCGAAGGCCAAGGGCATCTCTCTGGCAGGCACCGAAGTGGCTATTTCGGGCGCGATGGCGCTGCCGCACGAACTGGTCGTGCCTTTCGAAGAGGCCAGCGGCGGCTACCTCGTCGAGGGGTATGGGCTGAGCGAATGCTCCCCCGTGCTCATGGCGAACCCCGTGGCCGAGAACCGTGTCGCCGGGACCATCGGCCTTCCGTTGCCCGGAACCGAATGCCGAGTGGTCGACCCGGACAACCCCACGCAGGACGTCGAGCCCGGTGCGCCAGGAGAGCTCGTCGTGCGTGGTCCACAGGTCTTCTCCGGCTACTACGGCAATCCGGAGGCAACCGAACAGTCCTTCGCCGAGGGCTGGTACCGCACCGGCGATATCGTCACGATCGACGACGCCGGTTTCGTGCGGATCATCGACCGGATCAAAGAACTCATCATCACCGGCGGGTTCAACGTCTCCCCCACAGAGGTCGAGAACGCGCTGCGTCAGCATCCGTCCGTCGACGACGTCGCCGTCGTCGGTCTGCCGAGCGATCATTCCGGAGAAGAGGTCGTCGCCGCCATCGTTCTGGATGCTGGTGCTGAACTTGATGAGGAGGCCATCCGCGAGTACGCGCGCAGCATCCTCACCCCCTACAAGGTGCCGCGTCGGCTGTTCGTCGTCGACGAGCTCCCGAAGTCACTCATCGGAAAAGTTCTGCGCCGACAGGTCAAAGACAAGATCCTCGCGCTCACCGGCTCCGCCTGAGATTGCGTCTTCACAGGGAACGTGCCACCCGGGGCGCTACCCTTAGTCGGTGACCCCTGAAGACGCATCTCTGAACGAGCCCACTGACGAATCCCCCACCCTTCCCGGATTCGAGGAGCTCGGCATCACCGGGCCGGTCCTGAAAGCCATCCGCGACCTCGGCTACGAGACACCCTCGCCGATCCAAGCGGCCACGATCCCGACGCTTCTCGGCGGACGGGATGTCGTCGGCATGGCACAGACCGGAACGGGAAAGACCGCCGCGTTCGCACTGCCAGTGCTCGAACGCCTCGACGTCGCGCAGAAGACTCCGCAGGCACTCGTGCTCGCGCCGACCCGTGAGCTCGCCCTTCAGGTGTGCGAAGCGTTCGAGTCCTACTCCGCGAAGATGAAAGGCGTGCACGTCCTCCCCGTGTACGGCGGCCAGGGATACGGCGTCCAGCTGTCGGCCCTCCGCCGCGGAGTGCATGTCGTCGTCGGCACGCCCGGTCGCATCATGGATCACCTCGCGAAGGGAACCCTCGATCTCTCCGAGCTGAAGTACCTCGTGCTCGATGAGGCCGACGAGATGCTGAAGATGGGCTTCGCTGAAGACGTCGAGCAGATTCTCGCGCAGACCCCCGAAGAGAAGCAGGTCGCACTGTTCTCTGCGACCATGCCCGCGCAGATCCGACGGCTCGCGCAGAAGTACCTCCGCGATGCAGAAGAGATCACGGTCAAGTCCAAGACGGCGACCGCCACGAACATCACGCAGCGCTACCTCGTCGTCTCGTACCAGCAGAAGGTCGACGCCCTCACCCGCATCCTCGAGGTCGAGAATTTCGACGGCATGATCGTCTTCGTCCGCACGAAGAACGAGACCGAGACTCTCGCCGAGAAGCTGCGCGCACGCGGTTACTCCGCAGCGGCGATCAACGGCGACGTGGCACAGGTTCAGCGTGAGCGCAGCGTCAACCAGCTCAAGGACGGCAAGCTCGACATCCTCGTCGCCACCGATGTCGCTGCTCGCGGGCTTGACGTCGAGCGCATCAGCCATGTCGTCAACTACGACATCCCCACCGACACCGAGTCCTACGTGCACCGTATCGGTCGCACGGGCCGTGCCGGCCGCACCGGCGACGCAATCAGCTTCATCACTCCGCGCGAGCGATACCTGCTCAAGAGCATCGAGAAGGCGACCCGCCAGGCGCCGACCCAGATGACGCTGCCCAGCACCGATGACGTCAACACCACACGTCTCGCGCGCTTCGACGACGGCATCACCGCGGCTCTCGCCGAGACCGCACGAATCGAGGCCTTCCGCGACATCGTCGCGCACTACGTGCGCAACCACGATGTTCCCGAGGCTGACGTCGCCGCGGCCCTCGCTGTCGTGGCACAGGGTGCAACGCCGCTGCTGCTCGACCCTGAGAACGACCCGCTCACCGCGGCTGTCGCTCGCGACAACCGTCCGCGCAACGATCGCGACCGCGGCGACCGCCCGGCCCGCGAGCCGCGTGAACGTCGTGGGCGCGGTGACTACGCTGCGTACCGGATCGAGATCGGCCGCCGACACCGTGTGGAGCCGCGACAGATCGTCGGTGCGCTGGCCAACGAGGGCGGACTCGGCCGCGATGACTTCGGTGCGATCAACATCAAGCCGGACTTCACCATCGTCGAACTGCCCTCGAATATGAACCCTGCAGTCCTCGACAAGCTCAAGGACACGCGCATCTCGGGCCGTCTGATCGAGATCAAGGCCGACCGCGGTGCTCCCGGGCGCCGCGGCGCCAGCGACGGCGGATCCCGCGGTGGTTACGAGCGCCGCGACCGCCCCTCCTACGGGGACCGCCCCGCCCGCGACGACAAGCCGTTCCGCAAGCCGCGCCACAAGGACTGAGCCGCTTCACACAGTGAGAATCGCCCTGCCCGCTGAGAATCCGCGTGGCAGGGCGATTTTCGTCGCGCAGAGCAATTCTCGCGGGAGTCAACCCAGCGCGTCAGGGCCCTCGGTCACAAGAGTGTGGAACTGGGCAGCATCCAGAATGCGGATGCCGAGCTCCTCTGCCTTGGCGAGTTTCGAACCAGCACCAGGACCCGCCGCGACGAAGTCCGTCTTCTTCGAGACGCTGGATGCCGCCTTGCCGCCGGCCCTGATGATCGCCTCTTGCGCCCCGTCTCGGGTGTAGCCATCGAGAGAACCGGTCGCGACGACCGTGAGGCCATCGAGCACGCCGTCCTCAGCGACAGCTGCGCCGGGCCCGGGGTGTCCAGGCGTTGCCCACTGCACGCCCGCCGCGGCCCACTGCTCGACGATGTCGAGATGCCAATCGATGTCGAACCACGCCAGCAGCGAGTCGGCGATGATTCCGCCGACGCCGTCGACCGCTGCCAGCTCATCTCTTGAGGCAGCGCGAATCGCGTCCAAGGAACCGAACCACTGCGCCAGGGCGCGGGCAGCGACAGGCCCGACGTGGCGGATATTCAGCGACACGAGCAGGCGCCACAGTTCCTTGGTCTTCGCCTTCTCGAGCTCTGCGAGCAGCTTCGTCGCCTGCGATGAGGGTTGGGAAGAGTTCACTCCCCGCTTCCTCTCTGCCGCGGTCGGGTTGCGGCGGAAGGGCGCACGAGTCTTGACGGAGCCGTCGTCGACTTCTTTGGGAAGCCCGGTCTCTGCATCACGGACGACGACTTCGATCGGCACGATCTGCTCGAGACTCAGCGTGAACAGTCCGGCCTCGGTGTCGAGGGGCGGCTGCGATGGAATGCTCGGCTGGGTGAGCGCTGCTGCCGTGACTTCACCGAGGGCTTCGATGTCGAGCGCACCGCGCGAACCGATGTGCTCTACGCGTCCGCGCACCTGGGCGGGGCAGGACCTGGCGTTGGGGCACCGGAGGTCGATATCGCCCTCTTTCATGGCTCGCAGCGGTGTTGCGCACTCCGGGCAGTTCTCGGGCATCACGAACTCGCGCTCGGAGCCGTCGCGACGCTCGACGACCGGCCCCAGCACCTCGGGGATGACATCGCCCGCCTTGCGGAGCACGACTGTGTCGCCGATGAGGACGCCCTTGGCTTTGACGACGTCCTTGTTGTGCAGAGTCGCCTGACGGACAACTGACCCTGCCACGTGCGCGGGGGCCATCACCGCGAACGGCGTGGCGCGTCCAGTGCGCCCCACTGAGACGACGATATCGAGCAGCGTCGTCTGCACCTCTTCCGGCGCGTACTTGTAGGCGATCGCCCACCGAGGAGCCCTGCTGGTCACTCCGAGTTCGTCGTGCAGCGCGAGCTCATCGACCTTCACCACGATGCCATCGAGTTCGTGCTCGATATCGTGGCGGTGCTCTCCGAAGTACGCCACGAACTCGGTGACCTCATCGATCGAATGACACACCTTGGAATGCGGGCTGGTCGGCAGCCCCCATGAGGCGAGAAGTTCGTACACTTCGCTCTGCGCGGCTACCGGCGGGTTCTCCCACGCCCCGATGCCGTGCACGTACAGCGACAGCGATTCGATTCGCAGGAGGCCGGCTTCGAGTTCGAGGCCATCCTTCTTGTCGATCTGCTGACGCAGCCCGCCGCTGGCGGCATTTCGCGGGTTCGCGAAAGCGGGGAATCGGCGCGCCGCGGCACTTCGCGCCTTGTCTTCTTCGAACGGGCGCTTCGCACCTCCACGCGCCTCCCACTTTCCCAAGGCATCGGAATATGCACGTTCCCGGAACGCAGCCTGAGCCGCGTTGAGCCGTTCGAACGCCGCAACGGGGATGAACACCTCGCCGCGCACTTCGACGACCTCGGGATGCCCCTCACCGCTGAGCTGCTTCGGGATATCGGCGAGGCGCAGCGCGTTCTCGGTGACGATCTCACCGACCCGTCCGTCGCCGCGTGTGGCCGCTGAGGTGAGCACGCCGTTCTCGTACCGCAGGTTGATGGCGAGCCCGTCGATCTTCAGCTCGGTGAGCCACGCAACATCGCGACCAGCCGCCGCGCGAGTCTTCGCCGCCCATTCACGCAGTTCTTCGACGGAGAAGACGTTGTCGAGACTCAGCATCCGCTCGGCATGCTCGATCGTCGCAAGGCCCGTGGCCTGAGCTGCGCCCACCATCTGCGTCGGGGAGTCCTGCCCGCGCAGTTCGGGGTGCAGACGCTCGAGGTCGTCGAGCCGGTGCATCCAGCCGTCGTATGTCGCATCATCGACCAGCGAGGTGTCACGCCCGTAGTACGCGTCTTTCGCTTCGAGGATGCGCGTCGTCAGCTCTTCAGCCTCGATGCGAGCGTCTTGCAGTGAGATGTTCTCCGGCACTCGATCAGTCTACGAGCGGGTGCCGACATCACTCGGCTTTTCAGGCGTCGACCGGTACCGCAGAGACTGTCCGGTCGATCGTGAACTGGCCGAGCACACGCGTGCCGACGTACAGCACAGCGGTCTGACCGGGAGCTACACCATCCAGCGGCACTTCGGGAACCACGGTGACGCCGTCCGCCGCCACAGTCGCACGCGCGGGAACGGGCTCTGAATGCGCACGGATCTGCACATCGCAGTCGAACTCACTCGAGGTGGGTGCGGCGCCCGCCCACGAGTGCCGCTCCCCCGAGATCTCACCGATCGCGAGGGCTTCCTTGGGGCCGACGACGACGGTGTTCGAGACGGGACGCACTTCGAGCACGAATCGCGGCTTTCCATCCGATGCCGGGACGCCGAGCTTCAGCCCGCGCCGCTGCCCCACAGTGAATGCGTGGGCACCGTCGTGCGAGCCGACGACATCACCGTTCCGGTCGAGGATCTCGCCCTGCTCTGCGCCGACCTTCTCGGCCAGCCAGCCCCGGGTGTCGCCGTCGGGGATGAAGCAGATGTCATGGCTGTCCGGCTTCTGCGCGACGCTCAGACCCCGCTCAGCGGCTTCAGCGCGAACCAGCGCCTTCGAGGGCGTCTCGCCCAGCGGGAAGTAGGTGTGCGCCAGCTGCTCCGCGGTGAGAACGCCGAGGACATACGACTGGTCCTTCGCGTTGTCCGAGGCACGGTGCAGCTCGAGCCCGTTCTCGCCGTCTACGAGCGTCGCGTAGTGCCCGGTGCACACTGCGTCGAAGCCGAGTTCGATCGCGCGCTCGAGGAGCGCGGCGAACTTGATCTTCTCGTTACAGCGCATGCACGGGTTGGGCGTACGTCCGGCCTGATACTCGGAGATGAAGTCGTCGATCACGTCATCGCGGAAACGCTCGGAGAAGTCCCACACGTAGAACGGGATGCCGAGCATGTCGGACGCGCGCCTGGCGTCCATGGCGTCTTCGATCGTGCAACAGCCGCGACTGCCGGTGCGCAGCGTTCCCCCCGCTCGGGAGAGCGCAAGGTGCACGCCGGTGACGTCGTGTCCGGCTTCGACGGCGCGGGCTGCCGCAACCGCAGAATCGACGCCGCCACTCATCGCCGCAAGAATCCGCATGGGTCCAGTTTACGATCCGCCGGCTGTACGGGCCCCGGATGCCCGTGAATATGCTTCCCCGATCACCGCGAGGACCGCATCGACATCGGCATCTGCGGAGGTGCGTCCGAGGGTGAAGCGCAACACGCTTCGCGCGTCGCGCTCGCTGCCGCCCATGGCGATCACGACGTGCGAGGGCTCGGCGACGCCGGCCTGGCACGCAGAGCCGGTGGATGCCGCAAGTCCCGCCACATCGAGCAGGAAGAGCAGGCTCTCCCCGACGGCCCCGGGGAAGAGGAAGTGCGCGTTGCCCGGCAAGCGGTCGCTGGGATCGCCGAGCAATCGAGCTGCCGGAACAGCCGAGCGGATGCCGTCGACCAACCGGTCACGCAACATGCTCAGCCTGCTGTGCTCCGACTCGCGCTCCGCCTCTGCCGCAGCCAGAGCCGCGGCGAAGGACGCTGCCCCCGGAACATCCTGGGTGCCTGCACGCAGACCACGCTGCTGCGCCCCGCCGTGCAGCAGTGCGGAGATCTTCGCTGTACGGGCGACGACGAGCGCTCCGATGCCGACCGGGGCACCGATCTTGTGCCCGGCGATGCTCATCGCCACCAACCCTGCTCCTGGCGCAGCATCCGCCCTCAATTCACGGAACGACAGCGGGATGTGACCGAGGGCTGCGACCGCATCCAGGTGCAGCGGAACCATCGCGGCTGCGGCCTCTCGCGAGAGTGCCACTGCATCGTTGATCGTTCCGACCTCATTGTTCGCGACCAGTGCGGTTGCGAGGGCCGCACCGGGAAGGCTCTCGCGGAAGGCATCCGGATCGATTCGTCCGGTGTCCGTGAGTGAAACCGCGCGCACGTGCGCGCCTTCTGCTGCGAGGGCTGCGACGGTGTCCATCGTGGCGTGATGCTCGCCGTCCGGCAGCACGATGGCATCCGCCGATGCCGGCCGTGACGCCCACATCCCGCGCAGCGCGGTGTTGATCGATTCTGTTCCGCCAGAGGTCAGCACGATTTCGATCGGGTCGCAGCCCAGGATTACGGCGATGCCCTCTCGCGACTCTTCGAGCAGTCGCCTGGCATCTTGACCCGCCCCGTGCGTCGAGGAGGCGTTGCCGACGATTTCGGAGGCGGAAAGCCACGCCTCGCGCGCCTGCGGGCGCAACGGAGTCGTCGCCGCGTGGTCGAGATAGAACCGCATCCCTTAACTCTCCCGCATTTTCGCCTGGTCGGCGCACGACCTTCTGCCGCATACTCTGTAAGGCATGTCCGACTTCACCTCGCCAGGCGGCACGGCCCTCGACAACCTCGGCGTGCAGTTGCACGATGGCGTCGCGACTCTGCGCGTCTGGTCGCACCACGCCGCATCGATCGAACTCGTCGTGTTCGATGAGGTCGATCTCGACTGGGTCACCGACACGGTGCCGTTGGAACAGTGCTCGGGCGGTGTGTGGGAAGCGACGACCGATCTCCTCTCCCCCGGCACGCGCTACGCACTGAGAGTTGACGGTCCGCACGGTCCTGGCAACACATTCAATCCTGCGACGCTGCTGCTCGACCCCTACGCACGCGGGCTCGCCCAGGGCGACGGGTACGGAGACTGGCGCTCGGTCGTCATCTCTGACGGTTTCGATTGGGGCGGTGTGGGCAAACCGCAGATTCCCCTCGACAACACCGTCATCTACGAAGCGCACCTGAAAGGCACGACCAAGCGTCACCCCGAGATCCCACCGGCCCTGCACGGCACCTACGCCGGGCTCGCTCATCCGGCGATGATCGATCATCTCCACTCTCTCGGGGTCACCGCCGTCGAGCTGCTCCCCGTGCACAGCTTCGCTTCAGAGCCTCGGCTGCTCGATCGCGGACTATCGAACTACTGGGGCTACAACACCCTGAACTTCTTCACCCCGCACGCGGCCTATGCGACCGAAGAGGCACGCAAGCAGGGTCCTGATGCCGTCATCACCGAGTTCAAGGGCATGGTGCGGCTTCTGCATGAAGCGGGCCTGGAGGTCATCCTCGACGTGGTCTACAACCACACATCGGAGGAGGGGATCGGAGGTCCGCGCACGAGCCTGCGCGGCATCGACAACGCCACGTATTACCGTCAGCAGGTTGATGGTGTCTATATCGACACCACCGGGTGTGGAAACACTCTGAACACCGCGACGGATGCCGGGGCCAGGCTGGTCCTGGATTCACTGCGCTATTGGGCGGATGAGATGCAGGTCGATGGTTTCCGGTTCGACCTCGCCACATCGCTCGGTCGGGATGCTGCGCATGAGTATTCGCCAGAGCATCCGCTACTGAAAGCCATCAGCGCAGATCCCGTGCTGGCCGACGTCAAGATCATCGCGGAGCCGTGGGATGTCGGGCTCGGCGGGTGGCAGACCGGGAATTTCCCCGATGGGTGGCACGAATGGAACGATCGCTACCGCGACCGTGTGCGCAACTTCTGGCTGAGCGACATCGACTACGCCCGGCGCGCTTCTGCGCCCGTCGGCATCGGCGGGTTTGCCACGCGTCTGGCCGGCTCATCGAACACCTTCAGCAAAGAGCGCGGCCCACTCGCCGGAATCAACTTCGTCACCGCGCATGATGGATTCACCCTCAACGATCTGGTGACCTACGCCGTCAAACACAACGAGGCCAACGGTGAGAACAACCGCGACGGTGCGAACATGAACCGCGGCTTCAACCACGGTGTCGAGGGCCCTAGCGACGACCCGACGATTCTCAGCGCTCGCCGCAAGGCGATGCGCAACCTGCTGGGGACGCTGCTGCTCTCAGCGGGCATCCCGATGCTCACCGCCGGAGATGAGACGGGTCGCACCCAGAACGGCAACAACAATGCGTACGCGCATGATTCAGATCTCACCTGGCTCAGCTGGGACTTCGAACCATGGCAAGAGGATCTGCGCACCCACGTCTCCACGCTCACCCGGCTTCGCAGGGAGAACGCAGCGCTTCGTCCCAGCCGTTACGCGCGGCGCGATGTTCATACGCCGAACGCCTCGAACATGGACTGGTTCAACCAGAACGGCGAGAGCATGGAAGAAGCGCAGTGGACCGATCCGGGCAACCGCACGCTCCAGTACGTCGCGGAATCAACGCCCGTGCATGAGAAGACCAATCGCACTCTTCTGATCGTGCACGGCACCGAAGAGCCGATCGATGTGATCCTGCCGACCACGCTGGCCGGTGCGGCGAAATTCACTTCCCTGTGGTCGAGCGCAGACGAGCGGCCGGCATCCACAGCGGAAGAATTCGCTCCGGGACAGGTCGTGCCGACGCCCGGCACATCAATGCGCCTCTTCCGCGTCGAGTAGAGCTGATTCTTCGCGGCCAGCCGGGTTCTCCCCGGGTGCCCGGCGCGGTACATTCAGGGTGTGGTCACACGTTCAGCAGATCGTTCGGCGGAGCTTCGAAGTCCCGCACAGATTCCACTGCGTCCGCGGGCCACGCACTCGTCTGCTCTCACGCGGACCGGGCGCATCCCGCTTTCCGATCCGACACCTGCTGTCCCTGGCGGATTCGCTGCCAAAGCGTTCGCCGGCGAGGTCGTGCCGTTCGGCGTCGTGGCTTTCCGAGAAGGCCACGACCGCATCGGCGTGCACGTTCGACTCACGAGTCCGATGGGTGTCGAGTCTCTGCATCGGATGACTGCACTCGCCGATGGCACCGATCGCTGGCAGGCCGATATCGCCCTCGATGCTCAAGGCACATGGCGGTACTGCTTCGAGGCGTTCGGCGATGATTTCGCCACCTGGGCGCACGCTGCCTCCGTGAAGATCGCAGCCGGCGTCGATGTCGAGGTGATGGGCGCCATCGGCGGCGAGCTCCTGGCCAGAGCGGCGGCTGAGACCACAAGGCCGGTAAATGAACGCGCGCAGCTGAAGAAGCTGGCCGCGGTCCTCGCTGGAGGCGATGCGGGTGCCGCCCTCACCGCAGCCGGCGATCCTGCCCTTGCGACCGTCTTCGCCGAGCAGCCGTTGTTCTCGCTCTCCTCGGTGAGCGCTGAGCAGACGCTCGTCGTCGAGCGCACCCGTGCGGGCGTGGGTGCGTGGTACGAGTTCTTCCCTCGTTCCGAGGGCGCCAGGAAGCTCAAAGATGGCACCGTCAAGAGCGGAACCTTCCGATCCGCGGTGAAAAGCCTCGCGAGGGTCGCGGACCTCGGCTTCGATGTGCTGTATCTGCCGCCGATCCATCCGATCGGTCACGCGCATCGCAAGGGGCCCAACAACACCCTGGATGCTGGTCCTGCTGATCCCGGATCGCCCTGGGCGATCGGCGCAGCCTCTGGCGGGCACGATGCCGTTCACCCCGACCTCGGGACTCCGGCCGACTTCCGCTTCTTCGTGCGCGAAGCGCAGAAGGCGGGAATCGAAGTAGCGCTCGATCTCGCGTTGCAGGCCTCCCCCGATCATCCGTGGGTGGCATCGCACCCGGAATGGTTCACCGCACTCCCCGATGGCACGATCGCCTACGCCGAGAACCCACCGAAGAAGTACCAGGACATCTATCCGCTGAACTTCGATGACGACCCGACAGGCCTCTGCGCCGAAGTGCTGCGCATCGTCAGGCACTGGATCGCGCAGGGCGTGAAGACCTTCCGCGTGGACAACCCTCATACCAAGCCGCTGCAGTTCTGGGAGTGGCTGATCGCCGAAGTCACAGCTGGCGAACCCGGCGCGGTGTTCCTCGCTGAAGCGTTCACCCGCCCCGCTCCGCTGCGTGCTCTCGCGGCGGCCGGCTTCCAGCAGAGCTACACCTACTACACCTGGCGCAATACGAAGTCTGAGCTCGAAGAATTTCTCACCGGGCTCGCCGCAGAGACCGCCGACTATCTGCGACCGAACCTCTTCGTGAACACCCCCGACATCCTCACCGAGTATCTGCAGTACGGCGGTCGCGGCGCGTACAGGATTCGGGCAGCGATCGCTGCCACCGCCGCTCCGCTCTACGGGGTGTACGCCGGCTACGAGCTGTTCGAGAACGTGGCCCGTCCCGGTTCTGAAGAGAACATCGACAACGAGAAGTACGAGTACAAGTTCAGGGACTTCGCCGCGGCAGAGAGCACCGGAGACTCGCTCGCACCGTACCTGCGCAGGCTGAATGCCATTCGCGCCAGTCACCCCGCGCTGCGCCAGCTGCGCAACCTCTCGGTGCACTGGAGCGACGATGACAGCATCCTGGTGTATTCGAAGCATCTCGACGGCGCGTTCACCGCAGACGGCGTCTCCGACACGATCATCGTCGTCGCCAACGTCGATCCGCACTCCGTGCGTGAGACGATCGTGCACCTCGACACGACGATCTGGGGCATCGCTCTCGGCGACCGGTACGAAGTGGAAGATCTCATCACCGGCGCGGTCTGGACCTGGTCTGATCACAACTACGTGCGACTTGATGCGTTCACAGATCCCGTGCACATCCTCCACGTGAAGAGCAGCACATGAGCGAGTCCGTGCATGCCCCCGGATCGGCAGGCTGGTGCGCCATCGCCGCGGGCGCCCACCACATGCCGCACGATGTGCTCGGTCCGCATCCCGCTGGTGACGACGGCGGTCCTGGCCGCACCGTCATCCGCGCGCGGCGTCCGCTCGCAGACTCCGTCATCGCAGTGCTCGACGATGGCACCCGCGTGCCGCTCGCACATACCTCCGATGGCATCTGGGAAGGCAGCCATCCGGGTTCGCCCGCACCGTACCGTCTTGCGACGGCGTACGACGGTGGCCCGGAACGGGTCGCCGGCGACCCGTATCGCCACCTGCCGACAGTCGGCGAGCTCGATCTCCACCTGATCGCCGAGGGCCGCCATGAGCGGCTCTGGGAGGTCCTGGGGGCAAACGCCCACCTCATCGACGGCGAGATCGGCATCTCGTTCGCCGTATGGGCGCCCAATGCACAGGCGGTCCGAGTCGTCGGAGAGTTCAACGACTGGAGCGGCGAGGGCCACACGCTGCGCTCGATGGGATCCAGCGGAGTCTGGGAGCTGTTCATCCCGGGCATCTCGCCCGGGACGGTGTACAAGTACCAGATCCTCACTCCGGATGGAACGTGGATCCTCAAAGCCGATCCGATGGCGCAGCGTTCGCAGGTGCCGCCCGAGACCGCATCCGTCGTCCCCTTCTCTGCCTACAGCTGGAAGGACGGCGCATGGATGACTCGTCGCGCGGCCACCCACGCGGTCGCACAGCCGATGAGCGTCTACGAAGTGCACCTCGGATCGTGGCGTGGCGGGCTCGGCTATCGCGACGTCGCCGAGCCGCTGATCGCACACGTCATCGAGACGGGCTTCACGCACGTCGAGTTCATGCCGCTTGCGGAGCATCCTTTCGGCGGCTCATGGGGCTACCAGGTCAGCGGCTACTACGCACCCACCGCTCGGTTCGGATCCCCCGATGACCTGCGGTATCTGATCGATCAGCTGCACCAGGCCGGCATCGGGGTGATCTTGGACTGGGTGCCGGGTCACTTCCCGAAGGACGAGTTCGCGCTCGCCCGCTTCGACGGACGTCCCGTCTACGAGCATCCCGATCCCCGACGCGGCGAGCACCAGGACTGGGGCACGCTCATCTTCGACTACGGCCGCAACGAAGTGCGCGGTTTCCTGGTCGCCAATGCACTGTACTGGTTCGAGGAGTTCCACATCGACGGCCTGCGGGTAGACGCGGTCGCATCGATGCTCTACCTCGACTATTCGCGGCGCGACGGCGAGTGGGAACCCAACGTCCACGGTGGACGCGAGAACCTCGAAGCGATCCGCTTCCTTCAAGAAGTCAACGCGGCTGCATATCGCACCCATCCCGGCATCGTCATGATCGCCGAAGAGTCCACCAGCTTCCCCGGTGTCACAGCACGCACCGACCATGCCGGGCTCGGCTTCGGTTTCAAATGGAACATGGGCTGGATGAACGACTCCCTGCAGTACATCGCCCGTGATCCCCTGCATCGGGCGCACCACGAGGGCGAAATGACCTTCTCATTCGTCTACGCGTTCGGGGAGAACTATCTGCTTCCTATCAGCCACGACGAAGTCGTGCACGGCAAGGGCTCGCTGGTTTCGAAGATGCCGGGCGACCACGCACACAAGCTCGCGAACGTTCGCGCCTACCTCGCTTATATGTGGGGACACCCCGGCAAGAAGCTGCTGTTCATGGGACAGGAGTTCGGTCAGATCGCCGAATGGTCAGAAGGCAGACCACTCGACTGGTGGCTGCTGGATCAGCCTGCCCACGCCCAGCTGCAAGATTTCGTCGGAGCGCTGAATCGCGTGTACCGGGGCACAGCGCCGCTCTGGGAACGTGACGGCGACAGCACGCGCTTCAGGCGACTCGGCGCACCCCGCTGGGATCCCAACGTGATCGCGTTCGAGCGCCGTGATGTGCACGGCGGACGGGTGATCGTGATCAGCAACTTCGCCGGCGTCGAGAAAGCCAATCACGAGTTGGACGTGCCCCTCGTCGGAGTGTGGGAGGAGATCCTCAACACCGATGCGCTCGAGTACGGCGGATCGGGAATCGGCAACCTCGGACGCGTCGCCGCACATGCGTCAGACACACACGCCACACCGACGACGAAGATCACGCTGCCGCCGCTCGCAACGCTCTGGTTGCGATATCGGCCGACACTCTGACCCAGGCGCCTCAGAACAACAGCGAGGAAAGCCTGTTGCGCGCCACAGCCACCCGCGGGTCGTCCAGGCCGATCAAGCCGAAGAGCTCAACAAGACGCTCACGAACGGGTGCACGCTCTTCCGAGGGGAGAACTGCGAACAGGTCGAGAAGACGACCGAACGCATCGTCGACGTGGCCACCGGAGATGTCGAGGTCGGCGACGGCGAACTGCGCTTGGATGTCCTGTGGTGCAGCCGCAGCCGCGGCGCGCGCCTCCTGCAGATCGAGCCCTTGAACGCGGTCGAGTAGTCGCACCTGGCCGAGACCCGCCCGAGCATCCTCATCGCGAGGGTTCTCCGCCAGAGCCTTCTCGTACGCGGTGATCGCAGCGCGGAAGTCACCGTTCTCGATCGCTGCGAATGCCTCAGCGTGCAGCGGCGGAAGCGGGGCCGCCTCCGGCTGTTCGGTTCCGTCCGCAGGGTCCTCAGGTTGCTGCTCGCCACCGACGCTGCCGGTCACGCCGTTCTGCGCAGCCACCTGCAGCAGCTGGTCGAACACCTGACGCACCTGCTCCTCCGGCACAGCGCCGGTGAACATGGGCACCGGCTGGCCGCCGAGGAGTGCGACGACCATCGGAATCGACTGCGCGCGGAAGCTCTGGGCGAGCTGCGGATTGGCATCCACATCGACCTTTGCGAGCACAACCCGGCCTGCCAGCTCCGTGACGACCTTCTCGAGAATCGGGCTCAGCTGTTTGCACGGGCCGCACCACTCGGCCCATAGATCGACGACCACGGGCACAGTGCGCGACAGTTCAAGGATCTGCGCGAAAGTCGCGTCCGTGACATCGACGACGAACCCGGTATGCGCGGCAGCTGCACCGTCCGCCGGCGCCTGCTCCGCGCCAGCAGATTCAGCCGGGCGGTTACGCAGGGACGAGAGGTCGACAGCGCCGCGAAGGGCTGCAGCAGAGATATCGCTCACTTGATCACTTCCACATTGAGAATGTCCTGGTGCACGGCGAGCAGTCGAATCTGCTGCGTCGAGCCCTGGCTGGGTACGGAGAAGAAGAGTTGCAAACCGTATGTCGTGACGACGCCGTTCGCGGACTCCTCAACCCCGGTGAGCGTCTTCGCTTCGGCGTTCTCTCCGAATCTGATCACAGCGTCGGCGGACGTCGGCGTAATGGTCTCGCTGTCCACGAGAGAGACGGCAACGATCGCGCCGCTGTCGAGCGTTGCCAGTGCGACCGGCAGATCGGCGCTCGGAGCGATGTCGAATGCCGCAGAAGAGGTCTCGGCCGCGCCGTTGTCGATGAGGGCCTGCGTCACGGCACCACGGCTGGCCACGATCGACTCAGCCAACTCGATGGTGGCCGGATCGAAGTCCGCACGATACTCGCTGGCGTCTCCGGCGTCGACGAGGTCGGCGAATGCACCGGCGAGCTCATCCGGCGACAGGGTGAGGAACGCCTCAGCGCTCTCTGTGATCAGGCTGGTGCCCAACCATGCGGGTGCAAGCTGCGGAACCTCAGTGGATGCCTGCATCTCAGCGATATTCGACACCTTGTACGGTGCCCACGGATCGGCCTGGGTCATCGTGAGAATAACCGGGGGGACGGTGTCGTCGCTCTTGTCCTTGCTCAGCGCAAGGACAGTGCGTGGCCACGAATCGGTGGCCTGCGGCAGGAGCACTTCGATCGTCTCAGTGGGGATCTTCGCTGGGAGAGCACGATCCGGGAGCGCGGCGCGAAGCTTGTACTCGGTCTCGCGCGCGGCGAGAGCTGGACCCTCCAGCCGGGTGCCGGCCAGTTCGATGTCTCCTGCCGCGTCGGCTTCTTCCAGCGTCGTGGAGATCTCCTGAAGAATGCGGGAGGCCTGGGCCTCGGTGACGGCTGGGGGCTTCTGGTTATCGGGCGTGATGACCGTCTCGGTCGGTGAAGGACTGGGCGTGGCCTCACTGATCTGCGGCCACGAGTCGCTCGAGCATCCAGCAAGCATCAGGGCGGTGACGCCGAGCGCCGGAAGGACGAGACGGGCTCGCCGCGGCGTGAGCACGCGACGTTCGTTCTTCTCCGGCGCGGAGCCCTTCTCAGCAGACGGGTCTGACGGCTCGGGCGGCTCTGGCGCAGCATCCGTCGGGGCTGCTTCGATCCGCTCTCGGTCCTCGGCGGGCATGACGCTGATCGGCTCCGTGGCAGGAAGAGGACCGGGACCCTTGCGCCGAGGACCACGTCCACGACGCTGGTGACGAATCGCCAGTACGTACATGACGAGCCCGAACAGCAGGACCGCACCTCCAGCCGCGATGAGCGGGCCCACCCACGGCGTGGAAGCGTCAAGTGGCCACGACACGACGATGTCGGTGGGAGCATCCTCAGTGCCGTCCTTGGCGATGAGCACGCTCATCCCCTCTGGGAGCTGCATGTCCGTGATCAGCTGATCCTGCTCGCTGAATGAGTCGAGCCAGAGATCGGAACCGACGGGGCTGCGGCCGGGCTCGCCAGCAGCAGGGGACTCGGTGCTTGCATCGCCGGTCGGTGCGTGAGTCGGCGTCGCATCCGATTCGCCCGGTGCATCGCTCTCCGCGTCCGCGACCGGCTCGACGAGAGCACTCTTGGTGGCGCCCGCCTTGTCGAGGGTGATCGAGGTGTAGGTGGCGTCAGCGAGCCAGGCCTCGAGGTCGGCCGTCCGACCGTAGGCTGCGAACAGGTCACCGTCACCGCGGATCAGCAGCGTCTGCTGTCCGGGATTCTCACGCAACACTGCCCCATCGACGAGCACGAACGGTGACGGCTGTTCGACGTTCAGCTCCGCCTGCTGTGCTGTGGGGCCCATGAACACGGTTCGCTGAGCGATGCCCGCTCCGATGAGAAGCGTGGCCAAGACGAAGGCCACGACGGCCCATACGAAACGCACGAAAAGACTCCTTACGTAACCCGAACGCCGCGTCCGGGTTCCCGCTCGACATTTCAGACTAGCGAAACAGGCTGTGTGTTCACCACGAGGAGCCACCCTGACGCGGCACGTCGCCGAAACCCACCGTCTCTCGGCGAGTAATCTGAGAGCAGTCTTCCGGAGGAGAGCAGATGAAACTCCATAACCCGTTCCGCACCGCGCTCGTAGCCACCCTCGGCGTGGGCTTGGGCATCCTGCTGATCGGCAGCGTCGAGTCGCTGTCGACGGTCCTGCTGTACGTCGGCACTGCGCTCTTCCTCAGCCTCGGCCTCGAGCCGGTGATCGCCTTCCTCGAGCGTCGCAGACTCCCCCGCTGGCTCGCTGTTCTCATCACGCTGATCTTGGTCCTCGGTGTTTTCGCCGGAATCGTGCTGATCGTGCTCCCCGTGATCATCGCCCAGGTCAGCCAGCTCATCGACCAGATCCTTCAGCTGGTGACCAGGCCGACCTTCGCCTCCGACGTCGAGGTATGGATCACCGGCCTCTTCCCCGATCTCGACGTCGAGCGCGTGCTGACCGAGTCGCAGGACTGGCTCATCGACAACCTCGGCGACATCACCGGTGGCGTGATCAACGCGAGCGTCTCGATCGTGACCGGACTTTTCGGCGCCTTCATCGTGCTGATCCTCACCATCTACCTCACCGCTTCGACGCCTTCACTCAAGCGCGCGGTGTACCAGCTGGTGCCTGCGTCCAAGCGACCGAGATTCATCGACCTCGCCGAGCAGATCACGGACTCGGTCGGGTATTACGTCATGGGGCAGGTGACCATGGGCGTGATCAACGGTGTTCTGAGTGCCATTTACCTGAACATCATCGGTGCCCCATTCGCCGCAGTGCTTGCCGTGATCGCGTTCTTCTTCTCGTTGATTCCGCTCGTGGGCACACTGACCGGCTCGACCATCATCGTGCTCGCCTGCCTCATCCCCGGTCTCGGCTCACCCGCCACTGCCCTGGCAGCCGGGATCTACTATCTGATCTACATGCAGATCGAGGCATATGTGATCTCACCGCGCATCATGAGTCGGGCGGTGTCGGTCCCAGGTGCTGTTGTCGTTGTCGCAGCGCTTGCCGGCGGCTCTCTTCTCGGGTTGCTCGGCGCACTGATCGCGATCCCGGTGGCGGCCAGCATCCTGATCATCTATCGGCAGGTGCTCATCCCCCGTATGAACGAGCGATGATTATATGCGGGCGACGCGCCAGCAGTGCGTGTGCCAGTGCCGTCTCGCCGCGAGATCTGCAGCATCCCCGAGCACGCCGTCGGCCCGCCAGACCACCTGGTGGGCGGTGCCAGGAGTGATCACTCCGCGACAACCAGGACAGATGTACTCCTTGGTCGACTGCTGCGCCGAGATCGGCTGCACGATCCACTCACGTCCCTGCCGGACTTCACTGCGTTTCCAGCCCGCTACGAGGCGCTGGAATGAATCATCAGCGCCCGGGTTCTCCCGGCGCCTGCGGTTCGAGCGTGGCATAGCGGAGCATTACCACCAGTTGTTGCTGATCCAGAAGTTGTAGGCGCCGGCCCAGCTGCCATAGCGACCCGTGGCGTAGCCGTTCGCCCAACGGAGATTGTCGACGGGGTCGTACCCGTTGCCGGGGACCTTGCTGCAGGGCAGCGCCTGTACGAGGCCGCACGCCCCGGAGGACCTGTTGGTGGCGTTCGGGTTCCAGCCGCTCTCCTTGGAGACGATGTAGTCGACGTAGCCCCAGTCGCTCGAGGGGATTCCGGCTGCCGCCATCCACTCGGCCGGAGCACCACCGCCCGTGTAGTACACCGGACCTCCGCCGCCGCCACCTGAGGAACCAGAGTCCCGTTCCTCGGTGGATGCGACCTCAGGCTCAGGGGTCGGTGTGGGCGTAGGCGTGACGTACACCTCGAAGACCCCGCGGGTCACAGGCGCGATGGTGGCACCTTCGACGGTCACGGTCAGATCCTGTGTGTCTTGCACCGCGAGCGAGAACGGCGTCTCGACGTCGACCTCGGGCTGTTCTGCCAATGCCATGCCAGTCGGTGCGACGACGGCTGCGGCAAGGGCGACGACGCCGAATGCCGCCAGGGCGCCAACAAGTCCGCGCCTGTGTGTCCGCTGCCGCGGAGCAGGGACCCGCTTCGACGCACCCGATGCACTCGGGTCAGCGGAAGCGACCTGCGCGGCATCTGCGCTGCGGGGATCGATCTCGGTACCAGAAGTCACAATAGGCCCCATTCTAACCAGCAGGACCTGAGTTCACCATGAGAGCCTCAGCGGACGGCGAGCATGACGTCGATCGTGGCGTCCAGCAGCGCATCGACCTGTTCTTCGCGGTAGCCATGACGCTGCATCCGGAACGCTGCCGAACGCAGCTGCTCCACGCTCAGCTCATCGCCGTCCCGCAGGAAGCGAACGATTCGCGCTGCGACGTGATCCACTTCGTCAACGCGATAGCCGAATGAGAGAACTCCCGTGCGTGCGAACTTCTTGCGACGACCGCGTGCGAGATGGTCCAGGATGACCTGCGCCTCTTCGCGGGCTTGAACGACCCACTCCTCGGCACCGCCTTCACGGACGACACGTTCGCGCTGCCGGGCTGCGAACGCGTCTTCGATGCGTCCGAGGGCCGCATCGACGTCTGCGATCGCATAACCGCCCTTGACGAGAGGGAATGAGGCCACGCGGATATCCGACGCCGTGAGCTCTGCCCCGCCTGTCTCGAAGCTCTCGCGTGCGGCGCTCAGGAACTGGTCGACCGCTGCCGGGTGGTAGCCGCGGCCGCGACCCACGGTCCGGAACGAGCCAGACTGTTGATTCTGCGTCACGTTCTCGATGGTATCCGAAGTCAAATGAGCACCGCCCAGGGAGAGAAGAGGAAGTAGAGGATAAGCGCCGGCACCGTCGAGGGCAGGATGCTGTCGACGCGATCGAGCATTCCGCCGTGACCGGGAAGCCAGGAGCTCATGTCCTTGATGCCGATATCGCGCTTGATCATCGACTCACCGAGATCTCCCAGCGTTGCCGAGAGCAGGATCGCTCCACCGAAGATCGCACCGGCCCACCACGGGATCTCGAGCAGGTACAGCGCCAGCAGCACACCCGCTGCGGTCGCCGCGATCACCGCACCGCCGAAGCCTTCCCAGGTCTTCTTCGGGCTGATGCGCGGCGCCATGGGATGTTTGCCGATCGCAACTCCAGCCGCGTACGCACCGGTGTCAGATGCAACGGCGACGGCGATGAACCCCAGTACCCACCACTGCCCACCTTCCTGGCGCAGCAGCATGAGGGCCAGGGCAGCGAGGAAGGGAACATAGATCTGCACGAAGCCGCCGACCACGGCATCCGTGAGGACATCCCCGTAGGTTCGACCGTCTTTGACGATCATCTGGGTGAACAGGCGCCATACGATCACCAGCACCACCGCGAACAGCAGCGTGACCCAGGTGAGCCACACCGGCGCGAAATAGCCGGCCAGCACGACAAGTACGCCCGCGACGACCTGCGGGACAATATCGATCCGACGTCCGGCACTGCGCAGCGCCCGAGTGAACTCGAAGATTCCCAGGACCGCGATCGCCAGAGCGATCGGGATGAAGAGCTCCTTGATGAACAGCAACGACGCCAGAAGAACGGCGCCGAAGGCGAGGCCGACGAGAGTCGCGAGGATCAGATCACGTCCAGTGCGCGCCTTGATGCGCTCGTTGGCCTGGTCGAGGTGCTCACGGGCCTGGTTGACATGCGTCCCGAAGTCGCCGCGTGCCAAGCGCAACTGCTCACGCATCGCAGCGGCAGGGTCGATGGCACGCTCTGCCGCCCGAGGAAGAGGCGGCTTGGGAGGCACTGCTGCCTCCTCGATCACCGGGGTCGGGGAAGCACCGTTCGAGGTCGCCTCTTCGCGAGCCTCCCGCCGCGTCAGCGGCTGGCCCTCGTCAGCGTCTCCGATCGACTCCTTCATGCCTGATCAGACCTCGAGCAGCTCGGTCTCTTTGCGCTTGAGCGCATCGTCGATGAGATCGACGTGCTGACGGGTCAGGACGTCCAGCTCCTTCTCCCCGCGAGCGACCTCGTCTTCGCCGACCTCGTCCTTGAGCGCATCGAGCTCGTCCTTCGCCTTGCGACGAACGCCGCGGACGCGCACCTTCGCGTCTTCGCCCTTGGAACGGACGAGCTTGACATACTCCTTGCGACGCTCCTCGGTGAGCTCAGGCATGGTGATGCGCACGATGTTGCCGTCGTTGGTGGGGTTCGCGCCGAGGTTCGGCATGTCCCGGATCGCCTGCTCGATGGCCTTGAGCGCCGATTTGTCGTAGGGGGTGACGATCAGCGATCGTGCCTCTGGGTTCGCCAGCGATGCAAGCTGCGCGAGAGGCGTGGGCGAACCGTAGTAGTCGACCATCAGCCTCTGGAAGAGCTGCGGGTTCGCGCGACCGGTGCGCACGGTGGCGAAGTCCTCCTTCGCGGCCTCGACGGCACGCGTCATACGAGAGGTGGTTTCAGCGAGGACATCCGCGATCACGGTGACTCCTAATCATCAGGGTGCTTGCAATTCTATCCGGGTACACGCTCGTGTCCCGGTAACAACAGTGCGATCACCGCCTAGGCGGTGACCAGCGTGCCGATCGGATCGCCCAGGAGCGCGCGGGTGACGTTGCCTGCCGGCTCCATGCCGAACACGCGCATGTCCATCTTGTTGTCCATGCAGAGACTGAAAGCGGTCGAATCGACGACCTTCAGTCCACGCTGGAGGGCGTCAAGATACGTGACCTGCTCAATGCGTGTCGCGGTGGCGTCCTTGTTCGGGTCGGCAGTGTAGATCCCATCGACGCCGTTCTTCGCCACGAGCACCTCTTGGGCGCCGATCTCGAGGGCACGCTGTGCGGCCACCGTGTCGGTGGAGAAGTACGGCAGGCCTGCACCGGCGCCGAAGACGACCACGCGCCCCTTCTCCATGTGGCGCTCAGCGCGCAGCGGGATGTACGGCTCTGCCACCTGCGTCATCGAGATCGCGGATTGTACGCGGGTCGGCGCTCCGGCCTGCTCGAGGAAGTCCTGCAGGGCGAGGGCGTTCATCACCGTGCCGAGCATTCCCATGTAGTCGGCACGACCGCGATCCATACCTCGCTGGCTGAGCTCTGCACCGCGGAAGAAGTTGCCGCCACCGACGACGATCGCAATCTCGACTTCGGAGACCGCAGCGGCAATCTCACGTGCAATCTGGCTGACCACGTCGGGGTTGACCCCGAGCTGACCTCCGCCGAAGGCTTCCCCGGAGAGCTTGAGAAGGACGCGACGGCGTCCGGTGCGTTCAGTCATGGGTAGGTGATCCTCTCGTCCCGATTCAAGATAGTGCCTTTTGGGCATGAAGAAGGGGTTCGGATCTTGATGATCCGAACCCCTTCGACGATGCTACGCGCCGACCTTGAAGCGCGCGAAGTCCGTCACGGTGATACCGGCGTCCTTCGCCACCTGGGCGACAGAGAGCTTATTGTCCTTGGCGTAGTCCTGCTCGAGCAGTGCAACCTGCTTGATGAATGCAGAGACGCGGCCCTCAACGATCTTCGGCAGAGCAGCCTCGGGCTTGCCCTCGTTGCGGGAGATCTCGGTAACGATCTCGCGCTCCTTCTCGACTGCGTCGGCGGGGACGTTTTCGCGGCTGAGGTAGGACGGGTTGGCGAACGAGATGTGCTGAGCGATGCTGCGAGCGGTCTCGGCGTCGTCACCCGTGTAGGCGACGACGACACCGATCTGCGGAGGCAGATCCTTGCTCGTGCGGTGCATGTAGACCTCGACCGAGTCGCCGGTGATGGTGCGAACCTGACGCAGTTCGACCTTCTCACCGATGATCGCTGCCTCGTCCGAGACGAGGTCAGCCACGGTCTGGCTGCCAGCGCTTGCCGCGAGGGCTTCGTCGACAGTGTCTGCCTTGGCAGCAGACGCGGCCTCCACAATCTTGTCTGCCAGCGCGATGAAACGCTCGTTCTTCGCGACGAAGTCGGTCTCGCAGGCGAGTTCGACGAGCGTCACAGCGCCGTCCAGCTCACGCGAGACGACAAGCCCCTCGCTGGTGGAGCGGTCAGCACGCTTAGCGTTACCCTTGGCGCCCTTGAGGCGAAGGATCTCAACCGCCTTCTCGCGGTCTCCCTCAGCCTCTTCGAGTGCCTTCTTGGTGTCGACCATTCCGGTGCCGAGCTGCTCGCGCAGCGCCTTGATGTCGGCGATGGTGAAGTTGGCCATGTGTGGTGGCTCCTTGCTTCGTTAGGTGTGTGTACGCGAAATTACTTGGCGTCTGCCGCGGCTGCGCCAGCTGCGTCAGCAGCGGACTCGTCGATGACGAGCTCCTGCTCAGCGGCCTTCTCTGCAGCGTCAGCCTTGTCTGCTGCGGCATCCGAGGGCGCCTCAGCGGACTCTTCCACGTTGGTGGATTCCTCGGCCGGCGCCTGAAGGAGCTCAGCTTCCCACTCGGCCAGCGGCTCAGCGTCGCCGGACTCGGGGTTGTGCTTCTGCTGCAGACCCTCGGCCGCGGCGTCAGCGATGATGCGGGTCAGCAGCGAGACGGAGCGGATCGCGTCGTCGTTACCGGGGATCGGGTACTGGAAGTCGTCCGGGTCAGCGTTCGTGTCGAGGATGCCGATCACGGGGATACCGAGCTTCTTGGCCTCATCGATCGCGAGGTGCTCACGCTTGGCGTCGACGACCCAGAGAGCCGAAGGCGTCTTGGTGAGGTTGCGGATGCCGCCGAGCGACTTGTGCAGCTTGTCGAGCTCGCGCTTCTTGAGCAGCAGTTCCTTCTTGGTGAAGCCGGAAGCTGCCGGGTTCTCGTAGTCGAGCTCCTCGAGCTCCTTCATACGGGACAGACGCTTTGCGATCGTCTGGAAGTTGGTGAGGAGGCCACCGAGCCAGCGCTGGTTCACGAAGGGCTGGCCGACGCGGGTCGCCTGCTCTGCGAGGATCTCCTGCGCCTGCTTCTTGGTGCCGACGAAGAGGATGGTGCCGCCGCGGGCAACCGTCTCCTTGACGAAGTCGTAAGCAGAGTCGATGTAGCCGAGCGACTGCTGAAGGTCGATGATGTGGATGCCGCTGCGCTCGGTGAGGATGAAGCGCTTGACCTTCGGGTTCCACCGACGGGTCTGGTGTCCGAAGTGAACGCCGCTGTCGAGCAGCTGGCGGATGGTGACCACAGCCATGGTCGTCTCCTGTTTCTGGCGCCTTGCGCCGTTGAGGTTCTTCGCCGATCGGGCGATCGGCAGTCCTGGTGCCCGGCACATTCCCACCCGCTCGCGAGAGCAGGACCTGAGGGAGTGGATACCACGATCTGTGTCTTTGCGGACGTCGATCGCTTTGGGCACGCGTAGTCACCCCGAAATCGAGGTGCGACCTCAAGTGTACAGGATGCTGACGCACCCACTGCGTCTGCACGGGCAGCCCTGTTCTCGGTTTCTCCACCGTTCAGGGTTGGACGCGGCCATGCTGTCTGCGCGGCGAGACACCATGGAGGAATGCCGACCTCCCACACGAGAAGATGCTCACGCGGAATGCGCGTAATGGCCCTGGCTGTGCTGATGATGCTGCTGCCCGCCGCGGCCGCCGCGCCCGGTTCGGAGGAGGCTCCGGAGGCATCGTGGCGATGGCCCGTCGACGCCGCCCGAGAGGTGGCAGAACCGTTCGTGGCACCTGTGCACGACTACGGCCCCGGGCACCGCGGTGTCGACATCGTCGCGGGTGCCGGTGCGATCGTGCGTGCACCTGCGTACGGCATCGTGGCGTTCCGCGGAGTCGTCGTCGATCGGCCGCTGATCACGCTCGACCACGGAGGCGGGATCGTGTCGACGTTCGAACCGGTGGCGTCGGATCTCGCTCCTGGCACGGTCGTGCAGGCCGGCGACGAGATTGGCACCGTCGTGACGGGCGGGCACTCCGCTGCCGGCCACCTGCACATCGGTGTGCGCATGAACGGTAGCTATATCAATCCGATGCTGATGTTCGGCGATGTGCCCCGGGCGATCCTTCTCCCCTGCTGCGAGGCGATCACGCGCGGGGGTGGGCCAGTCGGTAGGTCGCTGTGAGCCGCTCAGAGGAGACGTGCGTGTAGATCTGGGTGGTTCCGAGGCTCGCATGACCGAGGATCTCCTGCACGGCGCGAAGGTCGGCACCGCCGTCGAGCAGGTGCGTGGCGGCCGAGTGCCGCAATGCGTGCGGACCGGCGGCATCCGCCCCGATGATCGGACCGAGCGCTTCCGCGACAAGCGCGTACACGGTGCGGGGTCCCATCCTGCCTCCGCGGGCGCCGAGGAACATCGCCGGCGTCGTCTTCGTCGCCCGTGCGATCAATGCGGGCCTGGCGCGTGTCAGGTAGGCGCCCACCGATCTGCCCGCCGGCAGCCCGAAGGGCACCACACGCTCCTTCGCCCCCTTGCCGAACACACGTGCCGTCGACCGCTCCAGGTCGATGTCGTCGACATCAAGTCCGCAGAGCTCTGAGACGCGCATGCCGGATCCGTAGAGCAGTTCGAGAACGGCGTGATCGCGAAGTGCCACGGGGTCGCCGTCGGCGGCGGCGGTGACACGAGCATCCAGCAGCTCGCGCATCCCGTCCTTGGACGCGACCACCGGCAGTGTGCGGCCGCGCTTGGGCGCGATGAGCCGGAGCGCAGGATCCACATCGATGAGCTCTTCGTCCTTCGCCCATGAGAAGAACGAGCGTGCGGCCGCCGCGCGGCGCGCCAGAGTCGATCTGGCATCTCCGCGCTGCGTCGCTCGCCAGAGCCAGTCACGCAGCATCTCCAGGTCCACCTCGTTCAGCGACGCATCGCCGGTCGAGGAGGCCAGATCACGCAGGTCGGAGCGGTACGCGCGCACCGTCGCGGGCGACAGCCGTCGCACCTGCGCGAGATGCGTGGTGAACGCGTTCACCGCTGCCGGGAGCTCCATTCGTCCAGCATGCCGTGGTGCGCTCTCCTGGCACGGATGCCTCGCCGCGCACGGGGATGCCCCGAGGCACGCGGGCCTCGGGGCATCCCCGCCGTTTCGGATCAGGCCGACGGCGCGCTGGCGACGGATCCGGCACTCGGCGCCGATGCGACGCTCGGGGCCGATGCCGGGCTCGGAACCGACGCCGCACTCGGAGCGGACTCGGCACTGGGCGCGGATGCTGGAGCGGATGCCGCACTCGCAGCACTGTGCGCGGACGCCGCGGACTGCACGGATGCCGCCGAAAGCGTGCTGATCACGGTCACGGAAGAGTTCGTCTCACGCAGCTGCACTGTGCTGGCGTCGAGCACTCCACCTCGATCGGTGATGGCACCGCCAGACACGACGGTGCCATCGGTCGTCTTCAGATCCATGGTGCTCGCCGCGGCGGCCGCGCCGCCCGCGACGACTCCGAGCCCTGCGAGGCCCGTGATTCCGTAGACGATCCACTTCTTGCTGTTCATTCTCATCTCCTGTGTCTGCGCCGGGATGACGGCTTGGATGTGACGATTACCATCGTGGTCGGCCCCGCTAAGGCGATTCGAAACTGTCCATGAGAGCGTTCTTAGCCCCGCTGCTCGACGGCGCTTCTCCCGCGGTGACGGCTCGTGCCGCATCGACGAGGGCTGTGACGCGGGCGCTGTCGCCGCGCTCTCCCGCCGCGATCATGTGCCCGGCGAGGTGGATCAGCGTCAGTGCTCTCACTCGAGCGTCCTCCGCCCAGCGCCCGGCTGCGAGATCCGCGAGCGCCCATACGCGTTCGCGGGCGGCGCCGTTCGTCAGCAGGGCGCTCGCGATGGCATGCGACAGGAAGGCCGCCGGGTCTTCTGCGGCTTCTCCGAGCGCGAGAGTGTCGACGTCGATCACGCCGCTGATGCCGTCGGCGTCGAGGAACAGCTGGCCGAAGTGGAGGTCGCCGTGCACAACGGCGATCGAGGACTCACCTGTCGAACCCTCGACGAGTCGCTGGGCGTCGGCGAGGACCGCCGCGACTCGATCGTCGCCGCGGGAGGCGTACCACTCCAGTCGTCCCAGGATCCCTGCGGAGCGATGGTCCCACGCAGCGCGTGCCAGGCGCGCGCGCAGGTCATCCACATGGTCGAGCAACTCCCGCGGGTCCCATTCCACGTCCGTGGCCGGCTGCCCCTCGGCGGCCGCCATGATGATCAGGCCTTCCTCCGACCAGCCGTGCACCGCGGGCACGGGGATTCCGGCTGCGGCGGCTGCAGCCCCGGCGCGAACGATCCGTTCCACGCGAGAGGGACGCACGACCTTGAGCCAGACCGCGCCGGCAGCGGTGGTGACGCTCAGCACGGCACGTCGTCCCGGCCGATAGGCGATCAGCACCGGCGCGGCCTGGGCGCCGAGCCCGAGCCGTGCCAGCAGTGAACCGGCGGCGTGTTCGAAGGCGACGGGTGCCAGTGCGGGCAGATGGGGGTCGGCGGGATGCTGCCAGATTCGTGTCGGCTGGGGACCATCCATCGCGACCAGGCCGGTCTCGGCTCGCACGGGGAGCGCGGAGGTGTCGAGGTAGTACAGCAGCCGTTCGTCGCCCTGCACCTGCATTCCGGTCACGGACCCGGCTCCCAGGGGCTCACGAGAGCGGATGCCGACAGCATCCGGCTCGAGATCGAGTGCGGATGCCAGCAACTGCACGTCTGCGTCGGGTTGACTCATCCTTCGATTCCAGCACGTCCCGGACCTCAGTTGGATGAGATCTCTCTTACCTAAGCACTTGGCGCACTGCCCGGCCGAGATACTTGAAAGGTGACCGAAGTCAGCACCGCGCCCGCACGCCGTCGTCTGGCGATCTCGGTGCGCACGCGCATCGTCGCGGCGATCACCGCAGTCACCGCCATCGGCCTGCTCGCTGTCGGTCTGTCGGTGTACTTCGTCGAACGGCAGCGCATCCTCGAACAGGTCGACGCGCGGCTGCACGACAACCTCGACTCGGCGCGGTTCATCGTCGAGGCCGGCGATGAGGGCGAGCTGTGGACATCGTCGTCGGCCGCTTTGGCTGCGATCGTGCAGCGGATGAGCCCGGACGACAATACAGGCGCGATGGGCATGGTGGACGGCGTCATCACGACGGTGCCCGGTATCCGACTCGATCTCGATCTGCAGAACGAAGCCGCTTTCGCCCGTCACGTCGACACACTGCTGCGTAGCGCCGAACCGCTCATCGCCACCTACGTCGAGGGAGCATCGACATGGCAGTATCTTGCCGCCCCGATCGTGATCGAGGGCTCCCCCGACCCTGCCGAGGTGGTGTTCGTCCTCGTCTATGATCTCGACGCCGAACTCGCCGAGATCAACGACTCCGCCGTCATGTTCCTGTGGGCGTCCGCGATCGCGCTGATCGTGACTGCGGCCACGGGGTCCATCGTCGCGTCGCGACTGCTCCGGCCGCTGCGGCAGATGCGCGAGACTGCGAACCGGATATCCGTGCAGTCGCTGGATGAACGGCTCCCCGTGGTCGGCAACGACGACGTCGCCGAACTGTCCGAGACGATGAACGACATGCTCGACCGGATCGACGACGCGCTCGAGTCGCAACGCCGCCTGCTCAGCGACGTCGGTCACGAGCTGAAGACGCCCATCACGATCGTGCGCGGGCATCTCGAGGTCATGGATCCCGCAGATCCCGCCGATGCCCGCCAGACCCAGGAACTCGCCGTCGACGAGTTGGACCGCATGGGGCGCCTCGTGCAGGATCTCGCTTCTGCGGCGGCGTTGCACGGTCCAAGCCCGGTGCAGCCCAGACAGATCGACGCCGCCGATCTGGTGCGCCAGATCGCTCGCAAGGCCCGGGGTATCGACGGCGCGGTGGTCGAGCTCGGCCCCGTGGCCGAGAGCCTCGCGATGCTGGACGCCGAGCGGATCACCCAGGCGATGCTGCAGTTCGCGCAGAACGCGGTCACGCACGGCGGCGGGACGGTCCAGATCGGAAGCAGAGTCGCCGGAGACAGCGTGGCCGGGGAGAACATCGACCTCTGGGTCCGCGACCGAGGTCCCGGCGTCCCCGATGAGGTCAAGCCGCATGTGTTCGAGCGGTTCCACCGCGGCGCCGACGCTTCCGCGCGCAGCGGCAGCGGACTCGGCCTGCACATCGTGCAGGTGATCGCGCGAGCGCACCATGGGTCGGCCCGGGTGGAGGATGCCTCCGGCGGTGGGGCGCTCTTCGTGCTCAGCGTGCCGCGCCTCGTGTCCGGACAGCGGGAGGAGAACGCCGCCGATGATCTCGTGATCCCCCCACGCCCCCCGCTGCCCGAGCAGCCGCAGCCCGGGAATCCCGCCGACGAAGGAGGCCGATGAATCGTGGCATCCATTCTGATCGCCGACGACGAGCCGCGCATCTCGGGCTTCATCGAGAAGGGACTGCGCGCCGCAGGCTTCGCGACGCGCGTCGCCGCGTCCGGCCCGGAGGCGCTGGACCTCGCGCAGACCGATGAGTTCGATCTGCTCGTGCTCGACGTGAACCTCCCTGGCTTCGACGGGTTCGAGGTGCTGGAGCGGCTTCGCGGGTCCGGTTCGAAACTGCCCGTGATCATGCTGACGGCCCGGGTCGAGCTCCACGACACGATCGCGGGTCTGGAGGGCGGCGCGGACGACTATCTGGGCAAGCCGTTCCGCTTCGACGAACTGCTCGCACGCATCCGGCTGCGGATGCGACGGGATGAGCAGGTCGGCGGTTCCGATCTGTCGCACGGTGACCTGCATCTCGACATCCGCACCCGGAGGGCACGGGTCGGAAATCATGCAGTCGAGCTGTCGGCGCGCGAGTTCGCCCTCGCGGAGGAGCTCATCCGCCACGCAGGGCAGGTGCTGAGCCGCGAGCAGCTGCTGAGCCGGGTGTGGGGTTACGACTTCGACCCTGGCTCGAACGTGGCGGATGTCTATGTCGGGTACCTGCGGCAGAAGATCGGCGCCGAGCGCATCGAGACCGTTCGCGGTGTCGGGTACCGGCTGAGCTGATCATGCCGTCGCAGCGCACCACCCGGCGCCGTTCGGCACCACGTGGCCCTCGAGGCTCAGCGTGCCCAGCAGCGATCGGGTACGCTCCTCCGACAGTCCGGCGATCCGAGCCAGCTCCGCAGGAGGATGCGCGGTTCTCGTGCTCATGGCATCGAGCAGCCGGGTCTGGTCGGGGTCTGTCCGCGACTGCGCGCCTGCGGTGCCCGCCGGTTCAACGCCCATCAGTTCCCGCACCTCAGCGGCGTTCGTGACGCACTGTGCGTCGTACTCGCGCATCAGCCGGTGGCACCCGGCGGAGGCGGCGGAAGTCACCGGTCCTGGCACGGCGCCGAGTGGGCGGCCCAGCGACGACGCGTGCCCGGCAGTGTTCAGCGAACCACTCCGCCACCCGGCTTCGACGACGACGGTGGCATCCCCCAGCGCGGCGATGAGACGGTTGCGCGCCAGGAACCTCCACTTCGTCGGCGCGGCGCCGCACGGCAGCTCGCTCACGACCGCCCCTGCGGAGCGGATGCGCTCGAACAGCTGCTGGTGTCCGGCGGGGTAGGCGCGGTCCACGCCGCCCGCCAGAAAGGCGACCGTGTCGCCGCCGACGCCGAGCGCGGCGCGATGTGCGGTGCCGTCGATGCCGTAGGCGCCACCGGAGACGACGACGCTGCCTGTCGCGGCGAGATCGCCGGCGAGTTCACCCGACACTGAATCGCCGTAGGCTGTCGCAGCCCTGGCACCGACGATCGATACCCGACTCGCCGCTGACAAGAGAGCGGGCTCTCCGCGCACCCACAGCAGCGCCGGCGCGTGGTCGCCGAGGTCGTGGAGTGCGCCGGGCCATTCTGGGTCGCCGGGTAGCAAGAGGAGTGCTCCTGCTTCGCGTGCGCCTCTTAGCGCATCGCGGATCGCTCTGGGCTGTGCGCGAGGAGCCCATCGCCGCCGACCTTCCTGAACGGCCTTCTCGGCGAGACCGAAAGCTTCGTCCGACAGCGCGAATCGCAGTGCCTCGGCTGCTCCGAACTCGGCGATCACCGCGCCGGCGACTCCATCGCCCGGTTCTGCCACCACACCCCACGCCACCCGGGCCAGCGTCTGGGCAGGGTCGTCATCCGGGCGCGCCGCCAGCGCGGCACGTCGGGTCTCGGCGTCGCCGAGCAGTGCGTCGATCATGCGATCAGTCCTCTCTTCAGGAATAACGCGCGTCCCAGCTCGTCGCGCCCCGGCATGTCCACTCCGGCGAGATCGGCCATGGTCCACGCGAGTCTCAGAACCCTGTCGTAGCCCCGGAGAGTCAGCTGTCCGCGCTCGAGCGCCCGGTCCAGCGGCGCCCGGACGTCGTGCGGCAGACGCAGCGCTCCCTGGCGCAGCCGGGCCCCAGCCACTTCCGCGTTCAGCTTCCAGGGCGTCTGTGCCCACCGGTGCGCGGCGCGTGCGCGCGCCGCCGTCACCTGGGTGGCGGCATCCGCGCTCGTCATCGCCGCGCGCTCACTCGACGTCGCCCGCGATGCCGCCACACGCGCGACCTGGAGGTCGATGTCGATGCGGTCGCGCAGCGGTCCGGAAAGGCGTGCGGAGTACCGCCGGATCGCGATGGGAGGGCAGATGCACTCCGCGCCGCGGACGCCGTAGTTGCCGCACGGACACGGGTTGGTGGCCAGCACGAGCTGGAACCGCGCCGGAAAGCGCGCGCGGAACCCGGCACGATCGATCTCGATGGAACCGGATTCCAGCGGCTGCCGCAGGGCGTCCAGCGCTACGCGCGAGAACTCCGCAGCCTCGTCGAGGAACAGGACGCCGCGGTGCGCCCTGACGATCGCACCAGGGCGCACCGCGCGCGACCCGCCACCGACCAGCGCGGCGACCGAAGCACTGTGGTGTGGCGCCTCCAGCGGCGGCAGCTCATCGAGCACATTCACGGGCGCGCCGGAGAGCGAACGGACGGCGGCGACCTCCAGGGCCTCGTCTTCTGTCAGCGGCGGCAGGATGCCGGGCAGCCGGCGCGCGAGCATGGTCTTGCCCGCACCTGGTGGCCCGCTCATGAGCAGATGATGCCCACCTGCCGCCGCGACGATCAACGCCTCGACCGCCTCTTCCTGGCCGACGACGTCTGCGAGGTCCAGCATCTCTTGCGCGGACGAGGCTGCGAACTCGGCGCGGACTGGCTCGACATCGGCTACCGCGACGTCGGCACCGTGCCACATTGCGACCTCGGCGAGCGTCGTCGCCGCCTGCACCTGCATCCCCGGCACCAGACGTGCTTCCGCTTCATTCGCGTGCGGCACGATCACCCGATCGAAACCGGCTCGCGACGCGGCGAAGACGGCAGGCAGGACTCCCGGAACCGGACGCACCCGGCCATCGAGACCGAGTTCTCCGATGTGCACCGTGCGGGCGATCGAGTCGGCGTCGAGCACGCCCCCTGTCGCAACAGCGGAGATCGCGATGCCGAGGTCGAACCCACTGCCATGCTTGGGCAGACTCGCCGGCGACAGATTGACGGTCAGCCGGCGTCTGGTGAGCTCGAGCTCAGCGTTCGTGACAGCGTTGTGCACCCGCTGAGCGGCCTCGCCCAGCGCCTTATCCGGCAGCCCGACGATCTTGAACCCGGGTGTCTGGTTGGAGACATCCGCCTCGATCTCCACGAGGTGCCCGTCAACCCCGCTCAGCGCTACCGCCCACGTGCGCGCGGTCCTCATCGCAGGTCCACCAGGTGCTCCAGCGCGCCCGCGCGCGGGTCCGCACCGACGATGCCGATCACATCGACGCGCAGCACCCGATTCTTCGCCAGTTCGGCGTGGTCTCGGCACCAGGCGTAGCCGAGACGCCAGAGCCGCTCGCGCTTGCGATCGTCGACGGCGTCGAACGGATGCCCAAAACTCAGGCTCGTACGCGTCTTCACCTCGACGACGCAGATCACGCCCGCACGCTCGGCGATGATGTCGATCTCGCCCTGCGAGCAACGCCAATTGCGCGCGAGGATCTGGTAGCCGTGCTCGCTCAGGTGCTCAGCGGCGCGGTCCTCGCCTGCACGCCCGAAGATGTCTTTCGCTGCCATGCAGACAGCTTGGACTGCCCCGCACTGCGGCGTTCACCGTAAACCCGTGAACCGTGGATACGAGCTCTAGAGCTCGATCCGTGCAGGAGAAGTCACTTGCCGTCGAGCGACAGGTCTTCCGGGATCTCGAACTCTCGGCGCTGCAGTTCTTCGACGTTGACGTCCTTGAAGGTGAGTACGCGCACCGCCTTCACAAAACGATCAGCACGATAGATATCCCAGACCCACACATCGGCCATCGAGATCTCGAAGTAGAAATCGTGCTCGGTGTCCCGCCGGACGACGTTCACCTCGTTAGCGAGATAGAACCGGCGTTCGGTCTCGACGACGTACTGAAACTGACCCACCACATCGCGATATTCGCGGAACAGCGCGAGCTCGAGATCGCGGTCGTAGTCGTCGAATGCCTCTTCATCCATGATGAGTCCATCCTATGAGTTCAAAACAGCGTCGGGGCATCAGCGATCGCCCATGAGGAACGGTGCAGCGGCGAAAGGCCGCAGTCGCGGATCGCCGCACGATGCTCTGCACTCGCGTAGCCCTTGTTGCGATTCCACTGATACATCGGATGCTCGTCATGCCGCTGTGCCATATACGAGTCACGCGCGACCTTCGCGATGACAGAGGCTGCCGAGACCGAGGCGCAATCGCGGTCGCCCTTGATGACTGTTCGCACCTCGATGGGAGTCGCGTGCACGCGCGAGAGGTAGTCGTGATTGCCATCAAGAATGACCAAGGTCCGTTCGGTCACGGCCCCCAGCGCTGCGATCGCGTCGACCGCCCTCGATGCGGCAAGCCCCAGCGCGCGCATGATGCCCACCTCGTCGACCTCTGCAGCGCTTGCCCACCCGGTTCCCGATGCCTGCACCCATGCCGCTGCACGGGCCGCGACATCGGGCCTGCGCTTCTCCGTGACGAGCTTCGAGTCGCGGAGTCCTTCCGGCACGCGACGACGCGCACCAGAAGCATCCATCATTGCAGCACCGACGACGACGGGGCCTGCCAAGGCGCCTCGCCCCACCTCGTCAAGCGAGATGATGAGGTCGTACTCTGCAAGCAGCTTCCGCTCGAGAGTGAGCCGTGGCGTCGCGACCGTCATCATTCAGGATCCGGGACGCCGTTGAAGATGTCGTGGTGCCCATCGATCGTGCCGATGCGCGAGAGCGGCCAGGTGGTGAGGAACGCCTTGCCGACCACATTGTCCAGCGGCACGAAGCCGCCGCTCGGCAGATCCTGGTGAGCACGCGCATCCTGCGAGCGATCGCGGTTGTCTCCGAGCACCCAGATCGAGCCCTCTGGAACGGTCACATCGAACGGCTCGTTAGATGCCGCGGTGTCACCCTCAGGAAGGTTCAGATAAGACAGCTCATCGATGGGTGCGCCATTGATCGTGATCTGCCCCAGCGAGTTGCAGCACACGACGTGGTCGCCCGGGAGTCCGATGATGCGCTTGACGAGGTGGTCCTCACTGTCAGAGGACGAGAGTCCGACCAGGGTCAGCAGCCCGTCGAACCACTCGATGATCAGTGGGCGAGGCGGTGCCTTCTGCTGCACGGGAAGCCATCCGCCGGGATCGGTGAACACAACGACATCGCCGCGTTCGTAACCGGTCCAGCGCGGGGTGAGCTCGTCGACGAGGATCCGGTCGTTCACCAGAAGCGTCTTCTCCATCGATGCCGACGGAATATAGAACGACCGCACGACGAAACTCTTCACCACGAACGACACCAGCGCGGCGATGACAATAATCACCAGGACGTCGCGAAGGAAGATCCAGACCCCGCGCCGTCGCTTCGCCGGTACGTCCGGGACGGGTTCAGAGGTCATCGTATTCCTTAACAGGGGTTGTTCACACCGCGGACGACGGCACCTTCAAGGTTCGCACATTCCGCAGAGAACACAGCACCCCGAGACGCTGTGTCTCGGGGTGCTGTGTACGAAAAGCGGCGATCAGTTGTCGCGCTTCTCCTTGATCTTGGCCTTCTTGCCGCGCAGGTTGCGGAGGTAGTAGAGCTTCGCGCGACGCACGTCACCACGAGTCACGACCTCAATGTGGTCGATCGCCGGGGAGTGCACCGGGAAGGTACGCTCGACGCCCACCTGGAAGCTGATCTTGCGGACCGTGAAAGTCTCGCGCACGCCATCACCCTGGCGACCGAGGACAACGCCCTGGAAGACCTGGATGCGGGAGCGGGAGCCCTCAGTGATGTTGACGTGCACCTTGACGGTGTCGCCGGGACGGAACTCGGGAATGTCGGAACGGAGCGAAGCCGCGTCGACGGCGTCCAGGATCTGCATGATCGTCTCTCTCTGCACTCGCCACAGGTCGGATGCATGAATATGGAAGGAATACGTGAAGTGTGTGCTGAACGGCGCATGAAGCGCACGCGGACTCCCCTGAGGCAGAGTCGGTCACGGCACAAACAACCATTCTGCCACGGATCCGGGATCCGACAAAACCGCGTCAGTTCTCGGAGGCGGGCTTCTCCCGGATGACGAAGACCTCGCCATCGGCGGGAGCGTGATGACGGGGCTCGAAGCTGGCGTCCGTCGTGGCCGACGTCATGAATCGGATGCTGGAGCCCGCTGCCCGCGCTTCGCCCCACAGTTGCCACAACATCAGCCAGAAAAGCGCAAGAGCCACGACGATCGCGGCGGTCAACAGGAGCGGGAACCACGCCTGCGGGTAGCACCCGACTGCGATGGTCAGCAGATGCCAGACGCCGATTCCGAGCACATCCCACCACGACGCCATGCGCGTCTCACGCGCAGAAGTACGCGCACGCTGCAGGAGGGTCAGAACGAGCTGACCGATGAAGACCGACGGGATCGCGATGAACAGCACCCAGAGGAAGGCCCACCCGCCGGCGTTGAAGATCCCCCAGCCGATCAGCAGCCACAGCGGCAGAATGACGGCCGCCGGGAACATCCAGCGATAGAAAGCGCCTCGCAACCACATGCTCTGATCGTACTTGCGCAGGCATGCGCGGGTTCGTGTGTTCGCTGTGAGCGGGTGCACGTCTGGATCAGGGAGAATGGAGAAGACGAGAGGAACACCATGATCGAACTGCGCACCCCGGCCGAGATCGAAGAGATGAAGGCTGCGGGACGTTTCGTCGCCGAAACCCTGGCGACGCTGCGCGACGAGACGAAGATCGGCACGAATCTGCTGTCGATCGATCGCAGGGCACACGAGCTGATCCGCAAGGCCGGAGCAGAATCCTGCTACATCGACTACGCGCCGTCATTCGGCAACGGCCCGTTCGGCAAAGTCATCTGCACGTCGATCAACGACGCCGTGCTGCACGGACTCCCCCACGACTACACGCTGCGCGACGGCGATCTCGTCTCGCTGGACTTTGCCGTCGCGGTCGATGGATGGGTCGCCGACTCAGCGGTCTCCTTCGTCGTCGGCACCGCACGCGAAGAGGATCTGCGCCTGATCGATACGACCGAGCGCGCGCTGGATGCGGCGATCGCCGCCGCCACGGTCGGCAACCGCATCGGCGATATCTCTGCTGCTGTCGCCACCATCGCGCACGGCGAGGGTTACTCGATCAACACCGACTTCGGCGGACACGGTGTCGGGCGGACCATGCACGGCGACCCGCACGTGGCGAACGACGGCCGCGCAGGCCGGGGCTTCCCACTGCGCGATGGTCTCGTTCTCGCGCTCGAGCCCTGGTTCCTGGAAACCACTGACGAACTGCGCACCGATGCCGACGGGTGGACTCTCCGCAGTGCGGATGGCTCACGCGGCGCACACTCCGAGCACACGGTGGCGATCACCGCCGACGGCCCGATCGTTCTGACCGACCGCAGCTTCCTCGGCGTCAAGTAGCGACGTCGTCCCGCACGCTCCCGGCTCGTGAGTAGACGAACACCTCGGTCACCATCGGGAGGGTGAACTCCGCCCTCCCCGCAGTCGCCGGATCGGTGTCGAGGATGCGGGCGAGTTCGGAGATCATCGCGGTGCGCGTCGCTTCCTCAGCTGCGAGGAAGCTGCTGACTGTGAGCCAGCGCCGCAGATAGTCCTCTCGCGTGATGTGCTCTGACCAGGCGATCTCTGTGTGGTGATCGAACACGAATCCGGGCAGTTCATCGACAGCCGTTGCCGTCGTCGAGTCAGCTTCAGTGCTGACCGCCGGATGCGCGACACGGTGACAGGCTCGATCCCACGTGCAGTCCGGGTCGGAATGGTTCCACAGCAGTCCCAGCGTCCCACCTGGCACCAGCACGCGCCGGATCTCGGTGCATGCGGCATCCCGATCGAACCAGTGGAAAGCCTGCGCGACGGTGACGGCATCCACGGACTCATCTGGAAGCGGGATGCTCTCGGCACCACCGTCCAGTGACTCCACCGACGGGAGCTTCGCCCGCAGCACATCGAGCATCGCCGCCGACGGCTCGACAGCAACCACCCGATCAGCGCGCTCGATCAGCAGCTCAGTGAACTTGCCCGTGCCGGCGCCAAGGTCGAGCACAGCATCCACCCGCTTCGGCACGATGTCCTCGGCTGCGGCATCCGGAAAGCCGGGCCGAAAGCGGTCGTACTCCTCGCCGATGCTCTCGAACGACTTCGCCAATCGCTGATCCACCATGCTTCGACGCTATCGTGCTGCTCCGTTATGCCTGTCTCACGCGAAAAGCGCGTCAGGCGAGCTCTATGAGGTCCTGGTACTCCTGGTTCCAGATGTCCTCGACGCCGTCGGGCAGGATCAGAACGCGCTCGGGGTTCAGGGACGCAACAGCACCGGGATCATGCGAGACGAGCACGACTGCACCCTCGTAGTGCGCGAGTGCGTCGAGGATCTCTTCGCGCGACGCGGGGTCGAGGTTGTTCGTCGGCTCGTCGAGCAGCAGCAGGTTCGCGGATGACACGACCAGCGTCGCGAGCGACAGACGAGTCTTCTCGCCGCCAGAGAGGACCCCGGCGGGCTTGAGCACATCGTCACCGGTGAACAGGAACGAACCCAGTACGCGCCGCGCCTCCATCTCGGTGATGTGGGGAGCCGCCGAGACCATGTTCTGCAGCACGGATCGTTCGACGTCGAGGTTCTCGTGCTCCTGCGCGTAGTAGCCGATCTTCACGCCGAATCCCGGCTGCAGCTCCCCCGTGTCCGGCTCATCGACGCCAGCCAGCATCCGTAGCAGCGTGGTTTTGCCGGCACCGTTGAGGCCGAGTACAACGACCTTGGAGCCGCGGTCGATCGCGAGGTCGACATCGGTGAAGATCTCCAGCGAACCGTACGACTTCGACAGGCCTGACGCCATCATCGGCGTCTTGCCGCAGGGCGCCGGCTTCGGGAACCGGAGCTTTGCGACCCGATCCACCTCGCGCACGTCGTCCAGACCGGCGAGCAGCTTCTCTGCGCGCGCGACCATCTGGTGCGCAGCCGCAGCCTTGGATGCCTTGGCACCGAAGCGGGCGGCCTGCTGCTGCAGCGAAGTCGCCTTCTTCTCGGCGTTCGCGCGCTCCTTCTTGCGGCGCTCCTCGTCAGCCACCCGCTGGCGCAGGTAGTTCTTCCAGTTCATGTTGTAGATGTCGATGCTCTGACGGTTGGCGTCGAGGTAGAACACCCGGTTCACAGTCTCGCCGACGATCTCGATATCGTGGCTGATCACGATCAGCCCGCCCTTGTAGTTCTTCAGGAATTCGCGCAGCCACACGACACTGTCGGCGTCGAGGTGGTTGGTCGGCTCATCGAGGATCATCGTCTCGGCATCGGAGAACAGGATGCGCGCGAGCTCGATGCGTCGCCGCTGCCCGCCGGAGAGCGACTTCAACGGCTGATCGAGGATGCGATCGGGCAGTGAGAGGTTGTTCGCGATGGATGCGGCCTCAGCCTCGGCCGCGTAGCCGCCGAGGCCCTCGAACTGCTCGGTGAGGTTGCCGAAGCGACGCATCGCCTTCTCGGCGACGGCCGGGTCAGCGGATGCCATGTCTTCGGCAGCTTTGCTCAGACCCAGCTGAATGGTGCCGAGACCTCGTGCATCCAGGATGCGGGTGCGCGCGAGCATCTCCGGATCGCCCGAGCGGGGGTCCTGCGGGAGGTAGCCCAGCTCTCCGGACTTCGTCACCTTGCCTTCCGAAGGCAGCAGGTCACCCGCGAGCACCTTCGTCAGAGTGGTCTTGCCGGCGCCGTTGCGTCCGACCAGTCCGATCTTGTCGCCGTCGGAGACGCGGAACGACACGCCATCCATAAGGAGGCGGGCGCCAACGCGAATCTCGAGGTCGTGCACGGCAAGCACAGCAATTGTCCGTTTCGTCAGGGGGGATGGAGCGGCCCGCGAAGTGTGAAGACACCGGACCAGCCCCTCAGTATACGTCGCGCCGCCTGCGCGGATCCCCGATGCTCAAGACCCCCCTGAAGTATGACGGGATCGATACCCGGGGGTGATGTGGTGTGCTGAACCTCGCACGTAGGTTCTCCTCGTGGACATCATCAACGAGCTCATCATGCAGGCGGTTGCCTCTCCGTGGCTGTATCTGGTCATCTTCGCGACAGCAGTGATCGACGGCTTCTTCCCGCCGATTCCGAGCGAGACGGTGCTCGTTGCCGCGGCTGCGGTCGCAGCATCCACCGGTGGTACCGATCTCGTGCTGCTGGTCTCTCTCGCAGCCCTCGGCGCCTTGATCGGCGACAACATCGCGTATGCCATCGGCCGCTCTGTGGGCACGACCCGCTTCGCCTGGATGCGACGCCCTCGCGTTGCCGCGGTGTTCGCACGTGCGCAGAGCCGACTGACCAGCAGCGGCGCTCCGCTCATCCTCGGCGCCCGGTACATCCCGGTCGGCCGCGTTGCGGTGAACATGTCTGCCGGTGCACTCGGATATCCGTGGCGGCGTTTCCTGCCGATCAGCATGGTGGCGGCAGTCTCATGGGCGATCTACAGCGTCAGCATCGGCCTCCTCGCCGGGAAATGGCTCGTGGATCAGCCATTGCTGAGCGCCGTGATCGGAATCGCTGCGGCCTTGATCATCGGCTTCGTGATCGACCGGGTGACGACGATTCGCCGTCGCCGACGGGACCAGGACGCAGCGGAGCGCGCTGCTGCGGAGAGCGAGCTGTCCGAGCACGCCACCGCTGAGGTGACAGGATGACTCCCATGGAGGCGACCAAGAGCAAGCGCGGGAGACACCGCAACGTTCTGCCACGCGACCGCACCTTCGTGCTCACCGTGATCCTGGCCGTGATCGCCGTGATCCTCTATGCCGTGCTCGTGCCCGTGCACGCTGCCATCTACGGCGCACCGGTCGCGGTCACCATGGCTCTCGCGCTCGCGGCGGTCGGCGCGCCACTGGTCTCGCTCTGGTATCCGAACCTCGCCGTGATCCTGTTCACGGTGTCGGCGGTGCTCTTCCCCTTGATGGTTTCGCGCGAGGCGTCGGTGAGCGCACCCTGGCCGTGGTCGGTGCCGATGCTGATCGCCTTCGTCGTCGTCGTCGCGACCGTGACATTCCGGCGGGGCTGGCGACCCGGGCTCATCCAGTTCGCCCTCGGCAGTGCCGCCGGCGTCATCGCGGCGATCATGCAGCCGTCCATTCCGAGCGGTAACTCTCTGATCGTCACAACCTCGATCGTCGCCGGCATCTACCTGATAGCGCTCCTGCTCGCCGGACGTCTTCGGCTCGGCGAGGAGCTCACCCGCGAGCGGGCCAACACTGCACAGGAACAGTCCAGGCGCGAACTCGTCGAGGAGCGCACCCGCATCGCGCGCGAACTGCATGACGTCGTGGCGCACAGTATGTCGCTCATCCAGGTCCAGGCCTCCACAGCCCGGTACCGAGTCCCCGGTCTCGCACCGGATGCCGTGTCCGAGTTCGATGACATCGCTGCATCCGCTCGGGGGGCGCTCACTGAGATGCGCCGCATTCTCGGTGTGCTCCGCACAGAAGATCAAACCGCAGAACTCGCACCGCATTACGGCATCGAAGAAGTCCCCACGCTCGTGGAGACGACCCGCCGTGCAGGGGCCGCAGTATCGCTGGACCACGCCGTCAGCGGCGATGTCTCCACCGCCACGCAGCTTGCCATCTATCGGATCACGCAGGAAGCGCTGAGCAACGCCCTCCGACACTCCCCCGGGTCCCCGATCTCGGTATCGTTGTCAGCGGATGACACGGATGTGACACTCGTCGTACGCAACGCGTACGACACCGAAGCAACCGAGGTTCCGGGCGGTCATGGACTGCGTGGCATGCAAGAGCGTGCCATGCTCCTCGATGGCAGTTGCGTTGCAGGTCCCGATGCCGAGGGGCTCTGGACAGTGACAGCGCGGATGCCGCGGCATCCGAACGCATCGTTGGAAGGAACACCATGACGGCAGGATGCCCGTGACGATCGAAGTCCTCATCGCCGATGACCAGGCAATGGTCAGAGCGGGCTTCGCCGCGCTCCTCGACGCACACGACGGCATCACCGTGACAGGGCAAGCCTCCGACGGGCTCGAAGCGGTGTCTCTTGCGGCACGCGTCGATCCGGACGTGATCCTGATGGATGTGCGAATGCCGCAGCTGGACGGCATAGAGGCCACGCGTCGAATCCTCGGCCCCGGCTACGCCGCCGCCAAGGTGCCGCGCATCCTCATGCTCACGACGTTCGACATCGACGACTACATCTACGATGCGCTGCAGGCGGGCGCCAGCGGATTTCTGCTGAAGGATGCTCTCCCAGAAGAGCTGGTGCACGCCGTACGGGTGATCGCCGCCGGCGATGCTCTTCTGTCCCCGAGCGTGACCCGCCGCATGATCGCGCAGTTCGCCACGCAGAAGCCACGGACCACAGCATCCACGAACCTGCTTGCCGAACTCACCGATCGTGAGCGCGAGGTGCTCGTGCTGATCGGCCAAGGACGCTCCAACGGCGAAATCGCTTCTACCCTGTTCATCGCCGAGCAGACAGTGAAGACGCACGTAGGCAAGGTGCTCGCGAAGATCGGCGCACGCGACCGCGTGCAGGCCGTGATCTTCGCGTACGACACCGGCCTCGCTGAACCCGCCTGAGACCCCGTACGACGGTATGGGGCAGGTCGGCACCATCGTGTGATGCGGCCACCGGCATCAGGTTCATAACCTCCTCAGACACCTACTGAGGAGGAATCACATGGCCATCGCGGATCTGCGTCCGATCACCACTCGAACGCCTACGCCAGCTGCGTCGTCGTCCGGTGGCGCCAGAGATACCGGCATCGACCTCGTCCGCGCCTTCTGCGTGGTCGGAGTCGTCCTGATCCACTCGCTCATGGTCGGCGTCACAGTGACCGATGCCGGTCCCATGTTCGCCAACGCGAGCGATGGGTCAGCGTGGATCGCACCGCTGAGCTGGCTGCTTCAGGTCATGCCGCTGTTCTTCGTGATCGCCGGGTTCGCCGGCTACACGTCGTTCATCCGCTCACGTAATCGCGGCGGCACAGCATCGGCCTTCGTCGCCGCGCGGATCCATCGCCTTCTCCTGCCTGCCGTGTGGACTGTCGGAATCGTCGCTATCGGTCTTACCGCGCTCCTCGCGTACGGCGTACCAGGAGACCTGGTGGGAATCGCAGGGTTCCGATTCGGACAGCCGCTCTGGTTCCTCGGGGTGTTCCTGCTCTGCCAGGTGCTAATGCCCGCGCTCATGCGCGCTCATGAGCGCGCTCCCTGGTGCACGATCGCACTTCTCGTCGCCGGCGCCGCGGTCGTCGATGCCGTGCGGTTCTTCACCGGGGTCGATGCACTCGGCTTCCTGAACCTCGCATTCGTGTGGCTCGCACTGCAGCAGGTGGGATTCTTCCTCGCCGACGGGCGAATCGGGTCGGTGTCCCGCCGGATGCGCGCGGTCATCGCGCTCGCCGCTTTGGGCGGGCTCATCCTCAGCGTCACTGCGGGCATCTATTCTTCCGATCTCATCGAGAACATCAACCCGCCGACGACAGCGCTCCTGTTCGTCGGCGTGGCGCACACCATGCTGATGTCGCTCCTGCGCGAGCGGCTGAACGCCTGGAGCAGGATGCCTCTGGGCAGGCACCTGCGCAAGTTCGTCACACCGCGTGCGATGACGATCTATCTCTGGCACATGCCCGTGCTGCTCGCGATGGCTGGCGCGAGCGCCGTGTTCGCGATGACCACTGGCATCCTGCTGCCAGAGCCGAGCAGTCTCGGGTGGTGGATGACGCGTCCGCTGTGGCTTGCCGTCGTCTTCACCTTGACAGCGCTGGTCGCTTGGGCTCTGGCACGGATCGAAGCGCGTCCCACTCCCAGGGCAACACGGTCCACCGTGCGCCTCACCGCGGCATCTGCACTTGGCATCGCCGCCATCGCTGAACTTCTGGTCCTCGGCGCGACACCGCTCACAGCACTACTGGCCGTGCTCTTGATGATCGCCGCGCTGCGGCTCGCACGGTCCCCTCAGCTCAGTTCAGCTCCGCGACCGAGCCGGAATCCCGGAAGCAGCGCCAACAGCAGCACGATGGCCGAGAAGACGAAGACGAGCGGAAATGCTCCCGCGCCTCCGCCCAGCGTCGCAACACCCAGCCCGGCGAGAGCGACGGCAACCGACGAGCCCGTGGCGTCGGAGATCGAGAGTGCCGAAGAGTTGAACCCTGCATTCCCCGGTGCGGAGTATGCCAGCGTCAGCACGGTGAGCCGCGGGTACAGCAGCCCCATGCCGCCGCCGGCGAGTGCCCAGCCGATCACGACGATGAGCGGGCTCGCGGCGGTCAGGGCAGTGACCAGCACACTCATGACGGCGACGAGGAGCAGCGCGAGGCTGATGAAGGCGATGCGGCGGTTGCCGAGTTCTTCGCCGAACCGCCCCTGGATCGCGGATCCCCCGGCCCAGGCGAAGGCCGCGAACATCAGCGCGATTCCCGCCCAGGTCGGAGTGAAGCCGAACTCGGCCATCAGCAGATACGGGATATACGCCTCGGTGGCGAAGAATGCGCCAGCGACGAGACCTCGCACGAGCACCACGCTCGGCAGTCCTCGGGCGGCGCGAAGTGTGCCCTTGGGCAGCAGTGGCACGACGGCGAACCCGATCACGACCAGCGCAATGAGCGCGATCGGCCACCCCACCGTCGGCGGAGCGTCGGCAGTCAGGCCCACGGCGACAGCAGCCACTGCCACAAGGACCGCGAGCAGCAGCCGACGGGTGAGACCTTTGATGCTGGAGGCGTCGCCGCCACCGAGCTCCAGCGCGCGAAGCCTGACCGCGATCATGACGAAAGCGATCGCGGTGAGCACCGCGACGCCGAGGAACGCCCATCGCCAGTCGAGGAACTCTGCAACAGCGCCGGCCAGGAATGGTCCGATCATTGCGGGTACAACCCACGCGGCGGCGAATGCCGCGAAGATCCGTCCGTGCAGCTGCGACGGGTAGAGCCGTGCGACGACGACGTAGAGTGCGACAGTCTCGCCACCTGCACCAAGACCCTGCACGAGGCGGCCTACGAGGAACTGCTCCATCGAGAACGCGAACCCAGAGATCAGCAGACCAGCGATGAACAGCGACACAGCGACGTACAGAGGCCCACGCGGACCCCGTGCGTCCGACCACGCGCCGCATGCGACCATGCCGATGACGCTGGTCGCCAATGTCCCCGCGAACGCCACCGCGTAGAGAGCTTCGCCATCCAGAGCCGCGCTGACCACGGGCATGACGGTGGTGACGGCGAGCGATTCAATCGCTGCGAAGAAGATCAGCGCGATCGCACCGATCGTGACCCAGACGCGCTCCCTATCCCAGATCGATGGGACAGCCTGCAGGCTCATGCGCGGGGCGAAGATTCACGCAGACCGAGAGCGGCGATGCGGGTGATCGCTTCGGTGATGATCTCAGGACTCGTGCCGAAGTTCAGCCGGACATGGCCTGCCCCTTCGGCGCCGAACGCCGGCCCGAAGTGCAGGGCAACCTTGGCCTCGTGGAGAATGCGTTTAGAGGGGTTCGCGCCCCAGCCGAGATCCGTGAGGTCGATCCAGGCGAGATAGCCGGCATCCGGGATCCGATAGTGCGCGCCGGGAAGGTGCTCAGCGAGGAGGTCTGCGATGAGACGACGATTCCCATCAAGAGTGACGAGCAGTCCATCCAGCCATACGTCGCTCTCCGGCGCGAAAGCGGCAGTGGCTGCGAGCATCCCGAACTGACCCGTACGCCATTCCACCTCAATAGGCAGGCTTCGCAGTAGCCGCGTGGTGTCGTCTGCGGCGGTGACCATCAGCGCGCACTTGAGGCCCGCAAGGTTGAATGCCTTGCTCGCGCTGACGACGGCGTAGCCGACGGTGCGCGCGGCATCCGATACGCCCAGGAACGGGGCGAATCCCGAGTCAGGCTGAGCAAGCGGCGCGTGGATCTCATCAGAGACCACGGCAGCGCCGTGAGCCGCCGCGAGCTCGGCGAGAGCCGCGAGAGACGCCGCCGAGTGCACAGTGCCGGTCGGGTTATGCGGATTGCACAGCAGAACCGCACGCGCACCGTTCTCCAGCGCGATACGGATGCCGTCGAGATCCAGCTCCCAGAGATCACCCACGTCGCGCAGCGGAACACGTTCGACGGTGGCGCCAGCTTCTTCGACGAGATCGAAGAACGGCGGGTAGACGGGAGTCGTGACGATGACCCGGTCCCCCGGACTCGTCACCCGCCGCAAGATCTCGACGATACCCATACTGACATCGGCGGTCGACCGCATCCGAGCAGCATCCGGTGTCCAGCCGTATCGACGCTGCGCGAAGCCCACAAAGGCCTCGGCGAGCGGGGTGCGCGAGGCAACATAACCGGTATCGCCCGTGCGCACCGCACGCTCGAGCGCCGCGGTGATCGCTGGAGCCAGCGGAAAGTCGGTCTCGGCGACGAACAGTGGCAGAACGTCCTCGGGATACTCACGCCACTTCTCGCTGGTGCGCTGCCTGAGCTGCTCCAGCGGAAGTGCCGAGACCTTCTGGATCACGTCAGATCGCGAAGCCGAGCGCGCGCATCATGTCGCGCCCGTCGTCCGTGATCTTCTCGGGACCCCACGGCGGCATCCACACCCAGTTGATGCGGAACCGGTCGACGACGGAGTCCAGAGCCTGCGCGGTCTGCTCTTCGAGCACATCGGTGAGCGGGCAGCCAGCGCTGGTGAGCGTCATGTGAATGACGAGGGCATCGTTCTCATCGTCCCAGGCCAGATCGTAGATCAGGCCGAGGTCGACGACGTTGATCCCGAGTTCGGGATCCATGACGTCTTTGAGAGCCTCGGTGACCTCTTCGAACTTCTCAGGTGCAAGAGTCGCGCTCATGGCCTCAGCCTACGCCTCGATCGGGGCAGCAGGGTCGAGGAAGCGGTCGTAGCCCTCTTCCTCGAGACGGTCAGCGAGCTCGGGGCCGCCCTCTTCAACGATCTTCCCTGCGACGATGACGTGCACGAACTCCGGACGGATGTAGCGGAGGATGCGCGTGTAGTGCGTGATGAGCAGCACACCGAGACCGGTAGCCTCCTTCGCGCGGTTGACACCCTCGGAAACGATCTTCAACGCGTCGACGTCAAGACCGGAGTCGGTTTCGTCAAGAATCGCGAACTTCGGCTTGAGCACCTCGAGCTGCAGGATCTCGTGACGCTTCTTCTCTCCGCCCGAGAAACCTTCGTTCACGTTGCGCTGCGCGAACTTCGGATCCATACGCAGATTCGTCATCGCGGACTTGACGTCCTTGGTCCAGGAGCGGATCGAGGGCGCTTCGCCGTCGAGTGCCGTCTTGGCGGTGCGCAGGAAGTTGGTGACCGTGACGCCAGGGATCTCGACGGGATACTGCATCGCGAGGAAGAGCCCTGCGCGTGCGCGCTCGTCGACGGACATCGCAAGGACGTCCTCACCGTCGAAGGTGATCGTTCCACCGGTGACGGTGTACTTCGGGTGACCCGAGATCGTATACGCGAGGGTGGACTTGCCCGAGCCGTTGGGGCCCATGATGGCGTGGGTCTCACCGGTCTTCATGGTGAGGTTGATTCCGTTGAGGATCGGGGTCGACCCGGCCTCGGTCTCGACCGAGACATGCAGGTCGCGGATTTCAAGAACAGACATTTCAGACTTCCTTCGTCACAGTCGGATCAATGAGCACGTCGTCGCCGTCGATCGTGACGACGTAGACCGGAACGGGCTCATAAGCGGGGAGATTCTGGGGGATGCCGGTGAGCAACGAGAACTGCGAGCCGTGGGCCCAGCATTCCAGCGTGTCGCCTTCGACGAATCCTTCGGAGAGCGAGATCGCACCGTGGGTGCAGGTGTCGCCGATCGCGTGGATCTCATCGTTCGAGTCCTTCACAATGGCGATCGGCACACCGTCGAGCTCAACGCGCAGCGGTGTGTCCTGCTCGAGCTCGCTTGCACTGCACGCGCGCTGAGCGGTCATGCGCTCACCGCCGCAAGCTCGGCGTCGATCGCAGCGAGCAGCTCCTCTTCCAGAGCGGGAATGCCGAGGCGCTGCACGACATCGATGAGGAAGCCGAGAACCACCAGGCGGCGGGCCTCTTCTTCATCGATGCCACGAGCCTGCAGGTAGAACAGCTGCTCATCGTCGAAACGACCGGTCGCACTGGCGTGACCTGCGCCGAGGATGTCACCGGTCTTGATCTCGAGGTTCGGGATCGAGTCGGCGCGTGCGCCCTCGGTGAGCACCAGGTTGCGGTTCGCTTCGTACGAGTCGGTACCGGTGGCGTCCGCGCCGATGAGCACGTCGCCGATCCACACGCTGTGTGCCTTCTCGCCCTGCAATGCCCCCTTGTAGAGAACGTCACCGATCGTGTGAGCACCCTTGTGGTGCAGGTAGACCTGGCTCTCCAGGTGCTGTCCTGCGTCGGCATAGCTCAGCCCGTACATGCGCCCTTCGGAGCCCGTGCCCGAAAGCTCGACGTTCGGATTCACGCGAACAATGCCACCGCCGAAGCTGATGACGAAGTGCTTAAGGAGTGCATCCTTGTCGACGCGAGCCTGGTGGGACGCTGCGTGAACCGCATCATCTTCCCAGCGCTGCACGCTGATGACTGTCAGACGTGAACCCGGTCGGGCGAGGATCTCGACGTTCTGCGCATACTGCGCGGAACCGAGGTGGCGCAGCACGACCGTCGCTGCGCTGTTCTCGAGTGCTTCGATGACGATGTGCGCATCGGCGCGCCGGTCAGCACCCTGGCCGGTGATCGTGATGAACACGGGCTCGGCAACTTCTTCATCGCGTGGGATGCGCACGTGCATGCCCGCATCGGCACCCTGCCATGCGACGGCGGAGACGATGTCCTCGGGAACGAAGAACTCTCCCCGTGGTGCGTCACCGGCAGCGAGTGAAGCGGCGACGTACTGCGCGCCGGCCTCGATCTCGTAGGTGACGCCGTCGTTCTGCTCGGCGGTGCTGAACAGCGCAGTCAGCTGCGCGACGGGAGTGTGCTTCCAGTTGACCTCGCGGCCTGTGGGCGCACCGAAGTCGTCAGGGTCGAAGGAGCGCGGACGCTCCGAACGGGTCTGAACCGGAACGAAACCCGAGTTCGCCAGCTGAGCCGCCGGGTCGGTGTGCGCGTTCGTGTGCTGCGCCTCTGCGGGCGCGGTAGCCTGGGCCGCCATTTAGCCGACCGATCCTTCCATGCCCATTTCAATGAGCTTGTTCAACTCCATGGCGTATTCCATCGGCAGTTCGCGTGCGATCGGCTCAATGAAGCCGCGCACGATCATCGCCATCGCCTCGGTCTCTTCCAAACCGCGCGACTGCAGGTAGAAGAGCTGCTCCGCACTGACCTTCGAGACCGTGGCCTCATGGCCGAGCTGCACGTCGTCGACGCGGATGTCGATCGACGGGTAGGTGTCGGAACGCGACTGCGTGTCGATCAGAAGCGCGTCGCAGACCACGGAGTTCGCCGAATGGTGAGCGGCCGGGTCCACACGGACCTCGCCTCGGTAAGCCGAACGACCGCCACCACGCGCGATCGACTTCGACACGATCGACGACTGCGTGTACGGCGCCATGTGGACCATCTTCGCGCCGGCATCCTGGTGCTGTCCCGGGCCGGCGAATGCGACCGAGAGCGTCTCGCCCTTGGCGTGCTCGCCCATCAGGTAGATCGACGGGTACTTCATCGTGACCTTGGAGCCGATGTTGCCGTCGACCCACTCCATGGTGGCGCCCTCGTGAGCGACCGCACGCTTGGTGACGAGGTTGTAGACGTTGTTCGACCAGTTCTGAATCGTCGTGTAGCGAACGCGAGCGTTCTTCTTGACGATGATCTCGACCACAGCGGAGTGCAGTGAGTCCGACTTGTAGATCGGGGCGGTGCAGCCCTCGATGTAGTGGACGTAGCTGTCTTCGTCGGCGATGATGAGGGTGCGCTCGAACTGACCCATGTTCTCGGTGTTGATGCGGAAGTACGCCTGCAGCGGGATCTCGACGTGAACGCCCTTGGGCACGTACACGAAGGAGCCGCCCGACCAGACTGCGGTGTTGAGAGCGGCGAACTTGTTGTCCCCAGAGGGGATCACGGTGCCGAAGTACTCTTCGAAGAACTCGGGGTGCTCGCGAAGCGCCGTGTCGGTGTCCATGAAGATGACGCCCTGCTGCTCGAGGTCTTCGCGGATCTGGTGGTAGACGACCTCGGACTCGTACTGTGCCGCAACGCCGGCGACCAGGCGCTGACGCTCAGCCTCGGGAATGCCGAGCTTCTCGTAAGTGTCGCGGATCTCGGCGGGAAGATCTTCCCAGGACTGCGCCTGCTTCTCTGTGGACCGGACGAAGTACTTGATGTTGTCGAAGTCGATGTCGCTGAGGTCCGCGCCCCAGGTGGGCATCGGCTTGCGTCCGAACAGCTGCAGGCCCTTCAGACGAGTCTTCAGCATCCAGTCCGGCTCGCTCTTGAGACCTGAGATTCCGCGGACGACGTCCTCGGAGAGTCCGCGTTTCGCGATAGCACCGGCGGCGTCTTCATCGTGCCAGCCGAATTCGTACACCCCCAGACCATCGAGCTCTGGACGGTCGATCAGCACATCGGACATCACACTCTCCTCGTTGGGCCCAAACGGTGTCATCCGCCCCGACACGTCGAATCACATCTGTGGCGATGTGCTTCGGTGCCGCTGGTGGGCCTCATCACGGACGCGATCTTCGCGCCTAAACTGTTAACGGTGCTTTCTCGCCAAGCGGGCATGCATCGCAACAATCCGATTCTACAGGTTCCCCTGACATCCGGGCCGTGTCCGTGTGTCCAGGCGCGGACCGGAGGACACATGCCCGAGATCGTCGCCCCCGATGTCCGTTCCACTCGAAAGGGACAACCATCGGCCGTCATCGGTCGTCCGCTGCGCGTGTTCGCCTGGCTGTCGTTCATCGCCGAAGTGATCATCATCGGCACCGGTGGCGCCGTGCGCCTCACCGGATCGGGACTCGGCTGCTCGGATTGGCCGCTGTGCACTCCTGAATCGCTCGTGCCGATCTACGAGGTGCAGGGAATCCACGGTCTCATCGAGTTCGGCAACCGCACCATGACCGGACTCGTCGGCATCCTCGCCATCGCGGTGCTGCTGCTCACTCTGCACGCGGTGGGCGGGCGCCGCTCGTTGCGGGCGGCACTGTGGTTCGCTCTGGCTGGCATCGTCACGGGCCTCGTCTCCTATGCGGTGGCCCTGCTGTTCACCGATGAAGCCTTCCCGTTCTTCACGCTCGGCCTGATCCTGGTCACGATCCTGGGTGCCGTGCACTCGCTGCGAATCACCTCCGCCCGTCGTGATCTGACGACACTGGCGTGGATCGTGCTGATCGGCGTCGTCGCACAGGCCTTCGTGGGCGGCATCACTGTGCTGACCGGGCTCAATCCGTTCATCGTCGGGTTCCATTACGCCTCCTCGCTCGCGCTCGTGTGCGTGACCGCGGCTTTCCTCGTGCGCATGAAAGAACCTGATGTGCAGCGCGTCAGCGTGGTTCCGCACTGGTTCGCTGGGCTCTCGCACCTGACGGGCCTCGCCCTGGCTGCCACGATCTTCTTCGGCGTGCTGACGACCGGCTCCGGCCCGCACTCCGGCGACGCCAACGTCATCAGGGACGGCTTCGACGCGACCGTGCTCGCGCACGTGCACTCGTGGCCCGGGTACATCCTCGCGGCGCTCATCGCCGCCCTGGTCATTTCGGCCTGGGTGCTGCGATTGCAGCCGCGATACTGGCTCATCACGCTTGCGATCGCTGTGGGCGTGCAGATCTTCGTCGGCGTCTGGCAGGCCCGGGAAGGGCTGCCGGCGCTTCTCGTCGGCATCCACATGGTTCTCGCGGCGCTGTCGGCTGCGGCGTACACGGTCGTCGTCCTTCGGCTGAAGCGCCCAGCCCGCCCATAGCGCGCACATCGCGTCTGCATCAGAAGACTGTGGATGCTGGCGGGCATGAAGAACACGTCGCTCTCGCGCAGCATCCCTTACTGGCTTCTCTTGGCGCTCTCCCTCGTCGCCGCGTTCGTCGGCGGCTGGCTCGTCTTGGACAACACGAGCACGATGCAGCGGACCCTTCTCGACGGCAGCGCGACCAACATCGAGGTCTACGTCGGACAGGCGTGGATCACAGCCGGCGCCGCGGTTCTCGCAGCGGGCATCATCGGGGCCCTGCTCGCACTCGGCCTCGCGGCGGTGAGGGCCGTTGTGGCCTCGCCCACTCCCGCGACTTTCGAAGAGAGCGACGGAGGCGCTGAGATCGAATTCTCAGCGCCAGAAGAGGCGTCAGAGCTCGAAGATACGTCAGAGCTCGAAGAACCGGATCAGAACGGCAGCAGCGGGTCGATCGCGACCGCCACGAAGACCAGCGTCAAGTAGGTGATCGATGCGTGGAACACACGCATCGGACGCGGATTCGAGCCTCGCACCGCCTGGTCATACAGGCGGTGCGACTCGTAGATGAACCAGCCGCCGAAGACGAGAGCGGAAACCGTGTACACCAGCCCCATGTCTGCGACGGGGATCAACAGCAGCGAGCATGCCACGGTGGCCCATGCGTAGAGGATCACCTGGAGGCCTACCTGGGACGCGTTGCGGGTCACACCGAGCATGGGAACGTCCGCGCCGGAGTAGTCATCGCGGTACTTCATCGACAGCGGCCAGTAATGTGCCGGAGTCCACAGGAAGATGAGCACGAAAAGCACGATGGCGGGCCATGCCACGTCGCCGGTGACAGCAGACCAGCCGATGACGACGGGGAAGCATCCGGCGATACCGCCCCAGATGATGTTCTGCTCGGTGCGGCGCTTGAGGATCAGCGTGTAGATCACGACGTAGAAGAAGATCGCGGCGACCGAGAGCGAAGCAGTCAACAGGTTGGTCGTCGCGAGCAGCCAGAGGGTCGATGCGACGGCGAGCACCCACGAGAAGATCAGCGCAGCGCGCGGCGTGACCTGACCGGTGATGATGGGACGGTTCTGCGTCCGATGCATGTGCGCATCCATGTCGCGGTCGATGTACATGTTGAACGATGCGGCAGAACCGGCACTCATCGCGCCGCCGATGACCGTGGCGAGCACGAGCCAGAGATTCGGCATGCCGCCCGCAGCGAGGAACATGACAGGCACCGTCGACACAAGCAGAAGCTCAAGGACACGCGGCTTCGTCAGTGCGACATAAGCCTTGATCGTCTGACCGATCGGCTTCTTCACCGCCGTCGGCTGGGACATGGTCGAGATACCGATCGCCTCCTCCGCACGCGCTGTGACAACTTCTCCAGTCTAATGCAGGCTATCTGCACTGGTATGCAAGAGAACGAAATGTCGTATCGAGACCATCGGCACGACGCTAAGCTGAAAATCACTCGCGCGCCCGGCGCTGTGCATTTGTCCCCGACGACGCGGAACGCTATGGAATCGGGCGCCCTCGTAAGTTGTTGGAAAGGGCATGACCGTGACCGAACTGCAGTGGGAAGAGATCGACCGACGCGCCGTGGATACCGCGCGAATTCTTGCGGCGGATGCCGTGCAGAAGGTCGGCAACGGTCACCCAGGCACCGCGATGAGCCTCGCGCCTGTTGCGTACCTGCTCTACCAGCGGGTACTCCGCCACGACCCGAATGACACCGACTGGCTGGGCCGCGACCGATTCGTCCTCTCGGTCGGCCACTCCTCGCTCACCCAGTACGTGCAGCTCTACCTCGGCGGGTTCGGCCTGGAGCTGAGCGACCTCGAAGCGCTGCGCACCTGGGGATCGCTCACGCCGGGTCACCCTGAGTATGGCCACACCAAGGGCGTGGAGATCACCACCGGCCCCCTCGGCCAGGGGCTCGCTTCCGCGGTCGGCTTCGCCTATGCCGCACGCTACGAGCGCGGTCTGTTTGACCCCGAGGCAGTCGCGGGCACGAGCCCGTTCGATCACTTCGTATACGTCATCGCCGGCGATGGCGACCTGCAGGAAGGCGTCACCAGCGAGGCTTCCTCACTGGCCGGCCACCAGCAACTCGGCAACCTGATCGCGATCTACGACTCGAACCGGATCTCGATCGAGGGCGACACCGACGTCGCATTCACCGAAGATGTCGCTGCCCGCTACCGTGCGTACGGCTGGCAGGTGCTCGAGGTCGACTGGACTCGCACCGGCGCTTACATCGAAGACGCTCAGGAGCTCTTCGACGCGATCGAGACGGGCAAGGCAGAGACCGAGAAGCCGACCCTGGTCATCCTCAAGACGATCATCGGCTACCCGGCTCCGAACAAGGCCGGCACAGAGTCGGTGCACGGCAACGCGCTGGGTGCCGACGAGGTCGCAGCGACCAAGGAGGTCCTCGGATTCGACCCGAAGAAGAGCTTCGTCGTCGAGGACGCCGTCATCGCGCACACCCGCGAACTCGCCTCACGTGCGGCAGCGGCTCGTGCGGCCTGGCAGGCTGACTTCGACGCCTGGGCAGCTGCGAACCCCGAGAACAAGGCTCTCCTCGACCGCCTCGAGGCACAGGCGCTGCCCGAAGGCATCGAGAAGGCCCTCCCCGCGTTCGAGGGCGGCACCGAGGTATCCACGCGTGCAGCATCCGGCAAGGTCATCAATGCCCTCGCCCCCGAGCTTCCCGAGCTGTGGGGCGGATCCGCCGACCTCGCAGGATCCAACAACACCACCATCGCCGGTGCGAAGTCGTTCATCCCCACCGAGTGGACGACCAACGAGTGGTCGGGCAGTCCTTACGGCCGCGTGCTGCACTTCGGCATCCGTGAGCACGCGATGGGAGCGATCCTCAACGGCATCACGCTGCACGGCAAGACCCGCTCCTTCGGCGGCACGTTCCTGATCTTCAGCGACTACATGCGTCCCGCTGTCCGCCTGGCTGCGCTGATGAACATCCCGAGCATCTTCGTGTGGACGCACGACTCCGTCGCACTGGGCGAGGACGGCCCCACCCACCAGCCGATCGAGCAGCTCGCAACGCTCCGCGCGATCCCCAACTTCACTGTCGTGCGCCCCGCGGACGGCAATGAGACGGCAGCCGCGTGGCTGGAGATCCTCCGTCGCCACGGGGGCCCGACCGGTATCGCCCTGACCCGCCAGAACGTGCCGAACTTCGTGCGTGGTGAAGGCGCAGCATCGGGTGACGCATTCGCGTCGGCCGACAACACTGCCAAGGGTGCGTACGTGCTCGCTGAGGCTCCGAGCGGCACCCCGGACGTCATCCTCATCGCCACAGGATCCGAGGTGCAGCTCGCGGTGGCCGCTCGGGAGACGCTCGCCGGCGAGGGCATCAACGCTCGCGTCGTCTCGGCTCCGTCGCTGGAGTGGTTCGACGAGCAGGATGCTGCGTACCGCGAGTCCGTCCTGCCGAAGGGCGTCAAGGCCCGTGTCTCGGTCGAAGCAGGCTCCGCCCTCACCTGGCGTGGCATCGTCGGCGACACCGGCCGCTCCATCGCAATCGATCACTTCGGCGCATCCGCCGATTACAAGACCCTGTTCCAGAAGTTCGGCATCACCGCCGAAGCCGTCGTCGAGGCGGCCCGCGAGACCATCAAGGAGAACGCATGAGCACCCCCACCTCTCAGCTTCACGACGCCGGCGTCAGCATCTGGCTGGACGACCTCTCGCGCACCCGCATCAACTCCGGCAACCTTGCCGAGCTGATCGAATCCCGAAACGTCACGGGCGTCACCACGAACCCGACGATCTTCGCGAACGCGATCACCGATAAGAACGACACGTCGTACGACGCGCAGGTCGCTGAGCTCGCGGCCTCCGGTGCGACCGCAGAAGAAGCAGTGTTCGCCGCGACCACGCAGGATGTCGGCGCAGCGCTCGACGTCTTCCGCCCGGTGTGGGAGGCCTCCGGCCACGTCGACGGTCGCGTATCGATCGAGGTCTCCCCCGACCTCGCGCACGACACCGACGGCACCGTCGCGCAGGCGAAGGAGCTGTGGGCCAAGATCGATCGCCCGAACCTGCTGGTGAAGATTCCGGCCACCAAGGCGGGACTTCCGGCCATCGCGCAGGCGATCGGTGCGGGCATCAGTATCAACGTCACGCTCATCTTCAGCCTGGAGCGCTACGCGGAGGTCATCGAGGCTTACCTCACCGGCCTTGAGACTGCCAAGGCCGCCGGCATCGATCTGTCCACGATCGAGTCCGTTGCATCCTTCTTCGTCTCTCGCGTCGACACCGAGACCGACAAGCGCCTTGCAGTGATCGGCACCGATGAGGCGCTGGCACTGAAGAGCAAGGCGGGCCTTGCAAACGCACGTCTCGCCTACGAGCTGTTCGAGAAGACGTTCGCCGGCGATCGCGCCACGGCGCTTCTGGACGCCGGTGCGAACCTGCAGCGCCCGCTGTGGGCCTCCACCGGTGTCAAGGATCCCGCCCTCCCCGACACGCTCTACGTCACCGAGCTGGTCGCCAAGGGCGTTGTGAACACCATGCCCGAGAAGACTCTCGAGGCAACCTTCGACCACGGCGTCATCGGCGGCGACACGATCACCGCAGGCTACGAAGAGGCCCGCGACGTCTTCGTGGGCCTGGAGAAGGTCGGCGTCGACTTCGCCGATGTCACCCAGGTGCTCGAGGACGAGGGCGTGGCCAAGTTCATCGATTCCTGGCATGACCTGCTCACGCAGGTAGCAGAGGGTCTCAAGGCTCAGCGATGACTATCTCCATCCATGCCTCCGGTGCGGCCAAGGCCGCCATCGAAGACGTTGTTCCGCACCTCGTCGACGAACTCGTCGCCTCGCGCCTCACCGCCTTCGATTCGACCCTGTGGGGTGCAGATGCTCAAGAAGAGGCATCCAAGCGCCTGGGCTGGGTCGAGGCTGTCTCGCTTTCGCGCCCGCTCGTGGCCGAGATCGTCGCTCTGCGCGACGAGCTTCGCGCCGCGGGCGTGCGCCGCGTCGTGCTCGCGGGCATGGGTGGATCCTCTCTTGCACCCGAGGTCATCGCCCAGACCGCAGGTGTGCCGCTGACCATCCTCGATTCGACTGCCCCCGGCCAGGTGCTCGCGGCGCTGGATGAGAAGCTGGCCGAGACAGTCCTGGTCGTGTCGTCGAAGTCGGGCTCCACGATCGAGACCGACTCGCAGCGGCGCACCTTCGAGACGGCGTTCCGCGACATCGGCATCGACCCGGTCGGGCGGATCGTCGTCGTCACCGATCCCGGCTCTCCCCTGGACATCTCCGCACGCGAAGCCGGTTACCGGGTCTTCAATGCAGACCCGAACGTCGGCGGCCGCTACTCGGCACTCACAGCGTTCGGCCTCGTGCCCTCTGGACTCGCCGGCGTCGACATCGACGAGCTCCTCGACGAGGCCGAGGCGACGCTGCTGCAGGTGGCCATCGACCAGGCGGATAACCCCGCACTTCGGCTGGGAGCGGCGATCGCCGCAACACAGCCGCGGCGTGACAAGCTCGGTCTCGTCACGGACGGCACCCACATCGTGGGGCTCCCGGACTGGATCGAGCAGCTGGTCGCAGAATCGACGGGAAAGAACGGCACCGGCATCCTGCCCGTCGTCCTCCTGCCCGTCTCGCCTGAGCTCGACGAGCTGCCGGTCGATCTGCAGATCGTGCGCCTGGTCGATGACGCGAACCAGTTCCACCTCAGAGAACGCCACCAGGGCGAGATCCTCGTCAGCGGCTCGCTCGGAGCGAACTTCATCGTGTGGGAGTACGCCACGGCGATCGCTGGCCGACTGCTCGGCATCAACCCCTTCGACCAGCCCGATGTCGAATCCGCGAAGGTCGCCGCACGCGGTCTTCTCGACTCCCGCCCCGAGGCTGTCGCCCCGGCATTCGTCCAGAACGGAATCGAGGTGCGCGCATCGGATGCCGCACTCACCGAGTCGGGCGACATCGAAGCCGTCATGGATGCGCTGTGGGCTCGTCTTCCCGAAGACGGCTACGTTGCGATCCAGGCCTACGTGAATCGCATCGAGATTCCGCAGCTCCAGGGTCTGCGAGAGCTGGTCGCCGCTGATTGCGGACGACCGACGACGTTCGGCTGGGGCCCGCGCTTCCTGCATTCGACCGGCCAGTATCACAAGGGCGGACCGGAGCAGGGAGTCTTCCTGCAGATCCTCGAGCGCACCGACGTCGACCTCGAGATCCCCGGGCGTCCGTTCACCTATGGTCAGCTCATCCAGGCTCAGGCGATCGGTGACGCAGCAGTACTCGCGGAACACGGTCGCCCTGTCGTGACGTTGACCATTACGGACGACTCAGCTGACGTACTCACTCTTTTCGAAGCCGCCCAGAAATAATCCTTCCACCTGGAGCATCCCCCACCGATGACCGTTCCCGTATCACGCGGCCACAACCCGCTGCGCGACCCCGATGACCGCCGTCTCAATCGAATCGCAGGACCCAGTGCCCTGGTGATCTTCGGTGTGACCGGCGACTTGTCCCGCAAGAAGCTCATGCCGGCGGTCTACGACCTCGCCAACCGTGGCCTGTTGCCACCCGGGTTCGCGCTCGTCGGGTTCGCCCGGCGCGACTGGGAGGACCAAGACTTCGCGAAGGTGGTCTACGACGCCGTCAAAGAGCACGCCCGCACCGAGTTCCGCGAAGAGACCTGGCAGCAGCTCCTGCAGGGCATCCGTTTCGTCTCCGGCGAGTTCGACAACCCTGAGTCGTTCGCGAAGCTTCGCGAGACCGTCGAGAGGCTCGACGTCGAACGAGGCACGATGGGCAACCACGCCTATTACCTGTCGATTCCGCCGAAGTCCTTCCCGCTAGTTGCCAAGCAGCTCAAGGAATCCGGCCTGGTCGGCGACGACCGCGGTGACGACCAGTGGCGTCGCGTCGTGATCGAGAAGCCTTTCGGCAACGACCTCGAATCCGCACGTGCACTGAACGAGGCTCTCGAGGTGGCATTCCCTGCGGACTCGATCTTCCGCATCGACCACTATCTCGGTAAGGAGACGGTCCAGAACATCCTCGCGCTGCGCTTCGCGAATGCGCTGTATGAGCCGATCTGGAACCGCAACTTCGTCGACCATGTGCAGATCACGATGGCCGAGGACATCGGTGTCGGCGGACGGGCCGGATACTACGACGGTATCGGCGCCGCCCGCGACGTGATCCAGAACCACCTCCTCCAGCTGCTCGCACTCACGGCGATGGAAGAGCCCATCAGCCTCTCCGCCGAGAACCTGCGCGCAGAGAAGGAGAAGGTCCTCGCGGCGGTGAAGCTCCCAGAAGACCTGTCTCTTGCCACCGCCCGCGGGCAGTACGCAGGCGGCTGGCAGGGCGGTCAGCAGGTCGACGGCTTCCTTGAAGAAGACGGCATGAACCCGGCCTCGATCACCGAGACCTACGCGGCCATCAAGCTCGAGATCGCCAACCGTCGCTGGGCTGGTGTGCCGTTCTACCTGCGCAGCGGAAAGCGCCTCGGCAGGCGCGTCACCGAGATCGCTGTGGTGTTCAACCGGGCCCCCGAGCACCTGTTCGGACGCGGCAATGCCGCTGAGCTCGGCCAGAACGCACTGGTCATCCGCGTCCAGCCCGATGAGGGCGTCACGATCCGATTCGGTTCCAAGGTTCCTGGCACCGGCACGAACGTGCGCGACGTGACGATGGACTTCGGCTACGGCCACGCCTTCACCGAGGCCAGCCCAGAGGCATATGAACGCCTCATCCTTGACGTGCTGCTGGGAGACCCACCTCTGTTCCCCCGCCATGAAGAGGTCGAGCTCAGCTGGAAGATCCTCGACCCGGTAGAACAGTACTGGGCCGGCGAGGGCGGCCCTCTGGAGCAGTACGCCCCCGGTTCCTGGGGCCCGGAATCCGCTGACGCGCTTCTTGCCCGCGACGGACGAGTTTGGAGACGCCCGTGATCATCGATCTTCCCGACACCACCGTCAGCAAGGTTGCAAAGCAGCTCGTGAAGGTGCGTGAAGAGGGCGGCGCAGTCGCCCTCGGCCGCGTACTGACACTCGTCATCTCGGCGCGCAACGGCGTTGCAGAGGCGGCGATCGACGCGGCCAACGATGCGTCGCGCGAGCACCCGATGCGCGTCATCGTGGTGACCACAGGCGAAGGCGATGCGCACATCGATGCGCAGATCCGCATCGGCGGAGACGCCGGGGCGAGTGAGGTCATCGTGCTGAGGGCCTACGGCGACGCAGCGAGCAATGAGGAGAGCCTCATCACCGGGCTGCTGCTTCCCGACGCACCAGTTGTCGCATGGTGGCCCGATGAGGCTCCTTCCGATCCGGCATCTTCTCCGCTAGGAAAGATCGCGCAACGTCGTATCACCGATGCCGCGACCACACCCGATGTGCGCGATCGGCTCTCCCTCCGGGGGCGCACCCACGCACCTGGCGACACAGACCTGGCATGGACTCGACTCACGCACTGGCGTGAGCAGCTGGCCGCAGTTCTCGACCAGCCCCCGTTCGAGGCCGTGACTGCGGTCGACGTGCGAGGCGCTGCCGGATCGCCGTCCACCGCCCTGCTGGCAGCATGGCTGCAGCTGGCGCTGCAGGTGCCGGTTCGCTGGTCGTATGAGGACCCAGAGCTCTGGTCCGAGGGAATCAAGTCGGTGCGTCTCAGCCGTGCGAGCGGCGACATCCTGCTGGAGCGCACCGAGCCCGGCGTGGCGGTGCTCACCCAGCCCGACCAGCCCGATCATGACCTGGTGCTCCCGCGCCGCACACTGCGCGAGTGCCTTGCCGAGGAGCTGCGCCGGCTCGACCCCGATGTGCTCTACGGCCGTGTGATCACCGCGGGCTGGGAGCAGCTGGGGCCACCGGAGGCGGTAGCCTGAAGCGCATGGAAGCAGGATCCGCTGAGAAGCTCGTCGTCGTCGAGCCGACTCCGGCAGCAGTCGCTGCCCGAGTCGCCGACCGGTTCCTCACCAGGGTGAAGGCGCGCACTCGCAATGGTCGCATCGCCCATATCGCCCTCACCGGTGGGTCGATGGGACCGGCGGTGCTGCAGTCCGTGGCAGCGCATGCGAAGGTTGCGCAGATCGACTGGTCTCTGGTGCACTTCTGGTGGGGCGATGAGCGTTTCGTCGCCCGAGATGCTGCCGATCGAAACGCGTTGCAGTCGCGAAACGCGCTCTTGAACCACATCTCTGTTCCTGCCGAGAACGTGCATGAGGCCCCCGCGGCCGACAGCGGTCTGACCCTCGATGAGGCTGCCGCCGCATACGCGGCAGAACTCGCCCGGTTCGGCACGGAGGATGAGCCATGGCCGTCATTCGCGGTGTGCTTCCTCGGTGTCGGACCCGACGGTCATATCGCATCGCTCTTCCCCGATCGCACGGAAGTCACTGAAACGGATGCCTCGGTGCTGCCGGTGCGCGACTCTCCGAAGCCGCCATCGGAGCGGATAACCCTCACCCGGCCCGTCATCAACTCGTCGAAGCGCGTGTGGCTCGTACTCACCGGGGCAGACAAAGCCTCGGCGCTCGGGCTCGCGCTCGCGGGTGCGAGCTATACGAACGTGCCTGCGGCGGGTGCCAAGGGCCGCAAGCGCACGATCTTCTTCGTCGATGAGGCCGCAGCTGCTGAGGTCGCCGAGGACCTCATCGATCAGGCCTACTGACCGTTCTCGGGGCTCGTCGACGATCCCGGCGTCCCGTTGCTTCCGCGCGTGATCCCGAGATCCTGACTGTCGCTGAGCACCTGCGGGTGGTACCGGGCGAGTCCGACCACTCCCCATACCGCGACAGCCCCGATGACGACGAACGCCACCATCGCCCATGCGGGCGCTGCTGCCGCCTCGCCGAGCACGACGATGCCGATGATCACCGCGACCAGCGGGTCGACGACGGTGAGGCCGGCGATGACGAGGTCCGGTGGGCCCGAGCTGTAAGCGGTCTGCACGAAGTATGCGCCGACGATCGTCGCCGCGATGAGCGCGACCACGCAGACCAGGGTCAACCAGTCGAAGTTCTCGGCCTGCACGCGCTTGATGATCGCCTTCGCGAGGGTCGCGACGAATCCGTACAGGACGCCGGCGCCGATCACGTAGAACAGGGCCCGCATCCGGTGCCGCAGAATCAGCCAGCAGGCCCCGAGAACGACGATCACCAGTACCAGGGCCGCGAGAATGACAAAGAGGTTCTGGGTCGTCACGTCCTTCTCTGTGGCGAAGATGGCCGCGAGGAACACGAACAGGAAGATACCGCCAACGCAGGCGATGATCGACGTCACGGACTTCCTCGTCGGAGAGTGCCCCGACACACGCGCATTCAGGAGTGTGGTGATGACCAGAGCGATCGCCCCGAGAGGCTGCACCACGATCAGAGGAGCAACCGCGAGAGCCGCGAGCTGGAAGATGATCGCGAGGCCGAGCAGCAGCGTGCCGATCAGCCATGACGGCCGAGTGAGGAGCCCCTTGACCTGGCGTGCGCTGAGCCCCGTCGCACCGTTCGCACCGCTGAGTCGTTCGACTTTGGTGACGCCACGATGCTGATACTGCGCGCCGAACGACATGCAGACGGCGCCGGCGAGAGCGAGCGGAATGCCCAGAAGGAGGGCGGGGTTCTGGAAAGCCCCGACCAGCTGATCGCTGACTTCATCAACTGACATCCACACCTCGGGGCTCACACTAAAACCCTACCTGCCTATCCGCGGACAGTAGTGTTGTGGCGTGGCTGTTCTTCCGATTCGCATCATGGGCGATCCCGTCCTGCACTCCCCCGCATCCGAAGTCGATGAGATCACGGATGAGATCCGCCTGCTCGTCGGCGACATGTTCGAGACGATGGATGCCGCTCCAGGCGTCGGACTCGCGGCCCCGCAGGTAGGTGAACCGCTGAGGATATATACCTACGCGTACGTGGACGACGATGACCAGCCGTGGCGCGGCGTGATCATTAACCCGGTGCTGTGGATGTCGCCGCCCGAGCCTGGGTCTCCCGATCCCGACGAGGAGTCCGAGGGCTGCCTGTCCGTGCCGGGCGAAAGGTTCCCTCTTCGCCGGGCGGATCGCGTTCTGGTGACGGGGATCGACCTCGACGGCACAGCAGTGCGCATCGAGGTCGATGGCTGGCGCGCGCGGATCATGCAGCACGAGTTCGATCATCTCGACGGCATTCTGTACATTGACCGGCTCTCTGACAGCGACTGGAAGACCGTTCAGAAGATCGCGCGCAAGCGTGGCTGGGGACGGCCGGGCGCGCAATGGATGCCCGGTGTCGACGACCTGGAAGGCTGACCCCTGATGCACACGAAGCACCGAATCGCCATAGTGGGATCGGCTCTCGCGCTGAGCCTCGCACTGAGTGGCTGCAGCATGCTGGCGGCCATCACGGGTGACGGCAGCGATCCCCAGCGGAACGCAGATAACCAGGTCACTGAAGATGCGCGCATCGACATCTTCTCGCTGTCGGTGGGTGACTGCATCCCCGCGTTCGACTCGGCCGGCGACATCACTCAGATCGACGTGGTGCCGTGTGCAGATCCCCACAGCGACGAGGTGTTCTTCGAGTTCGAACTCACGACCGACCACCTGCCCGCCGAAGAGGAGATTCTGACCGAGATCGAAGCGCAGTGCGTACCGGCTTTCGCTGACTTCGTCGGCGTGGACTATTTCGAATCAGCCCTCGCACTCCGGTGGATAACTCCGACGGACGAGACCTGGACCCAGGCAAACGACCGCCTGATCCAGTGCATGATCTACGACCCGGACCCGGAGGACACGACCGGGATGACAGCGCTCGACGTGACCGGGTCATTCAAGGGCGCGGCGCGCTGAGCTCTCCCGCTCAATGAAGAAGGCCCCATCCACAGGATGGGGCCTTCTTCATGCTGCTCCCCGAGTTGGACTCGAACCAACAACCTGCCGGTTAACAGCCGGCTGCTCTGCCAATTGAGCTATCGGGGATTATGCTTCGTCGCCGAGGCAACTCCACAATCCTAGCAAACTCCCACGCCCCTCTGTGACATCGACGGGCCCGGTCGGGCGTGTCGTGCTGCCGGTCACCAGCCGGGCGAATCAGCTTGCGCGCCCGGCACCCACAGTAGGTCTTTGCCGACCCCTCTGGCCACCACGTGGCCGCCGCGCAGCATCAGCGTCTCCGCATCGAGTTCCCGGATGAAAGCCGCATCATTGGTCACCATCAGCGCGCCCATCCCCTCTTCCTTCCGGCGACGGGTGATCGCGTCGAACACCACCGGTCTCACTTCGAGGTCGAGATTGGCAAGCGGCTCGTCGGCGATGAGCACCTTCGGCTCCAGCACGAACGCTCGCGCAATGGCCACGCGCTGCCGCATTCCCGCGCTCAGCTCATAAGGGAACTTCGCCGCTGTTCCCAGCGGCAGGTGCATCTCATCGAGAAGTGTGGCGACGCGGATGGAGAGAGCTCTGCTGTTCACACGCTTCTCGCGAATGAAGATCGGCTCGGCGATGACCTCGCTCACAGTGAGCGTCGGAGGAAGATCGGCCCCGGCCGCCTGAGGAATGTACCCGGTCAGGTACGTGAGCTCGCGGTGACGGCGCCCGGGCTTTCGGATGTTCACACCGCACACTTCTGCATGTCCGCCCACCACGCGCACAGAGGGATCAGTCGATCCGGCAAGAGCTGCGACCAGAGTCGATTTTCCGGAGCCGGTAGGGCCTGCAATGCAGATGAGCTCTCCGGGGGGCAACGCGAATGTCACGCCGTCGACCGCGCGGGTGGGTGCGCTGTGCCCGATCCGATCGATGACGAGGTCGGAGCAGTCGATCACATTCGGAGAGTGAGGTCTACGTGACATTAGCCCATCCTCTCGTGCACCACCCGGGAGACCGCGTTACGACTCGGCGAAGCGCTGACGCTCGGCGTCGATGTCACGCAACCGCATGCGGAGCGCACGCCCACCATCGGAATCTGCCGGCACCCGCTGAATAGCACCGAGCAGTTCCTGTTTCTCTCGTGCGAGGCCACGCACGATCATGCGCCGCGAAAGATCCGCAGTCGATGCCACAGCTCCGGCCTCGTCTCTCGCGGGGAACGGACTCATCAGCAGCTCACCGGCCAACGACCGGTACGGCTCCCGGACGGTGTTCACGGCATCCATCGACCACCCCGTCCTGATGCGGTCAGGTGCGGCCGCAATGGCCTCGCGCACCGCCTCAAGAGCGGGATGCCGGAACGGTTCACCCAGGGCACGCGCAAGCATCTCCTGGTCCACCTGATGACCGTATTGGAGAGCCCCCATGAGCATTCCCCGCTCGAGCGCGATATCCGCGGTGCGGGGAAGACTTGCCAACGTCAGCTCCGGGGCAGCTGGCGCTGCGTCCGAAGACGGCGCCTTCGGCTGACCTGGATTCTGTGCACGGGCAGCGCCCGCACCGCGGGCGGCCCGCTCGACCTCGGTATGCACCTCGGTCGGATCCATGCCGAGACGCCTGGCCAGCACCCGCTCATACCCCGGCCGCAGCAGACGGTCGCGGATCTCTGCGACGATGGGCGCTGCGGCGCGCAACGCACCGACCTGCCCCTCGACGGTGGCGAGGTCGAAACTCGCGAGCTTGCGATCGATCGCGAACTCGAACATCGGGACTTTGGCGTCCATGAGGCCCCGCACTGCAGCATCGCCACGCTGCAGACGCAGATCGCACGGGTCGAGGCCGTTGGGTGCAACAGCGACGAAGGTCTGCGCGTTGAATCGATCGTCCTCGCTGAAGGCACGTAATGCCGCCTTCTGACCGGCTTCATCGCCATCGAAGGTGAACACGATCTCGCCCGAGCTGGAGTCATCGCCCATCACGCGGCGCAGCACCTTGATGTGTTCGGAGCCGAAAGCCGTGCCACACGTCGCGATCGCGGTGGTGACGCCGGCGAGGTGGCAGGCCATGACGTCGGTGTATCCCTCGACGACGACGACTCTGCGCGGGTCGCCGCGTGAGATGTCACGTTTGGCGAGATCGAGTCCGTACAGGACTTGAGCCTTCTTGTAAATGATCGTCTCGGGGGTGTTCAGGTACTTCGGCCCCTGGTCGTCGTCGTAGAGCTTGCGCGCACCGAATCCGATCGTCTGACCCGTGACATCTCGGATCGGCCAGACGAGTCGGCCGCGGAAGCGGTCGTACACGCCACGCTGCCCTTGAGAGACGAGGCCTGCCGCCAGGAGCTCGTCGCGAGTGAAGCCCTCTGCCGTGAGCGCCTTCATCATGCCCTCCCAGCCACGCGGCGCGTAACCGACGCCGAAGTGCGCAGCAGCGCCGGCGTCGAAGCCGCGTTCACCGAGGAAGCGCCGGGCGGTCTCTGCTTCTGCCGTCAGCAGCTGGGTGCGGAAGAACTCGGCCGCTGCGGTGTTCGCCGCGTAGAGGCGACTGCGACCGCTCGTCTCGGGGGCCGCGCCGCCGTCTTCGTAGTGCAGCGTGTAGCCGAGGCGACCGGCGAGCCGCTCGACCGCCTCGGTGAAGCTGACATGATCCATCGCCCGCAGGAACGAGTAGACGTCGCCTGATTCGCCGCACCCGAAGCAGTGGTAGAAACCGACCTGCGGCCGTACGTGAAAGCTCGGGCTCTTCTCATCGTGAAACGGGCAGAGACCCTTGAGGGAGCCGACTCCCGCAGACTTCAACGACACACGCTCGCCGACGATGTCACCGATGTTCGTCCGGGATTTGACCTCATCGACGTCTGCCTGGCGGATGCGGGCCATCAGTGCACGCCTTCGGAGAGGCGCACCGGACCGTGTGTCTGGGCCCGCGTGCCGGTACGGGCAGTGCGCGGAGTCCAGATGCCGACCTCGGCGGGGTCGACGTCGCCCACCAGTCGCCCGTGCCAGTCGAGTGCTGTCTGGTCGGTGAGACTTGCGATCTGGTCTACGACGACGCGCGCCCGCTCGGCATCCGTCTGTGCCGCAACGAAATCGGCCGCGAAGGCAGGCTCGAGCACGTCGGCGCCTGCGTTCCACAGCGCATCCGTTGACCACAGCGCGTCGGCGAGGCGCGTGAGCACCCGCCTCTGCTCCTTGTACACACCCTTGCGCGCATCGATCGTCACGATCGCCTGCCCCATGATCCCCTTGAGCACGGCGATCTCCGTCTCGACGACTCGCGGCACGACGACGTGCGCGTTGTAGCGAACCAGAGAGGACCCCGCGTACGCATCGCGGGTCGCCGTCACCGCTGCCCGCGCGAAACGACCGATGAGATCACTGGTGAGGTTCTTGAGACGGGCGAGATCCTGTCGCGATCGATCGAAGGACTTCAGCCACATCTCCTGGTTCGTGAGCCGGTACAGCGCATCGGCCAGCTCTTCACGAGTGAAGTCGTAACCCACCCACTGCTGGATGCGGCCGACGAGCGCGTGATGTTCGGCGGGATCGGAGAGCTGAGCGACGTCGAGGTAGCCGTTGACGATCGCGTCTTCGAAGTCGTGAACCGAGTAGCCGATGTCGTCGGAGAGATCCATGATCTCGGCTTCGATGCACCGCAGGCGTCCCGGCGCTCCCTCACGCATCCAGCGGAAGACCGGCTCGTCCTCGGGATACACGCCGAACTTCAGCCGCCCACCCGGGTCGGGCACGGGGTTGTCGACTGTCCAGGGGTATTTGCACGTGGCATCGAGACTTGCCCTGGTGAGGTTGAGGCCGACGGAATGACCGTCCGCGTCGAGAACCTTGGCTTCAAGGCGGGTGAGAATGCGCAATGACTGCGCGTTCCCTTCGAACCCTCCGATGGGCGCCGCCCAGTCGTTCAACGCGCGTTCGCCGTTGTGTCCGAACGGCGGGTGTCCGAGATCATGACTGAGGCAGGCGGTATCGACAACATCTGCCGAGACTCCGAGTGCGACCGCGAGCTCACGGCCGACCTGCGCGACTTCGAGCGAATGGGTCAGACGGTTGCGCGCGAAGTCCGCCGTGCTGGCGGGGCTGAGCACCTGCGTCTTCGCGGCAAGGCGTCGAAGCGCCGCGGAATGCAGCACGCGCGCGCGATCACGCGCGAAGTCGTCGCGTTCTGATCGGTGAGCCTGGGTGAAGAATCGCTCGGCATCGCGCGGCTCGTATCCGTCGGCCCGAGCGCCCGTGTCGGACGCGATGTCAACCGCCACTGTTCTCGATCTCCGCTCCACGCAGCATCTCACCGGTATCGGCCGCGATCTCGCGCGACTCGAGCCACTTGTCCGGCAGCGCCGGACGCTTGGGACGGCCGGCGCGGCCGCGCTGTCCTTCAGCATCCGCACCGGGGTACGGAGCGTCATGATCGAGCTGCCCGAGCAATTCGTCGATGTGCGCGAGGCTCTGTGCGGTCGCAAGGCCGGTGCGGATATCGCTGCCTACCGGATAGCCCTTGAAATACCAGGCGACGTGCTTGCGGATGTCGCGGCATCCGTGATCCTCGTCCTCGAGGAAGTCGACCAGCAGTTCCGCATGCCGGCGGAAGGCATCGGCGACAAAACCGAGGGTGGCGTCGACCGAACGCGACGGCGCTCCGAACGCTGCGGCGAGGTCGCCGAACAGCCAGGGGCGACCGAGGCATCCTCGTCCGACGACGACGCCGTCGCAGTCCGTCTCGGCCATCATCCGCACAGCATCCTCAGCAGACCAGATGTCACCGTTTCCCAACACCGGGATGCTGGTGACGGCCTGCTTGAGCTCACCGATCGCGCTCCAGTCGGCGTGGCCGGAGTAGAACTCGCTGGCAGTTCGCGCATGCAGGGCCACAGCTGCGGCGCCGGCGTCTTCTGCCGCACGCCCCGCGTCGATGAAGGTGAGGTGATCCGCGTCGATGCCCTTGCGCATCTTGACCGTCAGCGGCAGGGGACCTGCGGCCTTCACAGCCTGGTCGACGATGTCTGCAAACAGCTTCGTCTTCCATGGGAGGGCTGCTCCCCCACCCTTGCGGGTGACCTTGGGAACAGGGCAACCGAAGTTCAGATCGATGTGGTCTGCGTGATCTTCGGCGACGATGATGCGCACGGCCTCTGCGATCGTCTTCGGGTCGACGCCGTACAACTGGATCGAGCGCGGCGTCTCTGACTCGTGATGCTGGATCAGGCGCATCGTCGTGTCGTTATGTTCGACGAGCGCGCGCGAGGTGATCATCTCGCTGACGTAGAGTCCGGCTCCGTATTCTCGGCACAGACGACGGAAAGCGGTGTTCGTGATCCCTGCCATGGGCGCGAGAACGACCGGCACGTCGAGGTCGATCGGGCCGATGCGCAGTGCGCGGGCGGGTGCTGCGGCAATAGTCATCTCCTCTTCATTCTCCCATCCCCCAGCGCCCTGCGTCGCATCGGGACGTAGGGTGTGGATATGACTGATTCCCTCGTGCGCCGGATCCCGTTCACTGATGCCAGCGGAGCCCAGAAGACTCTCGATGACCTCGGCACCGAGGTGGTTCTGGTCGTCAACGTGGCCTCCAAGTGCGGACTCACGCCGCAGTACGAACAGCTCGAAGAGCTTCAGCGCACCTACGGCGACCGCGGATTCAGCGTCGTGGGCTTTCCGTGCAACCAGTTCATGGGCCAGGAGCCAGGGTCACTCGAGCAGATCCAGGAGTTCTGCTCCGCCACGTACGGCGTGACGTTCCCGATCAATGACAAGGTCAAGGTGAACGGCCGCAGCGCGGTCGAGCTCTACAAAACCCTCAAGCAGACACCGGATGCCAGCGGAAAGGCGGGCCGCGTGGAGTGGAACTTCGAGAAGTTCCTCGTGCTGCCCGACGGAGAGATCAAGCGCTTCCGCCCGAAGCAGAAGCCCGACTCCCCCGAGATCGTCGAGGCGATCGAGAGCGCGCTGACTCACTAGGAGTCGTGCCGGAGCACAGCGCTGGGAAGCGAAGAAGGATCGACAGGCTGCTGACGACGGTCTGGGCGCGACGCTCACGTTCAACGCCGATGAGGTAACCGCCCGGTCCATCGTCGCACCGCTGCTCGCGTGCGATCGAGTTCGCTGGGACACTCAACGGCATGAAGGCCTGGAAGAAGCTGCGCGAGCAGCTCATCACCGCAGCCAGCGACCGCGGGGTCGCTGTCATCGAAGGCAGCCGCCCGCTCGCTCGCACGGCAGAGACCAGCGCATCGGGCGCCTTGATCTGGCGGCCTGTCGCGTAATCAGTCCGAAACGCTCAGACCGAGGCGTTGGTGTCTTCGTCCTCGTCGGCCAGCTCTCCGCGCTTCGCCCATAGATCGCGCAGCACGCTCTCGAAGGTGGCCGGCGGCTGCGCACCGGAGATGCCGTACTGGCCGTCGATGACGAAGAACGGCACGCCCTGGATGCCGTAGGACCGCGCCTGCGCCTGGTCCTGGCGGACTGCCGGCAGGTACCTGTCGTTCTCGAGCGCGTCACGGGTGGCGTCGGCATCCAGCCCCACCTCGACCGCGAGCTCGACGAGGTCGTCGATGCGGCCGACGTGCTTGCCCTCAGTGAAGTATGCGGACATCAGCCGCTCCTCCATCTCGTGCTGCAGCCCCTCGGCCTTGGCATGGTGGAGCAGTTCGTGCGCCTTGACGGTGTTGGTGTGCTTGAGCAGGTCGAACCGGTACTCGAGACCGGCGTTCTTCGCGACGTCGGTGACGTTGTCGAGCATCTGCACCACCTGCTCGCGGGGCATTCCCTTGTGCCCGGCGAGGAAGTCGATCTCATCGCCGTCGAAGTCGACAGGAGTGTCGGGAGACAGCTCGAAGGAGTGGAAGGTGACATTCACCTGCGGGATGTCTTCCCCATCCCCTCCTGATCCCTGAGCCTGTCGAAGGGATGCGAGGCCCGCCTCGAGATTGCGCTTGCCGATGTAGCACCAGGGGCAGGCGATGTCGGACCAGATGTCGATGGAGATGGGTTCAGTCACAACCGGTGCAACCGACCGGCGGCGGCATGTATTCCGCGGATAGAATCTTCGGATGCTCTCCGCCGATGATCCGCTGCCAATCCACCCGCAGCGAGTGCTGATCGCCGGCGTCACCGGCTCGGGGAAGACGACACTCGCGGGACGCATCGCGACGCTGTGGAGTCTCGAGCACCACGAGATCGACGCCCTCCACCACGGCCCGAACTGGACGCCGCGCCCGGAGTTCCTCAACGACGTGCGCGCCTTCGCCGAAACCTCCCGCTGGGTCACCGAATGGCAGTACACCGGCAAGGGCACCAACGAGATCCTGCCGGTGCGAGCCGACCTTATGGTCTGGCTGGACTACCCATGGTCGCTGGTGCGACGCCGGTTGATCACTCGCACTTTGAATCGCCGGCTGTTCCGCACCCGATTGTGGAACGGTAACGTCGAGCCTGCCCTGTGGAGCCGCGATGCCTGGACCGGCGAAAACGACATCATGCGCTGGCAGACCGACACGCGTTTCAAATGGGACGATCGGATGCCGGAAATCATGACGCAGTTCCCGCACCTGACGATCGTGCGCCTCGCTCATCCGCGCGAGACGGAGCGCTGGCTGCGCGCTCAGGCCGTATCTGGCGCATCCACTGCGCCGCCGAAGCGCCGGTCCCGCGACAGGTAGATCTCGATCGCGCGCCAGAGCTCCTCGCGAGAGAAGTCCGGCCAGAGCGTGTCGAGGAAGACCATCTCGGCATACGCCGACTGCCACAGCAGGAAGTTCGAGGTGCGCTGCTCCCCCGATGAACGCAGGAACAGATCGACATCGGGCATATCCGGCACGTAGAGATTCCGACGGATCATCTTCTCGCTGATCGCGTTCGGCTTGAGCTTTCCGGCTGCAACTTCCGCGGCGAGTCTGCGCACGGCATCCACGAGTTCAACGCGCCCGCCATAGTTCACGCACATCGTGAGGGTCAGCACGTCGTTGGCCTCGGTGAGCTTCTCGGCATACTGCAGCTCTTTGATGACCGAGCCCCACAGGCGCGGCTTGCGACCAGCCCAACGCACGCGCACACCCCACTCGTTGAGCTGATCGCGGCGGCGGTGCAGCACGTCACGGTTGTACCCCATGAGAAAGCGCACCTCTTCGGGCGAACGCGCCCAGTTCTCCGTCGAGAACGCGTAGACCGACAGGTGCTTCACACCCGCTTGGATGGCACCCGCGACGACATCGAGCAGCACCTCTTCGCCTGCCTTGTGACCCTGGATGCGGGTGAGGCCCTGGCGATTTGCCCACCGGCCGTTCCCGTCCATGACGATCGCGACGTGCTCAGGCACCTTCGGGAACTTCGGCGGGTATACGCCGGTCCAGTCCAGCGACCGATAGGCGATGGCGTCTTTGTGCGTGTAGGGCTTCGGGGTCAACAGACTCCCTCTCGATCGGGGCCTGTGACATGGGCGAGCGAGCGGATTCCTCGCTCCAGGTGGAACTGCGTGTACGCCGAGACCAGACCTGAAGCGGCGGCGGTGTCCGAAGCTGCTGCCGCGTCCACGGCATCCCACTCACCGCGGATCAACGAACGAAGCAGAGCAATCGTCGACTCCGCCACGCGCGGGCTGCCCGCAGGTGCGCAGTTCACGCAGACCATCCCACCCAGCTGTACGACGAAGCTCCGGTGCGGCCCTGTCGCCGCGCATCGGGCGCAATCATCCAGTGACGGCGCCCATCCAGAAAGCGCCATCACTCTCAGCAGGTAGGAGTCCAGGATGCTGCGGGCAGCGTGCTCGCCTCGCGAGAGGGCTCGCAGTCCACCGACGAGCAGCAGATACTGCTGCGGCGTCGCCTCTGAGTCATTCAGACGATCCGCGGTCTCGACCATGGCGCTGGCAGAGGTGAACCGCTCATAATGCGCGGCGATCTCGCTGCCGTACGACCCGAGCGATTCCGCCTGCTGCACGATGTCGAGTGAGCGTCCTCGATAGAGCTGCACATCGGCCACCATGAACGGCTCGAGCCTCGAGCCGAACTTCGAGGAGGTACGGCGCACACCCTTCGCCACCGCACGGATCTTGCCGTTCCGGCGCGAGAGCATGGTGACGATGCGATCCGCCTCACCGAGCTTGTGGGTGCGCAGGATCACCGCTTCGTCTCGATAGGTGGGCACCCCTTGATTATCCCCCGTGCGAGAGAATGTCAGGGTGTTCCACGTGATGTTTCACAATCCCCTGATTCCGCCCAACACCGGCAATGCCATCCGCATGGTCGCCGCAACCGGCGCAGCCCTGCATCTGGTGGAGCCTCTCGGCTTCGACCTCAGCAACGCGCACCTGCGCCGCGCCGGGCTCGACTACCACGACCTTGCCAGGGTCTACGTGCACCCCGACTTCGATACCGCGGTCGACTTCGTCACTGTGCACGGCACCGGGCGCCTTTTCGCGTTCACCGGCCGGGCTGAACGTTCGTTCTCCGACGTTTCGTATGAGCAGGGCGACACGCTGCTGTTCGGCACCGAGACGACGGGACTCCCCGACGAGGTGCTGAACGACGCGCGCATCACCGATGCGGTGCGCATCCCGATGCTGGACCAGATCCGGTCGCTGAATCTCTCGAACTCCGCAGCCGTTGCGGCCTACGAGGGGTGGCGACAGCATGGCTACGCCACGATGCCTGAGCGGTGGCTCCCGCCGCAGGGGCTGATGCCGAGATGAGCAACGCCCCCTCGGCCGATGACCGAGGGGGCGTTGCTGCGTCAGCTGTCAGACCGTCGCGAGCTGCAGATCCCGCGTGCGGATCGCGCGGTTGACTCCGGAGACGATCGCCTTAAGCGATGCGGTCGAGATATCTCCATCGACGCCGACGCCCCACAGACGCTGGTCGTCGACCTGCAGCTCGACATAGGCCGCCGCCTGCGCGTCGCCGCCGGCGCTGAGAGCGTGCTCGACGTAGTCGTAGACGGTGATGTCGAAGCCCTGGCCGCGCAGCACCTCGACGAAGGCGGCGACAGGACCGTTGCCCTCTGCGGTGACGTCATGCTCTCCGTCGCCGTCGCGGAGCGTCACATCGAGCACGACTTCTCCCGACATGTCGCTGCGCGTCTGCGTGCCCAGCAGCTCGTACCGGCCCCACTTCGCGTCGTCGGCTTCGGCTGGCAGGTACTCGTCATTGAAGATCGACCAGATCTGGTCGCTGGTGACCTCGCCGCCCTCGGCATCGGTCATCGACTGCACGACACCCGAAAACTCGATCTGGAGCTTGCGCGGCAGATCGATCGCGTGGTCGGTCTTCAGCAGGTACGCGACGCCGCCCTTGCCCGACTGCGAATTCACACGGATGACCGCTTCATACGAGCGGCCAAGATCCTTGGGGTCGATGGGCAGGTACGGAACCGCCCACTCGATCTCGTCGACGGTCTTGCCCTCCGCCTCGGCGCGGGCAGCCATCGCCTCGAAGCCCTTCTTGATGGCGTCCTGGTGCGATCCGCTGAACGCGGTGAAGACGAGGTCGCCGGCCCACGGGCTGCGCTCAGGCACCGGCAACTGGTTGCAGTACTCGACCGTGCGCTTGACCTGATCGATGTCACTGAAGTCGATCTGCGGGTCGATGCCCTGCGTGAACATGTTGATGCCCAGGGCCACGAGGTCGACGTTTCCGGTGCGCTCGCCGTTTCCGAAGAGGCATCCTTCGATGCGGTCAGCGCCTGCCATGTAGCCGAGTTCGGCGGCGGCGACAGCCGTGCCACGGTCGTTGTGCGGGTGCAGCGACAGGATGACGTTCTCGCGGTGCGCCAGGCGCCGGCTCATCCACTCGATCGAGTCCGCGTACACGTTCGGCGTCGCCATCTCGACGGTGGCCGGCAGGTTGATGATGACCTTGCGGTCGGGCGTCGGCTCGAAGATCTCGATGACCTGGTTGCACACCTCGAGCGCGTATTCCAGCTCGGTGCCGGTGTACGACTCGGGCGAGTACTCGTAGTACACCTCGGTGTCTGGCACCGTCTTCTCGTACTTCTTGCACAGACGTGCACCCTCGAGCGCGATATCGATGATGCCTTGCTTGTCAGAGCGGAACACCACCTCGCGCTGCAGCACGCTGGTGGAGTTGTACAGGTGCACGATCGCCTGCTTCGCACCCCTGATCGACTCATACGTGCGCTCGATCAGGTGTTCGCGCGCCTGGGTCAGCACCTGGATCGTGACGTCATCAGGAATGAGGTTCTCTTCGATCAGCTGACGGACGAAATCGAAGTCCGTCTGGCTGGCCGAGGGGAATCCGACCTCGATCTCCTTGTAGCCCATGCTGACGAGCAGCTCGAACATGACGCGCTTGCGCTCAGGCGACATCGGGTCGATGAGTGCCTGGTTGCCATCGCGAAGGTCGACGGCGCACCAGCGGGGTGCTTCAGTGATGCGCTTGGACGGCCACGTGCGGTCCGGGAGATCGACCGAGATCTGCTCGTGGAAGGGCCGATACTTGTGGATCGGCATCGAGGACGGGCGCTGGGAGTTCTGCATGGTGGGCTTCTTCTCTTCGTCAGATTTATCGGGCCAACACAAGCGCCGCGACGAGGAAGGCCCTGGCTTTAGGACTCGTCGCGGCTACTAAGAAGAAGCAGACCGCCGAATGGCATGCTCCGATAGTACTCCCCCGCGCCAGACATTCACCAAACCGCCTGCTCGGATCAAGGGATGAGCGCGATCTTCCCGCCGGGGTGCCCCTCCGCCAGGAAGCGGGTGGCCTCGACCGCATCTGCGAGCGGATAGGTGCGTGCGACGGGAACCTCCAGCAGTCCCTGCTCGGCCGAATCGACGAGATCACCACGGATGCTGTCGCGGAAGCGCGTGCTCTCAGGGAGCGCCCCGACGATCCAACGGAACCCGTCGCGTTCCGCGCGCGTCGGCGTCACGATCGTGACGATGCGGCTGCGGTCGGCGACGAGCTCGAGCGAGGCATCGACTGCTTCATCGGTTCCCGCGGCATCGAGGGCCGCGCTGAAGTGTGCACCCGCCGCATCCCGAGCGCGCGAAGCGAGGCCGTCGCCGTACGCGATGGGGATGCCGCCGAAGCGCCGCACGTCATCGAAGCGCGCTTCGCTGGCAGTGCCGACCACGCAGATGCCCTGGCGCGCCGCCTGCTGCAGCACGCTCACGCCGACCGCGCCCGATGCACCGTGGAGGAGTACGGTATCCCCTGCCTTCGCATCGACGGCGGCGAGCATCTCGGCAGCGGTCGTGCCGACCAGGAGCAGGTTCGCCGCAGCCGCGTGCGTGAGCGTGGTCGGTTTGGCGAAGGCCTTCTCCGCAGGAATCGTGACCTCTGTGGAGTAGCCGCCGCTGACGCGGAACGCGACCACCTCTTCACCGATCTCAGCCGGTCCCGATCCGATGACGGTGTCTGCGCCGATGGCGACGATCTCGCCGGAGACCTCGTAGCCGATCGCCACGGGGAACTCCACGCCCTGGCGTGCGAGGTGCTTGCGATCAGCCGGATTCATCCCCGCCGCCCGCACCCGAACGGTGATCTCACCAGGACCCGGCGCCGGCACTTCGTACTCGACGAATACCCAGCTGTCCGGGGTGCCCGGCTCTGTTGCGATCCAGTGCTTCGCCATTGCGGCGCCTCTGTCTCAGAACCCGAGCCGGCCGAGCTGCTTGGGGTCGCGCTGCCACTCCTTGGCGACCTTCACGTGCAGACCGAGGAAGACCCTGGTGCCGAGAAGCTCTTCGATCCCGACACGCGCGCGCTTTCCGACATCCGCGAGGCGCGAGCCCTTTCGTCCGATGATGATCGCTTTCTGGCTGTCGCGCTCGACGACGATCTGAGCGTGCACGTCGGTGAGGTCAGTGCCCTCTCGCGGGGCGATATCATCAACGATCACGGCGATGGAGTGCGGCAGTTCATCGCGCACGCCCTCGAGCGCTGCTTCGCGAATCATCTCGGCGATGCGATCTTCGACGGACTCGTCGGTCACGACGCCCTCCGGATACAGCGCTGGCCCTTCCGGCATGAGCACCAGCATCTCGTCGGTGAGAACGTCGAGCTGCTCGCGTGTGAGCGCTGAGAGCGGAATGACTGCGGCCCAGTCCTCCCGCAGTGAATCGACCTCCAAGAGTCGCTCGGTGATCTGGTCGCGCGTGGCGACGTCAGTCTTGGTAACGATCGCGATCTTCTTGGCGCGGGAGTATCCATCCAGCGACGCGGCAATGCGACGGTCGCCGGGACCGACCTTCTCGGTTGCCGGCACGCAGAAGCCGATCACATCGACATCTCCCAGCACCTGCTCGACGAGATCGTTGAGCCGTTCGCCGAGCAGTGTCCGAGGCTTGTGGATACCAGGCGTGTCCACGATCACGAGCTGACCGGCTGGGCGATTCAGGATGCCGCGGATCGCGCGTCTGGTCGTCTGCGGCTTCTCACTGGTGATCGCGATCTTCTCGCCGACGAGCGCGTTCGTCAGCGTGGACTTGCCGACGTTGGGGCGTCCGACGAACGTCACGAACCCGCTTCGGGTGTTCTCAGTCATCTTCTGTCTCCTCTGCTGGTGCGGCAGCCCGCTCCACAAAAACTGTTGCGATGCCGCGTCCTCGACCGCGCGATGCACCTCCGGTCAGTACGAGTCCATCGATGGTCGCGGTGACGCCCGGCTGCGGAACCTGGTCCACTGCCTTGCCCAGAAGACCGCCGATGGAGTCGACGTCTTCATCCTCGAGCTCGATGCCGAACAGATCGCCGACATCGTCCAGCGACAGTCTCGCGCTGACGCGGTACTGGTTCGGGCCGAGCTCCACGATCTCTGCCGCCGCGCGATCATACTCGTCGGAGATCTCACCGACCAGCTCTTCGATGAGATCCTCGAGGGTGACGAGACCGGAGATGCCACCGTGTTCGTCGATGACGAGGCAGACGTGCACGGCGTCGCGCTTCATCTGCTGAAGCAGGGTCTCCGCGCGCATGGATTCCGGCACGAACGTTGCTGGCCTGGCGATCGGGCGAATAGACGCCGTCCGCCATGCGGTGTCATCGCGATAAGCGAACTGGACGAGATCCTTAAGGTAGAGGACGCCCACCACATCATCCGCGTCGTCATCGACCACCGGCATCCGCGACACCCCACGCTGCAGGAACAGCGACATCGCCTCATCGGTGGTGGCCGCGGCATCCACGGTGACCAGGTCGGTGCGGGGCACCATGACGGCGCGCACGAACTGGTCTGTGAAATCGAAGACCGAGTGAATGAGGTCGCGATCGTCTTCTTCGATGAGGTCGTTGGATGCTGCCTCATCGACCATGCTCAGCAGCTGATCCTCGCTCGTGAACGAGCTGCGGCCGGCGCCAGGAGTCACCTTGTCACTCAGCACCACGAGCCCCTGGGCCACCGGCCCGAGAATGACCCGAAGACCGCGGATGATCGACGCCGTCCTCCGAATCATCGTCTCCGAACGCTGCCGTCCGAAAGTCCGGGGGCTGGCACCGACGAGGACGAACGTGATTCCCGTCATCAGTACCGCAGCGGCGAGCATCGCCCACCACACGTTCTCGAACATGATCGTGAACGCCGCGGTCACGAGCACCGCCGCGGTCACTTCGACGAGCACTCGGATGAAGGAGACAGCGTTCACGTGAGCGTCGAGGTCGTCCGCGATGCGACTGAGCGCGACAGAGTGGCGTCCTTCGAGTGCCATCTCATCGAGATCGGCGCGAGAGGTCACCCCGTATGCCGCATCGATGGCGGCCATGAGACCGCCGAACGCCACCAGCAGCACAGCGGCGATCAAGAAGAGGATCTCGGTCATCGGCTGCGTTCAGCGCGCGCGAAACCCGCAATGAGCTCCTTCTGCAGACCGAACATCTCACGCTCCTCGTCGGGCTCAGCATGGTCGAACCCAAGCAGGTGCAGAAGCCCGTGAGTCGTGAGAAGGATGAGTTCATCCATCAGAGTGTGGCCGGCCGTCTGGGCCTGGGCCTCCGCAACCTGCGGGCACAGCACGATGTCGCCGAGAAGGCCAGGAGCCGTCGGCCGGTCCTCCGTGCCTGGGCGCAGCTCGTCCATCGGGAAGCTCAGTACATCTGTGGGGCCGGGTTCGTCCATCCACTGAACGTGCAGAGCCTCCATGGCACCCTCGTCGACGAGGACGATCGCGACCTCAGCATCCGCACTGACGTGCAGCTGCGCGAGGTTGAAATCGGTGAGGCGCTGCAGAACCGTCTCATCGACCTCGATGGCCGACTCGTTGTTGATCTCGATCATGATGAGTGTCCTCGTCTGGGCTGGCGATCGCGGGGGCCGGGGCGCGGGGTCGCGCGCCGATCTGCGCGATTGGCGAATTCATGCGCCTGCTCACGTTCTTGCCGTGCCGCGGTGCGCTGCTCGTCATACTCGCTGTACGCGTCGACGATTCGACCGACGAGCGAGTGGCGCACGACATCGTCACTGGTGAGCCTGCTGAAATGGATGTCATCGATCTCGTCGAGCACCCGTGTGACAAGGCGCAGGCCGGATGCTCCCTGCGGAAGATCGACCTGCGTGATGTCGCCGGTGACGACCATCTTCGTGCCGAACCCGAGGCGCGTCAGGAACATCTTCATCTGCTCGGGCGTGGTGTTCTGTGCTTCGTCGAGCACGACGAACGAGTCGTTGAGGGTGCGTCCGCGCATGTATGCGAGCGGGGCGACCTCGATCGTTCCCGTCGCCATCAGGCGAGGCACGATCTCCGGGTCCATCATCTCGTTCAGCGCGTCGTACAACGGACGCAGGTACGGATCGATCTTGTCGGTCAGTGTGCCTGGCAGGAAGCCGAGCCGTTCGCCTGCCTCCACCGCGGGACGGGTGAGGATGATGCGAGTGACTTCTTTGCGCTGCAGGGCCTGGACGGCCTTCGCCATCGCAAGGTAAGTCTTGCCGGTTCCTGCGGGACCGATTCCGAATACGATCGTGTTCTCTTCGATCGCGTCGACGTACTCCTTCTGGCCCGCCGTTTTCGGACGGATGACCTTGCCGCGCGTGGAGAGAATGGCCTCACCGAGCACCTCGCTCGGACGCGGCCCCGTCTCGTTGCGCATGAGCCTGGCCGATGTCTCGACGTCAGAAGGAACGAGGTCTGCACCCTCGCGGGTGATCGTGATCAGCTCATTGACCAGAGCCTTCGCCGCCGCGACGGGGCCCGGTTCTCCGCTGAGTGTGATCTCGTTGCCGCGCACATGAACCTCGACATCCGGATGCTGCTTCTCGAGCATGCGGAGCAGCCGGTCCTGTGGGCCGAGCAGTTGCACCATGGCGACGCCGTCGGCGTAGATGCGCTCTGCCACAGGCGGGGTGTTCGATTCGTCAGAAGCCAACGAGCTTGTTCTCCTCGAAATTGCCGAGCACGTGAGCGTGCACGTGGAAGACGGACTGCGCGGCGCTGGGTCCGTTGTTGAAGATCAGACGATACTCGCCGTTCGCGTGCTCGTCGGCGATCTGCTTCGCGACGGCGACCATGTCGGCCAAGAGCGCGGGGTCGCCTGCGGCGAGCTCCGTGACATCGCGATACTGCTCAGTCTTCGGAATGACGAGCATGTGCAGCGGAGCCTGCGGGTTGATGTCGCGGATCGCGAAGACCTTTTCGGTCTCGATCACGATGTCCCCGGGAATCTCTCCACTGAGGATGCGCGTGAAGATCGATGGTTCGCTCATGTGCTCATTCTATGCGGCGCCCTCACCAGCGGCCCAGAGCCACCGACAGCACGGCGATCGCCGCGGGCCCGGCGGTGGAGGTGCGAAGCACCGTTTCTCCCAGACGCACGCGCTCAGCGCTGGCTGCTTCCAGCTTCGTGAGCTCCTCAGGGCTGATCCCGCCCTCTGGACCCACGACGAGAACGATGTCCTGCTGCGCGTCGGGGGCGACGGTGATCTCCGAGAGCCGTACCGTCGCGGTCGGATCGAGCACGAGCATCCGGGTTTGTCCTGCGAACTCTGCCAGCTGCCCTGTCGTGAGCGGCTCGGTGACGCCCGGCACCCACGAACGATGCGCCTGCTTCGCCGCCTCGCGCACGATCGTCGCCCAGCGTTCTCGGCCCTTGGCGGCTTTCGGGCCCTCCCAGCGCGAGATGCTGCGCGAGGCCTGCCACGGAATCACCTCGTCGACCCCGAGTTCGCAAGCCGCCTGTACGGCGAGCTCGTCACGATCGCCCTTGGCAAGCGCCTGCACGAGGATGAGGCGCACGGCCGGAGCATCCACAACGGCACGCGCGGTGATGGTGACATCCACGCGGGATGCCGACACATCCCGCACCGTGCCCTCGAGCCATCTGCCGCGGCCGTCTCCGATGGTCACCGACTCGCCCACGCGCACGCGGCGGACCACGGCTGCGTGCTTGGCCTCCGCACCTGAAAGCGAGACGGTGTCGCCGATGCCGGCATCGGACGATCCGTCTACGAGAAAGTGCAGTGCCATATCAGTGCCGGAATCGGTCGCGCAGCTTGGAGAACAGCCCCTGCTGGAACTGCGCCAGCTGCGGATCAGGCGACTTCTGCTTCTTGGCGAAGTCCTCGATGAGCGCGCGCTGCGCGGAGTCGAGCTTCGTGGGCGTCACGACCTGCACCCCCACGCGAAGATCTCCGCGCTGGTTGCCCCGCAGAGGAGTGATCCCGCGACCCTTGATGGTCAGTACGTCGCCGGACTGCACGCCGGGTCGGATCTCCAGATCGACCTTGCCGTCGAGTCCGTCGATCGAGGTCTCGGTGCCGAGGATGGCATCGGCCATCGACACCTCGAGCGTTGCCAGCAGATCGTCGCCGTCGCGGCTGAACGCCGCGTGAGGAGAGACCGTGACCTCGATGTACAGGTCGCCGTTCGGGCCACCGGCCTGACCGACCTCGCCCGATCCGGGCAGCTGCAGACGCAGTCCCGTCTCGACGCCGGCCGGGATGTCCAGTGCAACAGTCCGACGCGAGCGCACGCGCCCCTGTCCGCTGCACGTTCCGCACGGGTGCGGGATGACTGTGCCGTAGCCCTGGCAGCTCCCGCACGGCGCAGAGGTCACGACATTGCCGAGCAGGCTCCGCACCTGGCGCTGCACGTGGCCGGTGCCATGGCAGATGTCGCACGTGACAGGCTGCGTACCCGGTTGCGTGCACGAACCCTGGCAGGTCTCGCAGAGCACGGCGGTGTCGACCTCGATGTCACGGTGCGCGCCGAAGATGACGTCGCCGAGATCGAGGGTGACACGCACGAGCGCGTCTTGGCCGCGTTCTTTGCGTGAGCGGGGGCGACCACCGCGGCCGCCGCCCTGCGATGCTCCGAAGAAGGTCTCGAAGATGTCGCCGAAGCCACCGAACCCGCCGAAGTCGCCGCCGCTTGCGCTGTCTCCGCCGCCCATGTCGTAGCGTCGCCGGGAATCGTCGTCGCTGAGTACGTCATAGGCATGCGTGACGAGCTTGAACCGCTCGGCCGCATCCTCCCCCGGGTTCACATCGGGGTGCAGCTGACGTGCCAGCTTTCGGTACGCCTTCTTGATCTCGTCCGTCGATGCGTCCCGTGACACTCCGAGAACCTCATAGTGGTCCGCCACAATCACCTTCCTGCGTCTGCGTGCTGTTGTCGCGCGCCGCTCAGCGGCCCGCTTCGTCTTCGTCGAGCAGCCGCGACAGATAGCGGGCTACCGCCCGTGCCGCCGCGAGATTGCTCGGATAGTCCATCCGCGTCGGCCCCATGACGCCGACGCGCGCCGTTCCACCCGGTGCCAGGTAGTTGCTCGCCACGATCGATGCCTCCGGAAGCCCGAACGGCTCGTTCTCTGCGCCGATGCTGGCTGCGAGGCCGTGTTCGTCTGGCACCATCTCGCTCATAAGACGCAGCAGCGTCACCTGTTCCTCGATCGCCTCGAGGAGTGGGTGAATGCTGCCGCGGAAGTCCTGTTCACGACGAGCGAGAGTCGCAGCCCCTGCCATGACCAGCTTCTCCTGACGGAACTCCGCCAGCTCTTCGCCGATGATGACGGCCAGCTGCTGGAGCGCCTTGTCGGTGTTCGCCCCCGTGCTGTCACTGAGGAGCGTCTGCACCCTGTCCGTCGCCTCGCGAACCGTCTGTCCGGTGAGCAGCGCGGAAAGCCGTGCGCGCAGCACTGCGACGTCGGAATCGTCGAGATCGACGGGCAGTCCGGCGATCCGTTGCGATACGCCGCCGGCATCGGTGACGAGCACGACGAGAAGCCGATTGGGTGCAAGCGGCACCAGTTCGATGTGCGTCAGGTGGGCGCGGGCGAAAGAGGGGTACTGCGCGAGTGCGACCTGGCCGGTGAGCTGAGTGAGCACCCGCACGGTGCGAGCCATCAGGTCATCGAGATCGGCAGGCTCCGTCAGGAACGACTCGATCGCACCGCGCTGGGCGCCCGAAAGCGGACGCAGCTGGGCGAGGTGGTTGACGAAGACGCGGTAGCCCTTGTCGGTGGGGACTCGACCCGATGACGTGTGCGGTGCAGCGATGAGCTCTTCATCTTCGAGGAGTGCCATGTCATTGCGGATCGTCGCCGCCGAGACTCCGAAAGAGTGACGATCAACGATCGATCTGCTGCCGACGGGCTCATGGGTCTCGACATAGTCCTGCACGATCGCACGGAGCACCTGAAGTCCACGTTCACTGACCATCATGCGCTCCTCTCTGCTGGCACTCACACGCTAAGAGTGCCAATTCTACCCGTTCGGCTAGTCAGTCAGCTCGCGTACAACGGCATCGGCGAGCAGACGGCCCTTGAGAGTCAGCCGGATCCGGCCAGCGAAAGCGCTTGCCGCGTCGACGAGACCATCAGCGATGAGTCCTGCCACACCCGCCCGGTTGCCCTCTGGGAGGTCGGAGATGGCCATGCCATCTGAAAGCCTTGTTTCCAGAAGCACGCGTTCGAGAAGATGCGATCGCCGATCGGGGCGCTCGGTTCCTGCCGCGGGAGATTCGGATGCCGCGAGCCGCTGCGCGTACGCCGCCGGATGCTTCACATTCCACCAGCGCAGTCCTGCGACGTGGCTGTGGGCGCCGGGGCCGAAGCCCCACCAGTCGTTCCCCCGCCAGTACGCGAGGTTGTGCCGGGATCGATTGTCCGATTCGTTCCCTGAGCCCGTCGAAGGGCGCGCCCAGTTGCTCACTTCGTACCAGTCGAACCCCGCATCGGCGAGCCGCGCATCGACGAGCTCGTACATATCTGCCTGGAGATCGTCGTCCGGTGTGGCGACCTCGCCCCGGCGGATCTGCCGCGCGAGCTTCGTGCCGTCTTCGATGATCAGTGCATAGGCGGAGATGTGGTCGGAGTCCAGCGCGATGGCCGCGTCGAGCGAAGCTTCCCAATCGGCGAGCGACTCCCCGGGTGCGCCGTAGATCAGATCGACGCTGACCGCGAGTCCAGCATCCTTTGCAGCATCCACAGCAGTGCGCACGTTCTCTGGCTGATGAGTGCGGTCAAGGGCGGCAAGCACGTGCGGAACCGCAGACTGCATTCCGATCGAGAGCCTGGTCACCCCGGCATCCACCAGGGTGCGCACCACGTCGGGCGTCACGGTGTCGGGGTTCGCTTCTACGGTCACCTCAGCGCCGTCTGCGATTCCGAAGGCGGATACCGCGGCATCCAGCATCTTCGCGAGGTCCCCGGCTGGGAGCAGCGTCGGAGTCCCCCCGCCGAAGAAGACCGTGTCCATCGGACGCAGTGCGCCCGCCTCTGCAAGGACACGGCGTGCCAGCGAGATCTCCGTCAAGAGAGTGTCGGCGTACTCATCCTGCCGGGCGCCGCGCAGCTCACCCGACGTATAGGTGTTGAAGTCGCAGTATCCGCAGCGGACGCGGCAGAACGGCACATGCAGATATGCCGAGAACGGCACGTTCAGATCAATAGGCAGGTCTGCAGGCAGGCGGCCGTCGACGGGGGCTGGATCACCGATCGGAAGAGGACCCGCCATCAGAGCGGCGTCGCATACAGCGGCGAGATCGCACGCAGGTAGCGGGCGAAGAGCTCTTTGCGGCGCCGTTTCACAAGACCAGGAATGAAGCGGTAGAGCACGGAGTTGGGAGCGTCGAACGCTCGCACCGTGAACCAGACCTCGTCGGTCTCCTCATGCCAGTCGATCTGGAACAGCTCCTCGCCGCTGACTACAGAGCCATCGACGGTGCCGAGCACCAGGCTGATACACCGCGGGTCCTCGGTGGCCGAGATCACGCGCAGCTGCGCGTCTGCGCTCATGCCGGCGACGCGTCCGTGCAGCCGGAGAGTCATCCCGGGGCCCGCGAACGGGGTACCCTCAGCGTCGAATCGCTGCTCGATTTCGCGCTTCACCGGCGCGACAGGGTTTCCTTCAGCGTCAAAGCTCACACCGGCGTATGCCGGCCCGGATGCAGGGCGCACATCCTCGACGCTCAGACCCGCTGCACGTTGCGCGGTCCATGACAGGAGCGAATCTCCCGCAGTGCGGAAGCGCTCCTCGCCGCTGCCCAGGCGCCAGCTCGCCTCAGCCGGGATGCTTCGCTCCGGTGGATACTGCATGAGATCGGGCGCATGGGTTGCTCCCACGGCCGCATAGTCCACCGTGCCGTCTCGGAAAGTCCCGCGCCGCATGAGATCCAGACTACTTGTGTTACCTGAAGGAATCCCGCCGTCGGGGTCCGTTACTTCTTGTCCTTGGTCTCGACGTCGCCGGAGAGCGCAGCGATGAACGCCTCCTGCGGAACCTCGACGCGGCCCACCATCTTCATGCGCTTCTTGCCCTCCTTCTGCTTCTCGAGCAGTTTGCGCTTACGGCTGATGTCACCGCCGTAGCACTTGGCGAGCACGTCCTTGCGCAGGGCGCGGATCGTCTCGCGGGCAATGATCCTGGCACCGATGGCCGCCTGGATCGGAACCTCGAAGTTCTGACGAGGGATGAGCTTGCGAAGCCGCTCAGTCATGAGCGTGCCGTATGCATATGCCTTCTCCCGGTGGACGATGGCACTGAATGCGTCGACCTTGTCACCCTGCAGCAGCACGTCGACCTTCACCAGGTCTGCGGTCTGCTGCCCCGCGGGCTCGTAGTCGAGGCTCGCGTAGCCCTGCGTCTTGGACTTGAGGTGATCGAAGAAGTCGAACACGATCTCACCCAGCGGCATCATGTAACGGAGCTCGACGCGCTCTTCACTGAAGTACTCCATGCCCAGGAGCGCCCCGCGACGAGACTGGCATAGCTCCATCACGGTTCCGACGTAGTCCTTGGGCAGCAGGATCGCTGTCTTCACCATCGGCTCGGCGACGGAGGCGACTCGGCCATCAGGGTACTCGCTCGGGTTGGTGACGACGACGGTCTCACCGGTGTCTGTGGTGACTTCGTAGATCACGCTGGGAGCGGTGGTAATCAGATCGAGCCCGAACTCGCGGCTGAGGCGCTCCGTGATGATCTCGAGGTGCAGAAGACCCAGGAACCCACAACGGAATCCGAATCCGAGAGCGACCGAGGTCTCCGGCTCGTACTGCAGCGACGCATCCGACAGCTTGAGCTTGTCGAGCGCCTCGCGCAGGTCACCGTAGTCGCTGCCGTCGATCGGGTAGACGCCGGAGAAGACCATCGGCTTCGGGTCGGTGTAGCCGGCCAGGGCTTCGGTCGCCGGAGCGCGCGAGGTCGTGACCGTGTCGCCGACCTTGGACTGGCGCACGTCCTTCACGCCGGTGATCAGGTAGCCGACCTCGCCAACACCGAGTCCCTTCGAGGGGATCGGCTCAGGACTCGATACGCCGATCTCGAGCAGTTCGTGGTTGGCGTTGGTCGACATCATCTGGATCCGCTCTCGCGGCGAGAGGTTGCCATCGATCATTCGGACGTAGGTGACAACGCCTCGGTAGGAGTCGTACACCGAGTCGAAGATCATGGCTCGGGCCGGAGCATCCGCGTTTCCCACCGGAGCCGGGATGTCAGCGACGATGCGGTCGAGCAGCTCTTCTACGCCCTGTCCGGTCTTGCCGGAAACGCGCAGTACGTCCTCGGGCTTGCCCCCGATGAGGTCGGCAAGCTCCTTGGCGAATCGATCGGGGTCTGCGGCAGGGAGGTCGATCTTGTTCAGCACCGGGATGATGTGCAGATCGTTCTCGAGCGCGAGGTAGAGGTTCGCAAGAGTCTGCGCCTCGATGCCCTGCGCTGCGTCGACCAGCAGAATGGCACCCTCGCAGGCCGCAAGAGAACGCGAAACCTCGTAGGTGAAGTCGACGTGACCGGGCGTATCGATCATATTCAGCGCGAAGGTCTCGTCCTGCCCTGCCCACGGCATCCGCACTGCCTGGCTCTTGATCGTGATGCCCCGCTCGCGCTCGATATCCATACGGTCGAGGTACTGCGCGCGCATGTCGCGATCCGACACCACACCGGTGATCTGGAGCATGCGGTCCGCGAGGGTCGACTTGCCGTGATCGATGTGAGCGATGATGCAGAAGTTTCGGATCTGCGAGGGCGGCGTCGCGGCAGGCGAGAGCGGAGTGAGAGCGCGTGGTGACATGTCCTCGACAGTCTACGTGAGGGGCTCCCAATGCTCGATTCGCGTGCTTCTGATGTTCAATCGGGCAATTGCGGTGATAGTCTCGCGAGGTTGCTCTGTACAACTCGATGACATTGAGTTTCAGCTGCAGCCCGACTCCGTACCAGTCGTATCGGTCGATCCCGAGCGCGCCTGCAAAGAGAAAGACACCATCTTGATCAAGTATCTCCTGCGCCGCACCCTCGGCTGGCTGATGATGATCGTGATCGCCACAAACATCACGTTCTTCCTCGCCTGGGGCTTCCTCAACCCGAGGAACAATTTCGTCGGTCGACGACCTCCGCTCAGTGAAGAGCAGATCGTCAACCTCCTCGAACCACGCAACCTCAGTGACACTGTGCCGATCTGGGAGAGGTGGTGGAACTGGTTCAGCTCGATCCTGTTCCGCTGGGACTGGGGCGTGAGCCCCACCGGAGGATCAGTCAACGAGCAGATCGGCTACCGCATGTGGGTCAGCGCCGAGCTCGTGCTCGGAGCCACGGTCCTCATGACCGTGCTCGGCATCGCACTCGGTGTGTACACCGCGTCGCGCCAGTACAAGCTCGCCGACCGCATCGGCCAGGCGACGTCGATCATCACGATGAACATCAACATCATCGTCGCGGCCCTCGGCATCGTGCTGCTCGCGATCGGCCTGAACAATCTCGTCGGCACCCGCATTTTCTACGTCACCGGAGCCTCCAGCAAGGGTGTCGAAGGCTTCTTCCCGGTGCTGATAGACAAGTTGCAGCATCTGACCCTGCCGACGATCGCGCTGGTGATCGTCGGATACGCGGGCACGCACTTCCTGCAGCGCTCACTGCTGCTCGACAACATCAACGCCGACTACGTGCGCACCGCTCGCGCCAAGGGCCTCACCAAGCAGCAGGCCATTCGCAAGCACGCACTGCGCACCTCGCTCATCCCTGTCGCGACCCAGGTTGCCTTCAGCATCCCCGGGGTGTTCACCGGCGCGATCCTGACCGAGATCATCTTCGCCTGGAACGGTATGGGCAAGTACTTCCTCGAGACCATCAACAAGAGCGACATCAACGGCGTCGTCGCCACCGCGGCCTTCGCCGGACTTCTTACCGCGATCGGGGCGATCCTCTCCGATGTCGCGGTCGTTGCCCTCGACCCGAGAGTGCGGGTGAGCTGACCATGAGCGACATGATCGACCCCACAGTGCACGCCCCCACCGATTCGGTGCTCGCTGAGACCACCAGCAAGCCCATGTCGAAATGGACGCTCTACTCGCGGCGCTTCATGCGCAACAAGCCCGCCGTCGCCGGCATCGTGATCTTCGTTCTGCTCGTGTTGTTCGCGATCATCGGACCGCTGATCGGGCGTTACGATCACATCGAACTCGACTTCCTGAACCTCGGCACCGGCCCATCCGCCGACCACTGGTTCGGAACGACAGCAGCAGGCAACGACACGTTCGCCCAGGTGGCGCTCGGCACCCAACGTTCGCTGATGATCGCCGTGACTGTCTCGGTCGGCGTCACGATCCTCTCGGCCATCATCGGCACGGCAGCTGCCTACTTCGGCGGGTGGACAGAGAAGATCACCCTCACCGTCATCCACTTCATGATGGTGATCCCCAGCTTCCTCATCCTTTCGCTGATGTCGAACCGCGCAGGCGGAAACTGGCTGGTCATCTCGTTGATCATGGTGTTCGTCGTCGGCTGGTACTTCCCGGCACGCGTGGTCTGGACAACGGCCCTTTCACTGCGTGAGCGTGAGTACGTGCATGCGGCGCGCTACATGGGCGTCTCCGGAATGCGCATCGTGATGCGCCATCTGCTGCCCAACATCGGCTCTCTCCTGGTGATCAACTTCACGCTGGGAATCGTCAGCGCGGTCATGGCAGAGACGGGACTGTCCTTCATCGGCTTCGGCGTGAAGATCCCGGATGTCTCGCTCGGATCCCTCATCGGTACCGGCGCCAACACCATCACCAGCGCACCGTGGCTGTTCTACTTCCCCGCGGCGGCACTGACGCTGCTCACCGTCTCGATGGCCCTGGTCTCAGACGGTCTGCGCGATGCCCTCGATCCGACTTCGGCGGCAGGAGGCCGCGCATGAGCGCCATCATCTCGGTCCGCGACCTCAAGGTCAGCTTCGCCTCAGAGGCAGGACGCGTGGATGCCGTCCGCGGCGTCTCCTTCGATCTGGAAGCCGGCAAGACGCTCGGTATCGTCGGTGAATCCGGCTCCGGAAAGTCGGTCACCTCGCTTGCGATCATGGGGCTTCTCGATGAGAACGCCAAGGTCACCGGCTCGATCATGTACGACGGGCAGGAGCTGCTCGGCAAGACAGACAAGCAGATGTCCGTCATTCGCGGCAATGGCCTCGCGATGATCTTCCAGGATCCGCTGACCTCGCTGACCCCGGTGTTCACGATCGGCGATCAACTGATCGAGGCGCTGACGGTGCACCGCGGTCTGTCCAAGAAGCAGGCGTGGGATCGCTCGGTCGAGCTGCTGCGTCTGGTCGGTATCCCCCAACCGGAGAAGCGTATGAAGGGCTTCCCGCACGAGTTCTCCGGCGGCATGCGCCAGCGCGTGGTGATCGCCATTGCGATGGCGAACAACCCGAAGCTCATCATCGCCGACGAGCCGACGACTGCTCTGGATGTCACCATCCAGGCGCAGATCCTCGATCTGATCGAGAAGGCTCAGGACGAGACGGGGGCTGCAACCATCATGATCACTCACGACATGGGCGTTGTGGCGCGCATGGCCGATGACGTCATGGTGATGTATGCGGGCAAGCCGATCGAGCATGCCCCTGTCGGCGAGCTCTTCCACCACACGCGGATGCCGTACTCGATCGGACTTCTCGGTGCGATCCCGCGCGTGGACAAGGCCGAGAAGGAACCACTCGTTCCGATCAAGGGAAACCCTCCCCTGCTGATCAACCTGCCGGACGCCTGCCCGTTCGCTGATCGCTGCCCGATCGTGATCGATGCCTGTCGCACCCGTGAGCCCGACCTCATGGAGGTCGCGACCGGTACCGGAGCCTCGCACCAGGTCGCCTGCATCCGTGCAAACGAGATCGAAGACGGCGGACAGCTCGGCGGGCTGCCGGTCTACCCCATCCGCGAGGTTCCCGAGAGCGTCCTGACGCGCACACCGCGTGAGGAGCGCCCTGTCACTCTTGACGTGCGCAACCTGAACAAGACGTTCTCGCTCATGAAGGGCGCCTTCATCAAGCGCAGGGTCGGCGAAGTCCACGCCGTCAAGAACGTCACGTTCGACGTGCGCGAGGGCGAGACGATGGCCATCGTCGGTGAGTCCGGTTCTGGAAAGACCACAACGCTCCTGCAGATCATGGACCTCGTCAAGCAGCAAGACGGCGACATCATCATCAACGGCACCAGTGTCAACGACATCACCAGCCGCAAGATCGAGCGACAGGTGCGTCGCGACATCCAGATCGTCTTCCAGGACCCGATGGGTGCGCTCGACCCGCGCATGACGGTCGCGGACGTCATCGCCGAACCGCTGCGTGCCATCGGAACGCCGAAGGACGAAGTGCACCGTCGCGTCAAAGAGCTGATGGACCTCGTAGGACTCAACCCGGCACACGTCGATCGCTTCCCCGGCGCGTTCTCGGGTGGCCAGCGCCAGCGCATCGGCATCGCCCGTGCACTGTCGACCAACCCGAAGATCATCGTGCTCGATGAGCCGGTCTCCGCACTCGACGTGTCGATCCAGGCCGGTGTCATCAACCTGCTCGACGAGCTGAAGGCGAAGCTCGACCTGTCCTACCTGTTCGTGGCGCACGATCTCTCGGTCATTCGGCACATCGCAGATCGCGTCGCGGTCATGTATCTCGGCGATTTCGTCGAGCACGGTGACGTGCAGGAGATCTTCGAGAATCCGAAGCATCCCTATACGAAGGCGTTGCTCTCGGCGATTCCCGTACCAGATCCCGACATCGAGCGCAGCCGCGAGCGACTCATCTTCAACCCCGAGACCATGCAGGCGGAGCCTGTCGTCCGTTGAATTGTTAACGGCCGGTAACGCTCGGTCACCGTCCGATAACAGTTAAGGGCGATTCACTGTGCTCACAGTGAATTCGGCCACCGTGCGAACTATTCTCGCCTTATGACACGCCGAAAGGCGAAAGGAGCACCATGAAGCAGCACAAGCTGATGGGGGCGCTCGCGTTCAGCGGAGCCCTCGCACTCGCCCTTGCGGGCTGTGCAGCTGACACCGGCAGCAACGGTGACAGCGGCAACACGCCCGTCGAGACGAAAGCCTCGGACTACAACCCGCAGCCTCGCGAGAACCTGAAGACGGGCGGGGAAGCCCGCTTCGCGATCAACGAGATCCCAGAGCAGCTGAACGCCTTCAACGGAGATGGTTCTGCCGACACTGCCCGCATCGCCGCGTGGTACATGCCGCAGATCCTGCTGCAGAAGGATGACGGCACCCCGTACAAGAACGACGCGTACCTCGACGAGTGGAAGATCGACACGGTCGACGGCAACACCCAGATCACCTTCACCTTCACGGATGAGGCGCACTGGAACGACGGCTCCCAGATGGACTGGACCGCCATCGAGGCGACGTGGAAGGCCAACAACGGCACGAACGAAGAGTTCAACCCGAATGCGACCGACGGCTACAAGAACATCGCCTCGGTTGAGCAGGGAGACACCGCGAAGACCGCGATCGTCACGTTCGACGGCGAGTTCGCCTGGCCGGAGATGCCGTTCCTCACGGGCATCATCCACCCCGCACTGAACGACCCGGCGACCTTCAACGAGGCGATGATCGGCGACCCGCACGCTGAGTGGGGCGCAGGCCCGTACATGATCGACGAGTTCGACGCCAACGCCGGCTACGTCTCGTTCGTGCCCAACCCCGAGTGGTGGGGCAACGAGCCGCTGCTCGACAAGGTCTCCTTCACCGCACTCGAGGCTTCGGCTGCCATGAACGCGTTCAAGGCTGACGAGATCGACATGGTCGGTGTCGGCACCAAGGACCGCATGGAGCAGGTCAAGGACATGAAGGACATCACCATCTACCGCTCCACGCAGACCGCGAGCACCCTGCTCGAGGTTGACGCCGACAAGCCGCAGTTCGCGGATGTCAAGGTCCGCGAGGCGTTCTTCAAGGCTGTCAACATCGACCAGCAGAAGGAGATCGCCTGGAACGGTCTTGACTACGAAGAGGCGCCCGCCGGCTCCCTCACGCTGTTCCCGTTCCAGCCCGGCTACGAGGACGCACTGTCCGAGGCCGGCTGGAAGTTCGACCCCGACGCCGCCAAGAAGCTGCTAGACGAGGCTGGCTGGGTCGAGGGCGAAGACGGCATCCGCGAGAAAGACGGCGAGAAGCTGTCTGTCGTGTACCCCATCTTCAGCGATGACCCGACGATCCAAGCGCTTGCGAAGGCTCTGCAGGCACAGGAGAAGGCTGTCGGCATCGACGTTCAGATCGACGTTCGCCCGTCGACCGACTTCTCGAACGACTACACCTCGAAGAACTGGGACATCGCGTCCCTGCGCTTCACCTCGTCCGACCCGTTCGGTGCTGCCTGGTTCTGCCAGCTGTACTGCATGGACATGGGCCTGAACCTCTCCGGCGTCCAGACGCCTGAGATGGACCAGCGCATCCACGACGAGGTCGAGTCGCTGACGACCGCTGACGAGCAGACGGCCGCAGCCATGAAGCTCGAGGCGGAGATCTTCCAGGAGTGGGGCCTCATCCCGCTCTACAACGGCCCGTCGATCTCGGCTGTCAAGACCGGTCTTGCCAACCTCACCCCTGAGCCTTACGTGGGCCTGGACGGCTTCGGCGTCCAGCCCGTTGAGGACATGGGCTGGGAGAAGTAATACTTCGACAGTGAAGGCGGGGTCGCAGGTTCTACCTGCGGCCCCGCTTTTTCGTGTTCCAGCGGCTCGTATGCTGGAGCTGTGAGTATCCAGGTCGTCCTCGTCCACGGCATCCGCACGTCTCGCACCATGTGGCGTTCACAGCTCGAGCATCTTGCCGAGCGCGACATCCCCGCCGTTGCGGTTGACCTCCCGGGTCATGGATCACGCATGGCGGAGCCCTTCACCCTCGACGGCGCGTTCACAACCGTCGATGAGGCCGTTCAGGATGCCGCGGCCAGAGGTCCCGTGCTCCTCGTCGGCCATTCCATGGGAGGCCTGGTCTCGGTCGCTTATGCGGGAGCCGAAGCTGCTCCCCCCGTCGCCGGTTTCATCGGCGCATCGTGCACCTCGTTTCCGCGCGGCGCGGCTCTTGCGACGTATCGCACGTTCGCGCGAACCTTCAACGCCCTGCCCGATCAGGGCATGTGGCTGACGAACCGCGTGCTCGCAGCTACTCTCCCCGACGACACCAGACCGGACTTCGGCGCCGGCGGCTACGCGCTCGACGCGCAGGATCTCGCCCTCGCCAGCCTCGGCGGGCTCGAACTCGCCGCGGACCTGCGACGCCTGCACATGCCGCTGTGGTGGATCAACGGACAGTTCGATCAGCTGCGGATGCAGGAGCGCCTCTTCCAGCGGCTCACTCCGCATTCCGAGCTCATCGTCGTGCCTCGCACCTCGCACCTCGTGACCGCGATGCGGCCACGAGTCTTCAACGCGCTGCTGGATCTGGCTGTGGCAACTCTTCAGAACCAGGCGACGCAGTCGCAGGGTGCACTGCGATCGTCATGATCCCGCCGAGGACAGACAGCACTCCTGCAGTGAGGAAGAGCAGCCAGAATCCGCCCACCAGTGCCACAAGTGCGGCGCCCAGCAGCGGCCCCAGCAGCTGACCGAGGTTCGCTGAGACGTTCACCACACCCAGATCACGTGCGTGATGCTCTGGACGCGGGAGCAGATCGGTGGCAAGCGCGAGGCTCACTGCCATGTACGCGCCGTATCCGACACCCATGACGCCGGCTGCGATGGCGGTACCGGTGAAGGTGGGCGAGATCAGGATCATCACCGCCGAGAGCGCTTGCACGAGCGCCGCGATGATCACGATGGACTTCCGCTTTCCCGTGCGGTCGGAGATCGATCCGGCGATGATGGATGCCGCGACGACGAAGACCGTATAGATCACGATGAGCACCAGAAGGTCGTCCTCTGCGCGGTCAGCGGGCGACCCGACGCCGTACAGCAGGAAGAACAGCAGCAGCGCGGTGCCGAGCGCGTTTCCGAGGTTCACGGTGAGACGACTGGCGAGCACCCACCCGAAGTTGCGGTCCTGCAGTGCACCGAGTCGCTCGCGCCACGTCTGCTGCGCCGAGGGCGTGATGGTGTGCGCGGCCTTCGGATCCGGCAGCAACAACGCGGTTCCGATGCCGACGACGAGGATGAATCCTGCCAGTGCGACGTAACTCGCCCCGATGCCCAAGCCCAGCAGCACCACAGCACCCACTCCGACGACGATTCCGACGGCCTGCGCGGAGCTCACAAGGGCCGATGCCGCGCCGCGCTGCGCGAAGATCTGGTCGGCGATCATGGCGGTCAGCGACGCGGAGACCACCGCCACGCCGATCGATACGCCGACCCAGGCTGCGCCGACGGCAACCGGGTCGGTTGCGGAACCGGTCAAGAGCAACGATGCCGCCGTCAGCAGCGACCCGCCGATCATCCAGGGCCGACGTCGCCCCCACCTGGAACGCGTGCGGTCAGAGAGCGCCCCTGCCAGCGGCCCCGCGATCACACCTGCCAGTCCGCCGATCGAGAGAATGAGTCCCGACCAGATGACGCCGGTGATCCAGTCTGCGGGCCCGCCGGGTGTGTCCAGTTGCAGCGGCAGGAGCAGTTGGACAGGGGTCAGCTGAACCGTCCACACCGCCAGCCACGCCAGGCCGAACAGCGTCATCCACGCGCCACCGACTCTGCCGCTTCGTGGCGAGAGGCCCTGTCGTGCGGGCACACCACTCATCGCGTGCCTGCGATGAGAGCGCGGTACCACTCGAACGAGGCCTTGGGCGTGCGCACGGAAGTCTCCTGATCGACGTGCACGAGACCGAAGCGCTGGGTGAAGCCCTCGGCCCATTCGAAGTTGTCGAGCAGGCTCCACACGGTGTACTCCTCGACGTCGACGCCCTGCGCCACCGCATCCGCCACCGCACTGATGTGGCCCGCAGCATATGACACCCGGTCACTATCGTCGATACGCGAATCGGTCTTGTCGGGTTCGGGGAATGAAGCGCCGTTCTCCCCGATGATGATCGGCGGCAGCGCGTCGCCGTAGCGCTTCTTCGCATCGACAAGGAATGCGGTGAGCGCGGCGGGCTCAACCGGCCACAGCTCGCCGAATCCGGTGTGCTTCGCACCGGGAGTCGGCACCTGAACGAACGGAACCGGCGCGCCCTCGGGCGCAGCCGCGATCGTCGTTGGATTGTAGAAATTCACGCCATAGAAATCGGATGCCGCGGCGATCGCCTGCATATCGCCCTCCTGAATCGGCATCTCCGCCCCGAAGGGCGAAAGATCCGGATAGCTGCCGGTGAGTACGGGCTCAGCGAAGAGTCTGTTGTGGATGAGGTCGTACAGATGAGCGGCAGTGCGATCAGCATCCGTATCGGCCGCGGGCCTGACCCAGGTGTGGTTGTTCACGATGCCGACGCTCTGCGCACCGTGCGCCCGCAGCGCGGCAACAGCACGACCGTGCGCGAGCAGTTGGTGGTGAACGGTGGGAAGGCAGCCGAACAGCAGCTGCTTGCCGGGGGCGAGCTCGCCGATCGCATAACCCTGCAGCGAGGTCGAGACCGGTTCGTTGATCGTGTACCAGTCCTTGACCCGGTCGCCCAGAGCCTGCGCGACGATCGTGCTGTACTCTCCGAAACGCTCTGCGGTGTCGCGGGCGAGCCATCCTCCTTCCGCTTCGAGCATGGAAGGCAGATCCCAGTGATAGAGCGTCGGGAATGGTGTGATGCCGGCCTCGAGCAGACCGTCGACGAGTCGGTCGTAGTAGGCGATCCCCGCCGTGGATGCGGCACCCACCCCGTCCGGCTGCACACGCACCCACGAGATCGAGAAGCGGTACCGGTCGACGCCGAGAGTGCGGAGCAGGGCAATATCCTGGGGCGCCCGGTGGTAGCTCTCGGGCCCGGGCTCTGCAGCGGACCCATCGAGCACGCGCCCCGGTGTATCGACGAAGTCATCCCAGATCGATCTTCCGCGTCCGTCAGCGGTTCGGGCTCCTTCCACTTGAAAAGCCGCTGTCGCTGCAGACCAGCGGATTCCCGCAGGCACGTGGAAGGTCGGAATCGACGCATCCGTCATACAGAGCTCCTTTGCTCGGGTATGCCCAGCTTGCCGCATCCGAATCGCTCAGCGCGAGAGGCGGGCAAAGGAAAGTCCGCAGACCTGGTAGACTTGATTCTTGGCTTGCGTGTGGGTTTATCCCTCACGACCGTCGGACAGCAGCCCTCTTCCTGCTTACGACACACTCCATCCATCCCTGAACGAAAGTTTCCACGCGTGGCAAACATCAAGTCGCAGATCAAGCGCATCAAGACCAACGAGAAGGCGACCCTGCGCAACAAGGCCGTCAAGTCCGAGCTCAAGACTCATGTCCGCAAGACCCGCGAGGCCATCGCCTCCGGTGACAAGGCTGTCGCATCGGCAACCCTGCAGGTGGCGTCGACGAAGCTCGACAAGGCCGTCAGCAAGGGCGTCATCCACGAGAACCAGGCCGCGAACCGCAAGTCTTCGCTTGCCAAGCAGGTTGCTGCTCTCTGAGCTCAGTTCTCACACTGAATTTCGAAGGCCCGTTCCCCTCAAGGGAACGGGCCTTCGGTGTTCATTCGCCGAACGGCGTGCGAGTGGCGATGACAGCAACCATCCGCTCCAGTGCGAAGATCGGATCGCGAGCCGCGCCCTTCACCTCAGCATCGGCTCTGGCCGTCGCCTGAATCGCAAGACCGAGCGATCGTTCATTCCACCCGCTCAGATCGCGACGGGCACGATCGACCTGCCAGTCCTTCATCCCGAGCCTCTGGGCGAGACTGCGACTGGGTTCGCGCTGACCGGCAACCCGGGCCATCGTTCGCAGTTTCATGGCGAAAGCCGCGACCATCGGCACCGGATCAGCACCGGAGTCGAGCGCGTGCCGCAGCGCCACGAGCGCTTCACCATAGCGACCGGCGATCGCGGTGTCGGCGACGACGAAGGCCGAGACCTCGACGCGGCCGCCGTAGTACTTGTTGACCGTTTCCTCACTGATGTCGCCGTCGACGTCGCGGAGCAGCTGCTGGCACGCGGAGGCGAGCTCGGTGAGATCGTCGGCAAAGGCAGAGACGAGTGCTCGCAGGGCGTTGGGGGCGATTCTGCGGCGGGCGGCCTTGAACTCGCCAGCAGCGAAGTCGACCCGGTCACTATCGCGTTTGATCGTCGGACACGCGATCTCGATGCCGCCGCCTGAGCCGCCTCGCAGGGCATCGAGCAGCTTCTTACCGCGCACGCTCGCTCCGGTGTGGCGCAGGATCACGGTCGCACCCTCCTGCGGGTGCTCGAGATACGAGACAGCCTCTTGAATGAAGGCATCCGTGCATTTCTCGACGCCGGAGACCCGTACCAACCGCGGTTCGCCGAACAGCGATGGTGACGTGAGCGCAAGCAGTGTTCCTGGAGCGTAATCGTCGGCGCGAACGTCACTGACCTCGAGCGCCGGATCTTCGGCCCGCAGATAGTCGCGGATCCCCGCGGTCGCACGCTCCGCACAGACTTCTTCTGGGCCCGAGACGAGGACGACAGGAGCAGGTCGAGGCTCGCGCCAGGACACCTGCGCGACCTTCGTCGCCTTCGCGCCGCCACGAGCTGAGGAACGAGGTGCGGCCATGAGTAAGAGCCTACTCGGCGTCGCCGACATCATCCGCCCCGCCGGGGGCGTCATTGCGCTCTGTCCACACCGTCAGAGCCTCACCATCGAGGCCGATCAGGATTCGCCCCTGCTGATCGGTTCGCAGCGTGAGCGCGCCCAAGGACGCGGTGATGTCAATCGTCTCCGTTCTCGGATGTCCGTAATCGTTGTCGGCGCCTGCGCTGAAGATCGCGACGCGGGGATGGGCTGCCGCATACAGACCTGGATCCTGGTCTGCACTGCCGTGATGGGCGACCTTCACCACCGTGTAGTTCCCGTGCAGACTCGCGGTGAGCATTCTCTGCGGCACCGCGGAGAGATCACCGAGGAACAGCGAGCGCGGAACTCCCCCGCCATCGAACTCCAGCACGACGCTCGCGTCATTGCCCGCTGGGAACGCTGCAGAGTTGGGGCGCGGCCACAGTACACGCCACTGCGCGCCGCCCAGACTGCCCTGCATCCCCGCAGATGCCGATACCACCCGCGCTCCCGCGCTTTCGAAGTCCTCGAGCAGGTGGCGTTCATCCGATGACGCCGTGGGCCCGTGGAGCACCGTGTCAGCCCTGCCGACCACGCTCCCCGCCGCACCGACGTGGTCGGCATCGAAGTGTGTGAGGACCAGCAGATCGATGCGGTCGACGCCGAGAGCGCTCAGACACGTCAACAGGGGTTCGGGCTCCATCCCGGTATCGATGAGCGCAATGCGCTCTTCAGAACGCAAGACGAGCGCATCGCCTTGGCCGACGTCGCAGGCGGAGATCGACCAAGACTGCGGAACGGTGACGCCTACGAGCGGGCCTGTGAGCAGCACCCGCGCTCCGAGCAATCCGCTCGCTACGACCACCACGCCGACAGACGCGATCCGCGCCCAACGTGCCAGCGCACCCGCGAACGGCGTAGTGCCGGCGAGCAAGAAACCGATTGCGACGCTCAGCATCGCAACGACGAGCGCCGCGCCGATCCCCGGCAGCACCAGGACTGTCCCCCCTGGCACCGCAGCCGACACCGTCGCCGTCGCCGAGATCCATGCGGCGGGCAGCCAGGCGGATGCGGCGAGCAGATCCGCCAGCGGTGGGATCGGAGCGGCAAGACAGGCCAGCAGCCCCACGACCGTCGCGATGGGAGCCACTGGATCTGCGAGCATGTTCGCCGGGATGCCGATGATCGACTGCTGCTCGGCGAACAGCGCGATGATCGGGCCGCACGCCAGCTGGGCCGCGACCGGAATGCCGATCGCGAGGGCCAGCGGCTGCGGCATCCATCGCGACATTCCCCTGGCGAGCGGCGGCGCGAGAACGATCAGCGCTGCGGTTGCGGCCGCCGACAGCGCGAAGCCCGGCGTGGCTGCGAGCCACGGGTCGGAGATGAGAATGCCGGCTGCAGCAAGACACAGCACTCCCACACCGGCACCCGGCCTTCCACAGAGCAGCGTCAGCATCGCGAGCGCAGCCATCACTGAAGCTCGAATGACGCTCGGCTCAGGCGTGACGAGCACGACGAATGCTGCCAGCGCAGCCAGCGCCAGCACCACGCGCAGTGCGCGTCCGCCCCCGCACAGTCCGACCAGCCAGAAGACGGCGCCCACGACGATCGCGCAGTTTGCGCCGGAGACGGCGGTCAGATGGCTCAGACCGCTGGTGAGCATCGCCGCATTGAGCTCCTCGGTCACTGCCCTGGTGTCGCCGACAGCGAGCCCGGGCAGGAGGCCAGCGCCCGGTTCAGGAAGCTTCGTGGCACGCTCGACGAAGTCCTCCCGCACCTGAGCGGCGATACCGAACGCGCCCTGAGCAGGTTGCACTATCTCGACCCGCATCCCGAAGACCACGAGCACTGCCCGTTCACCCGGATCAGTCGCCATCGTGTCTCCCGCGATCCGGATGACAGCCCCGAGATCGAGCCCGCTCTCCGGGTCGACTCCGACGCGGATCGGCACCGAGAGCGGCTCCGGTGCACCGAGCGTGCCTGCTCGCATCGTCTGCACGTCGAACCAGAGCCGACCATCAGCACCCTTCGATGATGAGGACGAGATCTCACCGACCACCTCGATGACCCGCCCACTGAGCTCAGTGGCAGCGTCGCGTTGCGGTACCGCGAAGCCCGCAGTCATCGCCACGGCCGACATCCCGAGAAGGATCACGGCAGCAAGCCCTCCCTGCGGGCGAGCGCCATCCATTCGCCGCCACATCAACAGCAGCGCGATCACACCACCGATGCCGGCGACTCCCACCACCCACCAGGAGATCTCTGGCACGAAAACGCACAGCAGAGCAATACCCCAGATGAGGAGAGCCAGCGGCACGAGTCGCAGATCACGCACGCGGGTGCCGCCGTTCACACCCGCACCAAGTCCCGAACGCCCGCGAGCAGCTTCTCACCGATGCCCGACACAGCGAGCAGATCGTCAACCGATCCGAAGCGCCCGTTGGTCTCGCGCCACTCGATGATTCTCTGCGCGATCGCCGGGCCGATGCGCGGCAGAGTCTCGAGCTCCGCCTGGTCGGCGTTGTTGAGATCTATGAGGTCATCTCCGACGACGCCTGACCCTCCTCCTTCTGCTGCTGCACCGATCATAGGAACGACCAGCTGCTCGCCGTCGCTCAGGAGACGGGCGAGGTTGACAGCCTGCAGATCTGCATCGTCGAGAGTGCCGCCGGCGGCAGCGAGAGCATCCACTACTCTCGCATCCGACTCGAGTACGTAGAGTCCAGGTTGCTGGACCTGCCCGAGTACATGCACGTACAGCTCGCCACCCTCGACGGCGTCTTCGGCCCCCTCCTCGGCTGCGATCTGCACCGTCTGTGACGGCTGCGCCTGGCCGCGCATGATCCCGAGACCCACGGCACCGGAAAGCACGACCAGGCCAAGCACAACCGCCGCGCCGATGCTCAGCCGCAGACGCGACCGCGCGGGGGTCGCAGGCGCGGAATCACGGGCTGGCACCCCGCCACGCTACGGCGATGAACGCGTCCGAACCCGTCGAACGACGGCATCCCGAACAACTTCGCAAGCGCGTCAGATGTGCAGAACGAGTCGACGGCGCGTGGCACCGGGGACGCGAGTCAGCCCTTGACGGCGAAGTTCACCAGCTTCGGGGCGCGGACGATGACCTTGACGATCTCCTTGTCACCGATCGCGCGGATGACGCGCTCATCGCCGCGAGCGAGCGCTTCAAGCTCGTCCGCCGTGATCTTCGCCGGCACTTCGAGCTGCGCCCGCACCTTTCCGTTCACCTGCGCGACAGCGGTGATCGTGTCTTCGACGAGGAGCGCCGGGTCCGCCTGACGCCAGGTCACAAGACCTACCGACGGCTCGTGTCCGAGCGCTTCCCACATCTCCTCCGCGGTGTGCGGGGCGATGAGGTCGAGCATCACCGTGACAGTCTCCAATGCTTCGCGCACGGCAGGATCAGCAGCACCCGCGCCGGTGTCGACGGTCTTGCGAGTGAGGTTCACCAGCTCCATGAGGCGGGCGACCAGAACGTTGAACTTGGTCTGCTCGACGAGTGCCGGAGCATCGGCGAGCAATCTATGCGTGCCGCGACGGAGCACGGCGTCGCCGTCCTTGAACAGAACATCGACCGGGCTCGAGACCTGGTGGCTCAGTCGCAACGCACGCGCCAAGAACTTCTGCGCGCCGGTCATTGAGACATCCGCCCAGTCCTTCTCGTCTTCCACAGGACCCGCGAAGGCCATACCGACGCGCACGGCGTCAGCTCCGTACGCGCCGAGCTCATCTTCGAAGAGCACGAGGTTGCCCTTGCTCTTGGACATCTTCGCGCCGTTCAGAATCACCATGCCCTGGTTGATCAGGCTGCTGAACGGCTCGGTGAAGTCGATCAGTCCCATGTCGAACAGGACCTTGGTGATGAAGCGCGCATAGAGCAGGTGCAGGATCGCGTGCTCGACACCGCCGACGTAAGTGTCGACGGGAGCCCATCGCGCCGCCTCGGCCGGGTCGAAGGCGAACTGATCGCTGTTCGGAGACAAGTACCGCAAGAAGTACCAGGAGCTGTCGACGAAGGTGTCCATCGTGTCGGCATCGCGCAGCACCGGGTCACCAGAGACCGGGTCGACAGTGCGTACCCACGACTCTGCGGCGCCCAGCGGCGACGAGCCCTTCGGTGAGAGGTCGAGGCCCTTGACGCTCGGCAGCCTGACCGGCAGGTGATCTGCAGGTACCGGGGTCACCGAACCGTCTTCGTGGTGAAGCATCGGGATCGGAGTACCCCAGAAGCGCTGGCGGGAGATCAGCCAGTCGCGCAGGCGGTAGTTCTTGGCAGCGCGGCCGGTGCCGGCAGCGGTGAGCTGCTCGATCGTACGAGCGACGGCATTGCGCTTGGACAGGCCGTTCAAATCACCCGAGTTGATCATGCGCCCCTCGCCAGAGAGCGCGATTCCGGTGACCGAGGGATGCTGGTCATCGGCGGGCTCGATCGGCACACCGTCGTCGTCGACATCGATGACGGGCATCGCGCCGGTGACGGGCGCCGTGGTGTCAACGACCACCTTGACCGGTAGGTCGAAGGCACGCGCGAAGTCGAGGTCACGCTGATCGTGCGCAGGCACAGCCATGACCGCACCATGACCGTAGTCTGCGAGCACATAATCGGCAGCCCAGATCGGCAGCCTCTCGCCGTTCACAGGGTTGATTGCGAAGCGCTCCAGGAACACGCCGGTCTTCGGGCGGTCGCTGGACTGACGGTCGATGTCGGTCGTCTTCTGCACATCGGCCAGGTAGCTGCGGAAGCACTCCTGCGCCTGCGGCGACGATGTCGCGACGAGTTCAGTAGCGAGGTCCGCATCCGGCGCGACCACGAAGAACGTTGCGCCGTGCAGAGTGTCAGGACGGGTCGTGAAGACAGTGATCGGCTCATCGCGCCCTTCGATGCGGAAGTCCACGTCTGCACCGACAGAGCGACCGATCCAGTTGCGCTGCATCTGCAGCACGCGATGGGGCCAGCGACCCTCGAGCTGGTTGAGGTCATCGAGCAGCCGGTCCGCATAGTCGGTGATCTTGAAGTACCACTGGGTCAGCTTCTTCTTGATGACCTCGGCGCCGCAGCGTTCGCAGCGACCGTCGACGACTTGTTCGTTCGCCAGCACCGTCTGGTCGTTCGGACACCAGTTGACCGGACTCTTCTTGCGGTACGCCAACCCGCGCTCGTGCAGCTGCAGGAACAGCCACTGGTTCCACTGGTAGTACTCCGGGTCAGAGGTATGCAGTTCGCGCGACCAGTCGAACGAGACGCCGTATGACTTGAAAGCCGACTTCTGCTGGTCGATGTTCTGGTACGTCCACTCCCGCGGGTCTGCGCCGCGACGGATCGCGGCGTTCTCAGCGGGCAGACCGAAGGAGTCCCAACCGATGGGGTTGAGCACGTTGTGCCCCCGGTGGCGCCAGAAACGCGCGACGATGTCGGAGTAGAGGTAGTTCTCGGCGTGCCCCATGTGCAGATCACCCGAGGGGTAGGGGAACATCGCCAGCACGTATTTGCGCGGGCGCGTGTCGTCCGCGCCGCCGGCGAGGAACGTATCGTTGTCGGCCCAGTACTTCTGCCACTTGGCTTGGATGGCGTGCACCGACTGTGACTCGTCGGTGGCCTCGGTGGAGGAAGCGTGGATTTCAGACAACGAACGGCCAATCTCAGGAAGCGGCGTGACGAACAGTCAAGAAGTTCCAGGATATCGGATCAGTCGCCACGCCACTCTTCAGGAAGCTCGGCGCCGAGAGCCGCCAATGGCGCCCTCGCCTTGGTCGCCACTTCATCGACCTCATCGGCAGCGATCGACCCCCAGGTGATCCCTCCACCCGCGCCGATGACAGCACTGTGCTCACTTATGACGATGCTGCGGATCACCATCGCCAGATCGATCGCACCATCCGCGCCGATATAGCCGAAGCATCCGCTGTAGACGCCGCGCGGGCGACCTGCCTCGAGCTCGTGCAGCAGTGTCATCGCAGACAGTTTCGGTGCCCCGGTCATGCTCCCTGCTGGGAAGACAGCATCCCACAGCCTCTGCACGGTCAGTCCTGCCTTCGGCACACCGCTCACTGTGCTCACGAGCTGGTGCACGGCGGGATAGGACTCCACCTCCCACAGTCCCTCGACCCGGATCGATGAGGGTTCGCATATCTGCGAGAGGTCGTTGCGCATGAGATCGACGATCATGACATTCTCAGCGCGCTCTTTGGCGCTTGCGAGGAGCTCGGCGGCCAGGGCGGTGTCCGACTCCTCATCTGTCCCGCGCGGGCGGGTGCCCTTGATCGGACGAGTGCGGATGCGTCCACCGGACGCGTGCAGAAAGGTCTCGGGGCTCGCGCTGAGCAGAGCCCTGTCACCGATTCGGATGAATCCGCCGTGATGCGCCGGAGTGACCTCACGCAGACGCAGGTAGGTCTCAATGGGATCGTGAGCTCCTGTGACGCTGAATCGCGTCGTCAAGCACAGTTGGTAAGCGTCCCCCGCACGAATCGCGTCACGGCAGCGCTCGATCAGCGACGCGTACTCGACCGGAGTGTGGCGGGCTGCAGCGAAGTGACGCGGCGCCGCCACCGGATGCCTCGGTGTCGCTGTGTCGCTCGTGACCAGCGGCTCGCCGAGTTCCCAGACGGCGCCGGTCGCGTGGTTCACAGCTGTCGCCGCGCTCACCCGCAACCATGCAGCGCCGCCCTCGGAAAGGCCCGTCGGCGCGCCCGCTGCGGCGGCGCCTGATTCGTAGTCGAGCCAGCCGATCCAGCCTCCGCGGAACGGGGGCAGATCATCCGCCTCCCCCGAATCAACATCGATTCGCACGCTCCCCGGCCCCTCAGCATCCGGTTGGCCGATACCGAGGATGCTCCACCCTTCGGTGGCTCCCGCGCCAGCATCCAACCAGAAGACGTCGGCGCTGTCCGCTGCCAGAGAAGCGAACACGAGCGCAAGATCCGCACTCGTTTCCACGCGGCGGGCGGCGAGCAGGAGATCGTGAGGCACGATCTCAGCGTAAGGTGCGTATCCTCATGTGGGTGGACGACTTCCTGCTCTGGCTTCTGGATGCCGTGCAGGCCGTTGATCCCATTGCCCGCACACTCATCGCCGGTCTCGCGGTGATGCTGGAGACCAGCATCCTCATCGGGCTGATCGTCCCCGGCGACACGATCGTGATCATCGCATCGATGGGAGTCGACGGCCCCGTCGAGGCCATCGCGCTCGCGATCGCGGTTGTCATCGGCGCACTCATAGGCGAAAGCATCGGCTTCTGGCTCGGTCGATGGCTCGGCCCACGCATCCAGCGCTCCTGGATCGGGCACAAGATCGGCGAGAAGAACTGGACGCGCGCAGAGATCTACCTGCAGCGGCGCGGTGGGCTCGCCATCTTTCTCTCTCGGTTCCTCCCGGTGCTGCACTCCCTCGTCCCGCTCACTGTCGGCATGAGCGAGTACTCCTACCGCCGTTTTCTCGCCTGGACTGCACCCGCGTGCGTGCTGTGGGCCGTCGCATACGTGAGCATCGCTTCGCTCGCAGCCGGCGGATTCCGCGAACTCGTCGACCGCGTGCACTTCGCGGGATATCTCTTCGTCGGCGTGATCGTGCTCTTCGTTCTGGTGCTCTTCTTCGCCAAGAAGATCCTGCAGAAATGGGAAGCTCGCCACATGCGCCCCCCGGGACCAGACGAGAGCACGCCGCGCGACATGAAAGACTGAGTGGATGTCTGAAGACAGTCCCCCCAAGACCAGAATCCACTGGTTCGCGCGCCTGGAGCGTCGAGTGCATGCGTGGCGCGAAAGCCGCGCACGCCGTCGTGGACGCACCGCGACTGTTCTTCCATTCGCCGGCTACGGCGGCACCGGATGGACCCGTGTGCTCGGCCGAGTGCTGATCGTCCCCCCACGCCGACGCGGGGCGGATGGACAGTACGGCTCAGTGCGGGGATGGCGCAGTTTCGTCGGAATCCCGGTGGGCTCCGCCCGAGTGAGCATCACGATCGCCGGGCGCACACACGAAGTGGTCGCCGACCGTGGCGGGGTGGTCGATGTCGTGCTCGAAGCTGACCTCGCCCCGGGGTGGCAGAGCTTCACCATGGTGGTCGAGGGTCAGGAGCCCGTCGAGGGCACGACGTTCATCGTCGGCGATGATGTCAAGGTCGGCGTTGTCTCCGATATCGACGACACGGTGATGGTGACGGCTCTCCCCCGCCCGTTCATCGCGGCGTGGAACTCCTTCGTCGTCGATGAGCACGCCCGGATCCCCGTTCCCGGCATGGCAGTCCTGCTCGAGCAACTCATGCGTCAGCATCCGGGTTCCCCCATGATCTACCTGTCCACCGGAGCATGGAACGTCGCTCCCACCCTCAGTCGTTTCATGAGCCGCCACCTGTTCCCTCGGGGCTCGATGCTGCTCACCGACTGGGGCCCGACGCACGACCGCTGGTTCCGCAGCGGTCGTGACCACAAGCTCAGCAATCTGCGCCGGCTCGCCGAAGAGTTCCCGAACGTGAGATGGCTGTTGATCGGCGATGACGGCCAGCACGATGAGGCGATCTACACCGAGTTCATGGCCGAACATCCTGACTCGGTCACCGGCGTCGCCATCCGTCAGCTCTCCACCGCCGAGGCGATGCTCGCCGGTGGACGCGCGGCAGCCGACGATCACTCGGCGGATTCCGCGCCCTGGGTTGCTGCGTCCGATGGCGCTGGCCTCCGTGAGAAGCTCACGGCCGTGGGCATTCTGCACTGACTGCACGACGAATGATCTCGCTCGGACGTGAAACCTGGACAGCGCGCGAGCGCGCCCACCAGCAGCGCGCCGATGCTCTCACCGCCGCGCACCGCGAGCGTGCGTCACGGGGCGAAAAGCATCCGGTCTGGGATTTTCTGTTCACCTACTACTCGCATTCGCCTTCGCAGCTGCGACGCTGGCATCCCGGCGCGGGTGTCCAGATCGAGGATGCCCCAGAGCGCGAAGAATGGCGCTGGTATGCGCAAGGTTCTGCCTCCGGATCAGTCATTCCCAACGCTGCGGCATTCGCGAACGAGAAGTCGGCGCTCGCGGACCTCATCGAACGCATCCTGCGCCGTACGGCCGCGCGCCCCGGACAGTTCGGATGCTTCGGACTCCACGAATGGGCAATGGTCTACCGCGAGGATGAGCACCGTCACTCCGCTCCCCTGCGCCTGGGGCAGGCCGAGACGGATGCTGTTGTAGAGGCACACGATCTTCGTTGCACGCACTTCGACGCGTTCCGCTTCTTCACGCCCAATGCGGTGCCGCGCAACCGACTGCCGCTCACCCGTGCCGACCAGCCCGCGCACGAACAGCCTGGTTGCCTTCACGCGGGTATGGACCTGTACAAGTGGGCGATGAAGCTCGGTCCGCTCGTTCCGGGAGAACTGCTGCTCGACACGTTCGAGCTCGCGCGCGACATTCGTCTGCTCGATATGGAGGCGGCACCGTACGACCTGTCGGACTGGGGTGTGATCCCGGTGCCGATCGAGACCGCAGAGGGCAAAGCCGAGTACGTGCGTCGTCAGCGTGAGTTCGCCGAACGCGGCAATGTGCTGCGTCGTCGTCTGCTCAGCGCTTGGCGCGGAGCCGACGGCATCAGCGCTTGAGTGCGTCGGCAATCGGCTCGGCTGATTCTGCCGTGCCATTGCCAAATCGGATCGTGCGTCCGATCGTCAGGGGCTGTTGCAGCGTCGCCGCGATGACCGCGGCGACATCGGCGCGTGCGACCTTGCTGCGGTCGGGTGCGTCGAGCTCGATGCGACCGGTCGGGTCGTCGAAGGTGAGCGCGCCGGGGGCGAGTATCGTCGCTCTGAGGTCCGTGCTGCGCAGGTGCTCATCTGCCGCCCACTTCGCATCCGCGTACGGGAAGAACGAGTCTTGCTCTGGAACGCCGTGGTCTGCGGTCGATCCGAACCAGGACACCATGACGTAGCGGTCGACGCCCGCTGCAGACGCGGCATCCATCGATCTGATCGCGGTGTCGCGATCAACGGCGTATGTGCGCTTCGGGTCCCCTCCTCCGGCTCCCGCCGACCAGACAACGGCGTCATGCCCGCGGACGAGGTCGGAGATCGCCCCCGTGTCGAGCTGTTCGAGGTCAGCGACGAGTGCGGCTGCCCCGGTGCCCTCGACGTCACCGACGTGGGCGGGGTTGCGGATGACCGACGTGACCTCGTCTCCGCGGGCGACCAGGAGTGGAGCAAGGAGCAGAGCGATGCGACCGTGGCCGCCGAAGACGATGACGCGAGACATGGCTCCAGGCTAACCGTGTCAGCTGCTCATGGCACGACTCTGTGACAGCGCGTTCTGTACGCCCTTGGCCGCTGTGCGTCCCGCGCGGTTCGCGCCGATGGTGCTGGCAGACGGTCCGTAACCGACGAGTTGGATGCGCGGGTCCTTCACCGCGGTCGTTCCGCGGCCGCGACGATCGAGCTGGATGCCACCGGCCTCGGTGCGCAGGCGCAGCGGTGCCAGGTGACCGATAGCGGGGCGGAAGCCGGTCGCCCAGAGGATCACATCCACGCGTTCGAACGAGCCGTCAGCCCAGCGCACACCGTCAGGTTCAATGCTCTGGAACATCGGTCGGCGATCGTCGTACGCACCGAGCCGTTCGGCCTCCCGCTCCTGCTCACGAAGCATCAGTCCTGTGACGCCCACGACACTCTGCGGCGGCAGGCCCTGTGCGACGCGCTGCTCGACGAGTGCGACAGCCGCGGCCCCGGCTTCCGGAGTGAAATCGTCGACACGCCAGACCGGTTCCCGGCGAGTGACCCACAGCGTATCGGTGATGGGAGCCAGCGCGCCGAGGAACTGCACCGCTGATGCACCTCCGCCGACGATCAGCACGCGCTTGCCACGGAAGTGGTCCGGGCCCGGATAGTCGATCGTGTGCAGCTGTTCGCCGAGGAACGTCTCCATGCCCGGGTAGTGCGGAAGGAACGGCTGCGTCCACGTTCCGGTGGCGTTCACGACAGTGCGCGTGCGCCACTCTCGCTCACCCGCATGCACGACGAGGATGCCGTCGTCATCGGTGACGCGATCCACATGGACCGGCCGGAGGATCGGAAGCTCGTAGTCGCGTTCGTAATCGGCGAAGGATGCCGGTACCGCAAGATTTGCGCGCTGCGCATCACGTGCGGGGGCTTCTGCTCCTGGGAGCTCAGCGACGCCGTGCACGTCCCTCATGGTGAGCGCATCCCACCGATGCTGCCACGCACCGCCAGGCGCGTGGTTCGCATCGAGCACAAGGTGATCGATACCCAGACGCGTGAGGTGGAAGGACGTTGAGAGGCCTGCCTGGCCTGCACCGATGACGATGCTCTCTCTGGGTTCCATATCTGTGACAACGCGCGCCTCGACGGGACTGTTCCCGCAGACCCGCCCGGCTTCATGGCGATTCGCGCCCACTGCGTAGGGTGTTGTATTCTTTTCGAGTTGCCCCATTGAACCGGGGAAGCAAGATGGGCCTGTGGCGCAGCTGGTAGCGCACCTGCATGGCATGCAGGGGGTCAGGGGTTCGAGTCCCCTCAGGTCCACCAAGAATCCCGTGAGAGATCGCGGGATTTCTTCGTATGCTGTGAGGGACGACCCTCGACGGAGGACTCAGATGGGGACGGCCCCGCACGGAGTCCCGTCCATGAGAAATCTCACCCGGTTCATCACCGTATCCGACCTCGTCCGGATCGCTGTCGGCTGGGGTGCCTTCGGCGCTCTGCTGTTGGCTGGTCCCCTGCTCCGCCCGCCGGCGCCAGCGCCATTGCTCGTCGTCGCACTCGTGATCATCGTCGCAGTGATCCTCGTGTGCGCTTTCGGTGTCGTCACACAGGCTGAGGCACTCGCTCGCCGCCTCGGCGACCCCTACGGTTCGCTCGTACTCACTCTGTCGATCGTGATGATCGAGGTTGTCCTGATCTCCGCCGTCATGCTCGGACCAGGCGAACACACCACGATCGCGCGCGACTCCGTCATGGCCGTGTCGATGATCATCCTGAATCTGGTCGTCGGTCTGGCCCTGCTGCTCGGTGGCATCCGTTATCGCCGCATGGCGCACAACCGCACCGGCACGTCCGCATATCTCGGGATGCTGATCGCCCTGATCGCCCTTGCCTTCGGCCTTCCCGCAGTCATCGGGGATGGCGGCGCGTTCACCATCGCTCAGGCCATCCCTGTCGTCGCTATGACAGTCGTGCTCTACGGATTCTTCCTGTACCGGCAGATGGGTGTGCAGGCAGGCGACTTCACGGAAGTCGATCGCGCGCTCACTCCTACGACCGCAACAACGTCTGAAGCCGGCGCCGACAGCATCCGTGACGTCTTGCGCGAGCACCGCACCGAGATCCTCACCCGGCTCGTCCTGCTCATCACCACTGCGGTTCCGATCGTGCTGCTGTCGCACGACATGGCCACTCTCCTCGACGACGGCCTTGGACGACTCGGCGCGCCGCCCGCGCTGGCCGGCGTGCTCATCGCGGCGATCGTCTTCCTCCCTGAATCCATCACCGCAATTCGCGCAGCACTTGGTCGTGAGATGCAGCGTGTCATCAACCTCTGCCACGGCGCACTCGTCTCCACCGTCGGCCTGACGATTCCCGCTGTTCTCCTCATCGGGATGGCGACAGAACAGAGAGTCGTCCTCGCCGAAACTCCCGCGAATCTCCTCCTGCTCGCAGTCACGCTGCTGCTCTCGGTCGCCACTTTCACCTCAAAGCAGGTGAACTCGATGCACGGCGCCGCACACCTCGCACTTTTCGCTGCCTACACGATCGTGCTCTTTGCGTGAAGAGGCACTCGCCGGGAGTTTGCTGAGACTTTGCTATGGTGGAAAGGATGTTCATGCGTGCATGGGCAGGGGGCGCATTGTGCGCTCTCACGCGACGCGCGCCTGACTGCGCGCAACTGCGATCATTCGAATCCCGCTGAGGATGCGTCGATATTCGGCGTGCCCGAAATACGGAAGCGCTGAAAGGAGCCGCACCCCGGGCCACTCGTCCGTGCGCCACCGCGCGTCTCAGTGGCCCAGGTTCGTTCGCTATGCAAGAACTCCAGACACTCTCCGGCCCCATCGTCATATTCCTCATGCTGCTGTTCTTCGGCGGCAGCCTCTACATGTCAATCCGAATCTCCCGCAAGCGAGAGAACGCCGACGGCTACATGACCGGCGGCGGCAAGATCGGGTTCGGCATCTCCGCCGCGTCCATGACCGCCACGTGGATCTGGGCATCGTCCATGTACGCATCCGCCACGTCGGGCTATACCTACGGCATCTCGGGCCCCATCCACTACGGGCTCTGGGGTGCCCTGATGATCCTGCTCATCTACCCCTTCGGTCGCCGTATCCGCAAAGTCGCCCCCAAAGCGCACACGATCGCCGAAGTCATGTTCGCGCGGCACGGACGCTCCAGCCAGCTCATGCTCGCGGGCTCCAACGTTCTCGGCAGCGTCATCAGCCTGACCTCGAACCTGATCGCCGGTGGCGCGCTGATCGCGATGCTGTCGCCGTTCACCTTCACCCAGGGAATCGTCGCGATCGCCATCGGCGTGCTCGCTTACACACTGTGGTCCGGCTTCCGCGCTTCGGTGCTCACCGACTTCGCGCAGGTCATCGCGATGCTCGGAGCCGTCGCCATCATCGTTCCGGTGATCTTCTTCGCCGCCGGTGGACCCGCGCTCTTCGTCGAGGGGGCGAAGAACCTCACCCCGCAGCAGGGTGATTTCTTCTCCTCTGACGCGTTCTTCAACCAGGGCGCGCCGTACATCGCCGCCGTCCTCGCCTACGCAATCGGCAACCAGACCATCGCCCAACGGTTGTTCGCGGTGCGTGAGGACCTCATCAAGAAGACGTTCATCACCGCCACGGTCGGCTACGGAGCAACCATCATCGGCATCGGAATGCTGGGCGTCATCGCCCTGTACGCCGGCATCTCGCCGTTGAGCGGAGACATCAACAACCTCATTCCGCAGATGGCGGCCACATATCTGCCACCGATTCTGATCTGCCTGTTCTTCGTCATGATCATCGGCTCGCTCTCTTCGACAGCGGATGCCGACATGACGGCGCTCTCATCGATCATGATGGCCGACATCTACGGTCAGAACATCGCGGGCAAGAAGAACGCCAACCCGAAGACGATGCTGCTGGTCGGTCGACTCACGATGGTCGGGGCTACTGTGGCCGGGCTCTGCTTCGCCTCGATGCAGTTCAACATCCTCGACCTGCTCGTGTTCGTCGGCGCTCTCTGGGGTGCACTGGTCTTCCCAGTGATCTCGAGCTTCTACTGGAACCGCGTCACCAACGCAGCGTTCACCGCCGCGGTGATCGCAGGTCTTGCCGCTTTCCTCCCGGTCCGCTTCGAATGGGTCGACCTCACAGGAGGGCTCGGCATCGTCAGCGATGTGTTCTCGGTCGTCGGGATCGGCGTTGTGCTCGGCCTCATGGCATTCGGATTCTTCGGTCTGCGGGTCGCCGTCATCGTCGGAAGCATCGCGACAGTGGTATCAGCCCCCTTCGGGATCGGATTCCTGCACACGTACCCGGTGTTGTCCGGATCGCTCATCGCTTACGCGGTCAGCACGATCGTCTGTGTGGCCATCACGATGATGAACACGACGAAACGGTTCGATTTCGACCTGATCAAGAAGCGCACCGGTGACTTCGACACGGCTGAGACGGAGATCGTCGCGGATGCCTCGACCACCGACGCATACGCAGGAAAGGACGCATGATGGAAACGCTGCTGCTGACCGCCTACGTGCTGGTATGGCCGATCATCGTCATCGGTACACTCACCATGATCATCCGAGCCTTCGTCAAGGACGCTCGTGAAGCGAAACGAGAGGGACGTCAGATCATCTGAGCTCTCGTTCCGCGAGGGGCGGTGGCTGGCACGACCAGCCACCGCCCCTTCTCGTTCGGTGCGAAGATGAAGGAGATGCCGACGGAGGAGAAGGTCATGACCGAAGCGCCACTGACTCACACGAACCTTGCTGAGCTCCAAGAGAACCTTCTTGAGAAGGCACGCGGATCATCCGCGCGTCGCGCAGCCACGACGATCTACGGCGGACATGATGCGGTGCTCCGACAGACTGTGGTGGCGTTACTCGGCGATGCAGAGCTTCCCGAGCACGAAAGCCCTCCCGAGGCGACGCTGCAGGTACTGAGCGGTCATCTGCGGCTCACCGGTCAGGGGCGATCATGGGAACTCGGTGAAGGCGATATCATCCCGATCCCGCCGGAGCGTCACGCCGTCCTCGCACGCGAAGACAGCGTGTTCCTGCTGACGGTGCGCCGCTCGGTCTGAGCTGGTTCAGACGCCAGGCCGCACGGACAGATCGGTGATCTGTGCGTCACGTGGCAGGTCGAGCGCGGTGAGGATGCTGGTGGCGACGGACTCAGGATCGATGAAGCGCGCGGGGTCATACTCCGCACCCTCCTGCTGGTGCACACGTTCCTGCATCGGGGTCGCTGTGCGCCCTGGGTAGACCGACGTCACACGCACACTGTTCTGGGCCTCTTCTTCGCGCAGCGAATCGGCCAGTGCTTTGAGGCCGTGCTTGGATGCCGCGTACGCGCTCCATGCGGCATGTGCACGCAGACCTGCGCCAGAGTTCACGAACAGCACCTGTCCGCGTGACACGCGCAACAAGGGCAGCAGCAGCCTGGTGAGCTCGGCCGGCGCCATCAGGTTCACCGCGAGTTGACGTTCCCACACAGAGGGCGACAGATCTGACACGAGCCCTAGGTCGACAACGCCCGCCACATGGATGAGAGAGTCGATGCGCCTTGGCAGCTGCTGCTTCGACAACGCCCACGACAGGCGCCCTGGCTCTGCCAGATCGCCTACAAGTGTCGAAGCCCCCGGGAAGCGCTCGGCGAGAGTGCGAGCACGACCAGCATCCCGCGCCATGAGCACAAGATCATCACCGCGCTCGAGCAGACGCCGCGCGAGTGCCGCACCGATGCCGGATCCGGCGCCGGTGAGCAGATGCGTGGTCATCTCAGACGCGCTCAGCGGCATCGGAGAGCTCGAACGGAACGACAGGGCAGTCCTTCCAGAGCCGCTCCAGGCCGTAGTAGACGCGCTCTTCGCCGTGGAAGACGTGCACGACCAGATCACCGAAATCGAGCAGCACCCACCGCGCCTCGGCGCGACCTTCACGGCGCACGCGCTTGTGACCCGCTTCGAGGAGCTTGTCTTCGATCTCGTCGGCGATCGCGGCGACGTTGCGCTCGCTGTTTCCTGTGACGATGAGGAAGATGTCGACGAGCGGAAGCGGCTCCGACACGTTCAACGCGACGAGGTCTTCCCCGCCCTTGGACACCGCGGCATCGGCCGCGATCTTCAGCATGGCTTCAGCGGTCTGAGGTGATTGCATCATCCGAACACATTCGTGGTGAAGGCGACGACCAGCGCAACGGCGAGAGCAAGCGCGAGCCCGCCCGCCGTGATCGCCAATGTCAGCATGAGTTTGTTGCCCTTTTCGGGCGCCGGGGGTCGGATGACCTCACCGGCAGGCTTGAGCGTGCTGATCGCGGAGCTTGCCGCGATCGGCGTGGGAGAAGATGCCGGCGGCAGCTCTTTGTCGATGAGAGTCGCATCGATTTCCTTGCCGTCAGCAGCACCGTGAGCATGCCCGTGCGAACCGAGCCCCTGCGGGAGTTCATAACTGCCCGTGATCAGCAGCTCGCCCGTCGACGCCACCGGACCAGAGAGCGAGCTCGCCCCCGGGTGCGTGAAGATCAGGGTGTTGGGCGCACGATTCGAACCGCCGGAGTCCGAGGTGATGAGCTCGTCGAAGGACGGGCTGAATGAAGGAACATCGCCCTTGCCGGCCTTCTCTTCGAAGAGCTCCTTGCCGAACGTCGGGCTGACGACAGGACGCTCGCCGGTGATGACGGCATCAGCAACGGGGAGCTCATCGCCCTCACCGATGTCGTCCTGCTCTGCGTCTTCCTCTTCAGCTTCTTCTTCACTGACACCGAACACAGTGCTGAAATCGTCAGATTCTGCGTCGACATCAGCTTCGAATGCCGTCTCTTCGTCCGCCGCGGCATCCGACTCTTCTTCAACATCATCCGCGGAAGCGGACTCATCCGCAGAAGCATCAACAGGCTTCGCAGACACCGGCGCGAACGACGGGATCTCCGAGACCAGCTCGTTCTCGTTCTCGCTCTCGTCCGGCTCCTGAACCTCTGGCGTCTCGTTCTGCTCTTCCGGCTGGATCACCGGTACAGACGCGGTGCGAATGCGCTCCTGCGCCCTGGCCTGGCGCCGCGTCAGCGGAGTGGAGTGTGTATCGACCTGAGCGGCATCGACGGGCGCGGGCGGCACCTCGACGGGCGCGGCAGGTTTCGGCACCGGTACGGCAGGTGTCGGTCGAGCTTTCTTCGCGGCAGCCGCTGCCTCTTCTTCACCGATCACCGGCGTAGCGCCCGTGAGACGGATCTCCCGCAGCTGTTTGCGGGTCAGCGGCTGATCGCCCTGCTGATCCCTTGTGCTCATGCCTTGCTCCGATACAGATGATGCTTTGCGATGTACTGAACGACTCCGTCGGGAACGAGGTACCAGACCGGCTGATCCTCATTCACTCGCTCACGGCACGCGGTCGAGGAGATCGAGAGGGCCGGAACCTCCAGCTGGCTGACGTTCTCACTCGGAAGCCCATCAGTGCTCAGAACATGTCCTGGGCGTGATACCGCGACAAAATGAGCCAGTTCCCACAGTTCATCATGGTCCCTCCAACTGAGAATTTGCGCTACGGCATCTGCTCCCGTGATGAAGAACAGCTCAGCGTCGGGACGCGCGGTCTTGAGTTCACGGAGTGTGTCGATCGTGTAGGTCGGGCCTTCACGGTTGATATCGACCCGACTCACCGTGAACTGCGGGTTGGATGCCGTGGCGATCACGGTCATCAGATACCGGTGCTCGCTCGGGGAGACGTTCGACTTCTGCCAGGGGTGCCCCGTGGGGACGAACACAACCTCATCGAGGTCGAAGGAGTGCGCGACTTCGCTCGCCGCGACCAGGTGCCCGTGGTGGATCGGATCGAACGTCCCGCCCATCACTCCGATTCGGGGGGCACGCGTGGTCGGTATCTCCATGCGCCTCAGTGGTGCCCTGCGCCGTGGCCGTCAGCGCCGTGTTGCTGCGCCCAGGCTTCAGCCTTGGCGGAGTGGCGATTCGCGACGTGGCGGTACGAGAAAGTAGCGAGTCCGAGAACCGCGAACAGGGCCGCAGCGATGAGCCCGAAGATGACCGTTTCCAGCGCCACGTTTCCGTGGTGCTCGGTTTCTGCTGCTGCCATCGCAATCTGTGCGACGAGGTTCATCCTGACTCCGTTTCGTGACCGGGTGCGAGAAGACGCTCCCTCATCCTATCGCTCACCCGCGGGTCTGACCTGACCCACGCGCGAGCCACTTCGTGCTGGTGAGCTCAGAAAGCCCCATCGGGCCTCGAGCATGCAGTTTCTGCGTGGAGATGCCGACCTCTGCACCGAAGCCGAATTCGGCCCCATCAGTGAACCGGGTCGATGAGTTCACCATGACGACGGCGGAATCGACCTCGGCGAGGAAGCGCTCGGCGTTGCGGGTATCAGTGGTGATGATCGACTCGGTGTGACCGGTGCTGTAGGTGCGGATATGCGCCAGTGCGTCATCGAGCGTGTCGACGACCTTCATCGCGATGTCGAGGCTGAGGTACTCGGTGGACCAGTCCTCTTCTGTTGCGGGAATGACATTGCTCACGAGACCCATGACGGTGTCATCACCGTGCACGGCAACTCCTTCGCTCTGCAGAGCACTGGCGACGAGCGGCACGAGGCGCGGCGCGGCCTGGCGCAGCACCAACACGGTCTCGACGGCGTTGCAGACGCTCGGCCGCTGCACCTTGGCATTGACGAGGATCTCCTGGGACCAGTCATCCGGCGCTGTCTCATCGAGCACGATGTGCACGTTCCCCGCCCCGGTCTCGATCACCGGCACGGTCGACTCAGTGACGACGGTCTCGATGAGCGCCGCACTGCCTCGGGGAACGAGCACGTCGACGAACCCTCGCCCCTGCATGAGAGCCTTTGCTCCAGCACGCCCGAAGTCGTCGACCGTCTGAATGACCTCCGGAGTGATTCCCGCACGTTCGAGCGCCCCGCGCATGACGTCGACGAGCACGGCGTTCGACTCGCGTGCTGCGCTTCCTCCTCGCAGCACGCTGGCATTTCCGGAACGCAGAGCGAGGGCCGCGATATCAACAGTCACGTTCGGACGAGCTTCATAGATCGCCCCCACAACGCCGAAGGGCACGCGCACCTGCTCGAGCGCCACTCCGTTCGGCATGCGATGGCCCGCAATGACCTGACCGACAGGATCCGGAAGGGCTGCGATCTCGCGCACTGCTGATGCCAGCGAAACCACCCGCTTCTCGTCAAGGCGAAGCCTGTCGATCAGCGCGTCGCCGATGCCGTCGCGCCGCCCGTTCTCGATATCGCGCGCGTTGGCCTCAATGATCGCCGCCGCACTGTCTTCGAGCGCATGCGCGATGCCTTCGAGCGCCTGGACCTTCTCATCGCTCGTCAGGCGCGCGCTCACGCGCGAAGCCTCCTTGGCGCGTGCGAGACGGTCCTGCGGCGTGTCGGTGGTCATGCCCTCAGCTTACGAGACCGGAACATCCTCAGAGGCCGATGTTGCAGGCGCGAACCACGTACCGATCTCGGCCCCGCTCAGGGCGCGCTCGACCAGGTCTGCGCTCGTCACGAGAACCCCGATGCCGGATGCCGCGGCCAGACGTGCGGCGGAAACCTTCGTCGCCGCTCCCCCTGTGCCGACGCTGTTGACGACTGTGGCGCCGAACTCGAGACCTGCGAGCTCATCGTCAGCCGCGATGACGTCGATCGCCTGGGCGCCTGGCTCCGTCGGTGGCTTCGTGTAAAGGCTCTCGACGTCGCTGAGGAGCACGAGTGCGTCAGCATGCACGAGCTGTGCGACGAGGGCCGCGAGACGATCGTTGTCGCCGAAGCGGATCTCCTGCGTGGCGACAGTGTCATTCTCGTTGACGATGGGCATAACGCGAAGCGACAGTAGCCGTTCCATGGCGCGCTGAGCGTTGCTGCGCGATGTCTGGGTCTCAAGATCTGCCGTGGTCAGAAGCACCTGGCCGGCGACGATCCGGAAGGGCCGCAGAGCCTCCTGGTACCGGTAGACGAGCACAGTCTGTCCGACGGCTGCTGAGGCCTGCTGCGTCGCCAGGTCGTTGGGCCTGGCGTCGAGGTCGAGAAACGGGATGCCGGTCGCGATCGCACCGGAAGACACGAGCACGATCTCGCATCCACGCGCGTGCGCCTCTGCGAGTGCGTGCACGATCATCGGGATTCTCCACGATGACGTCCCACTGATCGACGACGAGCCGACCTTGACCACAATGCGTGATGCAGTCGCCAGATCAGCTCTGGCGCGCGCTGTCACGCGTCGTCTCCGTCCAGGTCCTGTCCGGCCGTTGCCCGACGCTTCTCGTCCTGATCCGCACGGTATGCGGCGCGGGAATCCATCCGCTCGTAATACTGCTCACGGCGCTCGCCGGTCGTACGGCGCGAGTTCGGAGCCAGGCGCGGGTCGGTGCCGCGAGGAGCAGTCATGAGCTCAGCAGCCGAGCGCATGGACGGCTCCCAATCGAAGATCAGACCGTCGCCCTCGCCGATGACGACGGTTGCCCCAGGGGTCGCACCAAGGCGGAAGAGCTCGTCCTCGATGCCGAGGCGCTCCAGACGGTCAGCGAGATATCCGACAGCTTCTTCATTCTGGAAGTCGGTCTGCTGAACCCAGCGCACGGGCTTTTCTCCGAGGATGCGGTAGAACGTGCCGTACGACCCGCCATCGACGCGGATGCTAAAAGGCTTGCGGGAGCCGCGGGGACGAATGACGACCCGCTCGGCAGGGGCCTCGACGGCCAGCTCGGCCCTGTGCTTGTCGACGATCTCGCCCAGCGCGAAGGTCAGCGGGCGCAGTCCCTCGCGGGCAACGGTGGAGATCTCGAAGACGCGGAATCCACGTGCTTCCAGTTCTGGGCGCACGAGGTCGGCGAGATCCCGCGCCTCGGGCACGTCGATCTTGTTCAGCGCCACGAGCTGCGGACGCTCGAGCAGAGGCGTCTGGCCCTCGGGCACTGTGTACGCCCCGAGCTCGGCGAGAATGACGTCGAGATCGGAGATCGGGTCGCGGTTCGGTTCGAGCGTTGCGCAGTCGAGGACGTGCAGGAGTGCGGAGCAACGTTCGACGTGGCGCAAGAACTCCAGTCCGAGACCGCGTCCTTCGCTCGCGCCTTCGATGAGCCCCGGCACGTCGGCGACGGTATAGCGGAAGTCACCGGCCTGGACGACGCCCAGGTTCGGATGCAGCGTCGTGAAGGGGTAATCCGCGATCTTCGGGCGTGCTGCTGAGATCGCCGCAATGAGACTGGATTTTCCGGCCGACGGATAGCCGACGAGAGCGACATCGGCGACGGTCTTCAGCTCGAGGACGACGTCGCCCTCGTAGCCGGGCGTTCCGAGCAGAGCGAAGCCGGGCGCCTTGCGCTTGGGGCTCGACAGCGCCGCGTTGCCGAGGCCGCCTCGACCACCCTCTGCGACGACGAACCGCTCGCCAGGAATGACCATGTCGATGAGGACTTCACCATCGGGGTTCTTCACGACGGTGCCGACGGGCACGAGAAGCTCGAGCGGCTCCCCTGCATAGCCCGAGCGGTGGTCGCCCATACCGAATCCGCCGTTGCCCGACGAGCGATGCGGCGAGTGGTGATACGAGAGGAGCGTGCCGGTCTGCGTGTCTGCGACCAGGATGATGTCGCCCCCGTCGCCGCCGTTGCCCCCGTCAGGACCGCCGAGCGGCTTGAATTTCTCGCGGTGAACGGAGACACAGCCGTTGCCGCCCTTGCCGGCGCGCAGATGCAGCGTCACCGTGTCGACGAACGTGACCATGTCGTGTCCTCAGATTCTCTTGCCTACTGGCCCCTGAGCATGTCGAGGGCCCCTGGATACGCAGACGGGGCGAGCCGAAGCCCGCCCCGTCCGGATGTCTGCTGCGCTGCGATTACTGCGCAGCGGCGACGATGTTGACGACCTTGCGGCCGCCCTTTGCGCCGAATTCGACAGCGCCCGCTTCGAGAGCGAACAGCGTGTCGTCGCCACCACGGCCGACGTTCACGCCGGGGTGGAAGTGAGTGCCGCGCTGACGGACGATGATCTCGCCTGCGCTGACCTGCTGGCCACCGAAACGCTTGACGCCAAGTCGCTGAGCGTTGGAATCACGACCGTTGCGGGTGGAGCTTGCGCCCTTCTTATGTGCCATGTCCTATGCCTCTTCTGCTTACTTGATGCCGGTGATCTTGACGCGCGTGAGCTCCTGGCGGTGGCCCTGACGCTTCTTGTAGCCGGTCTTGTTCTTGTACTTCTGGATGATGATCTTCGGGCCGCGGAGGTTGCGAATGACCTCGGCGGTGACCTTGACCTTCGCCAGCTTGTCGGCGTCGGTGGTCACCGTGGTGCCGTCAACGAGGAGCACTGCGGGAAGTTCGATCTTCTCGCCCTCAGCCGCCTGCACACGATCGAGCTGAACGATCGTGCCGACCTCGACCTTCTCCTGTCGCCCACCGGCGCGCACTACTGCGTAAACCACTTGATACCTGTTTCGTTGGGGAGCGGAAAGCTCCGGAAATCTCACGGGAAGACTTTGCCTGCGTTCGTCGCAGGTCTGACGGGTACGAGCACAAGGCTGCAGCACATCGACCTCGACGGACGATTCAGCTCACGCACCAAGGGACCACTTTACCGGATGGAACGCACTCTCGCAAAGCGAGCCCCGTCCGTGTCGCCCCAGCTTAGGATCACGGAGTGAGCATACTGATCGACGATGCCATCTGGCCCGCACACGGACGCCTCTGGGCGCATCTCGTCAGCGACCGGAGTCTCGAAGAGCTGCATACTTTCGCGCGCCGCAACCAGCTGCCGCAGCGATCCTTCGACCGCGATCACTATGACGTGCCCGAAGACGCCGTCCCGCGATTGATCGCGGCCGGCGCAGAGCATGTCGGCGGCAAAGAGCTGGTGCGCCGTCTGATCGGCTCAGGACTCCGAATCCCCGCTCGCGACCGTCGTTGGTGAGGCGTTCACAGTCACTGGAGTGCCTGTCAGTGCGGCCGTCGTCACCCGACGTCGACGTCCCTGCCCCGGAGCCTTAGGCTCTGGCAGCGCATCGAGTACCGAGTCCAGCAGCTGCTGAGTTTCGGTCTTCGGTGCGCCGTTCTTCTCCGAACCGCGCTTGCGACGCGGCTTCTTCGCGCGCTCCTGCGGTGCAACCTCTTCTGCCGCGGCAGCTGTGTCCAGCTCGACAACCACTTCGGCCGTCGGCGCGAGGGTGGACGCCGCGATCTGCGCAAGAGCCGACTTCGCGCCCTCGGGGATGCTGTGTGCGACGGGTGCGGCAGGCTGCGAGCCCTGGTTCTGCTGCGCGTTGCCGCCACGCTGGCGACGGTTCCCCGACTGTGAGCCCTGGGAGTTCGAGCGGTGCTTGACCACCGGATCGTGGTGAACGACGACGCCACGGCCGGCGCAGACCTCACACGCTTCGCTGAACGTCTCGAGCAGGCCGAGGCCGAGCTTCTTACGCGTCATCTGCACGAGGCCGAGCGAGGTGACCTCAGCGACCTGGTGCTTCGTGCGGTCACGGCTCAAGCACTCGATGAGTCGGCGCAGCACGAGGTCACGGTTGGACTCGAGCACCATGTCGATGAAGTCGACGACGATGATGCCGCCGATGTCGCGCAGGCGAAGCTGGCGCACGATCTCTTCGGCAGCCTCGAGGTTGTTCTTCGTGACAGTCTCTTCGAGGTTTCCGCCAGAGCCGACGAACTTGCCCGTGTTCACGTCGACGACGGTCATCGCCTCAGTGCGGTCGATGACCAGCGAACCACCAGAGGGCAGCCACACCTTGCGGTCGAGTGCCTTCTCGATCTGCTCGGTGATGCGGAAGGCATCGAAGGGATCGGTCTCGTCCTCGTAGGGTTCGACGCGCTCCAGGAGGTCGGGAGCCACGCTCTCCAGGTAGGAGCGGATGGTCTGCTGCGATTCTTCGCCCTGGATGAGCATCTTCGTGAAGTCTTCGTTGAAGACGTCACGGACGATCTTGACGAGAAGGTCAGGCTCGGCGTGCAGCAGCGCGGGCGCCTGCTGGCTCTCGACCTGCTTCTGAATGTGCTCCCACTGTGAGGTGAGGCGCTGAACATCGCGCGTCAGCTGGTCCTCGGTTGCTCCCTCGGCCGCGGTGCGCACGATGACGCCGCTGGACTCGGGCAGAACCTCTTTGAGGATGCGCTTCAGACGTGCGCGCTCGTTGTCGGGAAGCTTGCGGCTGATGCCGTTCATCGAACCGCCGGGAACATACACGAGGTAGCGACCGGGCAGCGAGATCTGGCTGGTCAGGCGTGCGCCCTTGTGCCCGATGGGGTCCTTGGTGACCTGCACGAGCACACGATCGCCGGGCTTCAGCGCGAGTTCGATGCGACGTGGCTGGTTACCGGTCTCGACGCCGTCCCAGTCGACCTCGCCGGAGTACAGCACGGCGTTGCGGCCGCGGCCGATGTCGACGAAGGCCGCCTCCATGCTCGGCAGCACGTTCTGGACGCGACCGAGGTAGACGTTGCCGATCAGCGAAGCATCCTGGTTGCGAGCGACGTAGTGCTCGACCAGCACCGCATCCTCGAGAACGCCGATCTGCGTGCGGCCGTTCTTCGACCGGACGACCATCTTGCGGTCGACCGACTCGCGGCGCGCGAGGAATTCTGCCTCGGTCACCACAGGGCGGCGGCGGCCAGCGTCGCGTCCGTCACGGCGGCGCTGCTTCTTCGCCTCGAGCCGCGTAGATCCCTTGATCGCCTTCGGCTCGGTGATGTACTCGACAGCCCGCTGACGCTGACGCGGTTCATCGCGCTGCTCGTCACCCTCGCTGCCACCACGGCGACGACGACCGCGACGGCCGGAAGGCGCATCGTCCTGATCGCTGTCTCGATCGTGATCGTGATCGCGGTCACGATCACGTCCTGGACGAGCCGGCAGCGCTGCGATCTCGGGTGCGTAGAAGTGCAGCTGGGTGGACACCCGCGAGACGAACACCTCAGGAATGAGGCCGAGCGTTACTGCGGTGACCGGCTCCGGCTTCGCCGGCACGGCCGGCTTCGCAGGCTCAGCAGCCTTCACGGGCTCGTCAGGCATGGCGGGCTCTTCGATCACCTCTGCCACTGCTTCGACAACCAGCTGCGAGGCCGCGTCGGTTGATACGTCAAGCGCTACCGGAGTCGCTTCTTCCGCATCGAGGGTAGGGGTGTTGTTGTCATTCGTCTCATCGGCCATCTCTGGCGTACTCCCTGCGCGGGACACTCAGTGTTCCGCGAAATCTCGTGCGACGCCCGCGGGTGTCGCTAACTCAATCGATCTGCGACCGGCTCATGGCTCTGATCGCGCGAGGCATTGGGCCCCGAAGTCTGCGGCGATGTGTTGTACGGCTGCACCGTGCTGTCCATCACAGGCCATTATCGCATCATGTTGGCCAGTTCGTGGCATCCGGGTGTCAACACGGTCGCGAATCGGTGCGCTCTCGCCCGATCCATAGCGGACGCTGGGATAATCCCGATATGAGCGAGCAGCGTACCCGCCCCGTGTTCTATGCCATCTGGCTGATCATCGCCGGCGTAGTCGGATGGTGGGCGGCATTCCAGCTCACGCTCGACAAGCTCATCCAACTCGAGAATCCGGATGCGGATCTCAGCTGCAACGTCAGCGTGATGATCCAGTGCGGAAAGAACCTCGACTCATGGCAGGGAGAGATCTTCGGGTTCACCAACCCGATCATCGGCCTCGCCGGGTGGATGGCACCCATCTTCATGGGCGTCGCGCTGCTTGCCGGCGCACGGTTCCCCCGCTGGTTCTGGGCGACGTTCGGTGCGGGCGTCACGTTCGCGTTCGGTCTGGTGTGCTGGTTGATTGGGCAGAGCCTGTACGCGCCGAACCTCGGTGTGCTCTGCCCGTGGTGCATGCTCACGTGGGTGGTGACGATTCCGACCTTCTTCGCAACGATGGTGCACCTGTTCCGAAACGGCACCTTCAGCAGATCCGAGAGGACGCAGGAGAACGCCGGGCGCCTGATGGCATGGGTTCCGCTCGCCACGATCCTCGCGTACGCCATCGTCATTCTGCTGGCGCAGCTGCGCGGCCTCGACCTGCTGGGTGAAGTCTTCGGGATGCTGTTCTGACCCGGCCTTGATACGACGAAGCCCGTCGGAGTCTCTCAGAGAGAACCGACGGGCTTCGTGCTGTTCAGGTTAGGAGAACCAGATGCCCAGCTCACGCTGAGCGGATTCGACGCTGTCCGAGCCGTGAACGAGGTTCTGCTGCACAGCAAGGCCCCAGTCGCGGCCGAAGTCGCCGCGGATGGTCCCAGGAGCCGCCGTCGTGGGATCGGTCGTGCCCGCGAGCGAGCGGAAGCCCTCGATGACGCGGTTGCCCGAGAGGCGGAGCGCGACCGACGGTCCGGACATCATGAACTCGAGCAGCGGCTCGTAGAAGGGCTTGCCCTCGTGCTCGGCGTAGTGAGCGGCGAGCAGCTCGCGTTCGGGCTGGACGAAACGGATGTCGACGAGCACGTAGCCCTTGGCCTCGATGCGGGCGAGGATGCTGCCGGTGAGACCGCGGGCGACGCCGTCGGGCTTGACGAGGACGAGTGTTTCTTCAGTGGCCATGTCAGTCGCTCTCTGTGTGAGGTTGGGTTTGTTCTTGGTTCGGATTCGCGTCGATCGGACGGCTGGCCTCCAACCGGGGCCCCATGATCGTCGCATATGCCCACATGCCGCCGAAAATCAGCACGACGAGCACGATGGCGGGAACGAAGATGGCCGACAGTGCGACGACCACCTGAAGTGCCCAGCCGGCCGGGATCGCCCACGGCTTCGTGATCATTCCCGCGACGACGATCATCGCAAGTGCGACGATGACGCCGCCGATGATCGCCCACCACTGCGGGATGCTCTCCGGAAGGGTCTTCAGCCCGAAGATCGTGAACCCGGCGAGGATCACGACGATCGCTTCGAATCCGAGGACGACCGGGGCGAGCTTCTGCGCGAGCGTGCGAGGCGCCCGGATGCGGCGCGGTGTGCCACTCATGCGCGCCACCCCGACTTCCAATCCTCTTCTTCGGCGAGGGCGATCGCCTCACCGGCGAGCACGATGGAGCCGGCGATCACGACGGCACGACGCTCGGACGACGCCGCCCACTCACGGGCCGCATCTGCGGCATCTGCGAGTGAGTGGTGCACGGTCGCTCGATATCCGGCGCTCTCGATGATATCTGCGAGGGAATCAGCATCGCCCGCGCGATTCGACTCGGGCACCGTGGCGAAGACGTGAGCTGCTGCGGGTGCGAGGGCGGCGACGATGCCGGCGGCATCCTTATCGGCGAGAACGCCGAGCACGAGGCCCCACTCGTCGAAGTCGAAGCTGTCTTCGAGCGACTGCGCAAGCGCCCGGGCGCCGTGCGGGTTGTGCGCGGCATCCACAACGACTGTCGGTGCGATCCCCAGCAGCTGCAGTCGGCCAGGCGACGTCGCGCCCTGCAGGCCATCGGTGATGATGTCGTCGGCAATGCGCTGCGACCCTGCGCCGATGAGCGACTCGACCGCGGCGACAGCCAGAGCAGCGTTGTGCCCCTGGTGCGCACCGTAGAGCGGCAGGTACTCTTCGACGTAGTTCCCGGCGATGCCACGGATCGTCAGAAGCTGACCCCCGACGGCGAGCTTCTGCTCTGCGAGACCGAACTCTTCGCCCTCGAACGCGATCGTGGCGCTGTGCTCAGCGGCCACGCGCCGCAGTACCGCGGCGGCCTCTGCGGGCTGCTCTGCGGATACGACCGCGGCGCCCTCCTTGATGATGCCGGCCTTCACAGTCGCGATCTTCTCAATTGTGTCGCCGAGACGGTCTGCGTGGTCGATCGCGATGGGCGCGAACACCGCGACGTCGCCATCGGCGGTGTTCGTGGAGTCCCACTCGCCGCCCATGCCGACTTCGAGCACAAGGACGTCGACCGGAGCATCCGATGCCGCGACGAACGCGAGAACGGTGAGCAGTTCGAAGAAGGTGAGCGGTGCGTCGCCCGCCTTCTCGAGCTCAGCATCCACGATGCGGGCGAACGGCTCGATCTCGTCCCAGGCGTCGGCAATCGCGGCATCCGCGATCGGCTCGCCGTCGATCATGATCCGCTCGGTGAAGCGCTCCAGATGCGGGCTCGTGAACAGACCGGTGCGCAGTCCGTGCGCGCGCAGCAGACTCTCGATCATCCGCGCGGTCGACGTCTTGCCGTTCGTTCCGGTGAGGTGCACGACGCGGTATGTCTTCTGCGGGTCATCGAGCAGCTCGAGGACGCGGGCGGTGCGCTCCTTGCGAGGCTGCACCCACCGTTCCCCTGCCCGTTCGAGCAGCGCGTCGTAGACGGCATCCGCGCGGTCACGCTCAGACATTTTCCACTCCATCGATGTTCGAGTCGATCGTCACGACGATCGGGGCCTTGTGCGATCCGAGCGCTGTCGAGCCGGTGCGGAATACACCATCACCCGGGCTGGTGACCGTCTTCACGAGCTCATCCATTTCATCCGTCGCCTGAACCGCAAAGCCGATGGCGAGAGTCTCCCCCGCGATCAATTCGGCGTGCGCCCGCAGCGCCTCCGCGTTCGCGGGCGAGACGTTCAGCGCGAGCACGATCCGGTCGCTGACTTCGAGACCGGCATTCTTGCGGGCTTCCTGCACCACGCGGATCGCGTCACGCGCCATGCCCTCTGCCTCCAGCTCAGGCGTGGTCTGCGTATCGAGAAGCACGAACCCGCCACCGGGGACGAGTGCGAGCGCTTCTCCCTCAGGTCGGCCTGCGGTCTCGAGAACGAGGTCGTACTCCTGAGGTTCGAGCGCGATTCCGTCGACGACGACGACACCGTCCTTTTCCTCCCAGAAGCCCGCACGCGCACCCGCGATGACGTGCTGCACCTGCTTGCCGAGGCGGGGCCCCGCAGCACGCGCGTTGACGCTGAGACGGTGGCTGATGCCGTACTCGGCAGCAGTCGTGTCGGTCAGTTGAACGAGTTCGACGGACTTGACGTTCAGCTCCTCACGAAGGATGTCCTCGAACTGGCCGAGGGATTGCGCCACAGCAGAGACGACGGTGAAGCGCGCGAGCGGCAGACGCACGCGCAGCTTCTCCTTCTTGCGCAGCGCGTTTCCGACGCTGGAGAGCTCGCGAACAGCATCCATCGCCTCGCGGATGTCGTCGGCGGAGGGGAACGCGTCAGCGTCGGGCCAGTCCGTCAGGTGCACACTGCGTCCGCCTGTGAGGCCCTGCCAGATCTTCTCGCTGACCAGCGGCACGAGAGGCGCGGCCACGCGGGTCAGCGTCTCGAGCACCGTGTACAGCGTGTCGAACGCGTCGGTTCCGCCTTCGGCGCCGACCCAGAAGCGGTCGCGCGAGCGGCGGATGTACCAGTTCGTCAATACCTCGGCGAAGTCACGCAGACGCGCGGATGCCGTGGTCGAGTCGAGCCCGTCGAGATCCGTTGCCACATCGCGCACGAGCTCGCCGAGGCGGGACAGGATGTAGCGGTCGAGCACATCCGTCGAGTCGGTGCGCCAGGTCGCCTCGTAGCCGCCACCAGACGCGTTGGCGTACGTGGCGAAGAAGTACCAGGAGCTCCACAACGGAAGCAGGAATTCCCGCACGCCCGAGCGGATGCCTTCCTCAGTGACCGCGAGGTTTCCCCCGCGCAGCACCGAGCTCGACATGAGGAACCAGCGCATGGCGTCGGAACCGTCACGGTCAAGGACCTCGGAGACGTCCGGGTAGTTGCGCAGCGACTTCGACATCTTGTAGCCGTCACTGCCGAGCACGATGCCATGGCAGCTGACGCCAGTGAACGCCGGCCGATCGAACAGCGCAGTAGAGAGCACGTGCATGACGTAGAACCAGCCGCGGGTCTGACCGATGTACTCGACGATGAAGTCCGCCGGCGAGTGCGAGTCGAACCACTCCTGGTTCTCGAACGGGTAGTGCACCTGCGCGTAGGGCATGGAGCCCGAATCGAACCAGACATCGAAGACGTCCTCGATGCGGCGCATGGTGCTCTTGCCGGTGGGGTCGTCGGGATTCGGCCGCGTCAGGTCATCGATGTACGGCCGGTGCAGGTCGATCTCGCCCTCGGGGTTGCGCGGCAGGGTGCCGAAGTCGTGCTCGAGCTCTTCGAGAGATCCGTAGGCATCGACGCGCGGGTACTCGGGATCGTCGCTCTTCCAGATCGGGATCGGCGAGCCCCAGTAGCGGTTGCGGCTGATCGACCAGTCGCGGGCGCCTTCCAGCCACTTGCCGAACTGGCCCTCCTTGACGTTCTCGGGCACCCAGGTGATCTGCTCGTTGTTCGCGAGCATCTTGTCCTTGATGTCGGTAACGCGGATGAACCAGCTCGAGACAGCCTTGTAGATCAGGGGGTTGCGGCAACGCCAGCAGTGCGGGTACGAGTGCACGTAGCTCTGCTCGCGCAGCAGGCGCGCGTTCTCCTTGAGCAGGCGGATCAGCGGGCGGTTGGCATCCATCCACAGCTGGCCTGCGACATCCGTGACGCTCGAGAGGAACTTGCCGCCGTCATCGAGCGAGAGGATCGTCGGGATGCCGGCGGCGTTCGTCACGCGCTGGTCATCCTCACCGTAGGCCGGGGCCTGATGGACGATGCCGGTGCCATCGGTGGTGGTGACGTAGTCATCGACGAGGATGCGCCAGGCGTTCTCGGTGCCCCAGGTCTCAGCATCCGCGTAGTAGTCGAAGAGACGGTCGTAGGTGATGTCTTCGAGGTCGGCTCCGCGGTGGGACGCCTCGACTGCGGCGAGCGCGTCCTCGGTCGCCTCGTAGCCGAGGTCCTTCGCGTAGCCCGCGAGGAGGTCGCGGGCGATCAGATAGCGGTGCGCGGCGCTTTCGGCCACGTCATCGCCGATGTGGATGTCGGCGGCGCCGTTCGGACCTGCCGGCACGACGACGTAGTCGATGTCGGGCCCGACGACGAGTGCGAGGTTGGTGGGCAGGGTCCAGGGAGTCGTCGTCCAGGCGAGAGCGCGCACGGCGGTGAGCCCGAGGGATTCGGCCTTCGCGCCGGTGAGCGGGAACGTGACGGTGACCGACGGGTCCTGGCGATCCTGGTAGACATCGTCATCCATGCGCAGTTCGTGTGCGGACAGCGGCGTCTCATCACGCCAGCAGTACGGCAGCACGCGGTAGCCCTCGTATGCGAGCTCCTTGTCGTACAGGGTCTTGAACGCCCAGAGCACGCTCTCCATGTAGCCGAGGTCGAGCGTCTTGTATCCGCGGTCGAAGTCGACCCAGCGCGCCTGGCGGGTGACGTAGGCCTTCCATTCCTCGGTGTACGCGAGGACGGAGTCGCGAGCCTTGCCGTTGAAGACATCGATTCCCATGTCTTCGATCTCGCTCTTCTCGGTGATCCCGAGCTGCTTCATCGCTTCGAGCTCTGCGGGCAGGCCATGCGTGTCCCACCCGAACACGCGATCGACCTTCTTGCCGCGCATGGTCTGGAAGCGCGGGAAGAGGTCTTTGGCGTACCCGGTGAGCAGGTGACCGTAGTGCGGTAGGCCGTTGGCGAAGGGAGGGCCATCGTAGAAGACCCACTCCTCGGCGCCCTCGCGCTGATCGATCGACGCGCGGAACGTGTCGTCGCTCTTCCAGAACGCAAGAACGTCCTGCTCGATCTCCGGGAACCGAGGACTGGCAGCAACGGCTGCGGGGCCGAAGGCGGAGGTGCGGGGGTAGGTCATGTGCGCTCGCAGTGTCGTGGATGGATGCTGCGCAAGGACGACCCTCTGTCTTTCACAAGGACCGCGGTACCACCTCGCGTGCGGCGCCTCTCGGCGCTGCCACTCTCACTGCGGCGATGACGGGCCTGCCCCGCTCGGTTCTACTGGGCCTCGCGGCCGTTCTTCCGAGTGCTCCCCGGTGATGGCCGGATCAAAGCATGTACGCCCATTGTACGCGGCTTTGGTGCGGGCGCTTCGCTCGGAGATGTACACGTTCTTCGGAGCCATACCCGGAATCTGATCCGAAGGAGCTGCACTTCTCCGAAGAAGCTGCGCTGCTTCACGCGGCCAGATGCAACCCCAGTGCCACTGACCGCATGATCAGGTCCTGGACCATGGGCCAGTCGTGCATCAGCTGCTGGTAGCTGACCCTGATCACGTGATAGCCCATGAGCCGCAGCTCGGCGTCGTGCCTGATGTCTTGGCTGCGCTGCGCGCCGACATGATGCTTGCCGTCTATCTGCAGTACGAGACGTTCCCCGATGAGCGTGTCCACTCTGTGCCCGGCGATCCATATCTGGCTGAGGATCCGCAACCTCAACCACTTCAGTCTCGAGCGCAGGTACGTCTCCGTGCCGGCATCAGCAAAAGGATCAGCTTCGGCGAGAATTGCGCACGCTGCAGGCTTCCAGTCGTATTCGACAAGGCCCGGCAACGTCACGAGGTGCTGATTGAGCGCCGACTCCCAGGTGGCGAGGGCACGCTCGAAGGGCTCACAATCTGCCACCAGCGCGAGCACGTTCTCGATCGGGTCGACCAACACGTCCGGATGCCGTGGAACGAGAGGCATCGACCAGTGCACATGCACGCGCCCGGTTGACACGCTCGTCCCCTTCGGTTTCGCGGCGACATGGAACTTTTCCGGTTCCCCGTGCACCCACAGACCGAGCCTTGCAGCCTGGGTCACACAGCTCACGACAACACTGGTTCTGGCTGCGGCGACAAGGATCGGTTCGGCGCCCTGGGCAGCCACCCAGCCTCGACGGATTCGGATGAGCTGTCCAGATGCGACTGCCTGCTCGAGGGAGCGACGCGCGATGCCGTGGGCTCTCAGTCGTTCAGTGCGCACGACACCGCCCAGCTCAACAACGAGCTCGACTGGGTCAGGACCATTCGGATGCATCCTGTGATTCTGCGACGCGCAGGGCATCTCCCGGGTCCGAGAACACTCGAACCGTGCACAAGTTCCGGGAATCCACAGTTGTGCAGTACCAGTCAGCCGCGGCATTTCTCCGTGTGCTTCGCTCGGAGATGTACACGTTCTTCGGAGCCATACCCGGCATCTGATCCGAAGGAGCTGCACTTCTCCGAAGAAACTGCCCGCGTGGCTACGCGAGTAGTCCGAACACGGCGACATCGTGCGGGGCGGCTGCCCGTCCTGCAGCATCACCGTCGGAATCGCGGTTCCACCGATGAATCACCTCAGCTACTCGCGGTTCCACTCGTCGTCGGTGCCGTTCACGTCGAAGGCGTGCGCCCACGGCTCCCACAGGCGCAGCCGTTCGATGTTCGCTGCCTCCACATCGCGCACTGCGCAGGCCATCGCTGGCGTCCGCAGTGCGAGGGTGACACCGTCTCCCCGATCGCGTTCGAACCTCATCGTCGGTGATAGCCGTGCAGGTCGTCCTGGGCGCCGTTGATCCAGATCTCATCTCCTCCGTCGGGGTCGGGGATGCGGATGGTCCGCGCAAAGGCCTCATCGACGACGGATGCCTCGAACCCGGCATCCTGCAGCCTCGTTGCCAGCGCGTCGAGATCACCGCGCGCTTCGAAAGACACCCCGATCCGAGGCTCCCCCGCATGCAGCCCGACCGCCCCGCCTCCAGCGACCATCTCGATCCACCCGCCGCGATCGGCTGCGATGCCGCCGCGAAGGCCGAGCGCCTCAAGGATCGCCCGCGGCTCATCGAGGTCGCCTTGGAACCAGATCGGTTGGACGGCGACCTGCCCTGCCCCCTGCTGGGCAGCACCTTCGGACACCGAGATCGATACACCGGATGCCGTGCGCACGACAAGCATGTCCCCTACTCCGTCCATCGTCGTCGGAGTGACGGCGAAGGACGAAAGAGCGGATGCCGCAGCATCCAGATCCGCGACGACGAGGTGAATGTCGACCATGCCTGCTCGGTGCCCAGCCGTCGCCCTGTGCACAGCCAGGACTCCGTCCGCGTGGAACTCCGCCCACTCGGGCACAGGCGGGAACGGTGCCACGAAGCCGAGAGCTTCCACAAGAGCCCACCATCGCTCCGCGTGATCCGTGTACACGATCTGCTGAACCACGCTCATGACTTCTCCTCCAGATACCCGCGCAGTGCCACTTCAACGAGCGCAGACAGGCTCGTGTTCTCATCGATTGCCCGGTGCTTCACATCGCGGACGAGCTCCGGCGGCAGATACACGTTGAACTGCACCTTCTTCGACTCATTTGCTTGCATGCTAGCAACATAGCACACACTGACGGGTACCCTTGGGGAATGGCACGCAACACTGACTCCCTCGCCGCTCCGCGCGTCTCACCGCCCGATCTGCCGGAGAATCTCGCTCTTGCGGTGCCGCAGCGCAATGCCGATCTGATCGCTGCACGTCTCGACCTGACCGGCACCGCAGATCTCGCCCACTCCTCGATCGAGCAGTGCGTGATCGCCGCAGACGTCGATCTGCTCGACCTCACCGGCGCCACGATCCTCGACGTTGCGATGCACGATGTGCGCGCGGCATCCATGCCCCTGCGCAACGCGAGCATCCGCCGCCTGCGCATCGCCGGCGGACGCATCGGCACCCTCGATCTCAGCGGCGCACGTATCGATGAGCTCGAGCTGCGGGATCTGCGCATTGATTACCTGAACCTCGGCGGGGCAAAGGCCCGCGACATCGTGATCGCGGACTCCGCCATCCGCACACTCGACCTACCCCAGGCAGAACTCACCCGCGTCAGCTTCGAGAACGCTCGCAGTGAAGAGGTCGATCCGCGCGGACTGCGCGCGAAAGACGTCGACCTGCGCGGACTCGACGCGATGGCATTCACCGATGCGAACAGTCTGCGCGGTGTGACGCTGACGACTTTCCAGGTGCAGCAGCTCGCTCCTGTCATTGCGGCCGGGTTGGGGATTCGGATCAGCGACTGACGCTGCGCACCTCACTCGCCGGAGGCGGCCAGCAGTTCCTGAGTGAACGGATGCTGTGGGGCATTGAACACGGCAGCCACCGACCCCTGTTCGACAACAGCACCGTTCTGCATCACGAGCACGTCGTCGGAGACGGCCGCGACGACGTCGAGATCGTGAGAGACGAAGATCATCGTCAAGCCGCGATCGCGCTGCAGCCGTCCGAGCAGCTGCAGCACCTTTTCGCGCACGGAGGGATCCAGCGCCGAGACGGGCTCGTCGAGCACCAGCACGTCAGGATCCGCGGCGAGCGCCCGTGCGATCGCCGCACGCTGCCGCTGCCCGCCCGAAAGCTGCGCCGGGCGCCGGGTGGCGAGATCAGGCGCAAGATCGACTTCTGCCATCAGCACCGCGACCCGGGCGGCACGCAAGGCCCGCGGGACTCCCCCTGCGGCGAGCGCCTCACGCAGTGAGCGGCCCACGCTCCAGCGGGGATCGAACGCGCCGAGCGGGTTCTGGTGCACGAGCTGCACACGGTGCTCTCCCACCCAGCGCAGATCACCGGCATCAGGTGTCTCGACTCCGACGATCATTCGAGCGAGCGTCGTCTTTCCAGAACCCGACTCCCCCACGATCCCCAGCGTCTGTCCCTGCAGCAGGGTGAACGCTGCGTCCATGACCGCCGGCACACCCGAGAACGACTTCGAGACGTCGATTCCGGTGAGAACTGCGTCTCCGAGCCCGAACCGGTCCGTCCGCGGCTCATGGGCCGTCGCGGCGATGAGCTCGCGCGTGTAGGCCTCAGCGGGAGCATCCAACACGTCTGCAACAGTGCCCTGCTCGATCACGCGTCCTGCACGCATGACGAGCACACGGTCGGCGACCCTGCGCACTGCCGCGAAGTCGTGACTGATGAAGACGATGGCGGTTCCGGCATTCGCGATATCGCGAAGCAGCGCCAGAACATGAGCCTGCACCGTGGCATCCAGAGCCGTGGTCGGCTCATCCGCGATGAGCACGACCGGCTCTCCTGCCAGCGCTGACGCGATCAGCGCACGCTGCCTGAGCCCACCCGACAGCTCGTGCGGATATTGCGCCGCCCGCTCAGGGGGCGACGGCATCGCGACAGATTCCAGCAGCTCCAGAGCACGCGCGCGGCGCCCTGCGCGCGACAGTCGCGTGTGAATCGCGAGGGGCTCGGCGACCTCCGCCCCGATTCGTCGCAGCGGGTCGAGCGAGACGAGGGCGTCCTGTGAAACCAGCCCGATACGGTCGCCGCGCACACCGCGCCAGTGCGTCTCTGAGAATCCACGTGCATCCACCCCGTCGATCTCCAGGCGCGAGGCGGTGACCTTGCCGGGCGCGAGCCCGAGAAGTGCGGATGCCGTCACGGACTTGCCCGCCCCCGATTCGCCGACGATCGCGAGGCACTCTCCCGGCGAGACCTCGAAGGAGACTCCATCGACGAGCACGCGGTTCCCGATGGCGATCGACAGGTTCTGCACGCTCAATACGCTCATCACACTCGCCCTTCCGCGCGCGCCCGCAGTGTGCGGCCGACGATCGTCGCCGAGATCACTGTGAGCGTGATGGCGAGCCCGGGGAAGACCGCGATCCACCATGCCGTGCCAAGAGAATTGCGACCGCCGGAGAGCATGAGGCCCCACTCCGCGGCAGGCTCGCTCTCGCCCAGCCCCAAGAAGCTCAAGCCCGCGATGGCGAGGATGCTCGACCCGATCCCGATCGTCGCCAGAATGCTCAGCGAACCCAGTACGCCGGGCATGACATGCCGGACGAACGCCCGCGCCCGCGGCACCCCGAGGATCCGGGCCGCCTCGACGTGCTCAGCGAGCGCCAGCGTACGCGTCTGCACCCGAGCGAGCCGTACGTACACCGGGATCGCGGCGATGGTCACAGCGACGGCGACCTTCTCCGGCCCAGGCCCGAGGATCGCGACGACGACGAGCGCGACCAGGAACTCCGGGAACGCCATGAGTACGTCGTTCATACGCATCGCCACGGCATCGACGGCACGAGGGGCGATGCCGGAGAGGGCACCGATGATGAGTCCGATGATGAGGGCGAGTGCCGTCGCGAGCAGACCGATGCCGACTGAGCGGCCGGCACCATGCACGACACGAGAGAACACATCGCGACCGCTCTGATCGGTTCCGAACCAGTGTGCGGCACTGGGGGCTTCGAGCGCGGCCCGCACGTCGGTCTGCAGTGGGTCGGCGGGGGCGATGATTCCAGGGAAGAGAGCCATTGCCGCCACGACGGCCAACACGAGTACGGCCGCGCCCAGCAGCATGCGACGAGAGAGCGTCATGCGCGCACCGCCCGTCGCTGTCGCGGATCGAGCAGCGGATGCAGCAGTTCGACGATGACGTTGACGATGACGAACACGAGTGCGCTGAAGAGAATGATCCCGGTGATGACCGGCAGGTCGCGGTCGGTGATCGCCGCCAGGGTGACGCGCCCGATGCCGGGTCGTGCGAAAACCGTCTCGACCAGCACCGCGCCGCCGAGCAGTGATCCCACCAGGTACGCCGTGAGCGTCAGAGCACCCGCCGCCCCGTGGCGGAGGGTGTGGTGAGCCGTCAGCCGGACCTGCCCCGCGCCGCGCGCACGAACAGTCGTTGCGAACGGCTGGCGTTCGGCGGCTTCGATGCCGTCTCGCAGCACCTGGCCGAGGAGCGCTGCCACAGGAAGCGCCAGCGTGACCGCAGGCAGCACGATCGTCGCGGGATTGCGGGTGCCGGACACCGGGAACCAGCCGAGCCCGAAGGCGAAGGTGCTCAGCAGAAGCAGACCGATCCAGAACACCGGCGATGACAGCACGATCAGCTCCACGCCGGCGACGACTCCCCGCCCGACGCGTCCGCGCACGAACAGTGCGACAGCAAGCGCGAGGACGAGCGCGATGACGAGCGCCAGAGCGGTCAGCTGCAGCGTCGAACCGAGCTGTCGTCCGATGACCTCCGTCACCGGCATCCGTAACTGGTAGGACTCGCCCAGGTTCCCCTGCACGAGCTGCCCGAGGTACGACAGGTACTGCTCGAGAGGTGGGAGGTCAAGTCCGAGATCGGCACGGATGCCGTCTTTCACGGCCTCGCTCACCTGAGCCTGCGGCCCGAGCATGACCGAGACCGGGTCTCCCGGAATCACCCGGAACGCGAGGAACGCCAATGTCGCCGCGCCCCAGAGGACGACGATGACGGATGCTACGAGCCCCGCGATCCGGACGAGAAGCGGTTTCACGAGCAGATCAGCCGACCGTGACCTCATAGAACAGCGGGCGACCGTACAGGTCGTACTCGAGGCCCGAGATCGTGTCGTTGTACGCGGTGATCAGCGACGGGCTGTACAGCGGAACGATCGCGGTGTACTCGGCATTCCATTGCTGCAGCTTCTTGTAGATGTCTGCGCGCTCATCGACATTGCTCGTCGAGATTCCCTGTTCGAGCAGTGCGTCGATCTCGGGGTCAGTGACCTGCGAGGCGTTCTGGAAGCCTTCGGTGTGCAGGTGGCTACGCAGCAGGTCGCCGTCGACACCGGAGAAGCCCCAGTCGGTGAGGTCGAAGGTCTTGGGACCATACTGCTCGTTGTAAGCCCCCGGTTCGAGAACCTCGCGCTTGACCTCGAACCCGATCTCGGCGAGGTCGGACTGAATGGCGTTGCCGAGCGCGGCCTTGTCATCCGGGACCGGCGTCCAGGCGATCCAACGCGCCGAGAGACGCGTGCCGTCCTTCATGCGGATGCCGTCGCTGTCGCGCTCGGTCCATCCTGCTTCGTCGAGCAGCGCGTTCGCCGCATCCTGGTCGAAGGGCCAGGAGTCCTCGAGCGAGGCGTCGTATCCGGGGGTGGTGGAGCCGAGGATGCTCCATGCCCGCGGGAACTGACCGAAGAAGATCTCCTCGACGGCGGCATCGATGTCGATACCGCGAGCGAAGGCCTGACGGACCTTCTCGTCGGCGAAGACGCCGTACTTCTCATTCAGGTACAGCGAGTACGGCAGGCCCGGGTACTCGACGGAGTCGACCGTGAGCGTGTCAGGGAGTTCGACGGCGAGGTTCGGGGGGATATTGCTGGCAAGATCCGCCTCGCCGCTTTCCACAACACCGGCGCGCACGGATGCCTCAGGAAGCAGCTCGACCCGAAGGGTCTCGAACTGCGCGGCTTCTGCCCCGTCTGGGCCCCAGGTGTAGTCGGGGTTGCGGGTGTAGACGAGCTCCTGGTCGGGGGTGTACTCGGTGAGCTCGAACGGGCCGGTGCCGACGTTGATGCCGGGGCCCCCCGCTTTGAACTGATCCGCGGAGGTCTCCAGCACTGCGGGCGAATAGAAGCCGAGGTTCGCCGTGCTCGCTGCCTGCAGGAAGGGAGAGTACGGCTGAGTGAATTTCACCTCGACCGTGTACTCGTCGACAACTGTCGTCGCCTCGTAGAAATCGGCGCCGAGCATGCTCGCGGCCTGAGCAGACGCGGTCTCGGGATCGACGATGCGATCGAAGTTCGCCTTCACTGCTTCAGCATTGAAGGGCTCACCATCATGGAAGGTGACATCGTCGCGCAGTTCGAACGTGTAGGTGGTGCTGTCGTCTGAGACCGTCCAGCTCTTCGCGAGCCACGGCGAGAACGAGCCATCGGCCTCCTGGAACACCAAGGAGTCGAGAATGGCGCGCTGCACCATGCCCGAGACATCGAGCTGGCTGGTCTGCGGGTCCATGTGTCCGGCAGCGAGGTTCGCTCCCTCGATGGCCCAGACGACCTCACCACCGCTTTGCGCACTGTCGTCGGCTGCGCCGGCACAGCCGCTCAACAGCAGAGCGGATGCCGCGAAGAAGGCGGTTACGGGAAGAAAACGGCGCACGAGAGAGGTGGGCATGCGAATCCTCAGAAAGGCGGAAGGGGTGCATTCAGTTTAGCGATGATTATTGGACGGGGTCGATTTAGGCCAGGATGCGTTCTGCGCACCGCCAGCTAGACTGTTGAGCGCATCCCACACACTCAGGCACGTACACACCGTGCCGCATACATCGCTCAAGGAGACCTCGATGTCAGCAATCCCCGACAAGCCCGCACTCGAAGGTCTCGAAGCGAAGTGGGATGGCGTCTGGTCTGAGCAGGGCACCTACCTGTTCGACCGCCTGCGTTCCGCAGAACTCGGCCGCGAGAGTGTCTACTCGATCGACACTCCTCCGCCCACAGCATCCGGATCCCTGCACATCGGTCACGTGTTCTCCTACACGCACACCGATGTCAAGGCGCGCTACGAGCGCATGCGCGGCAAGAACGTGTTCTACCCGATCGGCTGGGACGACAACGGCCTGCCGACCGAGCGCCGCGTGCAGAACTACTACGGCGTGCGCGTTGACGTGACACTCCCCTACGACCCCGACTTCACCCCGCCGTTCGAGGGCAACGCGAAGAGCCTGAAGGCCGCCGATCAGCAGCCGGTGAGCCGCCGCAACTTCATCGAGCTGTGCGAGAAGCTCACCGTCGAGGACGAGAAGCAGTTCGAAGACGTCTTCCGCCAGCTCGGTCTCAGTGTCGACTGGACGCAGACCTACCGCACGATCTCCGATGAGACGATCCGCCAGAGCCAGCTCGGCTTCATCCGCAACCACGAGCGCGGCGAGGCGTACCAGGCCCTTGCGCCGACGCTGTGGGACGTCGATTTCCGCTCCGCGATCGCGCAGGCTGAGCTCGAAGACCGCGAGCAGCAGGCCGCGTACCACCGTCTCGCGTTCCACAAGACCGACGGCTCGGGCGACATCCACATCGAAACCACGCGCCCAGAACTGCTCGCCGCCTGTGTTGCTCTCGTGGCGCATCCCGATGACGAGCGCTACCAGCCGTACTTCGGCAAGACCGTGCGCACGCCGCTGTTCGATGTCGAGGTTCCGGTGCGCGCGCACCACCTCGCACAGCAGGACAAGGGTTCCGGCATCGCCATGGTCTGCACCTTCGGCGACGTGACCGACATGGTGTGGTGGCGCGAGCTCGACCTGCCGATCCGTACGATCCTGGGCCTCGACGGCCGCGTGATCGCAGAGGCTCCCGAAGCGATCACCTCAGAGGCAGGCCTTGCAGCCTACGCCGAGATCGCCGGAAAGACGGTCTTCAGCGCCAAGAAGCGCATGGCGGAGCTGCTCGAAGAGTCCGGCGAGCTGCTCGAGGTCTCCAAGCCCTTCAACCATGCGGTGAAGTTCTTCGAGAAGGGCGACCGCCCGCTCGAGATCGTCTCGACGCGCCAGTGGTATATCCGCAACGGCGCCCGCGACGAGGACCTGCGCGATCAGCTCATCGCACACGGAAAGCAGCTCCAGTGGCACCCGGACTTCATGCGCGTGCGCTACGAGAACTGGGTCGGTGGCCTCACCGGCGACTGGCTGATCTCGCGTCAGCGCTTCTTCGGTGTTCCGCTGCCCGTCTGGTACGGACTCGATGAGAACGGCGAGCGCGACTACGACCGCGTGCTGATGCCCGCTCCACAACTGCTGCCGATCGATCCGACGATCGACGTGCCGGCAGGCTACACGGAGGACCAGCGCGGCAAGGCAGGGGGCTTCGAGGCCGAGACCGACATTCTCGACACCTGGGCGACCTCGTCGCTCACCCCTCAGCTGGCCGGCGGCTGGCAGCGTGACGAAGAGCTGTGGAACCTCGTCGCCCCGTTCGATGTGCGCCCTCAGGCTCAGGACATCATCCGCACCTGGCTGTTCTCCACCATGCTTCGCTCGACCCTCGAGGACCAGCGCTCGCCCTGGAAGCACGCGTCGATCTCCGGCTTCATCGTCGATCCCGACCGCAAGAAGATGTCGAAGTCCAAGGGTAATGTGGTCACGCCCGCTGACATCCTCGACAAACACGGTTCGGACGCTGTGCGCTACTGGGCAGCCTCCAGCCGCTTGGGCGTCGACGCCGCGTTCGACCCGCAGAACCCCACGCAGATGAAGATCGGTCGCCGCCTGGCGATCAAGATCCTCAACGCTGCGAAGTTCGTGCTGTCGTTCCCGGTCTCCGAGGGCGCGCAGGTCACGCACGCTCTGGATGCTTCGATGCTCGCTGCCCTCGACCAGGTGGTTGCTGATGCCACCGCGGCGTTCGATGCCTTCGATCACGCCCGCGCGCTGGAAGTCACCGAGTCGTTCTTCTGGACGTTCTGTGACGACTACCTCGAGCTCGTCAAGGAACGCGCCTACGACCAGACCGACGTCGGACAGCCCTCCGCCGCGCTCGCGCTGCACATCGCGCTGTCGACGCTGCTGCGTCTGCTGGCCCCGGTCGTGTCATTCGCGGCCGAAGAGGCCTGGAGCTGGTTCGAAGAGGGTTCGATCCACACCGCCGCATGGCCGACCGCCGGCGAGCTCGCCGGCGGAGATGCCACGGTGCTCGATGTTGCCAGCGCTGCGCTGATCGGCATCCGTCGCGCGAAGACGGAGGCGAAGGTTTCTCAGAAGACGCCGGTGTCACGCGCTGTGATCGCAGCTCCCGCTGACTCGATCGAGGCGCTTCGCGCCGCTGCGGGGGACCTCAGCGCCGTGGGACGCATCGCCGAGCTCGAGATCGTGGCAGGCGACGAGCTCACCGTCACAGAGATCGAACTCGCTCCCGTGGAGGAGAACTGATGCAGCTGGGTACGCGCTGGCCGGCGGGGTCGGAGGCTCCGGCCTCCGTTCCTGCCGTACTGCGCCCAGCCATCGCCGAGGTCGAAGCACGCGGTCTGGGCGGGCACTGGACTCTCACCTGGCTCGAGGGTCGACCGATCGCTGAATTGGATGCCGGCTGGGAAGTCTTCCAAGACGCGTCGGGCGAGGTCATCGCCCGCCCCTTCCAGGACTGACTCAGCGCCGCGGCATCCCCATCTGCGCCAGCAGGTGGTCCGCTGCCCGCGGGTCTGCCTTTCGCGTCTGCTCCGCCTGGATCGACGCGAGCATCGCGTCGCGTCGGTCTTCCCGACGCTCGGCACGAGCTGTCGCCCATCGGGCGACCGTCTCGGCGACCCCGATCGACCACCGCTCGAGTGAGGTCGCACCGCGCGGAACAGGGTATGTACGAGTTACTGCTACTGCGCTCATGATGCGTTCTCCTTCTTGTTCTTGAGGTTCTTGAGGGGGAAGACGTCAGCGCGGACGCTGACCCGGCGAACACCGTCGCCCTTCTGCTCGCGGTATTTGTCGGCGGCCTCATCGATGACTGCTTCGATCTTCTTGATGAGGTCGGTGGTCTGAGCCGCGGTCATGCTGATGCCGCTAGTCATCGACGAGCTCGCGTCGACCCATTCGACCGGTTCCCGGTCGATCCCACCGACGAAGTAGTCCATGAGCTCGTCGTGGCGCCGACGCATTGCCTCTGCGACTGCCACCTGGAGCGCCGCTTCGCCCGCAGGCGATCCCTGCACAGCACGCGAGTCGTAGATGATGCCGCCGGGCGGGCGCTCCCACCAGCGCTCGCGGCCGCCGCGAGTGCCCTCGAGCTCACGGATGAGATCGTGGCGGGCGAGCGAGCGCAGGTGGTAGCTCGTGGCACCCGAGGACTCCCCCAGGATCTCGGCGAGAGTGCTAGCTGTCTGCGGCCCCTCCTGCTCGAGGATGTCGAAGATCCGCACGCGCAGCGGGTGCGACAGCGCGCGGAGCGCTCCAGCATCCAGCACACGACGCCTGCCGGCCCCAGGGTTCTTCTCGTTCTCGGTCATATTGCAAAGATATCTTTGCAACGCTTTCTTTGCAAGTGTTTCTTTGCGTTCGTTCGCATTAGGCTCGTGGAATGACCGATGCCGCGAATCCGCTCCTCACGCCGTCCGCTCTCCCCTACGCGCTTCCGGACTACGCTGCGATCCGCCCAGAGCACTACCTGCCGGCGTTTCTTGTCGCGTTCGATGAGCACGTCAAGGAGATCGCAGCGATCACGCGCGTGCGATCCATGCCGACGTTCGAGAACACGATGGTGCCGCTGGAGCAGGCCGGCGCCATGCTCGATCGCGTCGCACACGCCTTCTACACCGTGAGCTCAGCGGATGCGACCACAGAGATCCAGCAGATCGATGAAGATCTCGCGCCCCTCATGGCGGCACACGAAGACGCCATCCGCCTCGACGCTCAGCTGTACTGGCGTGTGAAGACCCTGCACGAGCAGATCGACCAGCTCGAACTCGATACCGAGAGCCGCTACCTGTTGGTCAGGCATTTCCGTGAGATGACGCACGCAGGCGCGGCGCTCGACGATACGGCGAAGTCGACGCTCACCGCCTTGAACCAGAAGCTCTCCACGCTCACGACGGCATTCGAGAAGAACCTCCTCGCCGACACCAACGATCTCGCGGTCTTCTTCGAGACGGCCGAAGAACTCGACGGGCTCACCGACGGTGAGCTCTCCGCTGCCACGCGCGCGGCAACCGACCGCGGCCACGAGAGCGGCTTTCTCATCACGCTGCCGCTGTTCACGGGGCATCCGTATCTGTCCTCGCTGACGAGTCGCGAGAGTCGGCGGCAGATCATGGCGGCGTCGCGCTCGCGCGCGCTCCGCGGCAACGCCAACGATAACCGCGGTGTGCTGACCGAGATCGTCGCGCTGCGCGCGGAGCGGGCAGCCCTGCTCGGTTACGCATCACACGCCGCCTATGTCACCGCGGATGAGACGGCGGGAACCCCGGAGGCCGTCTCAGAGCTTCTCCACCAGCTCGCTCCAGCCGCAGCATCCAACGCGCGCGCGGAACAGGCGGCTCTGCAGACGATCATCGACGAGACCGAGACAGAGCCGTTCGCCCTTGAGGCGCATGACTGGGCGTTCTACACCGAGAAGGTGCGTGCCGCGAAGTACGACATCGACACGGCCGCACTCCGGCCGTGGTTCGAAGCCGAGCGGGTCCTGCAGGACGGCGTCTTCTACGCGGCGACACAGCTGTACGGCCTGACATTCCGCGAGCGTGACGACCTCGTCGCCTATCACCCCGGCGCTCGCGTGTTCGAGGTGTTCAACCCTGGCGGTTCAGCACTCGGCCTGTACGTGCTCGATCTGTATACGCGCGACACGAAACGCGGCGGCGCATGGATGAACCCGATCGTCAGCCAATCCGCGCTGCGCGGCACAGCTCCCGTGGTCGTCAACAATCTCAATGTGGCACAGCCGGGAGACGGTCAGCCGACGCTGCTGACGCTCGATGAAGTCACGACGCTGTTCCACGAGTTCGGCCATGCCCTGCACGGCTTGTTCGCGACGGTGAACTACCCGCACTTCGCGGGCACGAACGTGTTCCGTGACTTCGTGGAGTTCCCCAGCCAGGTCAACGAGATGTGGATTCTCTGGCCAGAGGTGCTGGACAACTACGCGCGGCACTATGAGACCGATGAACCGTTGGATGCGGCGATCGTCGAGCGACTGCGTGCGACAGAGACCTTCAATCAGGGTCATGACACGAGCGAATACCTCGCAGCCGCCTGGCTCGATCAGGCGTGGCACCGGCTCGGAGACTCTGACTCGGTGGCCGACGTCGCCGAGTTCGAAGCAGCGGCACTCGCCGAGATCGGACTGGACAACCCCGTGGTGCCGACCCGCTACTCCTCCACCTACTACGCGCACGTCTTCTCCGGCGGATACAGTGCCGGCTACTACTCGTACATCTGGAGCGAGGTGCTCGACGCCGACACCGTGAAGTGGTTCCGCGAGAACGGCGGCCTCACCCGCGAGAACGGCGACCGCTTCCGCGCACGGCTGCTCGCCGTGGGCGGATCGAAGGACCCCCTCGAGGCGTACCGCGACTTCCGCGGTCGCGACGCGGAGATCGCTCCGCTGCTGAAACGCCGCGGGCTGGGAGGGTGACGGCGATCACGGCGTGGTCTGCTGCCCGTCCGCGTCATCCTCGGTGTGAATGGTCGCCGATGGGCACAGGTCTTCGGCTTCGCGCACCGCGCCCCACTCGGATTCCGGCGGACTCGCATTGAGAACGCTCACGAACCCACCATCTTCCTCCCGGTTGGCGAACACCCGCGGTGCTGTCCGGCTGCAGTTGCCGGATGCGATGCAGGTGGTGGGGTTCACAGTGACCTTCATGTCTCTCCGATCTCATCCTCGGTATTCGCGGACCAAGGGACAGGTGTATGGGTCTCGGTTCTTCAGTCCGACCTGATTCAGATAGGCGAGGATCGTCCGAAACGCCTCGCCGAGAGTTGTCTCGGCGTAGGGGATGTCGTAGGCGGCGCAGTGCTCACGAACCACCTTCTGCACCATCGGCAGATTGGGACGCGGGCACATCGGGAACAGATGATGCTCCACCTGGTACTCCAGCCCGCCCATGAAGAAGTGCACGAAGACTCCGCCGCGCACGTTACGCGACATCCGCACCTGTCGACGCAGGAAGTCGATGTCCGCGTCATGCGGGACGGTCGGCATCCCGATGTGGTTCGGCGAGAACGCGCCACCGAGCAGGAAGCCGAATACAGCAACCTGCACCAGAACGAACACCGTCGCGATGAGCGGTGGAAGCACGACGAAGAGGAAGACGAGGAATCCGATGATGCGGATACCGACGAACAGAATCTCCGACCAGCGATGCGTCACTCCCTTGCCGAACAGGATGGTCCTGATCGAGTCGATGTGCAGTGAGAAGCCCTCGAACAACAGCAGCGGCAGAAAGTAGTATCCCTGATACTTCGCGAGCGTCGCGGCGATCCCCTCGCGCGCATCGGTGCCTTCCGGCGTGAACGACAACACTCCGGGTGCGGCGTCAGGATCCTCCCGCTCCTTGTTGGGGTTCGCATGATGGCGACCGTGCTTGTCGATCCACCAACCGAAGCTGAGCCCGACGAACAGACCCGCGAGCACACGCCCCGTCCACTCGTTCCACCCTTGCGAGGCGAACATCTGCTGGTGGGCAGCCTCATGCCCGAGAAAGCCGAGCTGCGCCATCGCGACGCCGAACAGCACCGCCAGGACCAGCTGCCACCAGCTGTCCCCCAGCAGCACCACCCCAATGAGAATCACCACGACGACCAACGTCCAGAAGATCATCATCGTCCAGTAATAGCGGTATCGTCTGCGCATCAGATTGGCGGCGTTGACCTCGGCCGTCAGCTGGTGGAAAGCCTCCACGTACCGTTCACCCTGCATGTGCCGATGTTAATCATCAGCGGGAACTCCGGCTACCCCTTCGTCCCGCTCAGGTCCGGGATGCTATGCGCTCGCGCCGGACTCCCGCGCCGTGAGGAGTCCGAGGTCTCGCGCGAAGGCCCGCATCCGAGTCGCGATTTCCTGCGGCACTTCGGCGGCGGTGAAGTGCCCGCCCTCGCGCAGACGATCGAAAGTACGAAGGTCGCGGTAGAAGGCGCGAGCGACACTCTCGGGGTAGTCATGCTCGTGCCGCTGGATAGCAACTGCGGCCGGTACTGCGACCGGCGGTATCCGCTCGTCCTCACCAGTATCGAAGTATCGCCGGAACGATGTCGCGATGCTCCCCGTCGCCCAGTAGATCGTCGCCTCGGTCAGTATCCGCTCGCGGGAGATGCGATCCTCCACGAGCTCCGGCTGCGCCGTCGGCGTGTCACTCCACTCGACGAGCTTCTCTGCGAGCCAGGCGAGAAGGCCTGCCGGCGAGTCGTTGAGCGCAGCAGCCAGCGTGTCGGGCCGTGTGCCCTGCACGTGGCCGTACGCGCCGTCAAGTTCGCCACTCGCGACGAGTCGCTCGAAGAACGCCCGCGCTTCGGGGTCGGTCACCGCTGCGCGCTCTTCATCTGTGCCGAAGTGTGAATGCGTCGCGAGAATCCCCCGTACATGCGCGGGATACGTCGCGGCGATCAAGTCGCTGACGTTCGCCGAGATGTCCTCTCCGTAGGTGAGATAGTGCTCGTAGCCCAATACATCGGTCATCAGCGTGTGCATCAAGCGAGCCATCACGCTCTCGGTCATGGTGCCGTCGTACGGCTCGGAGAACGCGAATCCGGGCATGCTCGGCATCACCACGTGGAAGTCCGGCAGCAGCTCCGCGAGCTCGAGTTGCAGCGCGAACGTGTGCGGCCATCCGTGCATGAGCAGCAGGGCCGGCGCACCCTCGTACTCGGACCGCATGTGGACGAAGTGGATGCTGGTGCCGCCGACATCAGCGATGAACTGCGGATGAGAGTTCAGCCAATCCTCGCGAGCACGCCAATCGAATGCAGTCCACGCGTCGACGAGTTCGCGCAGATACGACGCGGACATGCCGGATTCAGGGCGACGAGGCGAGTCTGGGAGCAGCCGCGCGCGGCTGAGACGTGCACCCAGGTCCTCGAGGACCTCCTCCGGTACCGAGATCTGAAACGGTCGCATGCCGCAACGCTACTCCGGGGCTCGGACATCGCGTCTCGCTCGCCGTGACGATCCAGGCCGCAGGCGCTGTTCCCTCTGCCGTTCAGGCACTCTTGCGCTTGCGCTCCATCACGACGGTGGGCGGAGCGCCCTCCTCGACCGATGCACGGGTCACGATGACCTTCTTCACGTCCTCTGCCGACGGGATCTCGAACATGATCGGTCCGAGCACGTCCTCGAGGATCGCACGCAGTCCACGCGCGCCGGTCTTGCGCAATACGGCGAGATCGGCGATCGAGCGCAACGCATCTTCTTCGAAGTCGAGTTCGACACCGTCGAGCTCGAACATCCGCTGGTACTGCTTGACCAGTGCGTTGCGGGGCCCGGTCAGGATGTCGATCAGTGCGTCTTGGTCGAGTGGAGTCACCGAGGCCACCACGGGGAGTCGCCCGATGAACTCGGGGATCAGACCGAACTTGTGCAGGTCTTCCGGAAGCACCTCGCTGAACAGATCGAGGTCCTTCGTCTTGTCATGCAGAGGGGCACCGAATCCGACGCCGTGCTTTCCAACGCGCGAAGAGACGATGTCTTCGAGCCCAGCGAAAGCACCGGCAACGATGAACAGGACGTTGGTCGTGTCGATCTGCAGGAACTCCTGGTGCGGGTGCTTGCGACCGCCCTGCGGCGGCACTGCAGCCACGGTTCCCTCGATGATCTTCAGCAGCGCCTGCTGCACGCCTTCACCGGAGACATCGCGAGTGATCGACGGATTCTCGGACTTGCGAGCGATCTTATCGATCTCATCGATGTAGATGATGCCCTGCTCAGCGCGCTTGACGTCGTAGTCGGCGGCCTGGATGAGCTTGAGGAGAATGTTCTCGACGTCTTCTCCGACGTAGCCGGCTTCAGTGAGCGCCGTAGCATCCGCCACCGCGAACGGAACGTTCAGACGCTTCGCGAGCGTCTGCGCCAAGTAGGTCTTTCCGCAACCGGTCGGACCGATCATCAAGATGTTGCTCTTGGCGATCTCAACCTCATCAGCCTTCTGCTCAGCGAGCTGAAGGGTGCCGTGCGCGCGAATGCGCTTGTAGTGGTTGTACACGGCCACAGAGAGCGAGCGCTTGGCCTGCTCCTGGCCGACGACGTATTCCTCAAGGAACGAGTAGATCTCGCGCGGCTTGGGAAGTTCGAAGTCCGCAACGCCTTCAGCGGAGGACTCTGCCATGCGCTCTTCGATGATCTCGTTGCACAGCTCGACGCACTCGTCGCAGATGTACACGCCGGGGCCAGCGATCAGCTGCTGCACCTGCTTCTGGCTCTTTCCGCAGAACGAGCATTTGAACAGGTCAGCGCTTTCACCGATTCTGGCCATGCGCATCCTCCTTGGTGGGAACCTGAGATCCTGCTCAAAAGCCTAACCGCTCCCTCAGACACTGAGCCGCATTGGCGCGGTTAACCAGACGGATGCTCCCACCGACGAGATGTCGCGGTGGGAGCATGCGTGATCGGGCTACTCAGATCATGCTCTTCGTATGCCACACCGTCTTCGTCTCAGTGAACGCGCCGATCCGCTCGGGCGAAGCGGTCACATCTCCCGGAGCCAGCACGCGCTTGAGCGTGTCTGCCGCAGCGATCTGCAGGTCGATCCACTCCAGTGCGCCTGCGCCAGCGAGGTCGAGTGCGTTGACATCGGCGTGCGAAGCGAGCCACGGAGCGATCTCAGCCGGCGAGCCGGTGAGAATGTTCACCACTCCTCCTGGCACGTCGCTCGTCGCGATCACCTCGGCGAGGCTGATCGCCGACAGCGGATGCTTCTCACTCGCCACGACGACCACAGCGTTCCCCGCAACCAGGGCGGGCGCTATGACCGATACAAGTCCGAGCAGAGCGGAGTCCTGCGGTGCGATGATCGCAACCACGCCGGTGGGCTCGGGCACGGAGATGTTGAAGTAAGGCCCGGACACCGGGTTCGCGTTCCCGGCGACCTGCGCATACTTGTCGCACCATCCGGCGTACCAGACCCATAGGTCGATCGCTTCGTCGACCTGTGCGCCGGCGGTTGCCGCCGACACGCCCTCTTGCGCGACGATCTCATCGATGAACTGCGCCCGGCGCCCCTCGAGCACCTCCGCCACCCGGTAGAGCACCTGCCCGCGGTTGTATGCGGTCGCACCGGACCAGCCCTTCACCGCTGCCCGCGCCGCCACCACGGCATCCCGAGCATCCTTGCGGGAGCCCTTCGCGGCGTTCGCGAGGAAAGCGCCCTTCGCAGAGAGAACCTCATAGGTGCGCCCGGACTCGCTGCGTGGGAACTTGCCGCCGATCGCGAGTTTGTAGGTCTTCGGCACTGTCAGACGCTTGCTCATGCTGAGGCTCCCTTGAGGTATGCGGTGAGACCGTGACGGCCACCCTCGCGGCCGTATCCGGACTCCTTGTAGCCGCCGAACGGGCTGGCCGGGTCGAAGCGGTTGAATGTGTTCGCCCAGATCACACCGGCACGAAGGCGGTCTGCGACGGCAAGGATGCGAGATCCCTTGTCGGTCCAGACACCGGCTGACAATCCGTACGGCGTGTTATTCGCCTTGGCGATCGCCTCGGCAGGCGTGCGGAAGGTGAGCACGGACAGCACAGGCCCGAAGACCTCGTCGCGAGCGATCCGGTGGGATGCTTCCACCCCCGTGAAGATCGTCGGCGCGAACCAGAAGCCCTTCTCAGGAATCGCGCAGTCGGCGGTCCAGCGCTCAGCGCCCTCTGCCTCGCCGATATCGCTGAGCTCGCGGATGCGCGCGAGCTGCGCGGCAGAGTTGATCGCCCCGATATCGGTGTTCTTGTCGAGCGGGTTGCCCAGGCGAAGCGTCGACAGACGCGTCTTCAACCGGTCGATGACCTCGTCATGGATCGACTCCTGGACGAGCAGCCGGCTGCCGGCACAGCACACATGCCCCTGGTTGAAGAAGATGCCGTTGACGATTCCTTCAATGGCCTGCTCGATCGGAGCATCGTCGAACACGATGTTCGCGGCCTTTCCGCCGAGCTCAAGCGTGACCTTCTTGTTCGTCCCCGCGACCGCCTTCGCGATGTCGCGGCCGACGCCGGTCGAGCCGGTGAAAGCAACCTTGTCGACCTGCGGGTGGCGAACAAGCGTCGCCCCGGTCGCACCGGCGCCGGTCACGATGTTCACGACACCGGCAGGCAGATCCGCCTGCTGCAGAATCTCTGCGAAGATCAGCGCGGTGAGCGGCGTGGTCTCTGCGGGCTTGAGCACCACCGTGTTGCCTGCTGCGAGAGCAGGGGCGATTTTCCATGCCAGCATGAGCAGCGGGAAGTTCCAAGGGATGATCTGTCCCGCGACGCCGTGCGCACGTGGGTTCGCACCGAGGCCTGCGTAATCGAGCTTGTCTGCCCAGCCTGCGTAGTAGAAGAACCAGGATGCGACGAGCGGCACATCCACGTCGCGGCTCTCCTTGATCGGCTTGCCGTTGTCGAGGCTCTCGGCAACGGCAAGCTCGCGAGCACGCTCCTGCACGAGGCGCGCAATGCGGAACAGATACTTGCCGCGGTCGCGGCCACTCATCTTCGACCACACCTTGTCGTAGGCGCGGCGAGCCGCCATGACCGCTCGGTCGATGTCCTCATCAGAGGCGCCAGCGATCTCGGCGATGTGTGATTCGTCGGCGGGAGAGATCGTCGTGAAGCTCGGGCCTGACCCATCGACGAACTCACCGTCGATGAACAGTCCGTAGCTGTCACGCAGGTTCAGGGACGCCAGCGATTCAGGCGCCGGAGCATATTCCAGGAATGACATGTTTACCTTTGTCCTTTCGCCGCGAAGCGGCGTCCAACTGGTTGCTGAGCTTGTCGAAGCATCCTCAGTCGATCGTGACGTAGTCGGGGCCGGAGTAGTGCCCGGTCGTGAGCTTCTGACGCTGCAGGAGCACGTCGTTGAGCAGGCTGGATGCCCCGAAGCGGAACAGGTGAGGCTGCAGCCATTCCTCCCCCGCGGTCTCTGCCACGGTAACGACGTACTTGATGGCGTCCTTCGAGGTGCGGATGCCGCCAGCGGGCTTCACACCGATCTTCTCGCCCGTGCTTCGATGCCAGTCGCGCACGGTCTCGAGCATGAGCAGCGTGGTCGGAAGGGTCGCTGCGGGCTGCACCTTGCCGGTGGAGGTCTTGATGAAGTCGCCACCGGCGAGAATCCCCAGCCAGGACGCACGCTTGATGTTGTCGTAAGTGTTCAGCTCACCGGTCTCGAGGATCACCTTGAGCGAGGCGTAAGTGCCGTCTTCGCGACGGCATGCTTCCTTCACCGCGGCGATCTGGTCGAAGACCAGGCCATAGCGACCAGACAGGAACGCGCCACGGTCAATGACCATGTCGATCTCGTCCGCGCCGGCGGCAACAGCCTCAGCGGTGTCGGCGAGCTTGATCGCGAGCGATGCGCGCCCACTCGGGAAGGCCGTCGCGACGGCAGCGACCGAGATCTTTCCATCGTCGGGATCGCCGTGGAGAGAGCCCAACGCATGGACGGCCTCGCCGACCATATCGCCGTACACGCACACAGCCGCGACCAACGGGGTCGAGGGGTCCGCGGCATCCGGCGTCTTCGCCTTGGCAACCAGCGAGCGGACCTTACCGGGGGTGTCTGCACCCTCGAGAGTGGTGAGGTCGATCAGCGAGATGATCTTGTCAATGGCCCAGGCCTTCGACGTGGTCTTGATCGAGCGCGTACCGAGGCCGGCCGCGCGTTGCTCGAGGCCGGTCGCATCTACGCCGGGAAGCCCGTGCAGGAACCTGCGAAGCGTTGCATCGTCAGGCTCACCGCCCAGCACATCCACCGCAGTGCGACGGCTAAGTTCAGTGGTTGTCATCGTTCCTCCAACAATGCTCGGGCTGTGGTCTCATCGGTCACCAGAACGCTGCACAGGCCGCTGGTCACGACTGTACGCGCGATGTCATGCTTTGCGCTTCCTGCGGTCACGAAAATCGCGTGCGCTGCGGTGCGCAATCGATCCAGGCTCACGCCGACGGTGCGTGCGTCGAGTTCAGGATCGACGATGTTTCCGTCTGCATCGACGTAGCGTCCGAGCACGTCGCCGACAGCGCCGCGTCGAGCCAGCTCTTCCACGTCGGCGATCTTCAGATAGCCGTTCTCCACATGCGCGGAGGAGGCATCTGCAGGGCCCGCCGAGTACAAGTACGTCTGAGCTTGGCCGGCCTGCTCGAGGATGCCCGCGACGGTGCGGTCGGATTCGATCGCACGCTTCGTTTCGACGCGTTCGAGAATGGCCGGGCTCGGCAGGAGCGTCGCCTGGCCGCCTGCGCGCTGCGCGATGGTCATCGCGACGTTCGCCGCTCCCCCAGAACGACGACTCAGGCTCACGCCGCCATTGAGCTGAACGACATCGACACCGGTCGCCCATCCCTCCGGCAGCGCATCTGCAACCGCAGTGAGAGTGCGGCCCCAGCTCACGGCAAGAGTACGGGGCACAGGCCGCATCGCTGCGAGATGGTCAGCGGCAGCTTGCGCGACGCGATCGAGCACCGCTTCTTCCGCATCCGGAGCGGGGACCACGATCGCGTCTAACAAGCCGAACCGCTCGGTGAGCTCTCGCTCGAGACCGAGCTTGCGCGCGCGAGGATGCACGATCTCAATGCGTACGATGCCGCGTTCACGTGCCTGCGTCAGGAGGCGTCCGACCTTCCAGCGCGAGATCTTCAGGAGCGCACCGATTTCGTCTTGCGTCTTCGCTTCGTCGTAGTAGAGTTCAGCGACTCGCACGGCAAGCACGTCTTCGTTCACGGCGGCCTCCTTTCCTTATCCAGCGTACGCGGGAGCAAACGCTCGCGCACGTGAGTGCTCATATGCGCAGCGGATGCGGACAGCGGTGCACTTTCGCGTGCCACCAACCACCGACGCCCCGTCTTAGCGTCGAGACCTCCCTGTAAATACGTATTTACGAGGGGGTGTCGACGCGAAGACGGGGCGTCAGGAGGAGGGGGTGCTCAGGAACGCTTGCGCGTCGTGAGCACCTGGTCGACGATGCCGTACTCCAGAGCCTGTTGCGCCGAGAGGATGTTGTCCCGATCGATGTCGCGGTTGACCTGCTCCACCGGGCGACCCGTGTGCTGAGCCATGGTCTCTTCGAGCCAGGTGCGCATGCGCAGGATCTCTGCAGCCTGGATCTCGATGTCGGACGCCTGCCCCTGGCCCGCCTCGCCCATGGCGGGCTGGTGGATCAGGATGCGTGCGTTCGGCAGCGCGAGACGCTTGCCCGGCGCACCAGCGGCAAGGAGCACGGATGCCGCAGAAGCGGCCTGTCCGAGAACGACCGTCTGAATGTGCGGCGCGACGTACTGCATCGTGTCGTAGATGGCTGTCATCGCGGTGAAGGAGCCACCGGGCGAGTTGATGTACATCGTGATGTCGCGCTCGGCGTCCTGGCTCTCGAGAACCAGCAACTGTGCCATCACGTCATCGGCAGATGCGTCATCGACCTGGACGCCGAGGAAGATCACACGATCTTCGAACAGCTTGTTGTACGGGTCCTGACGCTTGAAACCGTAGGCCGTGCGCTCTTCGAACTGCGGAAGCACGTACCGGCTGGAAGGCAGATTGCCAGCGGATTGGAAAGTGGGGGTGTACATATTCGTCCTCTCGAATCCGTTACTCAGCCGAGTCCGTGCCGCCGCCGCCGATGACATCGCTGGCGGACTCGCGGATGTGGTCGACGAATCCGTACTCCAGCGCCTCGTCAGCGGTGAACCAGCGGTCGCGGTCGCCGTCTGCGTTGATCTGCTCGACCGATTTGCCGGTCTGCGCTGCGGTGATCTCGGCGAGACGCTTCTTCATCGACAGGATGAGCTGCGCCTGGGTCTGGATGTCACTCGACGTGCCACCGAAACCGCCGTGCGGCTGGTGCAGGAGGACGCGGGCGTTAGGCGTGATGTAGCGTTTGCCCTTAGTGCCCGCGGTGAGCAGCAGCTGGCCCATGGACGCCGCCATGCCGATGCCGACAGTAACAATGTCGTTCGGGACGAACTGCATGGTGTCGTAGATCGCCATTCCCGCGGTGATGGAACCGCCGGGCGAGTTGATGTAGAGGTAGATGTCCTTCTCAGAGTCCTCTGCGGCAAGAAGAAGGATCTTCGCGCAGATCTCATTGGCGTTCTCGTCACGCACCTCTGACCCCAGCCAGATGATGCGGTCCTTCAGCAGTCTGTCAAAGACGCTGGTCGCGACAAGCGGTTCAGCCATTTCACGCTCCTGTTTCCGTGTTCGGTGATTCGAATCTACCGGCGACGACGCAGCCCTCAGGCCTTGTTCGCCGTCGGCATATCAGGTGTCGCTGTCACCGATCTCCTGCGCGTACGCCGTCACTGAACGTCGGTACTGCGTCAGGTGCGGAGCCAGCGTCTCCAAAGCGATAGCTGCCGCGCGCGCGCTTTCGCCGGCAGACACCAGCGCGAGTGCGTAGAACGCGGATGCTTCGTCGCTGAGCGCTCCGGATCGTTCGCGCTCCTCACGCAGGAGCTTCAGACTTTCGTCGACGTGTCCGAGGTTGCGCAGAGTGCTGGCCAGCTGGATCGTCGCCTGTGCCCGACGCGATTCGTCCAGGCCTGCAGCGAGAGCGCGACGATAGAAGGAGACTGCGGCCAGTTCGGCCCCGGCGGCATCGCGAGCACCCGCCCGCTCGAACAGCGCGACCGCGTCGTCGCTCGGCTTCTCGAGCGCGAGCGCGTCGATCTCTCTGACTCTGTCCTCATCCGACAGCGCATCCTCTTGCCAGAGTGCATCAACGCGGTCCTGCCAGTCGTTCACGGTTCTCCTCACAGACGCGAGAGGGCGGATGCCGAAGCATCCGCCCTCTCGTCAGAATCGCAGTGCTATCACTCGGCCTTGTCGGCCGCCTTCTTGGCGGGAGCCTTCTTGGCGGGAGCCTTCTTGGCGGGAGCCTTCTTCGCAGCAGGCTTCTCCTCGGCGGCCTCGTCAGCCTTCTGGGCCGGAGCCTTCTTCGCGGCGGGCTTCTTCGCGGCGGCCTTCTTGGCCGGCTTCTCGTCAGCCTTCTCGTCGGCGGGAGCGTCGGCCTCTGCAGCGTCGTCCTCTGCAGCATCGTCCTCGACGGAGACCAGGCTCGACAGATCAACGGCCTTTCCGTTGGAGTCGACGACCTTGACCTTGCCGAGTGCGATCGCGAGCGCCTTGTTACGGGCGACTTCGCCGACGAGCGCGGGGAGCTGGTTCGAGGACTGCAGCGCCTCGACGAACTCCTGCGGCGCCATGCCGTACTGCGCGGCCGACTGGATCAGGTACTGGCTCAGCTCTTCCTGCGAGACCTGTACGTCAGACTGCTCAGCGATCGTGTCGAGCAGCACCTGCGTGCGGAACTGCTTCTCGCTCGCCTCGGTGACCTCGGCGCGGTGCTCGTCGTCCTCAAGGCGGTTCTCAGACTCGAGGTGGTTGTGCACCTCGTCCTCGATGACCTGCGGCGGAACCGGGATCTCGATCTTCTCGAGAAGCGCCTCGATGAGCTGGTCGCGGGCTGCAGAGCCCTGGGCGAAGACGCCCTGCTCGTTCACGCGCTCAGCCATGCTGTCGCGGAGCTCAGCAATGGTGTCGAACTCGCTGGCGATCTGCGCGAAGTCGTCGTCTGCCTCGGGAAGCTCGCGCTCCTTGACCGACTTGATGCTGACGGAGACCTCTGCCTCTTCGCCCGCGTGGTCGCCACCGACCAGCTTCGAGCGGAAGGTGGTGTCCTCGCCCGCGGTCAGTGACTCGACGGCGTCGTCGATGCCCTCGAGCAGCTCGCCGGAGCCGACCTCGTAGGAGACGCCCTCGGCGCGGTCGATCTCTGCACCGTCGATCGCTGCGACGAGGTCGAGCTCGACGAAGTCGCCCTTGACTGCAGGGCGGTCGACGGGGATCAGGGTGCCGAAGCGGGCGCGCAGGTTGTCGAGCTCGGCATCCAGCGCGGCATCGTCTGCCTCGACCGCGTCGACTGTCAGGGTGATGTCGGAGAGCGCCGGGATCTCGATCTCGGGACGGACGTCGACCTCGACCTCGACGAGCAGGTCGCCGGAGAAGTCCTTCTCGTTCGGCCACTGCGTGATGTCGGCAGACGGGCGGCCCACGACGCGGAGCTTGTGCTCGTTGGCAGCTTCACGGAAGAACTTGTCGAGCGCCTCGTTGACGGCGTGCTCGATGACGGCACCGCGACCGAGACGCTGGTCGATGATCGGAGCCGGGACCTTGCCCTTGCGGAAACCGGGGATCTGCACGTCCTGCGCGATGTGCTCGTACGCGTGCTTGATGGAGGGCCCCAGGTCTTCCGGGGTGACCGTGATCGTGAGCTTCGCCCGGGTCGGGGTCAGCTTCTCAACGGTGCTGTTCGCCATGCTTGTGGTTCTCCTTTGGGTTTCCGCGCAACCGGCGCGGCCTGAGGTTCGGGGGCCGTGGTCGGGGCGACAGGATTTGAACCTGCGACTTCCCGCTCCCAAAGCGGGCGCTCTACCAAGCTGAGCTACGCCCCGTTTAAACCCCGCACAGGCGGGAACGGCCTCCACGAGTCTAACGGACGAGAACAGCCGAAACGTCCGCTATGATCGATAAGTCCGGTTCGCGCCGGAATCGGTCTCTGAGCCACGCTCAGTTTCCGGGGCTGTAGCTTAGTGGTAAAGCCTCTGTCTTCCAAACAGATGATGCGAGTTCGATTCTCGTCAGCCCCTCAAATGTGACAACAGTTTTGACAGCATACGCACCAAAAAGCCCCTCTCGTGGTTATCCACGGAGGGGCTTTTTAGTTGGTGGCGGAGGTCAGTCCGAGAAGCGTGAACCTGCCGCTCGACGCTGCTCTCGCTGCGCATCTCACTACCTCGATCGGAACGTCGTCTTCGCGTGCGCGCGTGGTATCTACGCAGGTCGGGATAGGTGGTTACTCCCCACCCAAGGGGCATGGGACTTTGCGGTAGGCGCTGGTGGTACCCTCGTGCCAGGCCCGACTGATCTCAGTGGCGGGGCAAAACCCACGGGCATGGACTATTGGGGTACCGCCGGCGCTGGTCAGATGGTGGGCTGGGGCGCCGGTGACACTGGCACCCTCCTCATCCAGGAATATGGGTGGACTAAGAATATGGGTGCACTAAATAGCGTAGATCAGGAAGACAGCTTCCCAGAGGACCGACCCGCAGTCCCGTCAAAATGGAAAGCGTTACTACCAGCTGATGATCCCAGATATCTTCGGTCGCGTCGGAGCACACAAATATTTGTAGGTATTGCACTCGCAGTTTCAGTCATCATTGCGCTGTACGTGTTCGTCCAGGTCCCTTGGAACACAACAATCACACTAAATCAGCGAAACTCGGGCGAAGAGTTCGGTCTCCCCATCTTTGCGATCCTGATTTGGCCGGCAGCCTACGTTGGCGTGTTGATCGGCGCACTACGCGAGAAACCAAAGCCCATCCCCTATTGGGAATACAGTCTTGGACGATGGATCGTTTACCTGATATTGGCCGCTTTCATGACCGGCCTGCTCATCTGGAGCTTGGAATTTCTGAATACCGCGAGTGTGTCATGATCTGAATTGACCATCAGACAACACCAGAGTGCTTCGCGTACACGATTGTCAGGGTCATGTTTCGCTTCCGGTTTCTCGACGCGGCCGACAAGCTCATTCTCGTATCACCCGTGCTTCTAACCGAAATTACATTCCATTGAGATAGAGGCGATCCCGTGTCTGTTTTCAAAATGGGACGATCAAGCGGGGGGCCTACTGTTCCTACAGCAGACCCAAGTTCGTCATGGGGCTTCTTGCATGTCAAGAACCGTGACAGCATCCCTGACAGCATTTGTTTCGGCATCCGACCATGCCCTCCAGCGCCTCGCCTAGACTGAGATCGCGTCACAACGCACGATCTCATCAGGCGCTTCTGTGTTGAGCGTGACCCGTCCTGAACCTCTCTGAACCCGCCTGAACGGGGCGTCATCAGCCTTCCAAACAGCTGATGCGAGTTCGATTCTCGTCAGCCCCTCCATCTCCCCCGAGGAGGAATGCCCGTGGCAATGTCACCCGCTCCTTCGCATGGCGGCCATCATCTCGCTCCGACTTTCGGCGGCACAGTCATCTCCCACGCCGCCTCTCAGCGCACGCCCCGTCGCAGACGAACCGGCGTCGTGCTCGCCGTGCTCGGTGCGGTAGTCATCTGCGTCGCGTGCATCGGAACCCAGTGGGGCGCCAACGTCGCGTACGACGACGCACGGGAGTCGTTCCGGGATGCCGTCGTGCAGACCGCGACCAGCCAGAACGAGCTCGAACAGGACATGGCTGCGCTGATGGCAATGACGGACGCCGCATCGACCATTGCGGCTGCGGATACCGGCACTCTCATGGATCCCGGGGCGAAAGAGGTCCTCGCGGCAGCATTGACCGACGCGGCAGATGCAGAGGCGTCGACGAGTGCACTCCTCGATGAGACGCTCCCGACGGCAGAGGAAAAGCCGACCTGGGCATGGGAGCTCTTCGGCGAGGCCGCTGAGCTGAACGATGAGCGTGAGGCCGCGTCTGGACTGCGCTCAGAATTCGAGTCCGCGCGGACGGTGGCTGACGATGCTGCCGAGACCGTGAACGACGCCGGCACAAGCGCAATTCTGTCTGCAACCGACGCTGCTGGTGCTTTCGAGGCAGCGCATATCGCGGCGCGCAACCTCGACATTCTCGCCTTGCGCAACACCGCGGCCGAACTCGCCGGGGTGGAGAAGCTCGATTCCACAGTCTCCGGCACGTATGAACAACTCGAAGCCGCCGCAGCAGCGATGCTGAGCTCTGAACAAGCCGAGATCGCAGAGAAGCAGGGCGCTCTGTTCGAGGCCCGAACTCAGATCGAAGCATTCGCACGCGGCCTCGCGCCGGGAATCCTGCTCGACTTCGACTGGTCGGCGTACGTCAATGGGTTCGGCGATGGCGACAGCATGGGCGGGCTCGCTACGTGGTGGTACGGCGACCCCGGGTACGCGACGATCGAGCTGTCGGACTCAGTGGCGGCGCACTGGCCGGGCGCGCGCAGTCAGGCACTCATCGCTCACGAAGTCGGGCACGCGATCAGTGTGAAGTGCGAGGGGATGTACGACGACTCGAACCCGCAGAGCATCGAAGCGTGGGCGACAGCCTGGGCGATCAGCCAGGGCTTCACCGATATCGCAAACGGAACCTCTGCTTACGGTCCTCCCCCGCAGGAGCTGGTCGCTGTAGCCGCCGGGTGCCGCTGAGCACCTACGCCAAAGCCGCCGTACCCCTGAGGGCACGACGGCTTCGAAAAGTGATGGATCAGGCCTGTCCGCGACGCTCACGCAACTGCGTCAGGGCGTCATCGAGAAGCTGTACTGCTTCGTCATCGGTACGACGCTCCTTCACGTATGCGAGGTGGGTCTTGTACGGCTCGTTCTTGGCCAGCTCGGGCGGGTTCGCCTTGTCGCGGCCGGCCGGAAGACCGGACTGCGGGTGGTCGATCGTCTCGGGAATCTCTTCGTCAGGGAGCCCCGCCGCAAAGTGGCGGACGGTCTCGTTGCCGAGCCCATCCCAGTACGAGACGGCGATGCGATCGGCGTGGTAGCCGTGATCCTGCTCGCCCATCGGCCCGGAACCGACGCGGGTTCCGCGGATGGCATTGCCTCCAGTGGCCATGTCAGATCACCTCAAGTTTCGTGATGAGGCCCAGCGCGACGATGGAGATGAACCACACGAGCGCCAGGACGATGGTGAAACGGTTGAGGTTGCGCTCAGCGAGACCAGAGGAGCCGACCGCAGATGTCATCCCGCCACCGAACATGTCGGACAGACCGCCACCGCGGCCCTTGTGGAGAAGGATGAGGAGTGTCAGCAGGACGCTGGTGATGCCCAGCAGAACCTGCAGAACGAACTCAAGAATTGCCACGAGGGAATGCCTTTCGATTGGGCCGTGATTGCCCGCAAGGGTCAAGTATACGCAGGTGGGGGGCCGCAGCCCCCGCACCCCCTCAGACCCCGACGTGCTTTTCGAAGCGGATGATCGCGGCGAAATCGTCGACGACGAGGCTTGCGCCACCGACCAGTGCGCCATCGACATCGGGTTCACGCATGAAGCTGGCGATGTTCGCAGCCTTCACGGATCCGCCGTACAGGATGCGTGTGCGGGCCGCAGCATCGTCATCCAGTGCCTTCGCCAGCACACCCCGCAGAACCGCGCAGACGTCCTGCGCCTGCTGCGGCGTCGCAGCCTGGCCCGAGCCGATGGCCCAGACCGGCTCGTACGCGACCACGATGTCTGCAGAAGCAGGAACATCCTTCAGCGCTGCCTCGAGCTGACCGGCAGGTACAGCGCTCGCGCCGAACTTCTCGAGGTCCTCTGCTGTCTCACCGACGCAGATCACCGGCACGAGACCGTGCTTCAACGCCGCCTGAACCTTCGCCGCCACGACATCGTCGCCTTCGGCGTGGTACTCACGACGCTCGGAGTGGCCGATGATGACGTACTTCGCGTCGAGCTTCGACAGGAACGCACCCGATACCTCGCCGGTGTACGCACCGGAGTCATGAGCCGACAGGTCCTGCGCCCCGAGCGCGAACGGAATCTTGTCCGCGTCGATCAGCGTCTGGACGCTGCGAATGTCGGTGAACGGCGGGAAGACCGCGACCTCGACCGAGCCGTCCTCATGCCTGGCGTCCTTGAGCGCCCAGTGCAGCTTCTGCACGAATGCGACCGCCTGCAGGTGGTCCAAGTTCATCTTCCAGTTTCCCGCGATCAGCGGGGTACGGGTTGTCATGCCCATCCGAGCACCTCCAGGCCGGGTAGTTTCTTGCCCTCGAGGAACTCGAGGCTTGCGCCTCCGCCCGTCGAGATGTGACCGAACTGGTCATCGGTGAAGCCGAGCTGACGCACAGCAGCCGCCGAGTCGCCGCCGCCGACAACACCGAGGCCGGCGACCTCGGTGAGTGCCTGTGCGACAGCCTTGGTTCCTGCCGCGAAGGCAGGGAACTCGAACACGCCCATAGGCCCGTTCCAGAACACGGTCTTGGACCCGCGGATCGCGTCTGCGAAGGCTGCAGCGGTCTCGGGGCCGATGTCGAGTCCGATTCCGGATGCTCCGAACGAGGACTCCTCGATGGCATCCGCTGCAACCGTCTCGTGCGCAGCATCCGCAGAGAATGACGCTGCGACGACGACATCCGTCGGCAGGACGATCTCCACACCGCGCTCGGTCGCCTCACTGAGGTATCCGCGCACGGTATCGAGCTGGTCCTTCTCAAGGAGACTTGACCCCACTGCGTGCCCCTGGGCTGCGAGGAACGTGAACAGCATTCCGCCGCCGACGAGAATCCGGTCGACGCGCGGCAGCAGGTGCGAGATCACACCGAGCTTGTCGCTGACCTTCGAGCCGCCGAGTACGACCGTGTAGGGGCGCTCAGGGGTCTCGGTGAGACGGTCAAGCACATCCAGTTCGGTGGCGATCAGGAGACCGGCCGCCGAAGGGAGGATCTCGGCGAGGTCGTAGACGCTCGCCTGCGTGCGGTGCACGACGCCGAATCCGTCCGAGACCAGCGCGTCACCGAGCTCTGCGAGCTCACCGGCGAAAGCCTTGCGGACGGAATCGTCCTTCGAAGTCTCCCCGGCGTTGAACCGGAGGTTCTCGACGACGACGACCTCGCCGTTCTCGAGGGCAGCAACTGCCGCGCTCGCGGACTCGCCGACAGTGTCGGACGCGAACGCGACGGGCTGATCGAGAAGCTCGGCCAGACGCATCGCGACCGGCTCGAGGCTGTATTGCGGGTCCGGCGCACCGTCTGGGCGTCCGAGATGAGAGCACACGATGACGCGTGCACCCTCATTGATGAGGGCGTTCAGGGTGGGCAACGAGGCGCGAACACGGCCATCGTCCGTTATGACGCCGTCCTTCAGGGGGACGTTCAGGTCACAACGGACGATGACGCGCTTGCCCTCGAGCGAACCCAATGAGTCCAGGGTGCGCAGGGTCATGAGTTGCTCAGAGACGCTCTGCGACGTACTCGGTCAGGTCGACGAGACGGTTGGAGTAGCCCCACTCGTTGTCGTACCAGCTCGAGACCTTGACGAGGTTTCCGCTGACGTTGGTCAGCTCCGAGTCGAAGATCGACGAGTGCGGGTTGAGCTGGATGTCGCTCGACACGATCGGGTCCTCGGTGTACTCGAGGATTCCGTTGAGGCGACCGTCAGCTGCGGCCTCGCGGTATGCAGCGTTGATCTCCTCAACCGTGAGGTCATCGCGGTCCGAGACGATCGTCAGGTCGACGATCGAGCCGGTGGGAACCGGGACGCGGTAGGAGGAGCCGCTGAGCTTGCCGTTGAGCTCGGGCAGCACGAGGCCGATGGCCTTCGCTGCACCAGTGGAGGCGGGGACGATGTTGATCGCGGCAGCGCGGGCGCGGCGCAGGTCGCTGTGCGGGCCGTCCTGCAGGTTCTGGTCGGCCGTGTACGCGTGTGCGGTCATCATGAAACCGCGCTGGATGCCGAACTTGTCGTTGAAGACCTTCGCGAGAGGCGCGAGGCAGTTCGTGGTGCACGATGCGTTCGAGATGATGTTGTCGTTGGCGGGGTCGTAGGACTCTTCGTTCACACCCATGACGAAGGTGCCGTCGACGTCCGTGCCGGGGGCCGAGATGATGACCTTCTTGGCACCGCCCGCGATGTGCTTGCCGGCGTCGGCGGCGTTGGTGAAACGACCGGTCGCCTCGATGACGATGTCAACACCCAGATCGCCCCAGGGGAGGTTGGCGGGATCGCGCTCTTCGAAGACCTTGATGGCCTTGCCGCCGACGGTGATCACGTCACCCTCGTGCGAGACCTCGACGCCCAGGGGGCCGCCGACGGAGTCGTACTTCAGGAGGTGCGCGAGAGCCGCGTTATCGGTGAGGTCGTTTACTGCAACGATCTCGATGTCAGCGTTCTGTGCGAGAGCCGCACGAAGGAAATTACGTCCGATACGGCCGAAGCCGTTGATACCGATCTTGACAGACACTAAGGTCTCTCCCTGTTTGTCATGCGCCGAACGCAGCAGTAGCACCTGCGCCGCACGCGGGGGATTTTGGCTGAGACGGCGTCCCGACGAGACGAAACCCGTCGGGACGCGACCCGGTTACGACAGTACCAGCAGGCCGTTCGTCTGCTTACGCGCGATGTCGAGACGCTGCGCGACGTTCTCCCAGTTGGCGATATTCCAGGCAGCCTTGACGTAATCTGCCTTCACATTGAGGTAATCCAGGTAGAAGGCGTGCTCCCACATGTCGAGCTGGAACAGCGGAATCGTGCCCTGCGCTGAGTTCGACTGCTGATCGAAAAGCTGCTGGATGATCAGGCGCTGCCCGATCGAGTCCCAGCTCAGCACCGACCAGCCAGAGCCCTGGATGCCCATGGCCGTTGCCGTGAAGTGCGCCTGGAACTTCTCGAACGAACCGAAGTACTCGTCGATGGCCGCCTTCAGCTCCCCCTCGGGCTGCCCTCCGCCGTTCGGTGAGAGGTTCGTCCAGAAGATGGAGTGGTTGACATGACCGCCAAGGTTGAACGCGAGGTCCTTCTCGAGCTTGTTGACGTTGGCGAGGTTGCCGCTTTCACGTGCCTCGGCAAGACCGTCGAGCGCTGCGTTGGCGCCGGTGACATAAGCCTGGTGATGCTTGTCATGGTGTAGCTCCATGATCTTGCCGCTGATGTGCGGCTCCAGCGCTGCGAAATCGTAGGGGAGGTCAGGGAGCGTGTATGTAGCCATGTCGCTTTTCATCCATTCCGCGCCGCGCCGCGGCGCTTGTCGGTTTCCCCACGCCATCCGAGTGCGGCGCGGAGGAGACATTTTCATCCTACTGACGACAACGCCCCTGCGGCACGGAAGCTTCCACGAATCGCGAACGAGCTAGACGTCGAGGCCGGCGGGCACTGCTGATTCCGTGCCGGGGATGCCCTCCTGCTGCGCGCGCTTGTCTGCCATCGCCAGCAGACGACGGATTCGACCTGCAACGGCGTCCTTGGTCAGAGGCGGCTCGGCGTGATGGCCGAGTTCATCAAGACTGGCATCGCGGTGCGAGAGGCGCAGTTCGCCGGCAAGTCGCAGATGGTCGGGAATCGTGTCGCCGAGGATCTCGAGAGCCCGCTCGACACGTGCACATGCGGCAACCGCCGCCTGTGCGGAACGGCGCAGGTTGGCGTCGTCGAAGTTCACCAGGCGGTTCACCCCCGCGCGCACCTCGCGCCGCTGACGCATCTCTTCCCACGTCGCAGCCGTCTTCTGCGCGCCCATCTGAGCGAGGATCGATCGGATCGCTTCGCCCTCACGAACTACGACGCGCGGCAGTCCGCGTACTTCTCTGGCCTTCGCTGCGACACCGAGTCGGTGCGCTGCGCCGACGAGTGCCATTGCGGCTTCCGAGGTCGGGCACGAGACTTCAAGCATTGCGGAGCGTCCAGGCTCCGACAGCGACCCCGCAGCGAGGAACGCTCCGCGCCAGAGGCCGGCGATCTCTTCTCGAGACCCGGTCGTAAGTCGGTTCGGCAGCCCGCGCACTGGCCGGCGGCGCTGATCCAGCAGACCGGTCTGACGTGCGAGAGTCTCCCCCGCGCCGATCACACGCACCGCGTATCGTGCACCGTCGTGTGAGCTCGCTGACTGCACCTGCGCGATCTCAGGACGCACACCGTAGATCTCGGCAAGGTCGCGCGCAACGCGACGAGCGAGCAGCTCAGCATCGACCTCGGCTTCCACCGCTACTCGGCCTGCGATGGAGTGGAGCCCCCCAGCGAACCGAAGGATCGCGGTGACCTCCGCGACGCGCACGGTCGGCGGTGCGTTACGGATGCTGACGAGTTCAGCCTTGACATCGGTGGTAAGTGCCACGGGACTCCTTGAAAAGCTTGGTGCGTCGGATCGCGACGCAAACAATCAGTTTACCGGCCCGGGCTCGCGTCGATTACTCTCGGCCGAGATCGCGATGGCGCACGCTGACCGCGACGCCCGGAATCTGTGCGAGACGCTTCGCGAGCTCTTCGGCGACTGCTACGGAGCGGTGCTTGCCTCCGGTGCATCCGATCGCAACGGTCGAATGGCCCTTGTTCTCCCGCTGGTAGCCCTCGAGCACCGGTACGAGCGCGGTGGCATAGGCCTCGAGGAACTCCGATGCACCTTCCTGCGCGAGAACGTAGTCGCGCACCTGAGGGTCTTGACCGGTGAATCCTCGCAGATCGTCATTCCAGTACGGGTTGGGGAGAAATCGCATGTCTGCCACGAGGTCCACATCCGTGGGGAGCCCGTATTTGAAGCCGAAGCTGAGGACCGTGAGCCGGTGTCGAGCAGCCCCCTCTTCAGAGAAGGTCTCAGAAATCTGCGTCGCCAGCTGATGGATGTTCAGCGATGAGGTATCGATGACGATATCGGCGGCCTCGCGCACGAGCGTCAGGCGCGAGCGCTCCAATCGGATGCCATCGAGAAGGGTGCCGTCTTCCTGCAGAGGGTGCGGGCGTCTGACCGCTTCGAACCGTCGCACGAGCACATCATCTGAGGCGTCGAGGAACAGCACCCGCACGCTTCCGCGCGACCGCAGGGCCCGCGCGACCTCGGGGAAGTCATTGAAGAGGTTTCGACCACGGACATCGACGACCGCGGCAACCTTCGGCAGTGCTCCCCCACCGAGATCAGTGAGGTCCAGCAGAGGGCGCAGCATCTGCGGCGGGAGGTTGTCAACGACGTACCAGTCCAGATCCTCGAGTGCGTTCGCGACCGTGGATCTCCCCGCACCGGACATGCCGGTAACGATGAGGAATTCGTTCTTGTCCTCGTCGGTCATCGGTGCTCCTTCCCTGTGGAGACCAGCCTATCTACTCGCGAGGTGGCTGTGGATGCTGTCAGCGAGCGTGGGGCCGATACCGGGGATCTCCTGGATCTGCGCCGCGGTCGCACTCTTGAGGGCTGCGACCGAGCCGAAGTGCTTCAGCAGCGCCTTGATTCGGGATGCGCCGAGGCCAGGTACCTCTTCGAGCACCGTGGAGATATCGCGTCGGCGTCGCTTTCGCTGATGGGTGATCGCGAAGCGGTGCGCTTCGTCGCGCAGTCGCTGCAGCAGATAGAGAGCTTCGCTCGTGCGCGGCAGGATCACGGGGAAGTCCTCCCCCGGCAGCCACACCTCTTCAAGGCGCTTGGCGATGCCGCACAGACCGATCTCAGTGTGTCCTGCATCACGCAGCGCGCGTGCTGCCGCCTCGACCTGCGGCTTCCCGCCGTCGACGAGCAGCAACTGGGGCGGATAGGAGAATCGCGGCTTCCTGCGCGTGGTGATGACCTCGCCGTCTGCCAGAGCGTCATCGGTTGTCGCCACTTCGACGGGCTCGGGCTCTTCAGGCCGATCCAGGTACGCCAGCCTGCGCATGAGCACCTGATGCATCGAGTCGGTGTCATCGGTGGTCTCAGCGATGTTGAAGGAGCGGTATTGGTCTTTGCGCGGCAGCCCGTCTTCAAACACCACCATCGACGCGACCACATTCGTACCGCCGAGGTGAGAGATGTCGAAGCACTCGATCCGCAGCGGCGCCGCATCGAGGCCGAGAGCCTCCTGCAGATCAGTCAGCGCCTGAGTACGTGCGACGTAATCACTGGTCCGCTTGGTCTTGTGCCGGATCAGCGCCTGCTGTGCGTTGAGCGTGGCCGTGCGCATGAGTTCGGCGCGCTGACCGCGCTGCGCCACCGCGATCTCGACCTTGCGTCCGCGGCGCTCTCGCAGCCAGAGCTCGAGTTCGACCACGTCGTCGGGCAGCGAAGGAACGAGTACGCGCCGGGGAATGTCGACGCCATCGCCGTACGCACGCTGCAGCACCTGATCGACGAGGTCGGAGTCCGAGATGTCGAGCTCCTTCTCGATCGTCGTTGCTCGCACTCCGCGCACGCGTCCGCCACGGATCGTGAAGTGCTGAACGGTCGCGGCGAGCTCATCCTCAGCGATGCCGAAGAGATCAGCATCCTCGTCAGCCGCCAACACGAGCGAGCTCTTCCCCAGCACTGCCTCGATAGACGCGAGCTGGTCACGGTATCGTGCGGCGGCTTCATAGTCCATCGCTGCAGAAGCCGCGTGCATCCGCTTGGTGAGTTCCTTCGTGAAGCGCTCATCACCGCCCGCAATGAAGGCGACGAAGTCGTCGACGATCGCACGGTGCTCTTCGATGGTGACCTTCATCGAGCACGGACCACCGCACTTGCCGATCTGGCCGGGAAAGCACGGGCGACCCGTCACCATGGCGCGCTTGTAGCTGGAGTCGCTGCAGGTGCGAATCGGGAATGCCTTGATCATCAGATCGATGGTTTCGTGCACCGCCCAGACCTTCGGGTACGGCCCGAAGTACCGTGCCCGCGGAATCTTGCGATTACGCGTCACCAGCACCCTCGGAGCCTCATCCCCCAGCGTCACAGCCATGAACGGATAGGACTTGTCGTCTTTGTAGCGCACATTGAAAGGCGGATCGAATTCCTTGATCCACATGTACTCCAGCTGCAGGGAATCCACATCGGTGGGCACGACGGTCCATTCCACGGATGCCGCGGTCGTCACCATGCGCCTGGTGCGCTCGTGTAGCGTGCGCAGCGGCGCAAAATAGTTCGACAGGCGCTGTCGCAGATTCTTCGCCTTGCCGACGTACAGCACGCGACCCGATGCATCGAGAAAGCGATACACCCCCGGGGCCGTCGGAATCTCTCCCTGCTTCGGTTTGTACGGGAGCACGTCGGCCATCAGCTGGCCTTCCGAGCCCCGCGCCCATCTTCGAGGATCTCAGCGAGGAAGAGCCCGGTGTGGCTGGATTCGACCTGTGCGATCTGCTCGGGAGTTCCGGTCGCGAGGATCTCTCCGCCCCCCGCACCACCTTCAGGACCGAGGTCGATGACCCAGTCGGCGGACTTGATCACATCGAGGTTGTGCTCGATCACGATCACCGTGTTGCCCTTTTCGACCAGGCTGTTGAGCACTTCGAGAAGCTTGCGCACGTCTTCAAAATGGAGACCGGTGGTCGGCTCGTCGAGCACGTAGACGCTTCGGCCGTTGCTGCGGCGCTGAAGCTCGGTTGCGAGTTTCACGCGCTGCGCTTCACCACCTGAGAGGGTCGTCGCCGACTGCCCGAGGCGCACATATCCGAGGCCGACGTCGACGAGGGTCTTCATGTAGCGGTGGATCGCCTGGATCGGCTCGAAGAACGCGGCTGCCTCTTCGATCGGCATCTCGAGAACTTCTGCGATGTTCTTGCCCTTGTAGTGCACGGCAAGCGTGTCGCGGTTGTAGCGTTTTCCGTGGCAGACCTCGCAGTCGACGTACACGTCGGGGAGGAAGTTCATCTCGATCTTGATCGTTCCGTCGCCGGAGCACGCCTCGCAGCGCCCACCCTTGACGTTGAAGCTGAATCGGCCCGGCTGATAGCCGCGAACCTTCGCTTCTGGCGTCTCAGCGAACAGCGACCGGATGCGATCGAAGACACCCGTGTAGGTGGCCGGGTTCGATCGCGGGGTGCGCCCGATGGGCGCTTGATCGACGTGAACGACCTTGTCGAGGTTGTCGAGACCAGTGACACGGGTGTGTTTGCCTGCGAGCTTGCGAGCGCCGTTGAGCTTGGAGGCGAGGACGCGATAGAGGATGTCGTTGACCAGCGAAGACTTTCCCGAACCGCTGACGCCGGTCACAGCCGTCAGCACGCCGAGCGGAAAATCTGCTGTGACGTTCTTCAAGTTGTTCTCGCGAGCGCCCACGACGGTCAGCTGCCGCTTCTTGTCGATCTTGCGCCGCTTCTTCGGCGTAGGAATCTCTCGCCGACCTGCGAGGTAGTCGCCGGTCACCGATTCCGATTCGCCGAGCAGCGCCGAGTACGGGCCGGAATGCACCACTGCGCCACCGTTGACACCGGCTCCAGGACCGATATCGACAACCCAGTCGGCCGCTTCGATCGTCTCTTCATCATGCTCGACGACGATGAGCGTGTTGCCGAGATCGCGGAGCTTCTGCAGCGTATCGATCAGTCGCCGGTTATCGCGCTGGTGCAGACCGATCGACGGCTCATCCAGCACATAGAGCACACCGGTGAGCCCAGAGCCGATCTGGGTGGCCAGCCGGATACGTTGCGCCTCGCCGCCCGAGAGCGAACCTGCAGCCCGGCTGAGGTTCAAGTAGTTCAGACCGACCTGCAGCAGGAAATCCAGCCGAAGGCGAATCTCGCGCAGCACCTGGGCTGCGATCTTCGCCTCGCGCTCGGTGAGTGTCAGCTGCTCCATGAAGGTTCGCGCGTCCGAGAGGCTGAGCTGAGAAACCTCGGCGATCGAGCGGTTGTGCACCTTGACGGCAAGAACTTCTGGCTTGAGACGTGTGCCGTCGCACACCGGACACGGGACCTCACGCAGGTATTCGCCCCAGCGAGCACGCTGAGTGTCGCTCTCTGCCTGTGCATACTGCCGTTCGATGTAGGGGACGACGCCCTCGAATCCCGAGGCGTACCGCATCTCCCTGCCGTAGCGGTTCTTCCACTTGACGGTGACCTTGTAGTTGTCTCCGCGCAGCACAGCGTCCTGCACGTCGACGCGCAGGTCCCGCCATGGCGTATCGAGTGAGAAGTTGAGGTCGCGCGCAAGGCCCTCGAGCAGTCTCTCGTAGTACTGGAAGAGCCCCTTGCCCTGAGTGGTCCACGGAATGATCGCGCCTTCACGGATCGAGAGGTCTTCATCGCCGAGCATGAGATCGACGTCCACCGACATGCGGGTGCCGAGTCCAGAGCAGGTGGGGCAGGCGCCGAACGGCGCGTTGAACGAGAAGGTGCGGGGCTCGATCTCAGTGAGCGTGATGGCGTGCCCGTTCGGACACGCGAGCTTCTCAGAGAATGACTGCCATGCGTCATCGCCCTCGCCGTCGACGAAGTTGATCTGCATGACACCGCCGGCCAGCCCCAGGGCGGTCTCCACTGAATCAGTGACGCGTCCGAGAATGTCATCGGATGCCACAAGACGGTCGACGACGACGGCGATGTCGTGCTTATAGCTCTTCTTGAGCTTCGGCGGCTCGGCGAGCTGGATGAGCTCACCGTCGACGATCGCACGCGAGTAGCCCTTCGCGCCGAGCTCACGGAACAGATCGACGAACTCACCCTTCTTCTGCGAGACGATCGGCGCGACGATCTGGTAGCGGGTGCGGTCTTCCAGCTCCATGAGCTGGTCGGCGATCTGCTGCACCGTCTGTCGCTGAATGCGCTCGCCGCATTCCGGACAGTGCGGGATGCCGATACGCGCCCAGAGGAGGCGCATGTAGTCGTAGATCTCAGTGATCGTGCCCACGGTCGAACGCGGGTTGCGGTTCGTCGACTTCTGGTCGATCGAAACCGCAGGACTCAATCCTTCGATGAAGTCGACGTCGGGGCGATCAACCTGCCCGAGGAACTGCCGCGCATATGCGCTCAGCGACTCGACGTAGCGGCGCTGTCCCTCTGCGAAGATCGTGTCGAACGCGAGGCTGGACTTTCCGGAACCGGAAAGCCCGGTGAACACCACCAGTGAGTCGCGCGGGATGTCGATATCGACGTTCTTGAGGTTGTGTACGCGGGCACCACGAACACTGAGTTTTCCTGGGGCGGCAACGGGAACAATGGGCACCGGACAAGTCTACGAGGGGCTACGGACATTGGCTCCACGCGCACTCAGGGGTGCTGAGAGCGCACCCGCGTGCGCAGCAGGAAGAGCACCGCGAAGGCCGTGGTGGCAACGGCTCCGGCCAATGCGGCGAGCCTGAATCCGTCCTCACGCTGAACGAGCATCGCGGCCGCTGTGAGCGGCTGTGCAACCGCCTGCACCGCGAGCAGCCGGTACAGACTCGGACGGAGAGCGCGAAGCACGACCCGTCCCCGCCATGGCACGAGCGGCAGCAGTGTGCACAGCGCACACATGATGTGCGCGACTGCAACCGCGACCATTGCCTGCCAGATGCCGGGATCCGCCATCAGCATCCCGATTGCCAGGCACAGAATCGACAGCCATCCGCCGAGGCTCTGCGGGAACAGCATCCCGAGCAGTGCGGTACCGACGACGATGAACTGCCACCCCGCGACGGGAATCAGTAGAACCGCTCCCCCCGCAGCCACCACGACCAGCAAGAGCTGCAGCACAGCACCCGGAACGGCCGGGCCTGTGCGCATCCTGTCGTTCGCACGTGCCCCCGCGTTCACCGTCGGCTCCTCGCCATTGCGGCCAAGTCGGTTGCGGCCTCGTCACCCCAGGTGATGACGTCGACGTCAGCTGTGCGCAGATCGTGCAACACGTCCTCTCGCTCCGCGAGTACCGTGCGCAGTGCGATCTGCTGCTCGCGGTTGATCCGGCTGGTGTCGAGCGTTGGAAGGATATCGACAGCGATGACCCGATGACCGGATGCTCGCCACATCAGCGCGATCTCGGATGCTGCTCCGGCGAAAAAAGTCGAGAGGACGAAAACCACCGAGGCATGCGGCACCGGTGGTGTGCGCAGGAAACGGGCGTCCTCCCCCGCCTGCCCCGTCGCGGCGATCGCGGCTTCCACCCGTGCCAGGTGCCGAGATCCTGCACCGCTGCGCACAGATCGTCCACCGTGCGTGAGCACATGGAATGCGACGCGGTCACCCCCGGCAATCGCTGCCGCTGCGATCGACCGGGCAGCATGACGCGAACGGTCAAGGGACGTGACTCCGCTGCGGACGAGGTCCCCGCTCCCCCACGTCGCCACGACCGTGCCCAGATCGTCTGCGGTATCCATCGCGATGACCATGGTCGCGTCGCTGAGCGTGTTCGTCCTGCGCACCATCAGATCGCCGGGGCGACGTGCCATACGAGCCGTCGCCTTCCAATCGACCCGACGCAACTCATCCCCCTGGACGAACTGGTGAATGTCTCGAAAGTCGCCGCCCTGTCCGAGTCGCCTACCCTCATGACTGCCGTGAGTGCCGGTGAGCCGGAGAGATAACGGCAATTTCGGCAGTTTCGCCGACAGAGGCGCGATGTTGCGGATCCCTTCGACCACCGCAGTCGACGGTCCGAGGATCGCACCACCAGCATCCGCTCCCCTTGCAGCGGCCCGTACAGCAGCGACCGGCCCTGAGTGCAATGAGCGACTGAGCGAGGTCACCACCGCCCCATTCGCAGGGACGATCAGCCGCCGCGTGCGCCGCTCTGACTGAACGACCACGAGCTGAGCGAGCTCAGCTTCGCCGGTAACGCGCACATCTGTGCGCAGCATCCCGTCGTCTTCCGCATCGGGAATGCTGATGAGCTCGATCTCGACGCCTTCGACATCTTGGCGACGGCAGACGGCCACAACGCTGAGAATCGCCAACGGGAGCCCCATGGCGACGATGTCAGCACGTGAGAAGACGAGGCCTGCACTGGCGAGCGCTATCGCTGCAAGGAAGCCGAGAACGACTCCGGGACCCCAGCGGCCGCGCACACCGCGACTGGTCACGCGGGGACGCCCACCGTCGGCGGCACGGGCACCAGCGCGACGACGTTCCGGACGATCTGCTCCGCGCTGACGCCCTGTGCCCAGGCTTGCGGGGTGAGCGTCAAGCGATGGGCGAGTACGGGCACCGAGATCCGCTTGATGTCATCCGGCCTGACGAAGTCTCGACCGTCGAGTGCCGCGAGGGCTCGGCCGAGCAGCAAGAGTCCGAGCGATCCACGGGGCGACGCGCCGACCGCGACGTTCTGCGCGTGCCGCGTAGCGCGTGCGATCTCGACGCAGTAGCGCGCAATATCCGGGTGGACGTGGATCGCTTCGACCGCTCGCTGAACATCGAGAAGTCGCGCGGCATCGATCACGGGCTCGACGTGGGTGGCCTCCTGTTGGCGGGCCATTCGGTTCAGCAGAATCTGCGTCTCGCCTTCGGTCTCCTGATATCCGACGGCGAGGCGCACCATGAACCGATCCAGTTGAGCCTCGGGCAACGCGTACGTCCCCTCGTACTCGATCGGGTTCGAGGTGGCGATGATATGGAACGGCGTGGGCAGGGCGAAGCTGTTCCCCTCGACAGTCACCTGCCGCTCGGCCATCGCTTCAAGCATCGCCGACTGAGTTTTCGGAGTGGTGCGGTTGATCTCGTCGGCCAGCAGCAATCCCGCGAAGATCGGCCCTGGGCGGAACACGAACTCACCGGTATCGGGGGCATACACATAAGATCCGGTCACGTCTCCCGGGAGCATGTCCGGGGTGCACTGCAGGCGCCGGAAATCGAGGCCGAGTGCTGATGCCAGGCTCCGTGCGGCGACAGTCTTCCCGAGACCGGGCACGTCCTCGAGCAGCACGTGGCCACCGGCGAGGATGGTCGCCAGCGCGATCTCAAGGGGATCGTCCATACCGACGACGACAGTGCGGACCGCCGCGAGAATCTCGGCACCGATTTCTGCGATGGAAGTGTCCTGCGTCATTGCTTCTCCTTGTTCGCGGCGAGCGAGTCAATGACCGTCAGTGCTCGCTCAACATCCTGAATCTTCGTACCCGGCCCGGAGAGCCGATCCCAGAGTCCGTCGCCGATGAGCGCATTGATCTGTGCTCGATGCATGGGCTCGTCGATATTCAGACCACTTCGCAGCAGCCGCCGTCCGAGCACACCGCGCACGCGCCTGGTCGCGAGTTCACCGGCTTCACGGGTGCGAGGGTTCAAAGACCATGCCATACGAGAGACATCAGTGCCGCGCTGTTCCCTGCGTATCGGAATGTCCGGAGCGTCGACCCGCGCGTCCTCGGGGATCACGAGCTGCGTGCTGACAACGATCACCCCGGCGATCGCGGCCCACGAGAACGCGAAGACCGGTTCAACCCGGAGACCGAACAGCAGGATCAGAGCCGCGCCTGCCGCGACCGCTATCGCTGCGATGATCCGACCGCGCGTCATCGCCAGCCCTCCTCGATCGCACGGAGGGCCCTACGGGCAACTGTGCGGTCATCCTCATCTGCCACATGCCCGCCGAACCTGACACGCTCATACAGCTCAAGCAGCTCCTGCGCGGCAGAACCGATTCCCGCTCGGCGCGTGATGATGCGCAGCGTGAACTCCGACGGTGTCTCGCTCACCCCACGAGTGAGATTGGCATCGGCCGCGCTCTCTTCGAGCCCAACCCACGCCGCGATGATCGCATCGGTCGGCTGCGGGCGCTCGTCGACCGCGCGCAGCGCACCTTCGATCCCGCGCCGGATCACCGGGGCCGCCGCTTCCTCGTCCTGCGGAACATCCTGCGCGCTCAGCTCGTACGCCACCTCGTCACCGCTGCGAATCGCGAGCGGTCGGTTGAGCCAGGCGCGGATCAGGGCCCGCACCAGCACAACTCCGAGCGCGAGGAGAATCACAGCGCCAAGGATGAGGAGGACCATGCCGATGACTGCCGTCATCACATCATTGATGGGCTGCGGCGTCGGCGTACCGCTCGGCGTGCTCGTCGGAAGGGGGATCACGGGCGGAGAATCGTTGATCGGCTGTGTGTCGAACGGTTCGATCGTTGGCGTTCCCTGCACCGCCGCGGCAACCATCACGACGACGAACAGACCCACCAGGCTCATAATGGCGATGCCCCGCCTCATATCCCGCACCATCCGGAAGACAGGAGCGGCGACGACATGTCTTTCAGACTATGGCGCGGTGCCGGTCATTCGGGGACGCGGCCGGCAAATGGGGATAACCCATCACGAAGCGCGGCGATCTGTTCCAAGTCCATGTGCACAGCCGCCATCACCTGGCGTGGGACATCAACAGCTCGATCGCGCAGCGCCCGTCCGGCATCCGTCAGCTGGATGTCGAGCCGTCGCTCATCCTCTTTGCTGCGGGTGCGAGCAATCAGCCCGTCATTCTCCAACCTCTTGACGAGCGGGGATGCCGTCGCAGGGTCGAGAGCGAGGTCTGCGGCAAGGTCGTTCAATGAGCGCGGCGACCGGTCCCAAAGCGCGAGCATGACGAGATACTGCGGATGCGTGAGGCCGAGCGGCTCAAGAATGGGCCGGTAGATCGCCACGACATTGCGTGCTGCCGTGACCAGCGCGAAGCACAGCTGGTTCTCGAGCTTGAGCATGTCATCGGTCGTGGTCACGTTCTGATTATAGCTATACACTAATCGTTAGTACACTAATGATCATGGAGAACGGCGACATGGAGAACGGTTCAGAACGAGCCCCGTTGCGCACCCGCATCCGCGAGGCAGGTGGTCTGTACAGGTGGTTCAACACCAATCTGATCAAGCTGGCAGGCCCTGCGGCTGTCGGCCCCTACGAGGCGACTCCTCCGCCGACCGCCGCACAGCGTGCGGAGCGGGCCTGCCCCCTCTGCGGCCACGCGATGACTGAGCACGTGATCGACCGCACCGGGCCGAAGCCGCTTATGCACTGCCCTCGGTGACAGGGTCAGTACTGCGCGCTCTCCCTCGCAGCATCAACCCAGAACATCAGTGACTCGTCGTCTTCCAGAGCTGTCGGGGCCACGTCGAGCCAACTGGGACCCATGGTTTTGGCGCCCATCACAGCGATGCTGACGCCCGCTTCGGTCAGCAGCGCGGTGCCCTGTTCATCGGTGACACGCACAAGAAGAGTGCCCCCCTTGCGCGCGCCGACGAGAATCCGACCGCCGAGCAGGAACGCTCGAGTGCCGAACATCCGCTTCTCTTCCAGCCCTGGCTCGGACATCAGCAGCGCGCGAACCCGGTCGGCCAGTTCAGTGGCGGCAGCGTCCGTACTCGACCCCCTCACGCTCACGCGTGCCCCGCTCGCTCCATCGCCCGCAGCTCCTTTTTGAGGTCTTGCACTTCGTCACGCAGCCGCCCGGCGAGTTCGAACTTCAGTTCTGCGGCTGCGGCGAGCATCTGCGCGGTCAGATCGTCGATCGTCGATTCGAGCTGTTCCGCGCCCTCTGCGGCGATGCCCTCGCGGCGAAGGCGAGGAGTGGGGCTCTTGCCCTTGCCTGACTTGCTATTCCCCTTGCCTCGGAGCATCTCCTGCGTATCGGATGCTTCGCGTGCGAGCACGTCGGTGATGTCAGCGATCCTCTTGCGCAGTGGCTGCGGATCGATGCCGTGCTCCTTGTTGTACGCGACCTGCTTCTCACGGCGACGATCGGTCTCATCGATCGCCTTGGCCATCGAGTCAGTCATGTTGTCGGCGTACATGTGCACCTCGCCGGAGACATTTCGCGCGGCACGACCGATCGTCTGGATGAGCGAGGTCCCAGAGCGCAGGAACCCTTCCTTATCGGCGTCCAAGATCGCCACGAGCGACACTTCGGGCAGGTCGAGTCCCTCACGCAGCAGGTTGATGCCGACAAGCACGTCGTAGATACCGGACCGCAGCTCGCTGAGGAGTTCGACTCGACGCAGCGTGTCGACGTCGGAGTGTAGATACCTCACGCGCACGCCGTGTTCGCCGAGGAAGTCGGTCAGCTCTTCAGCCATTTTCTTCGTCAGAGTCGTCACGAGCACACGCTCGTCCTTCTCGACACGAATCCGGATCTCTTCCAGCAGATCGTCGATCTGTCCCTTGGACGGCTTGACGATGATCTCGGGATCGACCAGGCCAGTCGGACGAATGATCTGTTCGACGATGCCGTCAGCGATCCCCATCTCGTACTTGCCCGGCGTCGCCGAGAGATACACGGTCTGGCCGATCCGGTTCTTGAACTCATCGAATCTCAGCGGCCTGTTGTCCATGGCGCTCGGCAGACGGAAGCCGTGATCGACGAGCGTGCGCTTTCGTGATGCATCACCCTCGTACATCGCACCGATCTGCGGCACGGTGACGTGTGACTCGTCGATCACGAGCAGGAAGTCATCGGGGAAGAAGTCCAACAGCGTGTGCGGCGGCTCCCCCGACTGCCGGCCGTCGAGATGGCGTGAATAGTTCTCGATTCCCGAGCAGAACCCGAGCTGCTGAAGCATCTCGAGATCGAACGTGGTGCGCATGCGCAGCCGCTGCGCTTCGAGCAGCTTGCCCTGCCTCTCGAACTCCGCCAGCCGCTCGGCGAGCTCTGCCTCGATCGTGCCGATCGCGCGCTGGATGACGTCAGTACCGGCCACGTAGTGCGACGCGGGGAAGATCGGCACCGCATCGAGCTTCTCGATCACGTCGCCGGTGAGCGGATGCAGCGAATAGAGCCCTTCGATCTCGTCTCCGAACAGTTCGATGCGAATCGCGTGCTCTTCGTAGACCGGGATGATCTCGATCGTGTCGCCGCGCACGCGGAAGTTGCCGCGCGAGAAGTCGACGTCATTGCGGTTGTACTGCATTGCGATGAACTGTCGGATCAGCGCATCGCGGTCGTATCTCTCACCCACCTGCAGCGCCACCATCGCACGCAGGTACTCTTCTGGAGCACCGAGGCCGTAGATGCAGGACACCGTCGACACCACCACGACATCGCGACGGCTCAGCAGCGAGTTCGTCGTCGAGTGACGCAAGCGCTCGACCTCGGCGTTGATCGATGAGTCCTTCTCGATGAAGGTATCGGTCTGCGGTACATACGCCTCGGGCTGGTAGTAGTCGTAATACGAGACGAAGTACTCGACAGCGTTGTTGGGCATGAGCTCGCGGAACTCGTTCGCCAACTGCGCAGCAAGGGTCTTGTTGTGCGCCATCACCAGGGTCGGACGCTGCACCTGCTCGATCAGCCAGGCAGTGGTCGCCGATTTTCCGGTACCAGTCGCACCCAGAAGGACGACGTCGGTCTCACCCGCGTTGATCCGCGCGGCAAGGTCGGCGATCGCCTTCGGCTGGTCACCGGCGGGCATGTATTCGCTGACCACTTCGAACGGACGGACGCTGCGGGTGGTTTGCATGAATCCAGCGTAAGCGGAGCATCCGACATTGGGGCCGCGTCGTAGAGTGGGGCCGTGATCGAGTTCCTGATCGGCTCCAGTCTTGCGGCATCCGCTGGTCTCAATGCCTGGATGCCGCTGTTCCTGCTGGGGCTGGCCGACCGCTTCCTTCCCGCGGTGAACCTCCCGGCGGGGTGGTCGTGGATCGGCAGCGACATCGCGCTCTGGATTCTCGGCGCGCTGCTGGTCCTCGAGATCGTCGCCGACAAGATACCCGCGCTCGATTCGGTCAACGACATCGTCCAGAGCGTGCTCCGCCCGGCTTCCGGCGGCATCGTGTTCGGCGCGGGGGCGAGCGCGCAGACCGTCGCCGTGGACGATCCCGCCGCTTTCTTCTCGCAGAACACATGGGTGCCGATCGTCACCGGGATCGTAATCGCGCTCATCGTGCATGTCACAAAAGCAACCGGCCGGGTCGCCGCGAACGCCGTGACCGGTGGGCTCGCAGCACCCGTGCTGAGCACCGCAGAGAATGGCGCATCGTTCCTGCTCGCCGCGCTCGCCATCATCGTTCCCGTGCTCGCGGGGCTGCTTCTCATCGGCCTCATCGTGACCGTGGTCATGCTGTTCCGTCGCCGACGACGCAAGCGGCGCGCCGAAACGAGCGCTACGGACGAGTGAGCTTCGTCCAGACGGCATCCGTCTGATCGAGAGTGTGCTCCATGGTTCCGGACGTGTCGATCACGACGTCCGCGATCGCGAGACGCGCCTCATCGGAGACCTGCGCGTCGATTCTGTCCTGCGCGGCGTCCGGTTCCATCCCCCGTAACTCGACGAGGCGCCGCAGGCGTTCCGACACGGGTGCGTGGGCGACGATGATCGTGTCCCACGGGTCGTCGACTCTCGCCTCTACCAGCAGCGGCACGTCGTACACGACGAACGCATCAGGTTCTGTCGCTTCGAACCGGCTCTGAGACTCCGCGTGCACCGCGGGGTGCACGATCGCGTTCAGCTTCGTCAGGGCATCCGGGTTTCCGAATACCAGTGCTCCGAGCGCCGCGCGATCGAGTGCCCCGGAGGAATCGATCATGTCGCTGCCGAAAGCCTCGGCGATCGCGCTCAGCACAGGCGAACCCGGCGCCTGCACGTCGCGGACGATCTGGTCCGCGTCGATGATGACCGCACCGTGCTCCTGCAGCCGGCGCGCGATCGTGGATTTCCCGGAGGCGATGCCGCCGGTCAAGGCGATGAGTGGCATGCGTCCATCCTGGCATGAGCGCCGGCGCAGCTCAGCGCGCGAGCAGCTGTCGTTTGGCGCTGATCACTCCGGTGTCGAAGCCTGCGAGGTGCAGTCCGCCGTGGAACCGGGCGTGCTCGATCTTGATGCAGCGGTCCATGACGACCGAGAGTCCTGCGGATTCGGCTATTGCAGCAGCCTCCTCATTCCAGGAGCCGAGCTGCAGCCACAGAGCCTTCGCGCCGGCGTCGACCGCTTCTTGCGCCACGCCGGGAAGGTCATCGTGCTTGCGGAACACGTCAACGATGTCCGGCACCACCGGCAGATCAGAAATCGACCTGTATGCGGGTTGTCCGAGGATCTCGTCGGCCATCGGGTTCACGAAGTACACATCGTACGGCGAGCTCGACAGCAGGTAGGTCCCGACGAAGTACGACGCACGCGCGGGATTGCTCGATGCGCCGACGATGGCGATCGAGCGCGATCGCCGTAGCAGAGCGAACCTCTCCTGCTGGCTAGGACTCGTCCAGGCACCCGCAGCCGGGGTCACCGGCGGGAGCTCGCACGCGACAGCTGCGGCCGGCGGCGTGAACTCACATGCGTCGTTCGTGCTCATCGTGTGGCTCCTGTCGCTGCGGTGAGGGCCTGATCGAGGTCCCAGATGATGTCGTCCGCGTCTTCCAATCCCACCGAGATCCGGATGAGGTCGGCGGGCGCTCCTGCAGCGACGAGTTGCTCGGCTGAGAGCTGGCGGTGCGTGGTCGATGCGGGGTGGATCACGAGCGTGCGAGCGTCACCGATGTTCGCGAGGTGCGAGGCGAGCTGGAGGTTCTCGATCAGCGTCTCCCCTGCGGCGCGACCGTCGTCGGCTGCGACACCGAAGGCGAAGACCGATCCGGGGCCGAGCGGCAGGTACTTCGCCGCGCGTTCATGATGCGGATGCGATTCGAGTCCCGCCCAGGTCACATACGAGATGCGAGGGTCGGACTCGAGCCATTCCGCGACGATGCGCGCGTTCTCGAGGTGCGCATCGATGCGCTGCGGCAGCGTCTCGACGCCCTGCAGCAGGTTGAATGCGGACTGCGGGCTGAGCGCAGGACCGATGTCGCGCAGCTGTTCGGAGCGCAGCTTTGTGAGGAATCCGTACTCGCCGAAGTTGTCCCACCATTTGATGCCGCCGTAAGAGGCGACCGGCTCGGTCATCTGCGGGAACTTTCCGTTGCCCCAGTCGAATGTCCCCTTCTCGATGACAATGCCGCCGAGAGTCGTGCCGTGACCGCCGAGGAACTTCGTGACCGAGTGGATGACGATGTCTGCACCGTGCTCGAGAGGACGGGCAAGATACGGCGTCGCGAGGGTCGCGTCGACGACGAGCGGCACGCCCGCGGCATGGGCGACGGCAGCAAGCCCCTCGATATCGGCGATCTCTCCGGAGGGGTTGCCGATCATCTCGACATAGACGACCTTGGTCTCGGGCCGGATCGCCGCGGCAAAGTCCGCCGGATCCGTGGATGGGACGAACGTCGTCTCGACCCCGAAGCGGCGCAGGGTGACATCGAGCTGCGTCACCGTGCCGCCGTAGAGCTGTGCGGATGCCACGACATGGTCGCCCGCACCCACCAGGGCTGCGAAGGTGATGAACTCCGCGCTCATGCCGGATGCTGTCGCCACTGCACCGATCCCGCCCTCGAGCGAGGCGAGGCGCTCTTCGAGGGCTGCGACGGTGGGGTTTCCGATGCGGGAGTAGATGTTGCCGTACTTCTGCAGGGCGAAGAGGTTTCCGGCATCCTTCGCGTCATCGAAGACGAACGAGGTGGTCTGGTAGATCGGTACGGCGCGCGCGCCGGTCGCGGCATCCGGTGTTCCTCCGGCGTGGAGCGCGCGGGTGCGGAACCCGAAGCGGTGTTCTTCCGTCATGACTTCCTTCAGTCGAGTATCGAGTCGAGGTCTAAAAGGCCGCGAGAGCCGCCGCGATGCCGTCGACGGCATCCGGATTCTGGAGAGAGGTCGTGTCGCCTCGCTCCTGCGGTTCTCGCCCGGCGCGGCGGTCCTGTTCGGCTTCCCACAGCTGCGCGAGAAGCCTGCGCAAGATCTTTCCCGAGCGGGTCTTGGGCAGGTCGGGAACGACGACGATATGGCGTGGTTTGGCAACGGGTCCGATCTCACGGGCGACACGGTCGCGCAGAGCGGATGCCGCGATCTCGCCGTGTCCTGACGGCGTCACGAACGCGACGACCGACTGTCCGGTGAGCGCATCGGAGACTCCGGCTGTGCCGGCCTCCCCCACGGAGGGGTCGGCGACCAGCGCAGACTCGATCTCAATCGTCGAGAGGCGGTGTCCGGAGACGTTCACGACGTCATCGAGGCGCCCCAGGATCCACACGTGCCCGTCGGCATCTCGCGTGGCTCCGTCGCCTGCGACGTAGTATCCGCCGTACTCGCCTTTTCCGGCGTAGTCGGACCAGTAGGAGTCGCGGTACCGTTGCGGATCTCCCCACACCGTGCGTGCCATTCCGGGCCAGGGCCGCCTGACCACGAGAGTGCCGGATCGTCCCGCGGCCGTCTCGTCGCCGTTCTCGTCGACGACGGCGATGTCGATGCCCGGCAGCGCGACGGTCGCAGATCCGGGCTTGAGCGTGGTCGCCCCTGGAAGCGGCACGATCATCGCAGCTCCCGTCTCGGACTGCCACCACGTATCGATGATGGGAAGCTCATCCCGCCCGAAAGTGCGGCGGAACCAGACCCAGGCTTCGGGGTTGATCGCCTCGCCGACGGTGCCGAGCAGGCGGATGCTGGACAGGTCGTGCTCTGCGGGAAGCTCTTCGCCGAACCAGGTCATGAACGTGCGGATCAGGGTGGGAGCGGTGTAATAGACCGTCACCCCGTAGCGCTCGATGATTTCGAGGTGCCGCGCGCGGTGCGGGCTGTCAGGAGTTCCCTCGTAGATCACCTGGGTGAGCCCGTTCGAGAGCGGCCCGTAGATCTCGTACGTATGCGCGGTCACCCACGCGAGGTCGGCAGTGCACCAATGCACATCGTCGGGTTTCGAATCAAAATGGGCCCAGTGCGCCCAGCTCGCGTGGGAGAGGTAGCCGCCGGAGGTGTGGACGAGGCCCTTCGGCTTGCCGGTGGTACCGGACGTGTAGATGATGAAGAGTGGATGCTCTGCCGCGAAGGGCTGCGCCTCATGACTCTCATCGGCGGTGTCGACGACGTCGTGCCACCAGAGGTCGCGGCCCTCGGTCCAGGCCACGTTCTGTCCGGTCCGGCGGACGACGAGGACATGTTCGAGGTCCGGCAGATCAGCAGCCGCGATGTCGGCGGCGGACTTCACCTCAACTGCCGCACCTCGCCGGTGCTGCCCGTCACTGGTCACCAGCAGCTTCGCGCCGGTGTCGAAGAGCCGGAATCGCACTGCCTCGGCGGAGAAACCGCCGAAGACAAGAGAGTGCACCGCGCCGATGCGCGCACACGCGAGCGCGATCACCACCGTCTCGATAAGCACCGGCAGGTACACGACGACGCGGTCGCCCGGCACGATGCCGAGAGCAGTCAGCGCATTGGCGGCCTGCGAAACCCTGCGCTGTAGATCGGCGTAGGTCACGGCCGTGCGGTCACCCGGTTCTCCCTCGAAGTGAAGCGCGACCTTGTTCCCGCGCCCCGCTTCGACGTGCCGATCGACGCAGTTGTACGCGACGTTCAGCGTTCCGCCATCGAACCATCGTGCCGAGGGGATCGTGTTGTCGGTCGGCGGCTGCCAGTCCAGGGCCGTGTGCCACGGGGTCGCCCAGTCCAACCGTCGGGCGGCGTCTTCCCAGAAAGCGATCGGGTCAGCATCCGCCTGCGAATAGATCTCGTCGGTGACGTTCGCCTGGGCGCGGAACTCCGCAGACGGCGGGTAGGTGCGTTCCTCGACGAGTCTCGCCTCTGACATCTGTGACGCGAGCAGTGCGGAAGTCATCTCCCCATCGTTGAGGAGCGGGGAGCGCGAGGCGAGTCGAGTCGTAACCTTCCGTCACACGCGAAACGGGCCGCCACCCCGAAGGATGACGGCCCGTTTCAGTGAAACGTGCTTACGCGTTGCCGCCCGAGAGCTTCTCGCGGAGAGCCGCGAGAGCCTCGTCGTCAGCAAGGGTGCCAGCACCCGAAACGTCGCTCGTGAACGACTGACCTGCGGCAGCGCCGAAGTCGTCGCCCGCAGCAGCCTCGGCCTCTGCGGCCTTGATGACGGCAGCCTTGTGAGCTTCCCAGCGCGTCTGGGCTGCAGCGTACTCCTGCTCCCAGGCCTCGCGCTGTGCGTCGAAGCCGTCCTTCCACGCACCGGTCTCGGGGTCGAAGCCCTCGGGGTACTTGTACTCGCCGTTGTCGTCGTACTCGGCGAGCATGCCGTACAGGGCCGGGTCGAACTCGGTGCCGTTGGGGTCAACCGACTCGTTGGCCTGCTTGAGCGACAGCGAGATGCGACGACGCTCGAGGTCGATGTCGATGACCTTGACGAAGACCTCTTCGCCGACGGACACGACCTGCTCAGCCAGCTCGACGTGCTTGCTGGAGAGCTCGGAGATGTGCACGAGGCCCTCGATGCCGTCTGCAACGCGGACGAACGCACCGAACGGGACGAGCTTGGTGACCTTACCCGCGGCGATCTGGCCGATCGCGTGGGTGCGGGCGAAGACCTGCCACGGGTCCTCCTGCGTCGCCTTGAGCGACAGGGAGACGCGCTCGCGGTCGAGGTCGACCTCAAGGATCTCGACGGTGACCTCCTGGCCAACCTCGACGACCTCAGAGGCGTGCTCGATGTGCTTCCAAGACAGCTCGGAGACGTGGACGAGACCGTCGACGCCGCCAAGGTCGACGAACGCACCGAAGTTGACGATCGACGAAACCTGGCCCTTGCGGACCTGGCCCTTGTGCAGGTTGTTGAGGAAGTTCGAGCGCGACTCGGACTGCGTCTGCTCAAGCAGTGCGCGGCGCGAGAGAACCACGTTGTTGCGGTTCTTGTCGAGCTCGAGGATCTTCGCCTCGATCTCCTGACCCAGGTACGGGGTCAGGTCGCGGACGCGGCGCAGCTCGATGAGCGATGCCGGCAGGAAGCCACGAAGGCCGATGTCGACGATGAGTCCACCCTTGACGACCTCGATGACCGTACCGGTGACGACGCCGTCGTCTTCCTTGATCTTCTCGACGTCGCCCCAAGCGCGCTCGTACTGTGCACGCTTCTTGGACAGGATCAGACGGCCTTCCTTGTCCTCCTTCTGGAGAACAAGAGCCTCGACCTCGTCGCCGACCTTGACGACCTCGTTCGGGTCGACATCGTGCTTGATGGAAAGTTCGCGGGAGGGGATGACACCCTCGGTCTTGTATCCGACGTCGAGCAGAACCTCATCGCGGTCGATCTTGACGATCGTGCCTTCGATGATGTCGCCGTCGTTGAAGAACTTCAGCGTCTTCTCGACCGCGGCCAGGAAGTCCTCAGCAGATCCGATGTCATTGATGGCGACCTGCTTGGTGGCCGGGGCGGTCGTTGCGGTAGTCATGTAGTGGGTTGTCCTTGTGGGTGGAAACTCAGGCTGCTCCGACGCGTGCACGTGCGATCGCGATGAAGAAGCGAATGGATTGTTGTTGGGTATCGCTCAAGCGCGCGTATGTACACGCCAAGAGTGACACTTCAGAATATCAGAGAATCGCACTATCTCGTGCTGTGGATAACTCCGGCGGCATTCTGCTGCATCACGTTAGCGTGAACGGGTGACGATCCTGCGAACGAAGACCGGCCGAGTTCGGATGCTGGCAGTGCTGGCCGTGGCCGGAGCGATGCTGAGCGCTTGCTCGCCCGGCCCTGCCCCCTCACCCACTCCTACGGCCGCGTTTGCCAGCGAGGACGAGGCCTTTGCCGCGGCGGAAGAGGTTTATCGCGCCTACAACGACGCGTACAACCGCGTGGACTTCAGTGACCCTTCGTCTTTCGATCCGCTGGACTCGTTCACAACAGGGACGTATCAGTCGAGTGAACGCGAAGGGCTCTCTGAGCTGCATGCCACGGGAGCAGTGCGATCTGGGCAGGCATCAATTGTGTGGGTGCACGGCGTCGATATGGACAACTCCACGGTGACGGTGCGCGTCTGCAAGGACCTCAGCGACGTCGAAGTACTCGATGCTGGAGGGAGATCTCTTGTCTCGCCAGATCGTCCAGATTTCTCCGCAGTGGAACTGACGCTTGAAATCGCCGGATCTGAACTCTTGCTCGCAGAGTCTCAGGCAGTCGAGGACGAAGCATGCGTGTCCTAAGCGCACTGATACTCGGGAGCCTGATCGCTTTTCCTACGACGGTCGCCTCAAGTAATGCTTGCCCTCAATGGCAGGAGGAGCTTGGGAACTGTGGCGTTGATAACACGGGCACGGACATCATCATCGATGGCACTCACGAAACCGGTGGCACCGACGGCACCGAGACGGGACCTGACGATTGGCAGGTTCCGACCGATCCTGGGACTCCGCAGGGGCCCTCCGATCTCGACACGTGTCTTGATGACTGGGAGTCCGACAAGAACTGCTTCGACCCGATTGCGGAGAACGAGGAGGAAGACGAAGATCCCGGCATCCCGCCCGTGACGATCACAGATCTCGTGCGATTCGCCCCGGCCGGCTCAGTGCTGACCGGTGAACCGAACAATGTCGGTGTTGCAGGGCTTCCCACCAACTTCGTGACCGCGGCCTCGACGCAGACTGTCGCAGGTGAACTGTTCGGCTTCCCGCTCTCGGTGCGGTTCACTCCCGCTGCCTACGACTTCATCTACGGCGACGGCGCCACCTCAACCAGCTCGACGGGAGGAGCTACCTGGGCCGATCTCGCCCAGGTCCAGTTCACGCCGACCGATACGAGCCACGCCTACCGGGAGCGCGGCACGTACATCGCGCAGGTCAATGTTCGATACAGCGCGGAGGTCGACTTCGGCACCGGCTGGTTCCCGGTCACCGGCCAAGTGACCGCGAATGGAGCTCCCCAGGAGATCCGCATCTTCGAGGCGCACACCGCACTGGTGGCGTTCACCTGCGCCGAGGCGCCGCACTCCCCCGGCTGCTGATCGACGAGACGATCACGATGTCGACGCCGTGTGACAAGCTGACTCCATGAGCGACAAGCTGATGCTCCTCGATACCGCGTCCCTCTACTTTCGGGCCTTCTACGGTGTTCCCGACAAGGTCAAAGCACCCGACGGCTCGTCGGTCAATGCAGCGCGCGGCCTGCTCGACATCATTGCCAAGCTCGTCACGCTCTACGAACCCACGCACATCGTCGCGTGCTGGGATGACGACTGGCGTCCGCAGTGGCGCGTCGATCTGATTCCGAGCTATAAGACGCACCGCGTCGTCGAAGTCGTCGAAGCAGGGCCCGACATCGAAGAAGTGCCCGACCCGCTCGAAGCGCAGATCCCCCTCATCCGTCAGACGCTGACCGCCCTCGGCATCCCGATCATCGGCGTCGCGAACCATGAGGCAGACGATGTGATCGGCACTCTCGCAAGCCGCGCCACCATGCCTGTCGACATCGTCACGGGTGATCGCGACCTCTTTCAGCTGATCGACGATGGTCGCGGTATCCGCCTCATCTACACCGCACGCGGCATGAGCAACCTCGAAGTCATGACAGACGAGACCGTGGTCGCCAAGTACGGAGTGCTCCCCTCGCAGTACGTCGATTTCGCCACAATGCGCGGCGACGCGTCAGACGGACTGCCCGGTGTCGCCGGAGTCGGAGAGAAAACCGCCGCGACGCTTCTGCAGACGCACGGCGATCTCGAGAGCATCCGCGCAGCTGCAACAGCCGGCGAAGGCATGAGCGCGCGCATTCAGTCCAAGATCCTCGACGCATCGGCATACCTTGATGTCGCGCCCACTGTCGTCGAGGTCGCACGCGGTCTCGACATCGTGCCGCCGACAACGCCCGTGCATCCTCTCGACTTCGAGAAAGCGGCTGCCGCGGCCGCACTTGCCGAGCAGTGGAACCTCGGCGGCTCCATGCAACGTGCCATCGCCGCTCTCAGCAGCCCCCGAGGCGGCAGCTGACTCACTCCGCCCAGGCCCTCAATCGATCAAGTCCCCATGTGGTGACGATGCGCTCTGCGGGCACGCCTGCTTTCTCCGCCCGCTCTGCACCGTGGTCGATCAATGACAGTTGGCCTGGCGCATGGGCATCCGAATCGATCGAGAACAGACAGCCGGCCTCCATGGCGATCGCAATGAGCTCATCAGGCGGATCCTGACGCTCTGGACGCGAGTTGATCTCGACAGCGACGCCATTCTCCGCACAGGCCTCGAAGACCGCCCGCGGATCGAACTGCGACGGGGGGCGCGTGCCGCGCTCCCCCTGCACAAGCCGACCGGTGCAGTGGCCGAGCACGTTCACGCGCGGATTCAACACTGCCGCGATCATGCGCGCAGTCATCGCACGAGACTCCATGCGCAGCGCGGAATGAACGGATGCCACGACGATGTCGAGCTCGGCAAGGAGGTCATCTTCCTGATCGAGCGCGCCGTCTTCGAGAATGTCCACCTCGATGCCAGCGAGCATGGAGAGTCCCGGCGTGGATTCCGCCCGCACGAGCGGGATCTGTTCGCGGAGTCGCTCCGCGGAGAGTCCACGCGCCACGCGGAGCCGCGGGGAGTGATCGGTCACCGCCAGATACTCGTGTCCGAGTGCCCGCGCAGCATCCGCCATCGCACTTATCGGAGTCGTGCCGTCAGACCATTCGGTGTGCGAATGCAGGTCTCCACGCAGCTTCGCATGCAGCGCAGACGTGCGTTCGGGCTCCACGTCGCCTCGCAGGTCGACGAGATACTCCGGCACCGCCCCGTCGAGTGCCTGCTGAATCACCGCGAACGTCGAAGCACCGATGCCTTTGGCCGCCCGCAAGCGCGTGGGGTCAGTGCGCACCTCGGCCGGAAGAGATCTCAGAGTCTCGGCAGCCTGCCGGAAGGCTTTCGCCCGGTAGCGGGAGGCGCGTTCGCGCTCGAGCAGGGACGCGATCTCGAGCAGCGCGGCTACCGGATCCATGTCATCTCAAGCAGTGGCGAGCTCGCGCGTCGCGTCGACCCAGGCAACGAGCTTCGCCGCTGCACTGCCGTCGTCGACTGCGGCTTCTGCACGTTCGAACGCTTCGCCGAGACGCTCGAGGATCGGGCGCGTCACCTGCGTCGCGTCCTGCGACAGCTCGAACGCGACGATGCCGGCAGCAGCGTTGAGCAGCACGATGTCGCGTACAGCCCCCTTGGTGCCGGCAAGCGTGTCACGCAGCACCCCTGCGTTGTATTCGGGGGAGCCGCCGATCAGGTCGGCGAGTTCTGCTGTCGGGATGCCGAGATCACGGGGGTCGAGGTCATGCTCGTGGATGTCGCCGCGCGAGACCTCCCAGATACGGCTGTGGCCGGTGGTGGTCAGTTCATCCAGACCGTCGTCGCCGCGGAACACCAGTGCAGTGGCGCCACGGGTGCGGAACACTCCGGTGATGAGCGGAACGCGCTCGAGCTGCGCGACGCCTACCGCGTTCGCTTCGGCGCGCGCGGGGTTGCAGAGTGGCCCCAGCATGTTGAATACGGTCGGGACGCCGAGTTCCGCACGGGCAGCGCCCGCGTGCTTGAACCCGGGGTGGAATGCTGCGGCCCATGCGAACGTGATGCCGGTTCGGTCAAGCACGGATGCGACGTCATCGGGCGAGAGGGACAGCTGCAAGCCGAGCGCTCCGAGCACATCTGAAGAACCGGATGCTGAGCTCGCCGCCCTGTTGCCGTGCTTGACGACGGGGATTCCCGTCGCGGCGATGATGACCGCCGCCGTCGTCGATACGTTGACGGTGCCCACGCGATCGCCGCCTGTCCCCACGATGTCGAGAACGTTGGAGGAGACCGGAAGCGGCACTGCGGATTCGAGGATCGCGTCACGGAACCCGACGACCTCGTCGATCGTCTCCCCCTTTGCACGGAGCGCGATGAGGAAACCGGCGAGTTTCGCATCGGACACATTGCCCTGCATCACTTGCCGCATCGCCCACGTCGACTCCCACACGCTGAGGTCGCGGCCCTCCAAAAGGGCGGTGAGGACGTCGGGCCAGGTCAAGGAATCAGCCATGACAGTGATCCTATCGGCGAGAATAAATTCCCCGCGCCCCGGCGTAACGGCGGGACTTCATTGTTTTCCCTTGAATTCACCGGGAATTCGCAGTGTCTTCTTAGGGTCCCCTAAGTCACGGGTCAGCGAAACGGGGCCCGCCGATGCAAGAATCACCCTCGCGGATCGGCCATAATGGAGAGGTGACCACCTCAGCGACCTATGCCCCGGCGGCAAGAACGATCAAGCGCCCGAACCCGGTAGCTGTCGGCACCATCGTGTGGCTCGGCAGCGAGGTGATGTTCTTCGCGGGACTGTTCGCGATTTACTTCACCCTCCGCAGTACCTCACCAGAACTGTGGGCTGACCGTACCGAGCTGCTGAACGTTCCGTTTGCCGCAGTCAACACCGCGATCCTCGTCTTCTCGTCTGTGACATGCCAGATGGGCGTGTTCGCGGCAGAAGACCTGCAGTCCTACCGCATCAAGAAGGGCCAGGTGAACGGCGCAGGCCGACGCCGCCTCTTCGGCTGGGGAATGGTCGAGTGGTTCTGGGTCACCTTCGCCCTCGGCGCGATCTTCGTCTCGGGCCAGGTCTGGGAGTACGCGCAGCTCGTCGCTGAGGGCCTGCCGATTCAGGCTGACGCCTACGCATCGGCGTTCTACATCACCACGGGCTTCCACGCCCTCCACGTCACCGGCGGACTCATCGCGTTCCTCCTCGTCATCGGACGGGCGTACGCGGTCAAGAACTTCACGCACAAGGAGGCGACTTCCTCGATCGTCGTGTCGTACTACTGGCACTTCGTCGACGTCGTCTGGGTTGTGCTGTTCTTCGTCATCTACTTCCTGAAATAAGAGCGGAGCTGACCTGCGAAATGGCACGAGAGAAGAAGCGTCGCTCAAGCGGACGCCGTAGCCCCCTGGCCGCTGCGGCTCTGATCGGAGCGGGACTCCTGATCACCGGCGGTATCTACGCCGGAGCATCGGCAGCGATGGCCGCAACCGAAACACCCACATCGGCGAGCACTCAGCTCACCGTCGACGACGGCAAGAAACTGTTCCAGGCGAACTGCGCCACCTGTCATGGTCTTGACCTGCAGGGCACCCCAGAGGGCCCAAGCCTGTACGGCGTCGGCGAGCTGGCCGTCGAGTTCCAGGTGGCAACTGGTCGCATGCCGTTGCAGATGCAGGGACCGCAGGCGCCCCAGAAGCCCGTGCAGTTCACGCACGACCAGATCGATGCAATGGCGTCATACGTCCAGAGCGTCGCTCCTGGGCCGTCCTACCCCGCAGATGAAATCCTCGACGGCGAAGGCGACGTCGCACACGGCGCCGAGCTGTTCCGCGTCAACTGCGCGATGTGCCACAACGTCGCAGCCGCAGGTGGTGCCCTCACAGAGGGCAAGTACGCCCCGGGGCTTGCGGGCACGAGCGCACTGCACATCTACGCGGCCATGGTCACCGGCCCGCAGAACATGCCTGTCTTCAGCGACATGAACCTGTCCGACACCGACAAACGCGACATCATCTCCGCTCTGCTCTTCCAGCAGCAGGAGGTTCAGATCGGTGGCTTCACACTCGGCTCACTCGGCCCGGTTTCAGAAGGTCTGTTCATCTGGATCTTCGGTATCGGCGGCCTTGTCGCTGTCACCGTGTGGATCACGGCGAAGTCCAACTGACGCATATTCATCGAAGAGGAACGTACGAGGAGCACCATGGCACACGACGACGACTCGCAGGCCCTTGACAGGGCCTACCAGCCCTCCCCTGGGCTGGGCGTCGCAGTCAACGATCCCGTGCAGAATCCGGGTCTGCCGCCGCATCGCGAGCGGATGACAGACAAGGACACGAAGGCAGAGAAGCGCGCGGCACGCACCGTCTACACGCTGTTCTATCTGTCGCTCGCGGGCAGCATCTGGGCGGTCGCCGCCTACATGCTGTTCCCGATCGAAGATGGTTCGCTGGCGTCGATCCGCAACAACAACCTCTTCATCGGCCTGGGCATCGCCCTGGCTCTGCTTTCCATCGGAATCGGCGCGATTCACTGGTCCAAGGCGCTCATGAGCGACAAGGAGCACATCGAGTATCGCCACCCGACCCGCGGCAAGGACTCCACGCGTGAAGCGGCCATCCAGGCCTTCGCTGACGCCAATGAGGAGTCCGGCTTCGGTCGCCGCACGATGATCCGCAACTCGCTGATCGCCGCGCTTGTCGCCTCCATCGTTCCCGGTGTAGCCCTGTTCCGTGGTCTCGCACCGCACAGCACGCCTGATGACCCCCTCGCCGGCGACCCCGTCGCACTGCTCAAGCAGACGATGTGGGACAAGGGCCAGCGTCTGGTCCGCGACCCCGACGGCACACCGATTCGCGCGGCGGATGTCACGCTGGGATCCGCTTTCCACGTGATCCCCGAGGACCTTGCCACGCTCTCCCACCACGATGGCTACCTCGAAGAGAAGGCCAAGGCGATCGTGCTGATGATGCGTCTCCGCCCGGAGCAGCTCATCGAAGCCGAAGACCGCAAGGACTGGTCGTACGACGGAATCGTCGCCTACTCGAAGGTGTGCACGCACGTCGGATGCCCGGTCGCCCTCTACGAGCAGCAGACGCATCATCTGCTGTGCCCCTGCCACCAGTCGCAGTTCGACGTCACCGATCACGCAAAGGTCATCTTCGGCCCGGCTGCGCGCCCACTGCCGCAGCTGCCGATCACGGTCGATGATGACGGCTATCTCGTCGCACGCAGCGACTTCACTGAGCCTGTTGGCCCGAGCTTCTGGGAGCGCCATTGAGCACCGCAACGCTGTCTAAAGAGGACAACGACAACAAGGCGCCCCTTGGCGGCCGCTTCGTCGGAGCGACCGCGAACTACATCGACGAGCGCACGAGCCTTTCCGGCTTCATCAAGGAGCTGGGTCGGAAGATCTTCCCCGACCACTGGTCCTTCATGCTCGGCGAGATCGCTCTGTGGAGCTTCGTCGTCGTCTTCATCTCCGGATCGTTCCTGACGTTCTTCTTCGATGCATCGATGGTCGAGACGCACTACACGGGCGCGTACGCTCCGATGCGAGGCATCGAAATGTCGGCCGCACTCGAGTCGACGCTGCACATTTCGTTCGACCTGCGTGGCGGACTGCTGGTCCGTCAGATCCACCACTGGGCTGCTCTGGTCTTCGTCGCTGGAATCGGCATCCACATGCTCCGCGTGTTCTTCACCGGCGCATTCCGCAAGCCCCGCGAGCTGAACTGGGTGATCGGCTTCGTGCTGTTCATCCTGGCAATGGCTGAGGGCTTCACCGGTTACTCGCTGCCTGACGACCTGCTTTCCGGTAACGGTCTGCGCATCATCGACGGCATGATCAAGGGTCTCCCCCTGATCGGCACGTGGACCTCCTTCCTGCTGTTCGGAGGCGAGTTCCCGGGCACCGACATCGTCGGACGCCTGTACACGCTGCACATTCTGCTGCTGCCGCTGCTCGTGATCGGTCTGATCGTCGTGCACCTGATGCTGATGATCGTCAACAAGCACACCCAGTTCGCCGGCCCCGGCCGCACGAACGACAACGTCGTCGGCTTCCCGATGATGCCGGTGTACATGTCGAAGATGGGTGGCTACCTGTTCATCGTCTTCGGTGCGATCGTGCTCATCGCGACCTTCTTCCAGATCAACCCGGTCTGGAACTACGGCCCCTACGACCCCTCTCCGGTGTCTGCGGGAACGCAGCCTGACTGGTACATCGGCTTTGCCGATGGCGCGCTGCGCCTCGCACCGCCGAACCTGGACGTCGTCTTCCTGAACCACACCTGGTCGTTCGGCATCCTGATTCCGGTCGTCATCCTCGGGCTGTTCATCGTTGCCGTGGCCATCTACCCGTTCATCGAGGCCTGGGTGACCGGCGACAAGCGCGAGCACCACATCGCCGAGCGTCCGCGCAACGCCGCGACGCGCACCGCGATCGGTGTCGCAGGCGTGATCTTCTACGCAGTCATGTGGGCCGCTGCATCGTCTGACCTCATGGCGACGCACTTCCACCTCACGATGGAAGGCGTAATCCACTCGCTGCAGGCGCTGCTGTTCGTCGGCCCGATCCTCGGCTACTTCGTCACCAAGCGCATCTGCATCGCGCTGCAGAAGAAGGACCGTGAGATCGTTCTGCACGGCTACGAGTCCGGTCGCATCGTCCGCCTTCCCGGTGGCGAGTACATCGAGGTTCACCAGCCGGTCGACCAGTACGACCGTTGGAAGCTCATCGACGTCGAAGGCTACGAGCCCCTCGTCGTGCGCCCCAACACCAAGGGACGTATCCCGTGGACGCAGAACCTGCGTTCCTCGATGTCTCGCTGGTTCTACGAAGACCGTCTCTCGCCGCTCACGCAGGCAGAGGTCACGGCTGCTGACGCCCACCAGCACCATGTGTCCGCCGATATGGCTGAGACCGAGGCAGCCGAGATCCAGGGTGCTCACGAGCGCGCTGGCGCTCCGGATGCCCCGCTGCAGCCTGACGCCGAGACGCACATCGGTGAGACTCCGAACACCCCGAGCTCGGTCATCGCGACTGACCCGGTGAAGAAGCCCAAGAAGGGTGAGAGCGACAAGTAATAGTCCGCTCCCTCTTCGCAGAAGGCCCTGTCCATTTTGGACGGGGCCTTCTGCGTTACATCCGCGCCCGATGCGGTCACACGAGAATATGCTGGGGCCATGATCGATCGTGCCGAGTTCTTCACTGCCAAGCTCTCCTACGAGACCGACGCCAGCGACGTGTACGCCGCACAGAAGGCTGGAGAAGACATCGTGGTCGTCGATGTCCGCTCCGACGAAGCGTGGGCGCAGGGACGCGTATCAGGCGCCGTCCACATGCATTACAGCGAGATCGCGGCGCGTGCGCCGCAAGATATCCCCCGCGATGCCCGTGTGATCGTCTACTGCTGGAGCCCCGGCTGCAACGCCGGCGCCAAGGGCGCACTGGAGTTCGCCAGGCTCGGCTACGACGTCCGCGAGATGATCGGCGGCTTCGAGTACTGGGTCCGCGAAGGTTACCCCGTCGAGGATCACGACGGTGTGCACCGCCGCCCCATCGACCCACTCACCGGTGTACCCCGCATCCGCATCCGCCCGTGATCCTGCGGTCGTAGAGCAGGCGAGCCCGGACGATCCCCACGCAGCAGCATCCAGCGCAGATGGAGAACGCCCCGGAGGATTCTCCGGGGCGTTCTCTATGTGTTGCGGGACTGGCTCAGCGAGCGAAGTTTCCGCGGTAGTACTCGTAGACCCATCCGACGATCGCGACGAGGAAGATCGCCACACCGATCGGGAGCAGGAACTGTCCGACGGCCATGCCGACCAGGAACACACCTGCTGACGCTGCCAGCACCATCGGCCACCAGGACCACGGGCTGAACTCGCCGAGTTCCGGGTCACCGTCATCGATGTCAGAGGTCAGGATGTCTTCGGGCAGCTCGCCACCCTGTGCCTTGTACGTGCGGTCGAGGTAAACCGCAACCATCGCCGACATGAAAGCAACGAACAGGAGAGCGATCGTACCGACCCACTCCACCTTTGCCGCACCGACGAGTTCGGGGTACGCGAGGATGTGCCACACCGTGTAGGCGGCCGAGACCACCAGGAAGAAGACGGCGAGGATCCACCAGAGAACGACGTTTGAACGCATGGCTTACTTGGCCTCTCCGTCCGCACCGGACATAGCGGGGGCGGGGACACCGGCCGGGTGCTCTGCCGCCTCGGGGTGGTTCAGATCGAATGCCGGACGCTCACTGCGGATGCGCGGGATCGACGTGAAGTTGTGACGCGGCGGCGGGCAGCTGGTCGCCCACTCGAGCGATCCACCGTAGCCCCACGGGTCGTTGACCGTGACCTTGGGCGCCTTACGAGCCGTGATCCAGACATTCAGGAAGAACGGCAGCATCGAGGCGCCGAGGAGTATCGCACCGATGGTGGAGACCTGGTTACCCCATGTCCAGCCGTCAGCCGCGGAGTAGTCCGCGTAGCGACGCACCATGCCGTCGACGCCCAGCCAGTGCTGGATGAGGAACGTCATGTGGAAGCCGATGAACAGCATCCAGAAGTGTACGTAGCCGAGTCGCTCGTTGAGCATGCGCCCCGTCCACTTCGGCCACCAGAAGTAGAAGCCGGCGAACATGGCGAACACAACGGTTCCGAACACGACGTAGTGGAAGTGCGCCACCACGAAGTACGTGTCACTGATGTGGAAGTCCAGCGGCGGCGACGCAAGGATGACACCAGTCAGACCGCCGAACACGAACGAGACCAGGAAGCCGAGCGAGAACACCATGGGCGTCTCGAACGTGACCGAACCTCGCCAGAGCGTTCCGATCCAGTTGAAGATCTTCACACCGGTCGGCACTGCGATGAGCATCGTCATCAGCGCGAAGAACGGCAGCAGGACACCACCGGTCACGTACATGTGGTGAGCCCACACGGACACCGAGAGAGCAGCGATCGAGATCGTTGCGTAGATCAGCGTCTTGTATCCGAAGATCGGCTTGCGGCTGAACACCGGGAAAATCTCGGAGACGATGCCGAAGAACGGCAGCGCGATGATGTACACCTCCGGGTGCCCGAAGAACCAGAACAAGTGCTGCCACAGGAGCACACCACCGTTGGCCGGGTCGTAGATGTGAGCGCCGAGGATGCGGTCGGCCGCTGCAGCGAAGATCGCTGCAGCGAGCACAGGGAACGCCATCAGGATCAGCAGGCTGGTGATCAGCGTGTTCCACGAGAAGATCGACATACGCCACATCGTCAGACCCGGGGCACGCATCGTGATCACGGTGGTGATGAAGTTGACTGCACCAAGGATCGTTCCGAAACCGGACATTCCGAGGCCGACCATCCACAGGTTTCCACCCGCTCCTGGCGAGAACGATGCGTTGGCAAGGGGCTGATAGGCGAACCAGCCGAACGAAGCCGCACCCTGCGGGGTGAGGAAGCCGGCGACCGCAATGATCGAACCGAAGAGGAACAGCCAGAACGCGAAGGCGTTCAGTCGCGGGAACGCGACGTCGGGCGCACCGAGCTGCAGGGGCAGGATCGCGTTCGCGAAGCCGGCGAACAGCGGCGTCGCGAACATCAGCAGCATGATCGTGCCGTGCATCGTGAACAGCTGGTTGTACTGCTCCTTCGTGGGAACGATCTGCATTCCAGGAGCGAACAGCTCGGCACGGATGACAAGAGCCATCACACCGCCGAGGAGGAAGAACAGCACCGATGCGATCAGGTACATGTACCCGATCGTCTTGTGGTCGGTGGACGTGAGCCATTTGACAACAATGTTGCCCTTCTGCTCAGTTCGAGATGAACTCAGCAGAGCGGCCTGACGGGCCGGAAGCGCAGTGGGGCGAGCACCAGCCGGCTGGCTGGGGGCCTCAGTGGTGGTAGTCATGAGGATTACTCTCCCTCTTCCTCGGAGTCCGTGCCCGGAGCACCAGTGCCCGGGAGGTTGCCGAGTCGGTCATACGCGTTGTTGATGTCGCCGACGTTGCCCTCATCGCGGAGGTCTTCAATGTAGGCGTCGTACTCGTCCTGTTCAACGACCTTGACGTTGAACATCATCATCGAGTGGTATTCGCCACACAGCTCGGCGCACTTGCCGTCGTACTCACCGACACGCGTCGGGATGAAGGACCAGGAGTTGTCCTTCCCGATGAACATGTCCTTCTTGTAGAGGAAGTCGATGATCCAGAACGAGTGAGCGACATCGCGCGACTGAAGGCTGATCTGCACCTTCTGGTCGACGGGCAGAACGAGCGTCGGAAGTGCTTCCTTGTCGATGTTTCCGTCGGCGTCGGCCTGAGCCTGGACACCCATGGTCCACACGGCGTCAGAGAGATCATCGTCGTCGCCGGCGTACATGAAGTCGAACGCCCACTGCTTGCCGATCGCAGTGACCTGCACGTCGGCATCGTCACCCCACTGGGTCTCGATCTCTGCCTGGTCACGCGCGGTGAAGAAGAACATCGCACCGACGAGGATCAGCGGAATCACCGTGTAGAAGATCTCGATCGGCATGTTGTACCGCATCTGGACCGGGAGACCGGTCTGACCTTTACGGCGGCGGTATGCGATCGCCGCCCAGCCCATGAGGCCCCATGTGATGAGACCGACGATGAGAAGCACGATCCACGAGTTCACCCAGAGCGACGCGACACGGTCGGTCTGGTTCGTGGCGGCAGTGCCGTCTTCTACAAAGCCCGGGAGGAATCCGTGAAGCTCGGTGGGAGAACATCCCGCCAGGGCCACGGCTGCCGCAATTCCTACAGGAATAGCGGCCCAACGAAGGCGGCGTTTCGAGGGCACGATGCACCTTTCAAGATCGCGGACAGGGCTCAACCAGTCTAGGGCAAGCTCACACCTGATTCATGCCAACCACGCAGGCTGGACACGGCTTATGTTCAGTGGAAGCTGTCGCCGCAGGCGCAGCTGCCAGCCGCATTGGGGTTGTCGATCGTGAAACCCTGCTCGGAAATCGTGTCCTTGAAATCGATCGCAGCCCCATCGAGGTAGGGAACACTCATGTTGTCGACGATGACCTCTACGCCGTCGAAGTCAATGGTCTCGTCGCCGTCGAGGTAGCGCTCGTCGAAGTAGAGCTGGTAGATGAGGCCTGAACATCCGCCGGGCTGGACCGCGACGCGCAGACGAAGGTCGTCACGTCCCTCCTGCTCCAGAAGGTTCTTCACCTTCGTCGCAGCAGCAGAGGTGAGGGTGACGCCATGGGGAGTCTTGGTCTCGGAAGTGATGGTCGTGTCGCTCATGTCGCTCCTTATGACAGGCCGCGCATACGCACGGCTGGCTTATCTGTGATTCTACCGCCGGGTGCCGAAGAAGGCTCCTTCAGCGCGCGTTCATCCGCGTCAGCATGAGCGCTTCGGTCAGTACCGCGTGGCGGAACGTCTCCAGGTGCAGGGATTCGTTCGGGCTGTGCGCCCTCGAGTACGGGTCTTCCACCCCGGTCACGAGGATCTGCGCCTCAGGGAACTCGCGTACCAGATCAGCGATGAACGGGATAGAGCCGCCGACGCCGAGATCGACCGGTTCGGTTCCGTAGCCGTCTGCCATCGCCTGACGAGCCATCGATACTGCCCATCCGCTGGTATCGACCAGGAACCCGTCGCCCAGATCGACGTCCGAGAACGTCAACTGCGCACCGAATGGCACATGCTCGCGAAGGTGCTTCTCCATAGCCGCGTACGCCTCCTCGCAGCTCTGCCCCGGTGCTACGCGAGCGCTGATGACCACGGAGACCTCGGGGAGCAGAGTGTTGGATGCGGCTTCCACACTCGTCGCGTCGATGCCGACGACCGTCACGGACGGCTTGTTCCAGATGCGGCTCAGAATGCTGTCGCGCCCGATCGGGGTGGCCCCGGGAAGCAGGCCCGTCTCGTCGCGCAGAGTATCTTCGCCGTACTCGGGCGTCGGCGCTTCGCGTTCGGCCAGGCCCTCCACAGCGACGGCGCCGTCAGCATCCCATAGCGTCGAGAGCAGCCGCACGGTCGCCATCATCGCGTCGGGCACCGCTCCCCCGAACATCCCGGAATGGGATGCGTGATCCAACGTGCGCACGGTGAGGGTGAAGCGCGCGTTTCCTCGCAGCGAGACCGTGAGCCCAGGCGTGTTCGAGTCCCAGTTGCCGGAGTCCGCCACGACGATCGCGTCGGCACGCAGCGCATCGGCGTTGTCGCTGAGGAACTGTGTGAACGAGCGCGAGCCGTACTCTTCCTCACCTTCGATGAACATCGACACACCGAGATCGAAATCATCGCCGAGCACTTCGCGCACTGCGCGCAGAGACGCGATGTGCGACATGATGCCCGCCTTGTCGTCTGCCGCCCCCCGGCCATAGAGCCGCCCGTCGCGCACGGTCGGCTCGAAGGGCGAGGTCTCCCACAGCGCGTCGTCTCCGGGAGGCTGCACATCGTGGTGGGCATAGAGCAGGATTGTGGGCTTGCCGTTGCGCGCAGCGCGCGTAGCGAGAACGGCCGGCTGCCCCATCTCATCAGTCCCCGGCACGGCGGCGCGCAAGACCCGCACCTCATCGAAGACGTCTGCCGCTCTGGCGAGTTCGGCGACGCGCTCCGCGCTGCGCTCGAGCTGGGTCTGGTCGAACGATGGCCAGGCGATACCCGGGATGCGCACAAGATCACCGAGGTCTGACAGTGCGCTCGGGATGCCGAGGTTCACTGCTTCAATGACGGCGGATTCGGTATCGGGGCCGGCTGTGGGCGGGACAGAAGTCATGCGAGTAATCTTAAGGCTTCACCGCATTCTGATTCGAGGAGTTCCGTGGCCACTTCCACCCCATCGACGAACGACGAGTCCCCCGAGACCCCGGTCGCCGGCAAGGGACGGCCGACCCCGACTCGTGCAGAGCGCGAAGCCGCCCGCCGCCGCCCACTCGTCGCCGATACCAAAGAAGCACGCGCTGCTGCCAAGGCGCAGCTGCGCGAGCAGCGGGATCGCGCGCAGGCTGGCATGGCCGCGGGCGAGGACAAGTACCTTCCGCCCCGCGACAAAGGCCCGCAGCGTCGCTGGGTGCGTGACTACGTGGATGCTGGATGGCATCTGTCCGAATGGGTGATGGCGCTGATGGTCGTCGTCATCCTCGTCTCGCTCGTACCGGACCCGACGTTCTCGTTCTATGCCTTCATCGGACTCTGGGCCTTCGTCGTGCTCGCCGTGCTCGACATGGTCTTCCTCGGGGGGCGCGTGAAGAAGAAGGCCGCCGCGAAGTTCGGTAAGGATCGTCTCGAGAAGGGCCTTGGCTGGTACGCCGCGATGCGCTCACTGCAGATGCGCTTCATGCGCCTGCCCAAGCCTCAGGTCAAGCGCGGCCAGTACCCCGCCTGATTCACAACCCTCGGTTGATCTGCCGCGCCCACAGCGGGCCGCGGTAGAGGAACGCTGTGTATCCCTGAACGAGAGTGGCGCCGGCATCCAGTCGTTCGCGAACGTCGGATGCCGTCTCCACTCCCCCGACGGAGATCACACAAAACTCGCTCGGCACGGCTTCGCGGACGACGCGCAGCACCTCCAGCGAACGTTCACGCAGCGGCGCGCCAGAAAGGCCGCCTGCGCCGGCAGCTTCGACGACCGCGGGATCCGTCAGAAGCCCCTCGCGACCGATCGTCGTATTGTGCGCGATGATGCCGTCCAGACCTTCGGCGACCGCGAGGCGCGCGATTCCGACGATCTCATCGTCGGAGAGATCCGGGGCGATCTTCACAAGCAATGGCGTTCTGCCCGCTGCCGTCTTCACCGCACGCAACAAGGGCGCGAGGGTCTCAACAGCCTGCAGACCCCGAAGGCCTGGCGTATTCGGTGAAGAGACGTTGACGGCGAGATAGTCAGCCAGCGGCGCGAGCTTCGCAGCGCTCTCGACGTAGTCGGCTGTCGCGTTCTCGACGTCGACGACCCGGCTCTTGCCTATATTGACGCCGATGATCGTCTTCGGGCGACGGTGACGCAGCTTCGCGAGCCGTTTCGCCGCTGCATCCGCGCCTGCGTTGTTGAACCCCATTCGGTTGATCACCGCACGGTCAGGCACGAGGCGGAACAGGCGCGGTTTCGGGTTGCCGTCCTGCGGGATGGCCGTCACTGTGCCGATCTCGACATGACCGAATCCCAGCGCCGCAAGCCCACGCACGCCCACTGCGTTCTTGTCGAAGCCAGCCGCTACGCCGAACGGCGAATCGAAGACGAGGCCGAGGGCATGAACCTGCTGTCTCGGCGCACACAGCGCACGTGCCGCCCACGAGAATGGCGGCGCACCGAGCACGCGGATGACAGCCATCCCGGCGTGGTGCGCGAACTCAGGATCGAAGCGCGACAGGACGGTGCGAAAGAGGAAGGGATACATCCCTGCCAGATTACCCGTCGGTAGCTGCTGCCTCTGACCTCGCGTGGTCTGCCCGCAGATCAGTGATCGCCGTCTCGAAGTCTTCCAGCGACTCGAAGGCCTGGTAGACGGAAGCGAACCGCAGGTAGGCAACCTCATCCAGATCGCGCAGCGGCCCGAGAATGGCCAGGCCGATCTCATTGGCATCGAGCTGTGAGACACCGGTCTGCCGCACGCTCTCTTCTACCCGCTGCGCGAGGATGGCGAGGTCCGCCTCTGTTACTGGGCGTCCCTGGCAGGCCTTGCGCACTCCTGAGATGACCTTCTCACGACTGAAAGACTCCATGACCCCGGAGCGCTTGATCACGTTGAGGCTCGCGGTCTCGGTCGTGGTGAATCTGCCACCGCACTCCGGACATTGCCGGCGCCTGCGGATCGAGAGTCCGTCATCGCTGGTACGCGAGTCGATCACGCGGGAATCAGGATGGCGACAGAAGGGGCAGTGCATGGTGTTACAGCGTAGTCGCTGAGCTGTCGCCTTCCTGGAAGCGCGCTTCGATGGCCTCGCCGTGAGCGGGGAGCACCTCGGTGTTCGCCAGCGCGACGACACCCTCGCGCACGGCTGCGAGGGCGGAGTGGTTGTACGAGATCACCTGCTGGGGACGCAGGAAAGTATAGGCACCGAGCCCGGGCGTATAGCGTGCCTGCCCCCCGGTCGGCAGCACGTGGTTACTCCCCGCCATGTAATCTCCGAGGCTCACCGGCGTCTGATCGCCGACGAAGATCGCTCCAGCACTGGTGAACGCCCCCGCCGCTTCCTGCGCATCTTCGAGGTGCAGCTCGAGGTGCTCCGGTGCGTAGGCGTTGCTGAAACCCGTAGCCATCGCGCGGTCGTCGACGAGGATGATCGCGGACTGCGGACCTGACAGCGCAACGTCGACACGCTCGGCGTGCTTCGTTGCTGCGGCGAGCTCTGCGAGATGAACGGCGACGCGCTCGGCGAGAGACGCATCGTCGGTGACGAGCACGGCCGATGCCTGCTCGTCGTGCTCAGCCTGGCTCACAAGGTCGGCAGCGACAAGTCGCGCGTCCGCGGCACCGTCGGCGACGATGAGGATCTCGGTCGCTCCAGCCTCGGAGTCCGTTCCCACGACCCCGGCCACTGCACGCTTGGCAGAGGCGACATAGTTGTTGCCCGGTCCGGAGACGACATCGACGGGATCCAGATCGAGATCGGCCACGCCATGCGCGAAGGCGCCGATTGCCCCCGCACCGCCGATCGCGTAGATCTCGGTGACCCCAAGCAGACCGGCCGCAGCGAGAATCGTCGGGTGGATGCGCCCGTCTTGATCTGCCTGCGGCGGTGAGGCCAGCGCGATCTGCTGCACCCCCGCGACCTGGGCGGGCACGACGTTCATGATCACGCTCGACGGATAGACCGCCTTGCCGCCAGGAATGTACACACCGACACGGTTCACCGGCTGCCAGCGCTGCGTGATGAGCGCACCGTCGCCGATCTGCGTCACACGGGTATCAGGCACCTGCGCTGCGGATGCCTGGCGCACGCGGCGAATCGCCTCTTCGAGCGCGGCCTTGATCTGCGGAGTCAGAGACTGGACAGCCTCCTGGATGTGCTGCGCGGGCACGCGGATCTCGTGGCCGGTGACACGATCGAACTTCTCGGCCTGGGCGCGGAGAGCTGCCTGCCCATCGGTGCGAACGTCTTCAACGATTCGCGCTGCGGTCTCGAGCGCTTCAGCGCGCGCCTGAGTGGCGCGCGGGACGGCGGCGAGCATGTCTGCCGGCGAGAGCTGCTGCCCTCGAAGATCGATTGTGCGCACGTCAGCCTTTCGTGATGTCTGCGATTTCGTGGAGGTAGCCGATACGTCCGTCATCATGTCGGATAACGTAGGCGCCTCCTCGATCTTCGACGACGAGAGCCCAGGCATCCGGACCGATGCGGAACAGCGGCGCCCCCTGCTCATCGACGACGTCACGCGCGGTTGGCGCGAGCGCCCAGAACGGCTGAGGCTGGCTGTTCTCCGCCTCGACGACGAGATCGTCCTCGACGACCGGGTCCTCCTCGATGAAGAGCGTCTCGTTGGAAGAGCGCCGGTAAGTGGGGACGTAGTCGTCGTCGAGATCCATCGCCGTGCCGATCGCACCGCCTGAGGCGTGCTCGGTCAGCGGGACGCTCCCACCGAGATTCTGCTGCTCGACGGTCTCATGAGTGATCTCATCAACGGACTCCTCATCGAACGAGTCGGCGATCTCTGCGTCGAGTTCCACCCCATCGGCGATGGCTGCGCCGGCCGCCGTGCGCTGTGCCGTGCGCTCAGGACGAGGACGGGCGATCACGGGACGCACGGGGTTGGCATTGCGGTGCGCGAGAGCGACAAGGCGACCGTGGAAGTCTTCACGCAGTCCCGGGATGATCGGGGCGAAGACGGTGACGATGACGAGCATGATGAGCGCCGCCAGCTGCACCCACGGCACCCAGATCACCCCATATGAGCCGTTGAGCACGGAGACCGAGACGAATTCCCAGATGACCTGGACCCACCAGAGGGCGGCGATCGAGAACACCACCGAGGCGAACTGGTCTATTCCCAGTGACCCCACTCTGCGGATCCCATCAGGGGAGAACCGACGGAGGACGATCAGGAAGACCGCGACAGTCGGCAGCCCGAGCGGGATGATCCAGCTGATGCCCTGCAGCCACAGAGCAGGACCCCATCCGACGGGGATGAACGAGACGATGAACAGCACCAGCCATGCGGCGACGATGAGCAGCTCACGCAGCGTGAACCTCAGGATGCCGGGTTGAGGGGTGACCTGTTCGGCGTAGAGCACGCCGTCCTCGTCGGAGAAGAGCTCTTCCGGTGTGTCCGTACTCATGGGTCTCGATACTACCCGAGGCATGTCGGGCCGAGCAGAGATTTCAGGTCGCCGAACAGATCTGCAGAGACTTTCACCGGCATCGGCACGTCGAACACCTTCGCCGTCTGCCCACGATGCACGCGCAGCACGACCTCAGTTTCACCGTTGTGCCTGCGCAGCACCTCCGCGAGTTCGTTCATCACCTGTTCTGTGGCGCGCTGCTCTGCCAGTAGAAGCGAGAGCGGCCCAGCCGCGTCGAACGAGCCGACGTCGGGAGTGAACGCTGACTGCGCATGCAGATTCAGGCCGTCGTCGCGTCGCGAAACACGGCCGCGGACCGCCAGGATGGCGTCTTGCTGCAGCGTGTGCTGGAACTCCGTATAGGTCTTGCCCATGAACATCACCGTGACTTCGCCGTTGAAGTCCTCGATCGTGATCATGCCGTAGGGGTTTCCGCTGGCCTTCGCGACTCGGTGCTGAACGCTCGTGACCAGCCCCGCGACGGTGACCTGGTCGCCATCTTGGAGATCTTCCGAGGCGAGCAGGTTGTGAATGGAGATGGACGCGTGCTTTGCAAGCGGAACCTCCAAACCTGCCAGCGGGTGATCCGAGACGTAGAGCCCGAGCATCTCGCGTTCGAAGGCGAGCTTGTCCTTCTTGATCCACTCAGGGCGATCCGGGACCTTCGCTGGCGGCGCCTCCTCCTGTGCGTCGTACAGGCTGTCGAAGTCGAAGCCGATCGCGCCCTGCGCCTCGTTGCGCTTCTGGTCGACCGCCGCCTCTGTGGCATCCTCATGGATCTCCATCAGCGCTCGGCGTGTGTCGCCCATGGAATCGAACGCACCGGCTTTGATCAGAGACTCCACCGTGCGCTTGTTCGAGACATGCAGCGGAACCTTCTTCAAGAAATCGTGGAAGGAGCCGAAGTTGTCTTTCTCGCGCGCCGCGATGATGCCGTCGACGACGTTGCTGCCGACATTGCGCACCGCTCCGAGACCGAAACGGATGTCTTCGCCCACAGCGGCGAAGTAGTTGATCGATTCGCGGACGTCGGGCGGCAGCACCTTGATGCCCATACGGCGACACTCGTTGAGGTAGATCGCCATCTTGTCTTTGGAGTCGCCGACGCTCGTGAGCAGCGCGGCCATGTACTCAGAGGGGTAATGCGCCTTCAGGTACGCGGTCCAGTACGACACGAGTCCGTACGCGGCCGAGTGCGCCTTGTTGAATGCGTAGTCCGAGAACGGCAGCAGGATGTCCCACAGCGCTTTGGCTGCTGCATCACCGAAACCGTTCGAGCGCATTCCGCCGTGGAAGCCTTCGTACTGCTTGTCGAGCTCTGATTTCTTCTTCTTACCCATCGCGCGACGCAGAATGTCTGCCTGGCCGAGGGTGAAGCCGGCGACCTTCTGCGCGATGGCCATCACCTGCTCCTGATAGATGATCAGGCCGTAGGACTCCTCGAGAATGTCTTTCAGAGGCTCTTCGAGCTCGGGGTGGATGGGCGTGATCGGTTGCAGACCGTTCTTGCGCAGTGCGTAGTTCGTGTGCGAGTTCGCTCCCATGGGACCAGGGCGGTACAGCGCGATGAGAGCCGAGATGTCACCGAAGTTGTCTGGCTTCATCAGCCGCATCAGCGAGCGCATCGGCCCACCGTCGAGCTGGAAGACTCCCAGCGAGTCGCCCCGGGTCAGCAGGTCGTAGGAAGGTCGATCATCGAGTTCGAGATGCTCGAGATCGAGCTCTTCACCCCGGTTCGTACGGATGTTGTCGAGCGCGTCAGAGATGATCGTGAGGTTTCGCAGCCCCAGAAAGTCCATCTTGATCAGACCGAGCGTCTCGCACGACGGGTAGTCGAACTGCGTGACGATCTGGCCGTCCTGCTCACGCTTCATGATGGGGATGATGTCGAGCAGCGGCTCAGACGACATGATCACACCGGCAGCGTGCACGCCCCACTGACGCTTCAGCCCCTCAAGACCGAGCGCGCGGTCGAATACCGTCTTCGCTTCGGGATCGGTCTCGATGAGCGCCCGGAACTCGCTCGCCTCTTTGTAGCGAGGGTGCTTGCTGTCGAACATGCCGTCCAGCGGCATGTCCTTGCCCATGACGGGTGGCGGCATGGCCTTGGTCAGGCGCTCTCCCATGCTGAAGGGGAAGCCGAGCACGCGTCCGGCGTCCTTGAGCGCCTGCTTGGACTTGATCGTGCCGTAGGTGACGATCTGTGCAACGCGTTCTGAGCCGTACTTCGCGGTGACGTAGTCGATCACCTCGCCGCGGCGCCGGTCATCGAAGTCGACGTCGAAGTCAGGCATCGAGACGCGGTCCGGGTTGAGGAAGCGCTCGAAGATGAGACCGTGCTCGAGCGGATCGAGGTCAGTGATCTTCATCGCATAGGCGACCATGGATCCAGCTCCGGAACCACGGCCGGGGCCGACGCGGATGCCGTTGTCCTTGGCCCAGTTGATGAAGTCGGCGACGACGAGGAAGTAGCCGGGGAACCCCATCTGCAGGATGATGCCGGTCTCGTACTCGGCCTGCTTGCGGACCTGGTCCGGGATGCCGTTTGGATAACGGTGGTGCAGACCGAGCTCGACTTCTTTGACGAGCCAGCTGTCTTCGGTCTCGCCGTCGGGAACCGGGAAGCGCGGCATGTAGTTCGCCGCCGTGTTGAACTCGACTTCGCACCGCTCGGCGATGAGGAGAGTGTTATCGCACGCCTCGGGGTGATCGCGGAACATCTGGCGCATTTCCTGCGCCGTCTTGATGTAGTAGCCGTCACCGTCGAACTTGAACCGGTTCGGGTCATCCATCGTCGAGCCGGACTGCACGCACAGCAGCGCGGCGTGCGCGTCGGCCTCATGCTGGTGCGTGTAGTGCGAGTCGTTCGTCGCGACCAGCGGAATATTCAGGTCCTTCGAAATCTTCAGCAGATCGCTGATCACGCGGCGTTCGATCGACAGCCCGTGGTCCATGATCTCGGCGAAGTAGTTCTCTTTGCCGAAGATGTCCTGGAACTCGGCGGCAGCTGCGCGAGCGGCGTCGTACTGGCCCAGGCGCAGGCGGGTCTGGATCTCGCCGGAGGGGCACCCTGTCGTCGCGATCAGGCCCTTGCCGTATTTCTGCAGCAGCTCCCGGTCCATCCGGGGCTTGAAGTAGTACCCCTCGAGGCTCGACAGCGAGCTCAGCCGGAAGAGGTTGTGCATACCCTCAGTGCTCTGACTCCACATCGTCGTGTGGGTGTACGCACCAGTACCGGAGACGTCATCGCTCTTCTGATCCGGCGAGCCCCATGCCACACGAGACTTGTCGCTGCGATGGGTGCCGGGGGTGACGTAGGCTTCGAGGCCGATGATCGGCTTGACGCCCGCGTTCTTGGCCGCGTTGTAGAACTCGAAGGCTGCGAAGGTGTTGCCGTGGTCGGTTACAGCGATGGCCGGCATGCCGTAATCGGCGGCCGCCTGGGTCATCGCGTTGATCTTCGCGGCACCATCGAGCATCGAGTATTCGCTGTGAACGTGCAGGTGTACGAAAGAGTCAGATGCCACGCCTTCGAGTCTACGTCGGGGGCCAGACACCGGCCCCCGCTCATCCGAGATCGAGACGCATCAGCACACGAGGGAACCCGTCGAGAACCGATTGCGTGTCGGATGCCAGGGCGAACCCCGCTCGCTCGAACAACGCCTTCGTGCCGACGTACATCATGGTCAGGTTCACCTTCGCGCCCTGATTGTCGACCGGATAGCCCTCCACCGCGGGCGCCCCACACGTCTTCGCGTATGCGACAGCGCCTTCGATCAGCTCATGCATGAGACCCTGCTTACGATGCCCCGGCCGAACCCGGAAGCACCACAGCGACCAGACATCGAGCTCATCGACGTGGGGAATGCGCCGATTCGTCGCAAAGCTCGTCTCGCGTCGAGGCTGAAGCGCTGCCCAGCCGACCGGTTCGCCATCGAGATACGCGATCACACCGGGCGGAGGATCACCTTCGCACAGTTCTCGCACGCGCTCCGCGCGCGCTGGCCCTTTGAGGAGGTTGTTCTCCTTCGCTCTGAGCCGGTAGCTCAGGCAGAAGCACACGTTCGATGTCGGCTTCTTCGGACCGACGACCACAGCGACGTCGTCGAAGACCGTCGCCGGTCGCACCTCGATGCTCATCCCGTCATTGTGCCGGATGCCTCCGACACCCGCCGGTACGGGTTCTTCGACGAACCCTGTCAGTCTCCGCGCAGAATCCCGAGTGCATGCTCGAAATCGGCCGGATAGCCTGACTCGAACTGCACCCACTCCCCCGTCGCGGGATGCGTGAATGCGAGCTTGTGCGCGTGCAGCCACTGCCTCGTCAGCCCCAAGCGTGCGGAAAGAGTCGGGTCCGCCCCGTAGAGCGGATCGCCGACACACGGATGTCGGTGTGCGGCCATATGCACGCGGATCTGATGCGTGCGCCCCGTCTCGAGATGAATCTCCAACAGCGACGCCCCGGGGAACGCCTCGAGCGTCTCATAGTGGGTCACAGACGGCTTGCCGTCGGGAATGACGGCGAACTTCCATGAGTGGTTCGGATGCCGACCAATCGGTCCTTCGATAGTCCCTGCCAACGGGTCTGGATGCCCCTGAACGACCGCATGGTAGATCTTCTCGACCGTGCGCTCCTTGAAGGCGCGCTTGAGTGCTGTGTACGCCGACTCGCTCTTGGCGACCACCATGAGCCCGCTCGTGCCCACATCGAGCCTGTGGACGATGCCGGCCCGCTCGGCTGCGCCACTGGTGGCGATCCGGAACCCTGCCCCGGCGAGAGCGCCGAGCACCGTCGGCCCTTCCCACCCCACAGACGGGTGGGCTGCAACGCCTGTCGGCTTGTCGATGACGACAATGTCGTCATCGTCGTAGACGATGCCGAGCTCTGGCACTTCGATCGGAACGATCACGGGGCCCTGCTTCGGCTGCCATTCGACATCCAGCCATCCGCCGCTGCGCAGGCGATCGGATTTGTCGAGAACCGCTCCATCGAGGCGGACTCCACCCGCGGAGATCACGTCAGCGGCGAAGGTTCGCGAGAAGCCGAGCATCTTCGCAAGCGCCGCATCGACGCGTGCGCCGTCCAGCCCGTCTGGCACGGGCAGCGACCGTGATTCCACGATCAGTTGCCCTTCTCAGTGACCTCGGACTCGGAGGTCTCGGACCCGACAGCCTCAGATTCGACGTTCTCGGAATCGACGTGGTCCTTCTCGCGCGTGCCGTCGAAACGGATGCCGAGAATCACCAGCAGCGCGACCGAGATCATGCCGCACACGATGAAGATATCGGCGACGTTGAAGATCGCAGGCATCATCCACGGCATCGAGATCATGTCGACGACGTGGCCCACGGCGAATCCCGGCTCCCGAAAGAGCCGATCGGTGAGATTACCGAGCACACCGCCGAGCAGGCATCCGAGAACAACGGCCCAGAGCCTCGACCGCAGCCCGAAGGCTTTCCAGACGATGATCGCTGCGACAACCGTGAGGGCGATCGTGAAGATCCACGTCACCCCGCTGCCGAGCGAGAACGCTGCACCGGAGTTGCGAATGTAATACAGCTGGAAGAACTCGCCGATCACGGGGACCACCTCATGGAGAGGCAGGTTCTCGACCGTGAGGTACTTCACAAACTGATCGGCGGCCAGCACCACCACCGCGAGAATCGCGACGATGATGCCGGCCGCCGACCGACGAATCGGACGATGTTCGGCCAAAGGGCTGACCTACAGTCCGATCGCCGAGACCGGTGTCGAGTCGGTCGAAGTCGACTTCTCATCGAGGTCGCGGAGCTGACCCTCGATGTAGCCGCGCAGCTGCGTGCGATAGTCGCGCTCGAAGTTGCGGAGTTCGGTGATGCGAGCCTCGAGCGTGTTGCGCTCGCGCTCGAGACGAGCCGACTCTTCGCGCTGCTTGACCTGAGCTTCGCTCTGGATGCGGTCGACCTCGGCCTGAGCCTCGGAGATGAGCTGGCTCTTCTTCGCCTCGCCCTCTGCGACGTGCTCATCGTGCAGGCGCTGGGCCAGTTCGATGATGCCCGCAGTAGCGGTCGTCGATCCGGTAGCGGTCTCGACAGGCGCTGCCGGAACTGCTGCAACGGGAGCCGGAGCTTCCTCGATGACAGGCGCCTGCTCTGCCGCCGAAGCCTCAGCAGGCGTCTCGCCGGACTCGTAGGCGGCGAGCTTCGCTTTCAGCTCAGCATTCTCTTCCAGCGTCTTGCGCCACTCGACGACGATTTCGTCGAGGAAGTCATCGACCTCGTCCGGGTCGAAGCCGTCCTTGAAACGAACGTGCTGGAACGACTTGGTGACGACGTCATCCGGGGTCAGTGCCATTATCTCGGCTCCTCTTTCGATGAGTTCTGTTGCCAGTGTCTGAAGCATGGCGTGTTATTGATGAGGCGCGTACCCGGGGCGCGCGCCTCGTGCCAGCATAGTCCCGATCAGATGAATTGCCGCACGATGGACATCAGGATCAGCACTGCGAGCATGGTGAAAGTGAACCCGAAATCGAGTGCCAGCGTTCCGATACGCAGTGGAGGAATGAAGCGTCGGAACAGTCTGATCGGCGGGTCAGTGACCGTGTAGACCGCCTCAGCGGCTATGAGACCAGCACCCTTGGGGCGCCAACCGCGATTGAACAGCGGAATGTAATCAAGAATGAGCCGCGCGAACAGCACGAAGATGTAGATCAGCAGGATCAAATGAATGATCGATGCGATCCAGGAGACCACCCCGGCCACGGATCAGGACTGGTCGAAGCCCGTGGACTCCGGGTCAGCGCTTGCGATGCCGCCGTGCCCCGAGACAGCGATGTTCTCGGGCGAGAGCAGGAACACCTTGCTGGTCACGCGCTCGATCCGGCCGTACAGTCCGAGGGACAGGCCGCTTGCGAAGTCGATCAGACGGCGTGCATCAGCATCCGACATCTGCGACAGGTTGATGATCACCGGAATGCCTTCGCGGAAGCTCTCGGCGATCAACTGCGCGTCACGGTACTGCTTGGGGTGCACAGTGAGGATCTCGTTGACCGCACCGGCCGACGGCTGGCGCACGGCAACGGGGCGACGCAGCGGGGTGACAGGTGCCGGAGCGGGTTCGCTCTGCTCACGATCGCGGTCACGCTCGCGCTGCGCGCGTGCGGGTGCCGGAGCGAGCTGCTCCTCGTAGGCCTCTTCCTCATCGGCGAGTCCCAGGTACACCATGGTCTTCTTCAGCGGGTTTCCCATCGTGTCCTCCGTGTTCGACGTGGGCTGATCTGTTTCGAGGTTAACCCCGGTCTGGCCGGGGTCCCGTGATTGCCGAGCCGATCCGCAGGTGTGTCGCACCTGCGGCAATCGCCTCGGCGAAGTCTCCGGTCATGCCAGCCGAGATCCAGGTGGCGTTCGGCTCGCTCTCGCGGACGACGTCTGAGACGCCTCGTAGCCTTTCGAAGGCTGCCGCCGGCGGCTCATCCAGTGGAGCGACTCCCATCACTCCACGCAGCCGCAGCGAGGGCAGCGTGAGGATGTGATCGGCGAGCTCTGCCGCAGCATCCGGCTCGACTCCCCCGCGCCCCTCATCCGCTGTGAGATTGACCTGCAGGAGCACGTCAAGCACTCGCTGGTCCTCTGACTCATCCGACTGCGCCGCCCGATGCAGCGAATCGGCGAGTTTGGCGCGATCGACCGAGTGCACGGCATCCGCACCTCGCCGAATGGCTCCGGCCTTCTTCGTCTGCGCCTGACCGATGAAGTGCCAGCGCAGTTCCGCGAGGTCATCAGCAATCTCTCCACGCTTCGCGGTGAGCTCCTGCTGCCGGTTCTCCCCCACGTCTCGTACGCCGAGTGCGTACAGGTCGCGTACGAGAGAAGCCGGGTGGAACTTGGTCACCACGATGCGCGTGATCTCGCCGGGGTTTCTGCCCGCCGAGCGTGCGGCCTCTGCGATCTGCGCGTCGATCGCAGACAGCCGCTGCGCCAGTTCACCCAAAGCGGGCCTACTTCAGGAACTCGGGAATGTCGATGTCATCGTCCGTGAACGCCGGCTCGAGGCTCGTCGATGCCACGCGAGGCGCCGCCGGTCGCTCAGCGGACTCGGCGGTGCTCTTCGGCGCCTCAGTCTCTTCGTCGGAGAGAGTGACCTCGGGAAGCGATGCGGGCTCCGGACGAGAGACGATGATCGGGTCAAGGCGCTGCGAGGGTTCACCACCGTCGAACCCAGCGGCGATCACCGTCACGCGCACCTCGTCGCCGAGAGTGTCGTCGATGACGGTACCGAAGATGATGTTCGCTTCGGGGTGCGCCGCTTCCTTGACAAGGTCTGCAGCATCGTGGATCTCGAAGATTCCGAGGTTCGATCCACCCTGAATCGAGAGCAGCACGCCGTGCGCGCCCTCGATGGATGCTTCGAGCAGCGGCGATTCGACAGCAAGCTCAGCCGCCTTGATGGCGCGGTCGGCGCCGCGAGCGGACCCGATGCCCATGAGAGCCGAGCCGGCACCCTGCATGACCGACTTCACGTCAGCGAAGTCGAGGTTGATGAGACCAGGGGTGGTGATGAGGTCGGTGATGCCCTGCACACCGGCGAGCAGCACCTGGTCGGCCGTGGCGAACGCCTCGATCATCGAAATGCCGCGGTCGCTGATCTCCAGCAGACGGTCGTTGGGCACGACGATGAGAGTGTCGACCTCTTCCTTCAGCTTGGCGACGCCGGCCTCTGCCTGGCTCTGACGGCGGCGGCCTTCGAACGAGAACGGCTTGGTGACGACACCGATGGTCAACGCGCCGATCGACTTCGCAATGCGCGCGACGACCGGAGCGCCACCGGTGCCGGTTCCGCCGCCCTCGCCCGCAGTGACGAAGACCATGTCGGCTCCGGCGAGTGCCTGCTCGATCTCTTCGGCGTGGTCATCTGCGGCCCGCCGACCGATCTCAGGGTCGGCTCCTGCGCCGAGTCCTCGGGTGAGCTCGCGGCCGACGTCAAGCTTGACGTCGGCGTCACTCATCAGCAGCGCCTGCGCATCGGTGTTGACAGCGATGAACTCGACGCCTCGAAGGCCGAGATCGATCATGCGGTTGACGGCGTTGACGCCGCCACCGCCGACGCCGACGACCTTGATCACGGCGAGGTAGTTCTGGTTCTGGCTCATGGCCGGCCTCCGATAGTTCGAGCCTGGAAAGAATGTGAACCTTAAACCTCAACTAGAGGTGTAAAGTATTTCCCGGTATTGCGTTCTCAAGATCGAAGGTATGCGCGATCCTGCCGTGTGCGCGCAGCGACACGGGTGTGTCGTGTGTTCCGGTGCGCAATCGCGCTCAACCGGCGACGACCACGTCCGGCGAAGAGACATCGATCGTGCGGGCCGCCGGATTCGCCAGCATCGTCGAGGTCAGAGTGCGCGCCTTCTCAACCGACTTCTCAGCGCTCCCCCAGAAGACGGTCAGTCCGCTAGAGAGCTTCAGCGACACATCGTCCAGAGTGCTCGCCGAAGCCTCGACGAGCGATCCGCGCACGTCAGCGGGAAGCGAGCGGATCACGAGTCCGACCGACTCGAATGCGTCTGACTCGACCCCACGTTCCACGCGCAGTATCGGCTGTCCTGCAGGAACCTGCGCAGTGGTCGACAGGGCGACTCCCGCGGCATCCACGAGCGTGTACCCGGCATCCGATTCGATCACGCCGATGGGTGTGCGCTCGACGATGCGAACCGTCAGATCATGCGGCGGCTTCGCCTCCAGCGCATAGCTCTCGATCAACGGATAGGCCATCAGCGCGGCCTTCACCTCGCTCTCATCCACAAGAGCGAGCGGCGTGCCGATCTGGTCGGCCAGCGCGGCCTGGATCTGCGCTGGGTCGATCGTGGAAGCCCCGACGACATTGATCCGCTCGACCGCGAACAGCGGGCTGTATGCCGCGATCGCACTGCCGCCGACCAGCACGATCAGTGCGCCGAGAACGCTCAGCCAGATGATTCGGCGCCTGCGGGACCGCTGAGTGAACCGGCGGATCTCGGCGCGCAGACGCTTACGGCGAGCACGAGCGGCCCGCCACACATCTTTCGCGGTGAGGTCGTCCCACGACTCCGGTTCGGCCTGCGAAATATCCGCGTCAAGATCAGTGGCGCTCGAACGCAGCTCGACCGGCTCGACCGTCTCGTCGGTGAGAGGCCGGCGCGCCGATGTTGCGTGCGCCTCCCCCGGTGGAGTCGGAAGCGGTGCCGGGCGGCGCATCGATCAGCCCTCTGCGCCGGGCGCCGGGCGCTGTCGGAGCGATTCGAGCACCTGCGGGATGATCAGGTAGACATTGCCGCAGCCGAGAGTGATGACGTAGTCGCCCTCTTGCACGATCGACGCCGTGTAATCGGCGGCCTCCTGCCAGTCCGGAACGTAGTGCACGTGGTCAGAGTCGGCAAACGCACCACTGACCAGCTCGCCCGTGACTCCAGGCACCGGATCCTCCCGTGCCCCGTATACGTCGAGCATGACAGTGTGATCGGCATAGGTCTCCAGCACCTCCGCGAACTCGCGATACATGTGCTGTGTGCGCGAGTACGTGTGCGGCTGCTGGATGGCGATGAGCCTTCCCTCGCCGACGACGCCTCGCGCGGCTTCCAGCGCCGCCTTCACCTCGGTCGGGTGATGAGCGTAGTCGTCGAAGACACTCACACCGCGCTCAACGCCGTGCAGCTCGAATCGGCGCACGGTGCCCGCGAAGCTCTCCACAGCGCGCACAGAATCGGCGAACGCATGGCCGAGAGCGACGAGTACCGCCACCGCGCCTGCGGCATTGATCGCGTTGTGCGCACCGGGGATGACCAGCTGCATCCGCTCGCTCGCGCCACCGTGGCTGATCGTCGCTGAAACGGGGCCTGTCGTGGAGATGTCGGCGAGGCGGACATCGGCATCGGCGGCAGTGCCGAACGTGATCACGTTCTGGTGCGAGAGACCGGCCTTCACGCGCAGGGCACCAGGATCGTCGCTGGAGATCACAACGGCCTCGCCTGCCGCATCCGCGAACTGCACGAATGCGTCGTGGAATGCCTCGTCCGATCCGTAATGGTCCAGGTGATCAGGATCGACATTGGTGATGAGAGCGATGGCCGTGTCGTAGAGCAGAAACGTTCCATCGGACTCATCGGCCTCGATGACGAAGAGATCATCGGTTCCCGAGGAGCTCGAGACGCCGAGCTGCTCGATCACTCCGCCGTTGACGAAGTTCGGGTCGGTGCGCAGGGCCTGCAGGGCCGTCACGATCATGCCCGTGGAGGTCGTCTTGCCGTGCGCGCCGGCGACCGAGACGAGCCGATGCCCGCGAATCAGCCAGTGCAGCGCCTGCGAACGATGGATGACGTGCAGGCCGCGTTCCTTGGCGGTGACGAACTCGGGGTTCTCCGGCCAGATCGCGCCCGTGTGCACGACGGTGTCAGCATCGCCGAGGTGGGCGGCATCGTGACCGACGTGCACGGTCGCGCCAGCTGCCGCGAGAGCACGAAGGCTATCGCTGTCCGCGCGGTCTGAACCGGACACCCGGATGCCGGCATCGAGGAACATCTTCGCCAACCCGCTCATGCCAGACCCACCGATCCCGATGAAGTGGGCGGCGGTGATGGAGTCCGGAATCGGGAGAGAGAGGTCAGGCTTGATCATGTCCCCTCCATCCTAATTCGTGAGAGCGCCGTAGATCATGGCGACGACGTTCTGTGTGCCGGTGCGCGTGCCGACGTGCACGGCTGCCTCAGCCATGCGATCGATGCGCGCGCGATCGGCGAGCAGCGGGATGATCTCCTCGCGCACCTTGTCACCGGTGAAGGTGCCGTCATCGATCAGCAGCGCGGCTCCCGCGGCGACAGCCGACGCGGCATTCAGACGCTGCTCACCATTGCCGACGGCGTACGGCACGTATACCGCGGGGATGCCGAGAGCACTGATCTCGCTGACGGTCGCAGAGCCTGCGCGCGAGACGATCAGATCGGCCAGCGCGAATGCGAGATCCATCCGGTCGACGTAGCGACGCACCGCATATCCGGGCACTTCTGGGTCAACGAGGTCGCTGCGCTCCCCCGTGACGTGCAGCAGCTGCCACCCGGCGGCGAGCACATCGCCCCAGGAATCGGCCAGCGCCTCGTTCAGTCGCTGCGCACCGAGTGACCCGCCGAACACGAGCAGCACGGGGCGGGCCGGATCCAATCCGAAGGCTGCAGCGGCCTCTGCGCGCGATGCCGCCCGATCGAGATCAACGATCTCGTGGCGCAGCGGCATCCCGACGACCTCTCCCCGCTTGAGCGGGGTGCCCTCGAAAGCGACGCCCACTCCGGCAGCGCGTCCAGCGCCCAATCTGTTCGCCAGGCCCGGCCGGGCGTTCGCCTCGTGCACGATGTAGGGAACTTTCTCCCGGCGCGCGGCGACATAGGCGGGCGCGGAAGCGTAGCCGCCGAATCCGACCACGACATCGACCTCGTGCTCGCGGATGTGCGCGCGCACCTGCGCGATCGCCTTGCGGAACCGTCCGGGAAAAGCGATGGCCGCCTGATTCGGGCGCCGAGGGAACGGCACCTTGTCGACGATGAGCAGCTCATAGCCGCGTGCGGGCACGAGCCTCGCTTCCAGCCCTTCCTTCGTCCCGAGAACCAGTACGGAAGCGTGCGCGTCGCGCTCTCGCAGAGAATCGGCGACAGCGAGCAGAGGATTGACGTGGCCGGCAGTGCCGCCACCTGCGAGGAGGTACGAGGTCACCTCGTGACCTTACCCCGCTCAGTTGCAGGAATCGTGCGAGCGAACGCGAGGAGCACGCCGCACGCCAACAGCACGGCGAGCAAGGCGGTACCGCCCTGCGACATGAACGGCAGCGGCACGCCCATGACCGGGAGCACGCCGATGACGACGCCGATGTTGATGAGTGCCTGGCCGAGGATCCATACCGTGATGCCACCGGCTGCGACGCGGATGAACGGGTCATCGGTCTTGCGCATCACATGGAAGGCGCCGACCGCGAAGAAGGTGAACAGCGCCAGCACGACGAGGCAGCCGATGAGTCCCAGCTCTTCACCGACGATCGCGAAGATGAAGTCGTTCGCGGCTGCAGGAAGCCAGCCGTACTTCTCTTGGGAGTTGCCCAGGCCCAGGCCGAAGATCCCGCCGTTGGCCATGCCCCATACGGCGTGGATCGACTGGTAGCAGTCATGCTCGTAATTGCTCATGTCGGAGCACACCGCGGTGATCCGTCGCATGCGGTCGGGGCTTGCGATCGCCAGAGCGATGACGCCGACGACCCCGAGCAGAACGGGGAGGATGAACAGGCGCAGCTTCACGCCGGCGAAGAACAGGCAGCCGAGCAAGATGAGCACGAGCACCATCGCCGTACCGAGGTCACGACCGGCCATCACGGTGCCGAAGACGAGCAACCCGACCGGGATCACCGGGATGAACACGTGGCGCCAGATGCCCAGCAGGGCGCGCTTGCGCAGCAGCACGTAGGCGATCCACAGTGCGAGCGCGAGTTTCAGGAATTCTGATGGCTGCATCGTGAAGCCGGCCAGACGGATCCAATTGCGGTTTCCGGCGTCGGTGACGCCCAGAGGCGTGAACACCAGCAGCTGCATCAGGGTGGCGGCGATCAGCAGCGGCCACGCCATCTTCTTCAGGAACTTGATCGGCAGTCTGCTCACGAGGAACATCAGCGGGATGCCGATGGCGGCGAACATGCTCTGCTTCAGCGCCGTGTCCATGACGCCGGATTCGGTCGCGCTGGTAGCGGAGATCACCATCACGATCCCGAACACCGTCAGCAACAGAGCTGTGGATGCGATCAGCAGGAACTCGCTCGAGGGCGGCGTGAAGATACGTCCCAGTGAGACGCGAGCGGCAAGACCGCGTGAGTCCGAGGGCGAGGAGTCGGCTACCGCGCGGTCAGTGCGCGACGGGCGGGCTGCCTGCGTCATCGGCACTCCCCCGGTCGATCCACTTCTGCACCGCGTCGGCGAAGCGGTGGCCACGATCCGCGTAGCTTTCGAACTGATCGAAGGATGCCGCGGCGGGTGCCAGTAGAACTGTGCCCCCGTCAGTGGCGATCCCTGCGGCCAGTTCCACCACGCGGGTCATCACATCTTCAGTCTCACCAGTGGCGACCTCATAGACCCGCACGTCGGGCGCGTGTCGCGCGAATGCCGCCAGAACGTCGCCGCGCTCTACGCCGATGACAAGAGCTGCGCTCGCTGTGCGGCCGGCACCTGCCACGACTTCAGAGACGTCGACACCCTTCAGGTCTCCGCCCACGACCCAGACGGCCCCGGGGTACGCACGCAACGAGGAGGCAGCCGCATGCGGGTTGGTGGCTTTGGAATCATCGATCCAGGTGACGCCAGCATGTCGGGCCACGACCTGGATCCGGTGCTCATCGAGGCGGAAGCGCTCCAGTGCGCGACGGATCGCAGCGGGCTCTGCACCGAGGGCCCGCGCCAGAGCGCTGGCAGCGAGGATGTTCTGCACGATGTGCGGAGCGGCAAGCCCTGCCTCTACTAGCTCAGCGATCGTCGTAAGCTCGAGCGCATTGTTTCGACGGTCGTCGAGGAAAGCACGATCGACGAGAATGCCGTCGACCACGCCGACATCGCTGGGACCGGGAATCCCGAGGTCGAACCCGATCGCTCGGGCGCCGTCTGTGACGTCGGCCTCTTCCACCATGACCCTGGTCGCCTCATCGGCCTTGTTGTAGACGCAGGCGACGCGCGTATTGCGATAGACGAAGGACTTCGCCTCGCGGTACGCCTCGGCGCTGCCATGCCACACGAGGTGGTCGTCAGCGAGGTTCAGGCAGACCGCGGAATGCGGCACGAGCTGTCCCTCTGGCGCACTCTGTCCGATGTACCAGAGCTGGTGGCTGGAGAGCTCCACGACGAGCACATCGAATCCGGCGGGATCGCGAACAGCATCCAACACCGGAACGCCGATGTTTCCGCAGGGAGCGGCGCGAAGCCCTCCTTCGACGAGCAGCGTCGCGGTCAGCTGGGTGGTCGTCGTCTTGCCGTTGGTGCCGGTGATCAGCACCCAGTCCGCTGGCGTTCCATCGGCGCGCACGACCTTGTCGCGCACGCGCCAGGCCAGTTCCACATCTCCCCACAGCGCGATGCCCGACTCGAGCGTCCAGCGGATGACCGGGTGCGATGGCGCGAATCCCGGGGACGCGACGACGACGTCAGGCGCGAACTCCACAAGTTCTGTCGGGGCCTGGTCGAGTGGCCCGAGCACGAGGCGCGCACCGATCACGGGAACGAGGCGCTCGTAGTCCTCGGATGCCGACTCGGAGAGGACGAGCACGTCTGCGCCGAGCTCGGTGAGCGTGTCTGCAGCGGCGAAACCGGTCACGGACAGACCGAGCACGGCAACGCGCAACCCCTTCCAGTCAGCGTGCCAGCTGGTGAGGGCTTCTAATCGTAGTGTCATTTCACGCGCCAGCTCATATCAGGGTGAGCCATTCCACATAGAACAGCCCGATCGCCCCGATCGCGAGAAGACCGGCGATGATCCACAGACGGACGACGATCGTCACCTCTGGCCAGCCGCGCATCTCGAGGTGGTGGTGGAACGGGCTCATCAGGAACAGTCGCTTGCCGCGAGTGATCTTGAAGTACAGCCGCTGCAGAATCACCGATCCGGACGACAGCACGAAGACGCCGGCGATCACGAACAGGAGGAGCTCGGTGCGGGTGAGGATCGCCATCGCGGTGATCACGCCGCCGATCGACATGGAACCGACATCACCCATGAAGACCTTGGCCTTGGGAGCGTTCCACCACAGGAATCCGATGAGGCCTGCCGCGAAGGATGCCGCGACGATGGCGAGGTTGAAGGGATCACGCACCTCGTAGCAGGCATCCAGCGCCGCAGGATCAACGCCCGTGCCTGCGCAGGACTGCTTGAACTGCCAGAAGGCGATGAGGCTGTAGGCGCTGACGACAAAGACCCCTGCGCCAGCCGCGAGGCCGTCAAGACCGTCGGTGAGGTTCACGCTGTTGGAGGTCGCGATGCCGATCACGGCGATCCAGATCAGGTAGACGACCCAGCCGATCACCACGCCGAAGGCGAAGAGATTCAACCACGAGATGTCGCGGAACAGCGAGATCGAGCCGCTGGCCGGTGTCTGCCCGAACTGGTTCGGGAAGTTCAGGGCGACGATTCCGAACGGGATCATCACGATGAGCTGACCGATGACCTTGCGCCAGCCGGAGAGGCCGAGGCTGCGCTGCGATCGGACTTTCATGTAGTCGTCGATGAACCCGACGGCACCGAATCCGACCATGAGCCACAGCACGAGGATCGCCGATAGTGCGGGGGTGCTGCCTCCGGCGTAGACGCCGGTGAAGTAGCCGACGATGGTGCCCATGATGAAGATCACGCCGCCCATCGTGGGGGTGCCGCGTTTGGCTTCGTGGCTGGGGTTCGCGATGTCTTCAGGGGTGCGAATGACCTGACCCCAGCCCCAGCGGCGGAACAGCCGGAGGAAGACGGGAGTCAGGAACAGTGTGAAGGCCAGCGATATCGCCGCTGCCATGAGGAGTGATCTCACGAGAACAATTCTCCCAGACGATCGCCGAGATGCCGGAGCCCCACGGAATTGGATGATTTCACGAGCACGCGATCGCCGTCGCGCAGCTCAGTTCGCAGATACTCGAACGCGGCATCCTGATCGGGCAGGTGCACCGCCTCGCTGTCCCATGAGCCCTCGCCGACAGCGGAGAGGTAGAGCCTGCGAGCCTCTGGCCCGACAACGACGATGCGTCGGATGTTCAGACGCACGGCGAGCAGGCCGATGCGGTCGTGCTCCTCCCCCGCGCTCTCGCCGAGTTCACTCATCGCGCCGAGCACCGCGACAGTGCGCTCGTCTGGCCCGGTGATCTGAGCGAGCGTGCGCAGGGCTGCGGCCATGGAGTCGGGACTGGCGTTGTAGGCGTCGTTGATGATGCGCACGCTGTCGTTCCCCATCGGCTGCATTCGCCAGCGCTCAGCAACCTCGATGGTCTCGATCCGTGCGATCGCATGCTCGATACTCACCCCCAACGCTCGGGATGCGGCAATCGCAGCGAGGGCGTTGGAGATGTGGTGCGCGCCGAGCACCTTGAGATGCAAGGGGTGGGTCTCGCCGTCGACAGTGATGCGGGCGCGCGTGCCGTCAGCTGCGACGAGCACGTCGGAAGCCCGGACCTCGGCGGACTCGCCCTGGCCGAAGCCGACGACCGTCATGCTGTGCGCTTCGGCGGCCTCACGCATGGCCCAGACGCGAGGATCATCACTGTTGAGTACGGCGATGCCGCCAGGGCGGGATGCGTCGATCAGCTCGGCCTTCGCCTTCGCCGTGGTCTCGATGCCGCCGAAGCCGCCCGCGTGAGCCAGCCCGACCATCAGGATCACCGCGACGTCAGGTTCGACGAGCCCGGCCAGATGCGCAATCGCTCCAGGCGCCGCTGCTCCGAACTCGCAGACGAGGAAGCGTGTGTCGTCGGTGACCCGGAGCATTGTGATCGGAGCGCCGACCTCGTTGTTGTACGAATCGATCGGTGCGACCGTCTCGCCCTCGTCCTGCAGAATGCGGGCGAGCAGATTCTTTGTCGTCGTCTTGCCGTTGGATCCGGTGATGCCGACGATCTTCAGATCGCCCTTCGCACGAACTCTCGCGACGACCGCACGCGCGAGTGCAGCCAGAGCTCCGACAGCATCTGCCACGATGATCTGCGAAACAGCGACATCGACGACGTGCTCGACGAGCGCAAGTGCTGCACCGTTCTCGACGGCGGCACCGACGAAGCGGTGGCCATCCGTCTGCGCACCCGGCTTGGCGACGAAGATCCCGCCGGGAGTCATCTTCCGAGAATCCGTGTCGACCACACCGCCCACGGCGGTCTCGGCCGTGTCGTCACCGACGACACGCAGATCGCCTCCGGTGATGGCAGCGATCTCAGCGAGCGACAGAGCGATCATGACATCTCCATGCGCGGCGCGATGCCGGCTAGTTGAACTTGGGGAGCAGCTCGTCCATCGGCACGGTGGACGGCGAGACTCGGTACGTCTTCAGCACCTGCGTCATCGCCTTCTGAAAGGCGGACGCGGTCGCGGCGGACGATACAACCTTAGTCGGCTCATCGAGAGTGACCAGAACGACGTACTGCGGATCATCGACCGGAGCGAAGCCGATCATGCTGGTGGAGTAGCGACCGGCGAGGTATCCGCCGCCGTCGGCCTTCTGCGCCGTGCCGGTCTTGGTCGCCACTCGGTAGCCGGGCACTTCGACCTGCTTGCTGAGGCCGCCCTGCACCGTGACGTTCTCGAGAATTCGGGTCACCTCAGTGGCTGTCTCGTTCGAGATGATCTGCTCGTGCTTGGGTGCTTCGGGCTTGAGGATCGTGCCATCGCCCTGGGTGCACGACTCGATCAGCGACAGGTCGATCTTCTCACCGCCGTTGGCGATCGCCTGGTAGGCACCGGCCATCTGCGGAGCGGTGACAGTGAGCGCCTGGCCGAAGGTGGTCGTGTAGAGCGTCTGGCTGTCCCAGTTCTCGTACGGGTGCAGGACCCCCGCCTCCTCGCGCGGGAAGTCGACCGTCTTCTGCCCGACTCCGAACTTCTGGATGTAGTCGTATCGTGTCTTCGCGTCGATCATCGTGCCGAACTTCGACAGCGCGACGTTCGACGAATCGATCAGGGCTCCGGCGAGCCGGTACTGGTACGTGTCGTGACGGAACGGGTCATTGATCACCGCTCCGTTCGGGAAGACCTCGCGGTCGTCCACCGTGACCGTGGTGTTCAGGTCCGCGGCACCGGCATCGAGCACAGCGGCCGCAGTGATCGCCTTGAACGTCGACCCTGGCTCGAACGTCGCGCCGAAGACCCTCGTGCCCCAGTCATCGGGAGAGGACGCGTTGAGGTCGTTGGGGTCGAGCGAGGGCCATTCGGCTGCCGCACGGATCTTGCCGGTGTTGACCTCGACGACCGTCACGGTGCCGGATTTGGCACCCATCCGCTGTGCTTCCTCAGAGATCAGCTGCTGCAGGTACCACTGCAGGTCGCTGTTGATGGTCAGCTGCACGGAGCCGCCGTTGACCGCTTCCTTGACCCGTTCGCTGCCGGGAATGATGTTGCCGTCTTTGCCGCGAAGGTATGTGCGCTCACCGTTGCTGGGAGCGAGGCACGTGCCTTCCATCTGCTCGATGCCCGCCTGTCCCTGCCCGGCGTTGTCGACGTACCCGACGACGTTTCCGGCGACCGCGCCGTTGGGGTAGACCCGCGTCTCACGCGGATCGGCGTGCAGGTAGACCAGCCCGAGATCGCGCAGTTCGAGGTATTGCTCGGTGCTCAGACCGTTGGCGAGCTCGTAGTACTGCGAGCTGGGATCGTTCTCGAGGTTCTGCGCGACGCCGGACCGCAGCTCTTCGACGTCTTGACCCGTGATCGCAGCGATCTTCTCGGATGCTTCGCTCCACGGCACCTTCGGCGGCTTCTCGGTGTCGTTCTCGAGCTGCATGATCAGACTCGGGCTCAGCTGCGCGTCGTAGACCTTCATGCTCGAGGCGAGCGTGATGCCGTTCTGGTCGAGGATCGTTCCCCGATCGCCATGCAGCGTTGCGGTGCTTCCGAGTTGGCCGACGTTGAGCGAATCTGCGACGTGGTCATTCGCGCTCACGACCTGGATATCGACCAGGCGGACCACGAACGCCGAGAGCACGGCGAGGATCACCGCGAGGGCGACGACGGTCCGGCGGCGCGGGCCGCGCGTTGCTCGAGTCGTCATTCTGCTTGCTCCGTGTCCGTGTCAGCGGGTGGTCGGGCTGGGGAGGCCATCGGTGATCGGTGGGGGGAGGTTCGGATCGGGCACGTCGCCCACTGTCTGCTCCGATGCCGCGTTCTCTGCGGCCGCAGCCTCGAGCGCGGCGTGATCGAGCAGGGCGTTGTGTACCGCACCGCTGCCCTTCGGATCGACCGTGGATCGCCAGTCGGCACCGGTATTGGCACCGATCACGGCAGAGTCACTCAACCGCAGGTAGGAGGCGGATCCGGCCACGACCATGCCGAGCTCGGATGCTTTCGTCGCCAGCAGCTGGGGCGATTCGATGCCGGCGAGGTCGTCCTGGAGGGCACTGGCCTGCAGATTCAACTCGCGCTGCTGGGATGTGAGGTCGGCGAGCACGAAGGAGTCGTTGGTGATGGCGAGCGACAGCCCGATCTGACCGGCGCCGATGAGCGCTGCCCCACCGAGAGCCACCAGTGCGTAGACGAGCTTCGGCCGACGGCGAGGAACGGGAGCGACGACCGTGCGCAGCCGACGACCGGTGCTCGCCGGCCTCGACGGTGCGGCCGGTGCGGTCGTCGGCAGCACGGCTGCGGCGGTGGCCCGGCTCATACCGCTGCCCTTACTCGCTCGGCTGCGCGCAGGCGCACCGGAATCGCACGCGGATTGCGCGCCTTCTCCTCGTCGCTGGCGAACTCGGCGCCCTTTGTCAGCGTGCGGAAGCGGGGTGCGTGCTCGGGGAGCTCGACGGGGAGGCCCGCAGGGGCAGTCGATGCGGATGCCGCGGCGAACGCCTGCTTGATGAGGCGATCCTCGAGCGACTGATAGCTCATCACGACGATCCGGCCCCCGATGGTCAGCGCGTCCATCGCGGCGGGGATCGCGTCGGCGAGAACACTGAGCTCGGAGTTGACTTCGATGCGCAGGGCCTGGAAAACGCGCTTGGCCGGATGCCCTGCCCGCTGCACGGCCGCTGGAGTCGCTGCCTGCAGCAGGTCGACGAGATCCTGCGAACGGACGAGGGGCTGCGCGTCGCGTGACTGCACGATGAAACGCGCATAGCGGGCAGCCAGCTTCTCTTCGCCGTATCGCTCAAAGATGCGCCGCAGGTTTCCCTCGCTGTATGTGGCGAGGACTTCAGCCGCGGTCACGCCCTTGGTCTGGTCCATCCGCATATCCAGCGGAGCGTCCTTCGAGTAGGCGAAGCCGCGCTCTGCCTCATCGAGCTGCAGTGAGGAGACGCCGAGGTCCATCAGGATGGCGGATGCACCCTGTGCGTGCAGACCAATCTCGTCGTACACCGTGTGCACGAGCGTGAGCCGGTCGGCGAATCGCGCCAGTCGCTCTCCTGCGATGCGCAGCGCATCGGTGTCGCGGTCGAGACCGATGAGTCGGATGTTGTCGAACCGCTCGAGGAGCGCCTCGGAATGGCCGCCCATGCCGAGGGTCGCGTCGACCACGATCGCGCCATCGTGCTGGATGGCCGGGGCCATCAGCTCGATGCAGCGATCGAGGAGTACGGGAGTGTGGATATCGCGAAGGTTCATGATCTTGTCCGGCGACCTGGGCCCTGATCCCCCTCCGCTTCTCGACCCGGCACCGGGGAAGTGTGTCGGGGCGGGAGCGGCGGGGCATCACAGCCGAGGTCAGAAGAGTCCGGGAATCACCTCCTGCTCCAATTCTGAGTAGTTGTCCTCGCCAGCAGCGAGATAGTCGTTCCAGGCCGCGGCATCCCAGATCTCGGCGTGCGCGCCGACACCGGTGACGATGAGCTCCTTCTCGAGCCCCGCGTACTGACGGAGATGACCGGGGATGGTGATGCGGTTCTGGCTGTCGGGCATTTCTGCGCTTGCTCCGGAGAGGAACATCCGCAGGAAGTCACGGGCCTGCTTGTTGCTGAGCGGTGCTTGCCGGATCCGCTCGTGCATCGCCTCGAACTCGGCAGTGCTGAACACGTAGAGACAGCGCTCCTGGCCACGGGTGACCACGATGCCTCCGCCGAGATCCTCACGGAACTTCGCCGGCAGGATGACTCGACCTTTGTCGTCGAGCTTCGGTGAATGCGTTCCCAGCAACATCGGCCATCACCCCCTCTGCAACCGGCCAATTCGAGGTTGACCCCACTTTACTCCACTTTCCTCCACATTCATATGACCACGCAGGAAAAGAATGCCATATGGCGCGAGGAACAGCCCCCACTCCCCCGTGATTGCAGGGCTCAGCGAAGTGGAGGAGAGAGTCACCCAGAAACGCAAAAAGACCCGGATGCACGAGGCATCCGGGTCAGAAGTGGAGCGGTGTCAGTGACCGTCTTGGCGACGATCCCATCGATCGTTCATGCGATCCATGAACGAGGAGGAGTTCTGTGGAGTCTTCGGCGAAGCGCTCGCCTGAGTACGCACTGATCCGCCAACGCGGCGGACGGGGGTCACCGCGAGGATGACGCCGACGAGCATTGCCGCGAAGCCGACGACTCCGATGATGATGCTGACGACTGCGCCGAGCTGGCTGCCAAGGGCAACTCCGGCGACGAGCGCGCCGATGCCGACGAGCAGCAGAACTGCGCCGTAGACGAGATTGCGATAGCTGAGTGTGCGATCTCCGGACGGCGCACTCACAATGTCAGCGTCGTTGTGCAGGAGATGGCGTTCCATCTCATCGAGCAGACGCTGCTCCTGTTCAGACAGTGGCATGACGCCCCCCTCGGGTTCGATATGTCCCAGTCTACGCGCAACCAGACCACGGAGGCTAGGTTTCGGCTGAGAACCTAAGCTGATTATCGTGCCCCTCTCCAGCCAAGTCCAGCAGGCCGTCGCCGACCGCCTGGAGCGCTTCATCTCTGCAATGCGTTCCGAGGCCGCACCTTACGGTCCGGATGCCGCGCTCCTCCTCGATGCGGCGGTTCAGACGCTGCACGGCGGCAAGCGACTGAGGGCGCGATTCTGCCACTCCGGATGGACTGCGGTGGCGCGTTTCGCCGACAGCCGGGCCAAGGCGACGGATCCCGTGTGGGACCTCTGCGCGGCCCTTGAGATCTTCCAGTCTGCGGCCCTCGTGCACGACGACCTGATCGACAACTCCGACACGCGTCGCGGCCGCCCGGCCGCACATCGCGCACTCGAACAGCAGCACGGCGAGCAGCGCTGGGCTGGCAACGCGGATGCGTTCGGACGTTCGGCCGCGATCCTCCTGGGCGACCTGCTCATCTCGTGGAGCGATGATCTCTTCGAGCAGGCTCTGGCGGAGCATCCGCATGCGGCATCCGTGCGGCGCGTATACGCGCGCATGCGGCGCGACGTGACGACCGGACAATTCCTCGACATCGCCGAGGAATCCGCGTGGCGGGTCAGCCCCGACGCCGAGCACGCGGAGCGCGCGCTGCGTGTCGCCTCACTGAAGTCGGCGCGCTACAGCGTCGAACAGCCACTCGCTCTCGGTGCCGCACTCGCTGGAGCGGATGCCGATCAACTGGCCGCCCTGCGCGCCTTCGGCCACCCGCTCGGGATGGCGTTCCAGCTGCGCGATGACGTCCTCGGGGTCTTCGGTGACCAATCAGTCACCGGCAAGCCGACCGGTGATGACCTCCGCGAGGGGAAGCGCACCGTGCTCATCGCGCTCACGCGCGAGAATCTCGATGCATCTGCTCGTCGAGTGGTCGATGACCTCCTCGGCGATCCCGATCTCGAGCATGCCCAGGTGGCGGCGCTGCAGGCGACGATCTCCGCCTCGGGAGCCCTGGATCAGGTCGAGGAGATGATCCGCGCCTTTGCCTCTGAGGCCGACCGAGCACTCACCGGTGCTCGGCTCGACAATGCGGCCGTCGGAGATCTGCGCGATCTCGCACGTGCCGCGACTGTCCGCACCGCCTGAAAAGCAGGCGGCTTACGCGAGTGTGCGTGCGATGCGACGAACGGAGCTCTTGTGTCCGTCGAGGAGTGCAGCGATCGGCGTGCGACCGAGTTCGGCTTCTTCGGTGAACAGCCAGTCGATGGCCTCGTCATCGCTGAGTCCGGCATCCGCGAGGGCCATGATCGTGCCGCGCAGCGATGCCAGCGGACGGCCGTCGACGATGAAGATCGATGGAACGGCGAATGGACCGTTCCGCGTCGAGCCGATCAGGTACTGCTCCGCGATGAGTCGACGGACACGGCCGAGCGGTTCGCCGAGAACCTCGACGAGATCGGGGGTGGTCAACCATTCGGCGGCGAGCTTGCCAGCTGTTTCATCAGACACGTTCCGACTATCTCACTTCCCACGCGGCATCACACAACTGAGGTTGAGCAACTTCGGTCACTTTGTTCACTTTGGTTGACATGTTTCTCATGTCGTGTCAGCGTTTCAAGGGTTCAGAACAAGGGGGGAACCTTGAAGCTCACCGCGACTGCAATGCGAGACAAGTACGTTCACATCGGCGCGCCGGCTGCCGCTCTCGGCGTGCTGGCGAGCACTCTGGCAGCAGTTCCTGCTCACGCGGCATCCCCGACTGAGCCCACATCGGTTCCGGCTCATTCCGGTGCCGCATCGCTCGCCCCGGACACCGCCCGCGTGGCTCAGGCCACCCCTGCTCCGGCCACGTATACGGTGCAGTCCGGCGATACGGTCTCTGCCATCGCCGAGCGCTTCTCGCTGACGCCCGTAGACGTGCTCACGTGGAACGGGCTCGGCTGGCGATCGGTCATCTACCCCGGACAGACACTCGCTCTCGCCGCACCCGCCGCACCCGCCTCGGCGCAAGTAGCCGCGCCCGCCGCTGCCGCATCGACGCACACCGTCGTCGCCGGCGACACCGTCTTTGCAATCGCTCAGCGCTATGGGACGACGGTTGAGGCGATCCTCACCGCGAACGGCCTCGGCCAGGGCGCCATCATCTACCCGGGGCAGAGCCTCTCGGTCGCTGTCGCAGCACCGGAACAGGTCTCCGAGGCGCCAGCAGCATCCCCGACCGCTTCGGTCGCGCTCAACCCGCCGCAGGCGGAGAACGTCGCGCTCATCATCCGGATCGGGCGCGAGCTCGGCGTCTCCGACCACGGCATCGCGATCGCACTGGGCACCTCGATGGTCGAGTCGTGGCTGCGCAATCTCGACTGGGGCGACCGCGATTCGCTGGGGCTGTTCCAGCAGCGTCCGAGCACCGGGTGGGGCACGGCCGACCAGATCATGAACCGCGACTACAGCATTCGCGCGTTCTTCACCGGAGCATCCAACCCGGACGGCACGATCACCCGCGGACTGCTCGATATTCCGGGCTGGGAGGGTATGTCCTTTGCCAACGCAGCGCAGTCCGTCCAGATCTCTGCGTATCCGCAGCGGTACGCCGAGTGGGAGACCGCGGCATACGAATGGCTGGCGCAGTACGGGTAATTCCGGATGCCACCCCGCCGAAAGGTGAGGCGCTCCCCGGGCTTTCAGCCACTTCTTCATAGAATCTGTACGTGACGACCAATCAGCAGGCCGACCCCCTCATCGGGCGGCTTGTCGACGGCCGGTACCGCGTTCGCGCTCGCATCGCCCGCGGCGGGATGGCCACGGTCTACGTCGCCACCGACCTGAGACTCGAGCGCAGGATCGCCCTCAAGGTCATGCACGGGCACCTGAGCGACGACTCGGTGTTCCAGAGCCGCTTCATCCAAGAGGCGCGCGCGGCAGCCCGACTCGCCGACCCGCACGTCGTCAACGTCTTCGACCAGGGTCAGGACGGCGAGCTGGCGTACCTGGTCATGGAGTACCTGCCCGGCATCACCCTGCGCGAGTTGATGCGTGAGCAGAAGCGACTGACGATCACACAGACCGTCACGATCATGGACGCGATTCTCTCCGGCCTTGCCGCAGCGCACAAAGCCGGCATCGTCCACCGTGATGTGAAGCCCGAGAACGTGCTGCTCGCCGAGGACGGCCGCATCAAGATCGGCGACTTCGGGCTCGCTCGCGCGACGACGGCGAACACCGCAACCGGTGCGCAGCTGCTCGGCACGATCGCCTACCTCGCTCCCGAACTCGTTACCCGCGGAACTGCGGACGCCCGGAGCGACATCTACGCGCTCGGCATCATGCTGTACGAGATGCTCGTGGGCGAACAGCCCTACAAGGGCGAGCAGCCGATGCAGATCGCGTTCCAGCACGCGACGGAGTCGGTCCCCCGCCCGAGTGTTCGCAATCCCGGTGTCCCTGAGCAGCTCGACGAGCTCGTGCTGTGGTCGACGGAGAAGTCACCGGACGAGCGGCCTGACGATGCGCAGGAGATGCTCGATCGGCTGCGCGATATCGAACGGCAGCTCGGGGTCTCCCCCACGCCGACCGCCACGGCGGCAATGCCGACACGCTCGCACCACGACTCGGCTGATCTGACCAAAGTCATGCCCGCGACGATGATCATCGACGATTCCACAGGGCCTGTGGCTGTCGCACAGCCGATCGACAATGCCACTGTGCTGCGCCGCAGAACAGCAAATCGCCGCGCACGCGGCGCCTTCCTCCTCACCCTCGTCCTCCTGCTTGCCGTTCTCGCCGGTGGAGTCGGCTGGTGGTTCGGCTCTGGACCTGGTTCGCTCATCGCCGTTCCTTCGGTGGCGGGAATGAGTTACGAGGATGCCGCCGCTGTTCTCACCGAAGAGGGCTTCGTCCCCACCGCCGCAGAAGAGAGCTCCGTCGATATCGAGCCGGGCTTGTCGATCCGCACGGATCCGGCCGAGGGTGAGCGACTGGACGGCGGCAGCGAAGTCAGCGTCTTCATCTCGACAGGGCCCGCTCCTCGAAGCGTCAATGCCCTCAACGGCATGACCACAGACGCAGCCCGTGTCTATCTCGCCGAGCTCGGACTGACGGTGTCGGACGACGACCTGCTGCTGTACTCGCGCGCAGACGACGGCATCGTGATCAACGCGAGTGTCACTCCGCGTGATGGCGGCGACGCTGTCGAGTGCGGCGAAGGATGCGACGTGCACGAAGCCGACACGGCCCAGTTGGTCGTTTCGCTCGGAGGCCTGCCCGACGTGGTCGGAATGACGACGTCAGAAGCATCTGCGGCATTGGCCGAGAAGGATATCCAGACGACGACGACTGAGGAATACAGCGACAGCATCGAAGAGGGTCGAGTGATCAACACTGCCGATCGTGAGGGCGGTGGCAACTGGCGCCCCGGCGACACGATGACCCTGGTGGTCTCACTCGGACCGCAGCTGTTCGCCGTGCCCGACGTCACGGGAATGAACCGCGATCAGGCGGCGCAGGCGCTGCGTGACGCGGGGTTCGAACCGACATGGAACCCACTGTGGACGCCGTTCCCCAACGGCCTGACCGAAGTCACTGGAACCGACCCGGCCGCCGGGAAGATGCGCCGGGCCGGCACCGAAGTGACGTTGCTGATCCGCAGCAGTCTCTAGCGGTTCGCACGTCGAGAACGCACGAACCGCCCTTCCGAAGCATCCGGAGGGGCGGTTCTCGCGTTCTCGAGGTCACAGAAGGCGTTGGATGCGCGCGATCAGCGCCCGCGCGCCGTTGAGGAGGTCATTGGCGCCGACTTGGATGACGCGATATCCGGCATCTTCCATCAACTGTGTTCTGGGTGAGATCCTTCAGCCCCACCGCAACCAGCCACTCAGGGCAGAGCTGTGTGGAGAGCTGACACCAGACATCCGCAGGCGAGAGCACGCGAACCCCCTGCAGAGTGAAGGCCGCCAGGGTTTCATCGGGACGCTCCCAGCCGGTCACTCCCGGACGGCGCACCTCGAGACCCGACACACGTCACGTGCAGGTGCTGCGATACCGCAGGCAGAGGCATCCCCCACAGACGCGCGGCTGTCTGGTGACTGAAGAAGTGGTGCGGGCTCAGGGCTTGACTCAAAGCGGCGCAGCGGTCGCGGAGCGTCTCCAGCGGAGCATCCGATCGCACTCCGTGGAATGGACGCTCCAGATCACGTCCGCGCATCCGCTTCTCGGTGACGCCACGCGCAGCGCGCGTCTGCACGTGAAAAGTCTGTCCGCGTAGGGAAACCTGGCAAGCGTGTGCGGGGCTGCATCCTCAAATCCTGCGCTCCCGAAGACCCGCCCACTGAAGTTATCCACATCCCGCCGCCGATGGAGGTGCGCGAAAGACTCAGCGCTTCTCGAGCTCCTCGGCGACGAGGAACGCGAGCTCGAGGCTCTGCATGTGGTTCAGACGCGGGTCGCACAGGCTCTCGTAGCGCGTGGCGAGGCCCTGCTCGTCGATCTGCTCCGAGCCGCCGAGGCACTCGGTGACATCGTCACCGGTGAGCTCGACGTGGATGCCGCCGGGGAACGTGCCCACCGCGCGGTGCGCTTCGAAGAACCCGCGCACCTCGTCGACGACGTCGTCAAAGCGACGAGTCTTGTACCCGGTCGGCGTCGTGATGCCGTTGCCGTGCATGGGGTCGGTGACCCACAGCGGCTGCGCACCCGAGTCGCGCACGGCCTCCAGCAGCGGCGGAAGTGCGTCACGGATCTTGCCCGCACCCATGCGGGTGATGAAGGTGAGGCGGCCCGGCTCGCGGTTCGGGTCGAGCTTGTCGATGAGCTCCAGTGCCGTCTCCGGTGTCGTCGTGGGGCCGAGCTTCACACCGATCGGGTTGCGGATCTTGGAGAAGTAGTCCACGTGCGCACCGTCGAGGTCACGCGTGCGCTCACCGATCCAGAGGAAGTGCGCCGAGGTGTTGTATGGAGTGTCGGTGCGCGAGTCGATACGCGTCATCGGGCTCTCGTAGTCCATCAGCAGGCCCTCATGGCCGGTGAAGAACTCGACGCGCTTGAGTTCGTCGAAGTCGGCTCCCGCAGCTTCCATGAACTTGATGGCGCGGTCGATCTCAGCGGCCATGCGCTCGTAACGCTGGTTGGCGGGGTTCGACGCGAACCCCTTGTTCCAGGAGTGCACTTCGCGGAGGTCGGCGAAGCCACCCTGCGTGAACGCACGGATCAGGTTCAGCGTCGAAGCTGCCGTGTGATACCCCTGCAGCAGTCGACCAGGGTCTGCCTTCCGAGAGCCCTCGGTGAAGTCGTAGCCGTTGACGATGTCGCCGCGGTACGCGGGCAGAGTGACCTCACCGCGCGTCTCGGTGTCACTGGAGCGGGGCTTGGCGAACTGCCCAGCCATCCGGCCCATCTTGACGATCGGCATCGATGCGCCGTAAGTGAGCACCACGGCCATCTGCAGCACGGTCTTGATGCGATTGCGGATCTGCTCAGCGGTCGCACCCGCGAAGGTCTCAGCGCAATCGCCGCCCTGCAGGAGAAAGGCTCCCCCAGAGGCCGCTCGCGCGAGACGGTCACGCAGGTTGTCTACCTCGCCCGCGAAGACGAGAGGAGGAAGCGCTGCGATCTGCTTCGAGACATCGGCGACGTGGTCGAGGTCGGACCAGGTCGGCTGCTGTTTGATAGGAAGGTCGCGCCAGGTGTCGAGTCCGGCATCGTGCTGCTGAGACATTTTCCCAGCTTACTGGCGCAACAGCGTCACTCGCGCCGTCATGACTGACGAGGTGCCCGCTCCTTCACAGAGGATGCGTACACGTCGTCGTACTGCTGCTGACCCAGTCGCTGCAGAGCAACCATGATCTCGTCGGTCACCGATCGCAGGATGTATCGGTCATTCTCCATACCTGCGTAGCGGGAGAAGTCGAGCGGTTCGCCGATCACGATGCCCACCCGCACGAGGCGAGGGACCGTCCGGCCGATCGGCATCGCGGTATCGGTGTCGACCATGATGACTGGGATCACCGGGACTTTCGCCTCGAGGGCCATGCGCGCGAGACCCGTACGGCCGCGGTAGAGCTTGCCATCGGGGCTGCGAGTGCCCTCAGGGTAAATGCCGAGCACATCGCCGCGACTGAGCACCTGCAGACCGGTGTTCAGCGAGGCCTCCGAGGCTTTTCCTCCCGAGCGATCGATGGGGATCTGCCCGGTCGCCTTCATGAAGTTCTTCGTGGCCCAGCCCTTGAGACCGCGTCCGGTGAAGTAGTCGCTCTTCGCGAGGAACGACATCGGCCGATCGATCAGCAGTGGAAGGAACACCGAGTCCGAGACCGAGAGGTGGTTGCTGGCGAGAATCGCCGCGCCGGTGCGCGGCACATTGTCGCGCCCCACGATCCAGGGCCGGAACACAGCCTTGACGATGGGGCCGACCACCACGTATTTCATCAGCCAGTAGAACATCGTGAGGAAGTCTATCCCCGCACCGTCGCCTTGATCGGTCGCATCGAGAGCAGCGCTCGAAAAGTGTTGCGACCGAGTCTCACTTGATACGCTACTGAATGTCAAAATTCACCGAGCTTGCGCGTCGATGTGCCCTAGACTCAGGGAAAGCCGTGCCCGACCGGTACCGAAGGAGTTGCCGTGGTCCAATTCGAAGTCCCTGCGATCGTCCCTGCTGATCCCGAAGCGAACATCACTGACCTGTTGGTCAAGCGCGTCGAGGCCACACCGAACCGTGCATTGTTCTCCGTGCCGAATGGAGAGGGATGGCGCGATATCTCCGCCGCTGACTTCCAGACGGCCGTCATCGCCCTCGCAAAGGGCTTCGTCGCTGCCGGCATCCAGCCGGGCGAGAAGGTCGGATTCCTCGCCCGCACCACCTATGAGTGGACGCTGATCGACTTCGCGCTCTTCTACGCCGGCGCGGTGATGGTCCCGATCTACGACACCAGCTCCCCCGCGCAGATCCAGTGGATCATGGAAGACTCCGGCGCCATCGCGCTCATCGTCGAGTCTGCAGACCACTTCGCAAAGGCTGACGAGGTGCGCGGCGACCTGCCCCTGGTGCGTGAGGTATGGCAGCTGCACCTCGGCGCCATCGAAACGCTCACTTCCGCAGGAGCCGAGATCGAGGATGCTGAGATCGAGCGCCGCCGGAATCTCGCCGTCGGCTCCGACATCGCCACGCTCATCTACACTTCCGGCTCCACCGGTCGACCGAAGGGATGCGTGCTCACGCACAGCAACTTCGTCGAGTTGACTCGCAACTCGGCGAAATCGCTCGACAAGGTCGTGCAGATGCCCGGCGCGTCGACCGTGCTCTTCATCACCACCGCGCACGTGTTCGCACGATTCATCTCGCTGCTGAACGTTCACGCAGGAGTGCGCACCGGGCACCAGCCCGACACCAAGCAGCTGCTGCCCGCACTCGGTTCCTTCAAGCCCACGTTCCTTCTGGCTGTGCCGCGCGTGTTCGAGAAGGTGTACAACTCCGCCGAGCAGAAGGCGGAAGGCGGTGGAAAGGGCAAGATCTTCCGCGCTGCCGCCGCGGCTGCGATCGAGCACTCCAAACTCCTCGAAGACGGCAAGAAAATTCCGTTCGGCCTGAAGATCAAGTTCGCGCTGTTCGACAAGCTGGTCTACAGCAAGCTGCGCGAGGCCATGGGCGGCAACATCGCGTACGCGGTTTCCGGCTCTGCCCCCCTCGGCCCGCGACTGGGCCACTTCTTCCACAGCCTCGGCGTGGTGATCCTCGAGGGATACGGCCTCACCGAGACGACCGCACCGGCAACGGTGAACCTCGCCGACAAGTCCAAGATCGGCACCGTCGGACCGGCTATCCCCGGCGTTGGCGTGCGACTCGCTGAAGACGGCGAGATCGAGGTCAAGGGCATCAACGTCTTCAAGGAGTACTGGAACAATCCAGAGGCAACCGCTGAGTCGTTCCACGACGGCTGGTTCCGCACAGGCGACATCGGCAGTTTCGATTCCGAAGGCTTCCTGACGGTCACCGGCCGCAAGAAGGAGATCATCGTCACAGCAGGAGGCAAGAACGTCGCCCCCGCCGCACTCGAGGATCCGATCCGCGCGAATCCGATCATCAGTCAGGTCGTCGTCGTCGGCGACCAGAAGCCGTTCATCTCGGCACTCATCACGCTCGACTCCGAGATGCTGCCTACTTGGCTCGGCAACAACGGCCTCGCAGCCGATATGTCGGTCGCTGAGGCATCGAAGAACCCCGCGGTCATCGCCGAGGTCCAGCGCGCCGTCGACATCGCGAACAAGAGCGTCTCGCGTGCCGAGTCCATCCGCAAGTTCCGCATTCTGGAGACGGAGTGGACCGAGGCGAGCGGACACCTGACGCCGAAGATGTCCATCAAGCGCCACGTGATCCTGAAGGACTTCGAGAACGAGGTCTCAGCGATCTACGATGAGCCGGTCAGCACGACCAACGTCTCTATCGGAGGCTAGAACCAGTCGCTCTCTCGCACCTCACGCATGGCGATCTTACGGTCTGCCGGCGTGAGGCGCGAGAGATACAGCATCCCGTCCAAGTGATCGGTCTCGTGCTGGAGGGCTTGTGCGAGCAAGCCCTCACCCTCGAGTACGACAGCATTGCCGTCGAGGTCGATTCCTTCGACACGAGCCCACGGGTGGCGCAGTGCGCTGTGCCACAGACCCGGCACCGAAAGACATCCCTCACCCATCGGCACTGGTTCGCCGCGCACCTCTGCCAGTACCGGGTTGAGCACGTAGCCGATGTCGCCGTCGATGTTGTAGCTGAACGCCCGGACTGCGATGCCGATCTGCGGCGCCGCCACACCGGCACGCCCTGGGACCTCGACGCTATCGATGAGGTCCGCAACGAGTGACCGCACGCCGTCATCGATCTCATCCACTGGAGCGCACACTGTGCGCAGCACGGGGTCGCCGAAGACCCTGATCTCACGAACAGCCATCAGGCGGCCTTCGCCCGCAGGCCCTCGACGAGGAGTGCCGCGAGCTCACGCGCAGCCTGACGGGTCTCTGGCTGCAGGCTCGTGAAGACGATTGCGCCTCCGCCAGCGATGTGAGTGTCGTACGGCATGCGCACGACGTTCTTCGCGCGGGTGCGGAAGTGCGCCTCGAGCTCGTTCAACCGCACGAGAGGACTCCCCGGCGTCGACTGGTTCAGCACGATGATCGCGTTCCGCGCCTGCGCCTCGTATCCGTTGCTCTCCAGCCAGGTGAGCGTCTCCGAAGCCAACCGGGCTTCATCCACGCTCAGGCCCGACACGATGACGATCTGGTCGGCGAGGTCGAGGGTTGCCCCCATCACCGAGTGGACGATGCCTGTTCCGGTGTCGGTGAGGACCATCGAGTAGTAGTGCGCAGCGACGCGGGCGACGTCACGGTAGTCGTCATCGCTGAACGCCTCGGCCACACGCGGATCCGAATCCGATGCGAGCACATCGAGTCTGGTGGTATCGCGAGCGACGATCGCCGAGATGTCGTGGAAGCCCTTCACCTCGGCCTGGATGCGGACGAGGTCGCGCACAGATTTGTCGTTCGTGCGCAGAATGCGATCGGCCAGCGTGCCGCGATCGGGGTTCGCGTCGACGGCGATCACACGGTCGTCACGAGCATCCGCCAGCGCCATCCCGAGCAGAGCCGTGATCGTGGTCTTGCCGACACCGCCCTTACGTGACAGCACAGGGACGAAGCGCGCCCCCCCGGCGAACGGGCTCGAGATCCGCGCCGTGAGCGCCTTGCGTTCACGGGCGCGCTTGCCGTCGCCGAGGTTGATGCGCCGACCCGAGATCGTGTAGAGCAGGTGGCTCCATGCACCCTCGGGTTCCGGCTTGGTCAGCTGGCTCGGGTTGAGGAGGCGATCGGACGTGAGCAGATCTGCCGTCTCACGAGAAGACTGCCCCTGCTGCTCACCGAACCGCTTCGCGGTGAGGGCCTCAGCAGGCTTCTCACGAACGACGGGTGCGACCACCAAATCGGCGACGACGGTGTCGTCGCCGACCCTGTCATCTGAGTCATCGACTTCGGATGCCGCAGGCGCAGCATCCTGCTCCACCGACGCTTTCACCTGCGGGGCGTCTGTTTCAACGAGTGGAACTTCGATGACGCCGATCACGATCTCTTCGTCCGATGCGATCTCTCCGTCGACGACGGAATCGTCGACAAGATCATCGTCTTCTGCGCTGTTCGGCAGAGAGACGCTGACCTGTGCCGTCTGTCCGAGGACGCCGAGCGCCGTGGTGTCCAACGAGGCAGCCTCGTCGAGCACGCCGAGGGAATCGTCCTCGTGCGCGTCGGAATTATTCTTCGATGTCACAGTGTCACTCCAAGCTCGTGCGATCGTGTCGCCCGCACAAGGTTACTTGGCTGGAGTGATCACGACCAAAAGGTCACCCGCATCCACCTGCTGTGTGGGACCGATCGCGAGACGTTCGATGACGCCGCTGACGGGAGCGGTGATGGCCGCTTCCATCTTCATCGCCTCGATGGATGCGACCGGTTCACCGGCCTTCACCTCTGCGCCGACCTCGACCTTCAGCGTGACGACTCCGGAGAACGGCGCAGCCACCTGTCCCGGCTTGGAGGTGTCTGCCTTCTCGACTTCATGCGCATCCACAGCGATCGAACGGTCACGGACGAAAACCGGACGCAGCTGTCCGTTCAGCGTGGTCATGACCGTCCGCATACCGCGATCGTCTGCCTCGCCGATCGCCTCGAGTCCGACGTAGAGCTGCACTCCACGATCGATCTCGACGAGGTGCTCCTGACCCTGGACCAAGCCGTAGAGGTAGTCGCCGGTGTCGAGCACAGACAGATCACCGAACAGCTCCCGCTGCTGCGCGAACTCACGGGTCGGTGCGGGGAACAGCAGAGCGTTCAGGCGTGCCCGTCTCTCCTCGCTTGTTCCCGCGAGTGCCTTCTCGTCGTCAGACGAGATCTCGGTGAACCCGGACCGCACCTCGCGCCCGGCAAGCACCTTGCTGCGGAAGGGCTCTGGCCATCCGCCGGGGAGCTCCCCCAGTTCGCCAGCCATGAAACCCACCACAGAATCGGGAACGTCGTACTTCTCCGGATTCGCTTCGAAGTCGGCGGGATCCGCCTTGACCGCGGCAAGATGCAGCGCGAGGTCCCCCACGACCTTCGACGACGGCGTCACCTTCGGCACACGGCCGAGGATCCGATCCGCTGCGGCGTACATGTCTTCGATGAGCTCGAAGTCATCGGCGAGCCCCAGCGCCTTCGCCTGCTGGCGCAGGTTGGAGAGCTGACCGCCGGGGATCTCGTGGTGGTACACGCGCCCTGTGGGGCCGGGGAGGCCGGACTCGAACGGCGAGTACTTGTTGCGGACCGCTTCCCAGTAGGGCTCGAGATCCGAGACACTGTCCAGATCGATGCCGCTGTCGCGATCAGTGTGCGCGAGGGCGGCGACGAGCGACGACAGCGAGGGCTGGCTCGTCGTGCCGGACAGCGGGGCGGATGCCGCATCCACTGCGTCTGCGCCCGCGGCACTGGCCGCGAGCAGAGTCGCCAGCTGGCCGCCAGGAGTGTCGTGAGTGTGCAGGTGCACTGGCAGGTCGAACTGCTCGCGCAGTGCCGTCACAAGCTTCGCAGCAGCAGCCGGGCGCAGGAGGCCCGCCATGTCCTTGATCGCGAGGATGTGCGCACCGGCATCGACGATCTGCTCTGCCAGGCGCAGGTAGTAGTCCAGCGTGTAAAGGTCCTCGGCCGGGTTCAGCAGGTCCCCGGTATAGCAGAGGGCGACCTCTGCGACAGATGTGCCAGTGGCACGCACTGCGTCGATGGCAGGACGCATCTGCTCGACATCGTTGAGAGCGTCGAAAATGCGGAAGATATCGATGCCGCTCGCCGCAGCCTCAGCCACGAAGGCCTCGGTCACTGCGGTCGGGTACGGCGTGTAGCCGACCGTGTTGCGCCCGCGCAGCAGCATCTGGATGTTGATGTTCGGCAGCGCCGCACGGAGCTTGTCGAGCCGCTCCCAGGGGTCCTCGCCGAGGAAGCGCAGCGCCACGTCGTACGTTGCCCCGCCCCACGCTTCGACTGAGAGCAGCCCTGGGGTGAGCCTGGCGAGGTACGGGGCCGCCGCGACGAGGTCGCGGGTGCGGACACGAGTCGCCAGCAGTGACTGATGCGCGTCGCGGAAGGTCGTGTCCGTGATCGCCAGCGCCGTCTGAGCGCGGAGGCTCTTCGCGAACCCCTCGGGCCCGAGCTCGAGCAGCCGCTGCCGGGAGCCCGGAGCAGGCTCGACGCTCAGATCGATGTCGGGCAGCTTCGTCACGGCCTCGGCTGTACCGGGGTGAGCGCCATTGGGCTTGTTCACGGTGACGTCGACGAGCCAGTTCAGCAGCTTCGTGCCGCGGTCCTTGGACACGCGCCCCTGCAGGAGGTCGGGTCGCTCATCGATGAACGACGTGCTGATGTCACCGGCGACGAAGGATTCATCGTCAAGCAGCGCCTGCAGGAAGGGGATGTTGGTGGATACACCGCGGATGCGGAATTCAGCCAGCGCCCGACGAGCACGGGCGACCGCCGTCGTGAAGTCGCGTCCGCGGCAGGTGAGCTTCGAGAGCATCGAGTCGAAGTGCGGGCTGATCTGCGCGCCCTGGTGCACGGTACCGCCGTCGAGACGGATGCCTGCGCCGCCGGGCGAACGGTACGTGGTGATCTTTCCGGTGTCGGGCCGGAACCCCTGTGTGGGGTCCTCGGTGGTGATGCGGCACTGCAGTGCCGCACCGCGCAGGCGGATGTCGCGCTGCTGCAAACCGAGGTCGGCGAGCGTCTCGCCCGCGGCGATCCGCAGCTGCGCCTGCACGAGATCGACATCTGTGACTTCTTCTGTCACGGTGTGCTCGACCTGGATGCGCGGGTTCATCTCGATGAAGACGACTTCACCGGTGCGCTCACCAGCCGTCTCCAGGAGGAACTCGACGGTTCCGGCGTTCTCATAGCCGATCGAACGCGCGAAGGCGATGGCGTAGTCATGAAGAGCCGTGCGGATGTTGTCGTCCAGGTTCGGCGCCGGTGCGATCTCGACGACCTTCTGGTGACGACGCTGCACAGAGCAGTCTCGCTCGAACAGGTGAACCGTCTCGCCGGTCTTGTCGGCGAGGATCTGCACTTCGATGTGGCGGGGGCGCACGACGGCCTGCTCGAGGAACATGCGCGGATCGCCGAACGCGCTCTCCGCCTCGTGCATGGCTTCAGCCAGTGCGGGGGCCAGTTCGGCCTTCGTCTCCACCCGTCGCATTCCTCGGCCGCCGCCGCCGGCGACGGCCTTGGCGAAGATCGGGAATCCGATATCGTCGGCCTGCGCGACCAGTTCGTCGACGTCAGCGGATGCTGCGGTCGATCGAAGCACCGGCACGCCTGCTTCGATCGCGTGGCGCTTCGCCTCGACCTTGTTTCCTGCCATCTCGAGCACGTTCGAGGGCGGGCCGACGAAGACGATGCCGTTCGCGGCAGCCTTCTCGGCCAGTTCTGGGTTCTCCGAGAGGAATCCGTACCCGGGGTAGATGGCATCGGCGCCCGATTCCAGAGCGACGCGGATGATCTCGTCCACATCCAGGTATGCGCGCACAGGATGCCCGCGCTCACCGATCACATAGGCCTCGTCGGCTTTCAGGCGATGCTGCGAACCGCGGTCCTCATAGGGGAACACCGCGACCGTGCGCGCACCCACCTCGACTGCTGCTCGGAATGCTCTGATCGCGATTTCACCACGATTGGCCACAAGGATCTTCTGAAACATGCACACCTCTGTTAGCTCGTTATGCGACGCTCTTGACGCACACGGGGCGGGGGCTGAGTGTTTTCCAAGCCTAGGGGAAGGTAACGTGGTGTTCGTGCACGTACTCAGCGTCAGCTCCCTCAAAGGCGGCGTCGGCAAGACGACCGTAACCCTCGGCTTGGCCTCAGCGGCCTTCGCCCGGGGTGTTCGTACCCTCGTCGTCGACCTCGATCCACAATCCGATGTGTCCACCGGAATGGACATCCAGATCGCTGGACGTCTCAACATCGCCGATGTTCTCGCGAACCCCAAAGAGAAGGTTGTCCGTCAGGCGATCACCTCCAGCGGCTGGGCAAAGGTCCACCCCGGCACCATCGATGTGCTCATCGGCAGCCCATCCGCCATCAACTTCGATGGCCCTCACCCGAGCGTTCGCGATGTGTGGAAGCTCGAAGAGGCCCTTGCCTCTGTCGAGAGCGACTACGACCTCGTGCTCATCGACTGCGCTCCCTCGCTGAATGCGCTGACCCGCACCGCGTGGGCTGCCAGCGATCGCGTGATGGTGGTCACTGAGCCGGGACTGTTCTCCGTCGCCGCGGCCGACCGTGCGCTGCGCGCGATCGAAGAGATCCGCCGCGGGCTGTCCCCACGGCTTCAGCCACTCGGGATCGTCGTGAACCGCGTGCGTCCACAGTCCATCGAGCACCAGTTCCGCATCAAGGAACTCCGAGACATGTTCGGTCCGCTCGTGCTCTCGCCGCAGCTGCCGGAGCGCACGTCGCTGCAGCAGGCGCAGGGCGCCGCGAAGCCGTTGCACATCTGGCCGGGAGATTCCGCTCAGGAACTTGCCGCCGACTTCGATCTCTTGCTGGACCGTATCGTCCGCACCGGGCGCGTACCTGTCCCTGAGACCGGCTCGCAGGCCTGACGTCAGCGCCAGCTGCGCTGCATAAGGCGCTCAGCGGTGCACGATGCCAGCGGCGCGTGGCGCTCGGCTCTACGCGGTGCGCTTGGCGCGACGCGCGCCGAGCTCGTCCACCGGGTCGGGCGCAGTCGGGTCGAACTCGACGAGCGTCGATTCGACTTCACGCAACACCTTGCCGACGGCAATGCCGAAGACGCCCTGCCCGCGGCTGACCAGGTCGATGACCTCGTCATTCGAAGTGCAGAGGTAGACCGATGCACCATCGCTCATGAGCGTGGTTCCGGCGAGGTCACGAATGCCAGCGGCACGCAGCTGATCGACGGCGACACGAATCTGCTGCAGGGAGATCCCGGTGTCGAGGAGTCGCTTGACCAGCTTGAGGACGAGGATGTCGCGGAAGCCGTACATGCGCTGCGAACCAGAACCGCTCGCCCCGCGAACGGTCGGAACGACCAGTTCAGTGCGCGCCCAATAGTCGAGCTGACGGTACGTGATCCCCGCAGCACGAGCAGCGACCGCACCGCGGTAGCCGACCTCGTCATCCATGGCGGGAAGACCGTCCGTGAAGAGGAGTTCGGTAACGAACCGCGGGTCGCCTGCACGCTCATCCGCACTCATTTGAATTCCTCTCTTTGGCCTACCTCCACGCTAGAGCAGTGCCCCATGCCGGGCAATGACATCCACGCCGACACGAAGGTGTGTCGCAACCTGTTCGTTACGAAAGAACTCGCGCGAGTGCTTCTTTGACGAAAGCGGCGCGCACGTCGTCGATCTTGGCTGCGAGTTCGGGCGCCATCTCGCGCGCTTTCCCTCTCGAAGTGGCATCAGTTCTGCGCAGCAGCGCCGACATCGCCGACTCGATGAGCGAGACCTCACGCTCGGCACTCTGGCGAAGCGTACGCAGATGTCGCGGTTCGATGCCGTGCCGATCCAGTGCAACCAGCCCACGCAGAAGCGTGACGATCGATTCCGGGTAGGTCTCTGCGGCATTGATGATGCCGGTGCTGATCGCGTCGTTGAGGATCTGGGGACCGGCGCCTGCGGCTGAGAGTAGCTCTTCGCGACGGTAGCGCCTGGGAGCAGGTGCGATCGAGGGAGGCGGTGCGAGGCTCAGGCCGCCATCGTTTCCGGCCTGCGCCTGGTCCAACTGCTCGCGGATGACGCTCAGCGGAAGGTAGTGGTCACGCTGCAGAGTGAGCCCGAGACGCAGTCGATCGATGTCGGACTGCGAGAACTTGCGATAGCCCGACTCGGTCCGTGAGGGGCTGACAATACCCTGCACCTCGAGGAATCGCAGCTTGCTCGAGGTGAGATCTGGGAACTCAGGCGTGAGCCGGGCGAGCACCTGTCCGATACTCAGAAGCCCCGCAGACGCAGAGCGATCGCGGGCGTGGAGTGGCGCCATTACTCAGTCGCCGCGTTGATATCTGCAGGCGAGACGAAGAAGTTCAGGCGGAATTTGCCGACGCGGAGCTCGTAGCCGTTGGCCAGGCCGCCGCGGTCCACACGCTCACCATTGACATAGGTGCCGTTGAGCGAGCGCTGGTCGATGATCTCGAAAGACTTCTTGTCTGACCGAGTGATCTCAGCGTGTCGGCGCGAGACCGTGACATCGTCGAAGAAGATGTCTGCTTCGGGATGACGGCCGATCGTCGTGACGGCGGTGTCGAGCAGATACCGGGCTCCAGCCATGGCGCCGGAGCGCACCAGCAGCAGCGCAGATCCCGAAGGAAGCGCCGCGATTGCAGCCTGTTCGACCTCGGTGAGCTCGGCACCGAAGGGAACGAAAGATAGGTCGGAATCGTGTCCGAACGTCTGCGTGGCGTCGTGCCGCTGCTCGCCGTCCCGGTGAATGGCGGCGCTGCGGGCCGATTGGCTTTCGAAATCTGTCACGGTAGCCCTCCTCCGCCCCAGACTAACTGATCCATCGACCCCGGAGCGAGGCTCTGTATGACTCAGACCGCGCACAACGTTGTTTCATATGGTGGGGGTGTGCGCACTCTCACTTCTCGACACTCCGTCAGTCCGGTCGTTCTCGCTGCCGCTCTCCTGGTCGCGTTCGCGTTTCTGTTCGCCTGGCCTCAGCCAGCAGCTGCCCACGACGCCCTCGTCGAGTCCAGCCCTGCCGCCGATTCGACGGTCGAGACGCTGCCTGACGCACTCACTCTGACGTTCAGCGCGGCGCTGATCGATGGCGACGGCTCTACCGAGATCGCGGTGACCGATGCCGCCGGGCAGCCTGTCACCGACGGCCCTGCCACGGTGGACGGCGCGATGGTGACGCAGGCTCTCGTGTCGCAGGCTGATGCCGGTGCGTACCACGTGCTGTGGAAGGTCGTCTCAAGCGACGGGCATCCGACCTCGGGAGAATTCCAGTTCACCGTTGAGAACAGCACTCTGCCCTCCCCTGAACCGTCCGCCGCGCCCACGGCAGAGGAGACGGTCGCTCCTGCGCCAGAGGTCACCCAGAGCGCTGCACCGGCAGAAGACCCGAACATGGAATCCATGAGCTCCTTTTCCCCCGGCTGGCTCATCGCCGGCGGTGTCGTGCTGCTGGTCGTCGTGTTCGTGCTCGTGCTTCTGCTGCGTCGCCGCAAGCCCGCACAATCCGAAACTGACAGCCCCGCAGAGCGATAGGCTTAAGGCATGCCACACTACGACGTCGTCATCCTCGGCGCGGGCCCCGGCGGGTACGTCGCCGCAGTCCGCAGTGCACAGCTCGGACTCTCCACCGCAATCATCGAAGAGAAGTACTGGGGCGGTGTGTGCCTCAATGTCGGCTGCATTCCCTCGAAGGCTCTGCTGAAGAACGCGGAGCTCGCCCACACTCTGAACCACAAGGCAGAGTTCTTCGGCATCTCGGGTGACTTCACTCTTGACTTCGGCAAGGCGTTCGACCGTTCGCGCGAAGTCGCCGATGGCCGGGTCAAGGGCATCCACTTCCTGATGAAGAAGAACAAGGTGACCGAGTACAACGGTCGCGGAACATTCACCGGCCCGAAGGCGATCTCGGTCGCAAAGGCCGATGGCACGACCGAAGAGGTCACGTTCGACAACGTGATCATCGCGACCGGCTCAAAGGTTCGGCTGCTCCCAGGCGTCGAACTCAGCGAGAACGTCGTCACCTTCGAAGAGCAGATCATGACCCGTGACCTGCCCGAGTCGATCGTCATCGTCGGCGCCGGTGCGATCGGCATGGAGTTCGCCTACGTCCTCACGAACTACGGCGTGAAGGTCACGATCATCGAGTTCCTCGACCGCGCTCTTCCGAATGAAGATGCTGACGTGTCCAAGGAGATCGCCAAGCAGTACAAGAACTACGGCGTTGACATCCTCACCTCGACCAAGGTTGAGAAGGTCGTCGACAACGGCTCGTCCGTCACCGTCACCTACACCGGCAAGGACGGCAACCAGGCCTCCATCGACGCCGGCAAGGTGCTCATGTCGGTCGGCTTCGCGCCGAACGTCGAGGGCTACGGTCTCGACAAGACCGGCGTCAAGCTCACCGAACGCGGTGCGATCGACATCGACGACCACATGCGCACGAACGTCGAGGGCATCTACGCCATCGGCGACGTCACCATGAAGCTGCAGCTCGCACACGTTGCCGAGGCACAGGGTGTTGTCGCTGCCGAGACGATCGGCGGCGCCGAGACGCAGACGCTGGGCGACTATCGGATGATGCCACGTGCGACGTTCTGCTCGCCTCAGGTCGCCTCGTTCGGCCTCACCGAGCAGCAGGCCAAGGACGAGGGCCACGAGATCAAGGTCGTAACGTTCCCGTTCATGGCGAACGGCAAGGCACACGGACTCGGCGAGCCCGTCGGCTTCGTCAAGATGATCGCAGATGCCGAGCACCTCGAGCTGCTCGGCGCCCACATGATCGGGCCTGACGTGTCCGAGCTCCTGCCCGAGCTGACGCTTGCGCAGAAGTGGGACCTCACCGCGCTCGAGCTGGCTCGCAACGTGCACACGCACCCGACGCTGTCTGAGGCGCTGCAGGAGGGCTTCCACGGCCTTGCCGGCCACATGATCAACTTCTAGCAGTCAGCGCAGAAGGAAAACCCGGCCATCGAGTTCGACTCGGCCGGGTTTTTCTTCTTGCATCCCTCTTCTCACGGAAGCGCTGCGAGCGTTTCGATGACCACCCGCGCGACGACGTCGACCGCGGCTTCCCGATCGTCGGGCACGAGACCGATGCGGGTGCGCCGATCCAGGACGTCATCAGCGTCGAGTGCGCCCTCCGCGCGCACGGCGAACGCCACTTCGGCGCGGATGACATCGATCCCGTCCGCGACGCGCTGCGCGCCGCCGGACCCTCCGGATGTCAGAACGGATGCCGCTTCCGAACCGAAACGAGCGCGCAGAGTGGCCGAAGACGGACGGAGAGTATCCGTACCGGTGACGGGAACAGGTGACCCCGGCGCGCCCACGAGCGGGAGGCGGTCGGTGCGGCATCCGGGATCGGACAGCCCCGCGTGTCGGCACGCGAGATCGACAGCATCCTTCGCCATCGCGCGATAGGTCGTGAGTTTGCCGCCGAGGATGCCGACGGAGCCGTTCGACGAGACCTCGACGCGGTGACGGCGAGAGATATCAGCGGTCGATTCCCCTACCCGAGCTTCGACGAGCGGGCGGAGGCCCGCGAACGAGCCGCGGATGTCACCGCGGCTCAGCGGGCGCTCGAGCGCGCGCGACAGCGTGGCCAGCAGAAAATCGATCTCGTCATCGGTGGGCATCGGCACATCGGGGATGCGCCCTGGCGCATCGACGTCGGTGAGTCCGACGATGACGCGCCCCAACTGAACAGGGAGGGCGAAGACGAAGCGACTGATCGATCCGGGGTGCGGGACAGTGAGGGCTGCGGTCGGATTTCCGAGCGTCGCAGCATCCAGGACGAGGTGGGTGCCTCTGCTCGGCCGAAGGCGCACGTCGGGGTCGAGCTCTTCTGCCCACACTCCGGCCGCATTGATGACGACCCGCGCATCGACCTGAACGGATTCGCCGCTGAGCGCGTCGTGAAGCGTCGCTCCTGTGCCTGTGACTCCCGCTGCGCGCACGCGGGTGAGGATCTTCGCCCCGTGCGCGGCAGCCGTCCGCGAGATCGCAGTGACCAGTCGCGCATCATCGATGAGCTGCCCATCCATGCCGACCATTCCGCCGCGGATGCCACGCCTGCTCACCGCAGGGAACATCGCCACGGCCTCAGCGACGGATGCTCTCATCGGCTGCGGCAGCAGGGCGCTCGGGGTGCGTGCGGCTCGCCGCATCCCGTCGCCGAGGAGGAAGCCCACACTGCCGAGGACGCGCTGCTTCATCGAGATGCCGTCGACGAACGGTAGGAGCTGCGGGAGCGTTCGGACCAGATGCGGCGCGACCCTCGTCATCAGAAGGTGACGTTCCACAGCACTCTCGTGAGCGACAGCGAGGTCACCGGAGGCGAGATAGCGTAGCCCGCCGTGGACGAGCTTCGAGCTCCATCTGCTCGTTCCGAAAGCGAGATCGTGGGCTTCTGCGAGCACGACGGAGAGTCCTCGGCTCGCGGCATCCAGGGCGACTCCCGCTCCTGTAACGCCTCCGCCGATGACCAGCACATCCACACGCCCCGTGTTCGCGAGCATGTCGAGTTCCCGCGAACGTCGCGCAGCGTTCAGCATCGCTGAGGCTCGCACTCCCCGCTCGGCGCTCATGGCTTGAGGTACCCGTCCACGGCTCGCGAGAGCTCCGAGCGCCACGAGGATGCCCCGATGAGAGACGACACGGCGTTGTGGGAGAGCACGGCGGACTGCACGATGAGAAGGAGCATCACGGACATCTCATCTGCGTTGCCAGCGCGCACCGTTCCGCCGGCCTGACATCGGTCGATGGCCTCCCCGAGCCACCGCAGCATGACGCGCTGGCTGGATCCGATCCGCTCGAGGCTGTACTGCGTGAATGCCTCGGGCTCGGATGCGAGGAGGTGACCGAACACCGGATCGGCGCTGAACAGATCCGTGAACAGTAGCGTCTGATCGACGAGATCTTGCCGGGTATCGACCTCCGACGAGAGGCGGTGGATGATCAAGAAGGTCTGGCGGAGCAGCGTCGCACGCACCACTTCGTCGCCGCTCGCCCAGCGCCGGTAGATCGTCGGTCTGCTCACTCGTGCTTCGCGCGCGAGTTCGGCGATCGTGAGCCGGGCTATTCCGCGGGTGGCGATGAGGGCTGCCGCCTTATCCAGGATGTGCGCATCGGACTCATCCCAGGTCGGGATCTCTGACTCGATCGACGAGTCCAGAACTGCTTGACGATCTTCCATAATGTGTCACACTGTAACGCATGACGACCGAAACGAGTCCGGCCGCGGCGATGCGCTGGAACGGATGGGGCGACCCTGCACTCGCCAAGGATCTTCCTCTCGCCGTGCGCGCCCTGTTGCCGACCATGATCGGGCGGATTCAGCGCCCAGCCCCAGCCGTCGCCCTCGCAGAGGTTCGCCTGACTCCGTCAGCACTTTCCTTCGAGGCTCGCTCCGCTCTCGCGGCGATCGTCGGCGATTCCTTCGTCACGACAGAGGACGACGCCCGTATCCAGCATTCCGGTGGCAAGTCGACGATCGACCTCATTCATCGGAGAGAATCCGTTCAGGATACTCCGGACGCCGTCGTCTCCCCGAGCGGTCATGACGAAGTCCTGGCCATTCTGAGGCTGGCTGCCGACCACTCACTCGCCGTTGTGCCCTTCAGCGGCGGAACAAGCGTCGTCGGAGCGCTGACCCCCGAGCGCGGCGACCACGATGCTGTGATCGCCCTCGATCTGAGGCGCTTGAGCGGCCTGTTGCATCTGGACGAGGAGAGCGGCGAAGCACGGTTCCTCGCGGGAACCACCGGCCCTGAAGCCGAGCGTCTGCTCACTGAGCACGGCTTCGAGCTCGGGCACTACCCGCAGAGCTTCCTCTACGCCACGCTCGGCGGCTTCGCCTCTGCGCGCTCCTCCGGTCAGAACTCAGCCGGTAATGGTCGCTTTGACGCCATGGTCACCGCCCTGCGGGTAGCGACGCCGACCGGAGAGGTCGCGCTCGGGGGCTCACCAGGCTCCGCGGCCGGCCCCGATCTGATGCGGGTTTTCCTCGGAGCCGAAGGAATTCTCGGTGTCATCACCGAACTGAGCCTGCGCGTGCACCGAATGCCGCAGACCCGCATCCACGAGGGTTGGTCGTTCCCGGACTTCGCATCGGGCGTCGATGCTCTGCGCCGCGTTGCTCAACTGGGCACTGGCCCCACCGTGATCCGCCTGTCTGATGAGGCGGAGACGGGAATCGGCCTCGCTCAGCACGGCAAGATCGGCAAAGCGCTGTCGAAGGGATGCAGCGCCGTCACCGTGTTCGAGGGCGATGCGGAGATCGCTGCCGCACGGCACGCCATGACCAAGCGCGTCCTCATCGCCGCAGGCGGTCGTTCGACTGGCACCGCCCCAGCCGAAGAATGGGCGAAAGGACGATTCGGAGCGCCGTATCTGCGTGACGCTCTGCTCGATCACGGGGTGTTCTGCGAGACGCTGGAGACTGCCGCTGTATGGGCGGATGTGGCGCGGTTGAAGTCTGCCGTGACCGAAGCGCTCCGCGAGGGCTTCACCGATCACGACACCAAGTCGCTCGTGATGTGCCACATCTCGCACATCTACCCGACCGGTGCCGCACTGTACTTCACCGTCATCGCGAATCTGCGAGGCGACGTGCTGTCCGAGTGGGATGCGATCAAATCACGCGTGAATGATGCGATCCTCAGCGCCGGCGGCACGATCAGTCACCACCACGGCGTCGGTCGCGATCACGCACGGTGGTTCGCGCAGGAGGTCGGCGACGGCGGCATCCGGATTCTTCGTGCGCTGAAGACCGAGTTGGATCCCACCGGCATCATGAACCCCGGCGCGTTGATCTCGACCGCTTCGGCCGACTGACATGCGCAACATCCATGTTCTCGTGAACCCCGCCGCCGGGCGCGGCGCGGGTGCATCGCGCGGCGAAGCGGCGATCGCCCGGCTGCGAGCGCGCGGCATCGACCCGGTGGTGCACACCGGCACTTCACCATCGGATTCTCGACGGCTCGCGGAGAAGGCCGTCGCCGCCCACCCCGATGCCCTGGTCATCGTCGGCGGTGACGGAACGCTCGCGAGCGTGGTCGATGTGCTGGCGGGTTCCGACATCCCCCTCGTTCTCGTTCCCGCCGGAACCGGCAACGATCTCGCCCGCGCGCTGGGGATTGCGTTCGGATCCGATGATGCGACGGCCGATGCCGCTGATGCTGCCCTCGACGGCATCCGGCGTTCGCTCGATATCGGCGAGGCGATCTCACCGGATACAACGGCACATTTTCTCACGATCGCCGCACTCGGTTTCGACGCGAAAGTGAGCGAACGCACGAACCGCCTGCGCTGGCCGCGCGGCGGCGCGCGCTACTACCTCGCCCTGCTGATCGAGCTGATCCGGCTGGCACCGATGCACTCCACGCTGCGCGTTGATGGCGCTGAGGCCCCCGTCGCGGAGGGCATCCTCATCGCGATCGGAAACACGCCCACCTATGGCGGCGGGATGCCGATCTGCCCGGACGCCGACCCGCATGACGGCCTGTTCGATGTCATCCACATCGCCCCGGTCGGCAGGTTCCAGCTGATCAGGTTCTTCCCGCATCTGCTGCGCGGCACGCACGTGAGTCTGCCCCAGGTTACGACAATGCGAGGACGCGAGATCGAAGTATCAGCTCCCGGGCTCCTCATGTACGCCGACGGCGAGCGCATCGGCACCGAAAGCGTCCGGATCCGCGTGATCCCCGGGGCGCTCAGCATTCTGCTGCCGGGGTGACCTCAGCCACGTGGAGTTGAATCGGCGGCCAGTCGGTAGGGTGGCCGCATGACGCGAGTGTGGTTGGAACGATGGGAATGGGCTTGTTGCGGTGATCCGTTCGCCGTCGGCGACGAGGTGGACTTCGGCATTCGGTCTCGAACGCCCCATCCGGCTATGGCCGACATGCTCGCCCCTGAGCTCATCAGCACCGTCGACGCGATCGAGTCTCACCACGAATCGGAATTCACCGACCGGGTACGCGGACGCGTGGTCGCCGTACACGCGATCACTCACGAGATCACGGAGCGCAGGACGCTGCGTCGCCCTGGGCACGGCGCTCCCTCGGATGCCGTGATGCCTGCGGACGGTGAGGAATGGCCGATGAACCGACTCGAACTCGGCAACGGAGCGTTCGCGGGGTCGCAGCCATCACGCTACGTCACAGAGTCCGTGCCGGTGCCGCACAGCGCCGCCCTTGAGAGCGTGGGCGGTGTCGGGGTGGCGCCTGAGCCTCTGCCTGCACTGCAGCCCGGGCACGCATTGGCTGGGTGGTTCGTCGACGTCGACGAGAGTTAGCCCCGATCGATGCTCACTGTGCGGCGAATTCGGCGAGCTCGCTCGCCACGGTGGTTCCTTCACGGACGAACAGCGCGGGTTGCCCGAGAGGCGCGTCGACCATCTCGTTGACGACGGCGGTCGGTTCGCCGAACACCTCTCCGGTCCAGATGTTCTGCCAGCGGCCGGGTGGGAAGACCACCTCGACCGTCGTCGCCCCGGCGGCGAGCACCGGCGCCAGAAGCACATCGGGCCCCATCTGGAGCTCGTCGTCCGCTGTGCCGTTGAGCTCGGCCGAGGGCGCCAGCATCCAGGGATGCTGAGCTGCTCCCGCAAGCGGCCCCTGTGCGGTGAGACGCCCGCGTTCCGGGGCGAGTGCGACGAACACCCGGCTGAGGTCGCCGAGCACGGCAGCGAGCTCGGCGTCCTCCGCAGGCTGCGCGGAGAAAGCGGGCCGGTTGCCCTCGTGCGTGCGGAACACCGGCTGCAACAGCGACGCCTCCGCCCACCGCACGACGAGCTCATCGTCACGGACGACATCCGCGATGACCGGCAGATCGACGCTCGTATACCCGCCGATATCGCCGTGCACCTGTGCCATCCCGCTCGCTGAGAGCGACTGCGTCAGTGTGACCGTGGATGCGAGGCCGTCCGTGCGCGACCAGTCCTGGGCCTGATCCCCCAGCCACAACGCGTCGGCCTGCCCCGCAGACAGAGTGCCGCCGCTGCGATGCCACACGAACCCTTCTTCACTCAGACCTGCGAGCGCCAGCGCACGCTGATTGACCTGCTGCCACAGCGTCGGCCACTGCACGCGCCAGTCCGCACCGATCCCTCCAGCGAGAACAGCTTCCGGGGGCGGTCCCTCCGCGAAGTCCGCCATCCATCCCGATGCTCCGACTCCGGCGACTTCGTCGGCGATAGCCTGCGCGAACCACTCCCGAGCATCAGGATTCGACAGATCGACCGTCGCCGCGGTGAACCCGTGCTGGTCGGCGTCGAGCACCGCGCCGTCCGCATCCAGCGCGAGGTAGCCGGCAGCAGCGGCCTCAGCGTACAGATCACGTCCGCCGCGCGCCGCGGATGCCGCACCGCTGTCGGCCGACAGAAAGGAGTTGACGTAGGTGAGCACCCGGATGTCCTGTGCGTCGAGATCGGCCACCAGCGTCTCCCAGCCCGGATACTGCTCGTGGTCGAGACTCCAGTTCCACTGCAGCCGCTCACCGAAATCCGTGGTGCGCCGCCCCACCCAGTCCTGCAGCCAGACCGCGGCGAGTGGAACGCCCGATTCCTGCAGCGTCGTCACCTTCGCGCGCACTTCGTCGGTGCCGCCCTGCAGACCGGCGATCATTCCGGTCGACGCCCATGCGGGAGGCGGCGCGGCGGCGCCCGTCCACCCGGACTGGGTCGCTACCGACTGTGCTGGCGTACCGGCTGCGGCTACCGCGAAATCTGCAGTGCTGCTCCAGACCTCCCAGATCATGCGGTCGTCGGGCCGCAGATCCACGGAGGAGATCGCCTCACCTCGGTAGACCAGGCTGCGAGAGAGATCGGTGACGTTCACGGCACTCGGCAGATAGGTCGTATCCTGCCCACCAGCCGCAGAGGCTGCGAGGTCGACGAGGAACGAGAGCGGCTGCCCTCCTCTACCGATGCCCTGCTCGCGCGGAATGAGTGGGACTCGGTTGCCGCGCAGGTCCCACCCCGCCGACTGCGCACCGAGACCGTGCACGCCCTCGTCAGACTCCAGCGCCGCAGAGACGTACAGCCTGTTCGCCGCGGGGTCCACAGAGATGGCGGCATCCAGCCGTCCGGATGCCCCCTCGCTGAGACGCATCTCCCAGGCGATGGCGTCGACGTCTTCGAGAGTGCCGCTCAGGATGAGCGCGCCATCCGCACCGATCTGGGCGGAGGCCACATGCTGCTCACCCCACGCACGGTCGCGGTGATCGCTCACGCGCACCAGACCGAGATCATCGAGGAACCGCGCCTCTGAGTCGGCTGCGGTGAGGAAAGAATCGCCCGGCACGGTCTCCCACACGGGCGCCGCAGCATCCGGATGCGTCACATGCAGCGCGTCGTCGAGGCGCACGGTGAACTCTCCGAGCTGCCACTCGCCCTCTGCAGTATCCACGATCAGGTCACCCCGCGGCGGATCTGTGAGAGCCGTCGCCGGCGCGGGGAGCTTCACGATGATGAATACGGTACCGAAGATCGCAGCGGCGGCGAGGAGCGCGACGATGCCGAGACCGATCCGGCGTCCGATGCGCCCACGACGGCGCGGCGCGGCTTCGGTGACGGTCACACGCTCAGTATAGGTATGCGGCTCATCGCCGTTGCATCGTGATCATGTCGGCTGTGCGCCCGCGCAGCGGGGCCGTGCCGAGCATCCGGATCAGCACGTTCCGCCCGAGACCGACCGGGCCAGGGACCGGTTTTCCCATCGTCATGTAGAAGAAGGCGCGACGTTGCGCGCGAGCGGCTAAGCGCAAGGCGGATCGTTCATAGTCGCCGAACTCAGGATGCTGTTCGCGCAGGGAGCGCTCGATGGAGAGGGCGAGGCGTCTCGCCGCCGCCCAGCCGAGGTTCATCCCCTGCCCGCCGATCGGACTGGTCTCGTGCGCGGCGTCCCCGACGAGGACGATCCGCCCCTCGGCGAGACGTGACGCGCGATGCTGCCGGGCATGGAATGCGGTCGGCTGGACGCGGTCAGGAAGCGAGAGAGGGATGCCGGTGCGCTGCCGAACCGCGTTCGTGAACGCAGAAGCGTCGCCGAGTTCGCGGTGCGGATCCCAGGCGACCCAGCGTCGCCTGTCACCGGGGAGAGGAAAGGACTCCACGAGCCCTCCGAGCTCGCAGTGCAGCTGTGCACGCGGACTGCTTTCGGTATCGGGAATGTCGGCCATGGCGTACCAGCCCCGGCCACGCTGAGGGCGCCAGTCGATGCCGAGGAGGCGTCGGATGCCGCTGCGCACGCCGTCGGCGGCGATGACGAACGATGCCGTACTGTCTCGTGCGGCGTCGACCCTCAGCCGCACCCTGTCGCCTTCGGGATGCACGCCGGAGACAGTGTGTCCGACGCGCAACGCGTTGCCGTTCAGCTCGCACAGGCGCTGCCTGAGCAGTGCATCCGTGCGATGTTGCGGCAGGATCAGCACCCGCTGTCTCGCCGTGAACTCCAGCGATGCGAGCACCCTCCCTTCGCTGATCACCTCGCCGCCTCTGAGCGTCAGCGCTTCCTCGCGCGCCGCCGCCCCGATTCCCGACGCGTCAAGGGCCGCGATGCCTGGTGGGTGGATGCCGATCGCCCGAGAACGGTGATCGGCTCCGTCGCGCGCCTCGAACACGGCCGCATCGATCCCCTGCTGGGCGAGCAGACAGGCGAGCAGCAGGCCGATCGGTCCCGCGCCCACGATCGCGACGTCATGGTCGGGCATCCCACGCCTCCCAGCGCAGCTCGAGTCTGGCGGGGAACCGCTGTCGCACCTGCCAGCCGTCCGCAACGTTGGCGGTGATCTCGTGTGCCGTGTACGAGCGACGGATGCTGGTGAGCCCGTCCTCACGGATGAACGAGTCGGCGAACACGTTCTTCGCGAACGGCCAGGTCCCTGCTCGGAAAGACCGGTACGCGAAGCCGCTGCGCGCGATGTCTCGGTGCAGAACGAGTCCGTCATCAGCCACGAGCGCGACGGAGTCGCTCAGCAGGTCGGGCAGTTCGCCACCGGTCAGATGATGCAGCAGATGGTTGGAGACCACGACATCGAAGCGCTCTGCGTTCGCGACCAGCTCACTCGTGTGCGCACAGCGGTACTCGACGTCGCCCCCGCGCGCACTCGCCCATCGGATCGCCCTGGCATCGGCATCCAGAGCCGTCACCGACATCTGCAGACCGTCACGACGCGCCCATCCGGCGAGCGCGCGTGACACGTCTCCACCGCCGGCGCCCACATCGAGCAATCGGATCGGCCTGCGCCGCGCGAAGGGCCGGATGTCATGTCGGTACACGGTCTTCCATCGCGACACCACGGCATTCACGAGAGGAAATCGCTCGTACGTCCGCTCCAGCATCCGGACATCGGCGTCCGGATCGTCCATCAGCTCGCGCTCCTCAACCGCGCGCGACGAGAGATCGACCATCAGAGCGGCGCGATGACCGTCAGCAGTGCTGATTCCGCTGTCAGCCCGGGACCGAACGCCATCGCCGTCACCCGTTCACCATCACGCGCCCCCTCTTCCTCGAGGATGCGCCGCAGTACGAACAGCACGGTCGCACTCGACATGTTGCCGTACTGACGCAGCACCTCTCTCGCGGGGTGAAGCTGCCGCTCGGACAGCTTCAGGTGCTCTTCGACCTTGTCGAGGATGCTTCGCCCTCCCGGGTGGATCGCCCAGTGCGCCACCGCTTCGCCGATCCCGTCCTCATCGAAGGCGCCGACGAGCGCGGCATCGGCAGCATAGAGGGGTCGAAGAGCATCGAAGATGTTGTCACCGATCAGCTGCGGCACCGCGGTAGAGAGGACCATCTCGAACCCCTCGTCGCCGATCATCCACGCCATGTCCTTCTTCCCGTCTGGAATGATCCCGGTGTGGAAGCGATCGAGCGCGAAACCGGGCACAGCAGAATCGAAGGCACGTGCAGTGACGAGACCTGCGGCGGCCCCATCCGCGAACAGCGACGTCGCCACGATCATGTCAGGATCCTCGGATGACCGAAGATGCAGTGTGCACAGCTCGACGCTGACCACGAGGACGACAGCTTCGGGATTCGCCGCGCAGAATTGGGCGGCCGCTCGCAGTGCGGGCATCGATGCGTAGCATCCCATAAATCCGAAGTGATAGCGCTCCACGCTGTCTGCCAGCCCGAGCGCCCGCACGATCTCGTAGTCGGGCCCGGGCGCGTAGAAACCGGTGCACGACACAGTGATCACATGTGTGATGTCGGCCGCGGTGATATCCGGGTCGGCCTCGAGGGTTCGACGGGCCACATCGACGTAGAGCTTCCACGCTTCGCGCACGTAGATCTCATTGCGCACTTTCGTGCTCGGTGACAGCAGCACCCCGTGCTCACGGTCGAAGAACTGCGAGCTCTCCGCTGTCGAGGAGAATGAGAGCTCATCGAGCACCGTGTACCGGGTATCGATGTCTGAGCCGTTGAACGACGCGGTCACGATGCGCTTCGCCAGCCTGCCGAGATCAGGTTGGGCGGCGAAGACGTCGCGAACCTCCTCCTGCCGCAGCGTCGTGCTCGGAACGATCGTCTGGAGCGAACGCAGGATGGCAGAGTGGCTCATGGGGCCACTCAAGCATGCCGAGCCGCCGCGCAGAAGGGGGTTGCGTCAGACGCCCGATGCCGTCAGTGACCCAGTGCGCGGGCGAGTTTGGAATCGGACGCCGCGGTGCGACCCCCTGCGGCGAAGACGACGACCTCGATCGCGGTGAACAGTGCGTCGCGCCCGGCAGCATCAGCAGGAGCTGCGGGCCCCAGCTCGACCTCCCACTCGCGCCATTCCCTCTCGACGTTCTGTCGCAGATCAGTGGCACGAACGCGGTCGTCGACGAACTCCGCGATGACGCCGGAGTCTCCGGTGAGCAAGTACGCGGTGCGATCGTTCTCGATGCGAGCAAGCGGACTCAGCGGCGCTGTGCTCCACCGTGCCAGCGTGTCTGCGACAGCATCCGGAATGCTCTCATCGTCGCCGAGCGGCCAGCCGATCTCGAGACGCCCATCACCTTCACGCGGACCCTTGATGTGCCAGCCTGCGTCGGGGCCGCCTGTGCGGCGCCGCAATGCCACACCGGCTTTCGAGAGCGTGACATCCGCGGTATCGAAGTAGCGCGCGTCCAGCACTCGAAGCTCACCGTCAGTGACCGCCGTCACCCCGGGGATCCCCTCCCATAACGGCAGAGGCGTATCGACGCCGACGTCGTACTTGCGCTCGATCTCGAACGTGCGTGATGGCTCGGCTGAAGAGGAGCCGGCCTCAGTCATCATTCAGCGTGAGATCTTCAAGCGCCTCGTCGTACCAGTAATCGATCTCGGTGGGGCCATCGCTGGAGCCGGTGTTCTGCGGCTCTCCTCGGCGGCTGTAGACCACCTGTGTCTCGCTGTACGGAACGATCAGCTTGTCATCGGCGTCCTCGATGGGGACGACCTGCCCGTCGAGCGGGCCACCGTGAAGTCGTGCGATTGCCATGTGCTCACCATAGTCCTCACCCGATCCCGATGCCCAGCACGGCGCCGATGATCATCCATGGTCCGAACGCGATGCGTGTTGACCGATCCGCTCGGCGCAATGCCATGAGCACGAGAGCGTAGACGGCTCCGAGAATGAAGGCTGATGCGGCGCCGATCATGAACGATTGCCAGCCGTGCCATCCCAGCAGCAGCCCGATGAGAGCTGCGAGTTTCACATCTCCCCCACCGATCCCGCCCTTGCTCATGCCGCGGAGAACACCGTAGAAGCCGCCGAGGACCAGCATGCCCACCAGCGCGCTGATCAGCGCACCGGTGCGTGCGGTCACGAGCGCGTCGACGCCGACCAGCGCGAGAGACGCTGCGAGGGTCGGCAGGACGATGCGGTTGGGCAACCGGTGCGTGTGCGCATCGATCACAAGCAGCCATATGCCGATACCGGCGAACCCCACGTGCACGGCGATGACCGCGATGTCGTACGGGGACGGGGATGGCATGCCCGAAATGCTACGAGAAGCGCGGATGCCGCGGATCTGCCCTGTGGATAACTTCGATGTCCGATGTACGAATTACTATCAATGCATCACTTGATTTATTCGTAGTTATCTTCGAGGATGGATGCATGGGCAACGCACTTCCCGCCCCCACGGCTCTCTCTCCTGCCAGCACGGCTCTCCGCGCGCAAGAGGTGCATCGCCTGCGCAGCGAGATCTCCCGCATGCAGCGGCGACGCAGCGATGCGCCCCTCCTCCCGCTCGACCCCGCGCTCGAGGGGCTCTTACCCGATGGCGGCTTGCGGGTCGGTTCTTCGTATTCGATCTCGCCCTCGCCAAGCTTGCTCGGCGCACTGCTTGCTGCGCCGTCACAGAAGGGGTCCTGGTGCGCGATCATCGGCATGCCCACAATCGGCGTCGAGGCGATGAGCGATCTCGGCGTTGATCTCGAGCGCCTCGTGCTCGTGCCCGACCCCGGCCAGCGCTGGCTCACGGTCGCGACTGCTCTTTCTGAGGTGATCCCGATCATCGCCGTCCATCCCCGCAGTCGCGTCGCAGATGCTGATATCGCTCGGTTGAACGCACGCCTGCGCGATCGGAGCTGCACCCTCCTGGTCACCGCGCCCTGGCCCCAGAGCGAGGCGACGATCACGGTCGAAACGACCGAGTGGCACGGCCTCGGCTCCGGGTGGGGGCTGCTCTCGGATCGCACCGTGACTCTGCGCGCATCGGGCCGACGGTTCGAGTCCGGGCGGCGGGTGCGGGTGCAGATGCCGACCTCGCTCGGTCGGGTAGATGCCGCACCCGCTCCCCTGCGTCCGATGGCACCGCTGCCCGCCTCCGAGCGCTGGGCGGCTGCCGGATGAGTGCCCCTCCACGCCATCTGGTGCTGTGGCTGCCGGATTGGCCGGTGCGCGCAGCGCTCGGTGCACCACCCGGTGATGAGCCGGTCGCCGTCGTGCAGGCGAACACCGTCGTCGCCTGCTCCGCATCTGCCAGAGCGCAGGGAGTTCGGCGCGGTCAGCGCCGCAGGCTTGCCCAGACGAACTCTCCCGGTCTGCGGATTCTCCACGCTGATCCCCTGCAGGAACAGCGGATGTTCCTGCCTGTGCTCCGCCTGCTCGAAGAGCTCGTGCCGGGGATCCAGCCGCTGCGTCCTGGATTGATCGCGCTGCGGGCCCGAGGGGCCTCCCGCTACTACGGGGGCGAAGAGCACGCCGCACGGCATCTCATCGAGACTCTTGCAGAGCATTCCCACCCCGCATCGCGTGCCGGGGTCGCAGACGGTCTGTTCACCGCTGAACAGGCCGCTCGCCTGGCCGACCCCGTGCGGGTGGTCGATCAGGGCGAATCACGTGCCTTTCTCGCTCCTCTTCCCGTCCAGATACTGGGTGATGAGCAGATCACCGCACTGCTGACGAAGCTCGGAGTACGCACGCTCGCCGATTTCGCCACCCTCGAAGTCAGTCATGTGCGCGATCGACTCGGCGAGCGCGGCGTGCGGCTGCACGATCTGGCAGCGGGTGCAGATTCCAGGCCGCTGATACCGCAGGCCCCTGAGCCGCAGCTCGCGCGTGAGATCGTTTTCGACAGTCCGCTCGCGCAGGCCGAGCAGGTGGCCTTCGCGGTGCGCCAGACAGCGGATGCCGTCACCGCGGGCCTCGCCGAGCTCTCGCAGGTGTGCACTGAGGTGCGCATCGATCTGACCGATGACGATGGCGGCGTCTCCTCCCGGGCATGGATGCATCCGACTTCTTTCGAAGCCAGCGATCTGATCGACCGAGTGCGCTGGCAGCTCGAGGGGATAGCGAGCACGTTCGCCGACACCGAGCGGGCAGGCGCCGGCATCCTCGAGGTGCGGATCACCCCGACGCGGGTCGATGACAGCACGCACCACCAGCCAGGACTGTTCGGGCAGGGCCCCGAGCAGCGCCTGCACCATGCCGTATCGCGCGTGCAGGCCCTGCTCGGTCATCGTGGCGTTGTCACCCCGCAGGTCACGGGCGGACGCCGACTCGCTGAACGTCAGCTGTTCCGACCGTGGGGAGACAAGACACCGCACCTGCGAGATGCTGCGCTGCCCTGGCCTGGGAGCCTCCCCAGCCCGCTCCCCTCTGAAGTGTTCGCTCCGCCTTTGCCTGCCAGCGTGACAGCAGCCGACGGCACAGCTCCCTCTGTCAACGAACGAGGAGCACTGTCTGCACCCCCGGTTCAGATCGAAGATGCCGGCGTGCTCAGCTGGGCCGGCCCATGGCCGTTGCGGGAGAGGACCTGGGATGCCGATCACGCTCGTTCCGCTCAGCGGTTCCAGATCGTCGATGACTCTCAGCGAGCCTGGCTCGTCCTCTGGGAGGGCGGTTCCTGGTGGATCGAGGGGAGGTATCGCTGATGGGCTTCCACAACCCGGCGATGTCATGGAAAGAACTCGAGAAGACGCTCAGCGGCCGGGGCTCCGCCGAACCTCCGATGATCAGGACCGATCCTGGTCCGATCAGCCATCGACGCAGAACTGCGCCACCGCCACCGCCTGAGCCACCAGAGAACGCCGTTCCCTACGCCGAATTGCATGCGCACACCTCATACTCATTCCTCGATGGCGCCTCTCCCCCAGAGGATCTGCTCGCCGAGGCCGTGCGCCTCGGCCTCACCGCACTCTCGATCACCGATCACGATGGCTTCTACGGTGCAGCGAGGTTCGCCGAGGCCGCTGACCTCATGATGACCCGCAACCCGAAGATCCAGCTGCAGACCATCTTCGGCGCTGAACTCTCGCTGGGGCTCCCTGCCCCGCAGGGCGGCGTTCCCGACCCGGTCGGCGAGCATCTGCTCGTGCTCGCTCGCGGTATGGAGGGATATCACCGGCTCGCAGGCGCCATCACCCGCGCCCAGCTGCGCGGAGGCGAGAAGGGGCGCCCGGTCTACGATCTCGACGACCTTGCGGCGAGCGCCGACGGGCAGTGGACGATCCTCACCGGCTGCCGCAAGGGTGGCGTGCGCCAAGGGCTCGCTCACGGGGATGCGCAGACTCCGCTGCGGCGTCTTGTCGATCTGTTCGGGCAGGACAACGTGGTCGTCGAGCTGTTTGATCACGGTGATCCGCAAGATTCTCGCCGCAACGATGCTCTCGCTGATCTCGCGGCAGCTCACCGTCTTCCGGTGGTGGCGACGAACAATGTGCACTACGCGGCGCCGCACCGTGCCGAGCTCGCCGAAGCCGTCGCCGCAGTGCGCGCGGTGCGCAGCATGGACGATCTGGACGGCTGGATGCCATCGCACGGGTCAGCGCATCTGCGCAGCGGGGCGGAGATGACCGAGCGGTTCCGCCGCTATCCCGGTGCGATCTCGCACGGGCTGCAGATCGCCGAGGAGTCGGCGTTCGAGCTGCGTCGTGCCCGCCCCGCCCTGCCGAAGCAGAAGGTGGCGGACGGACACACTCCGATGAGCTGGCTGCGCCATCTGGTGTGGGAGGCCGTTCCCCTCCGCTATCCACGGCTCGATGACGCAGGCCGGGCCCGCATCGAACGCGAGCTGAACGTGATCGATGAGAAGGACTTCCCCGGCTACTTCCTCATCGTGCACGGCATCGTCGCCGAGGCGAAGCGCCGCGGCATCCTCTGTCAGGGACGCGGGTCGGCTGCGGCGAGCGCGGTCTGCTATCTGCTGGGCATCACCGCCGTCGATCCGATCCTGTACGGGCTGCCCTTCGAGCGCTTCCTCGCGAGCACTCGCGAAGAAGAACCCGACATCGATGTCGACTTCGACTCGGGCAGACGTGAGGAGATCATCCAGTGGGTCTACGAACAGTACGGGCGCGAACGCGCGGCGCAGGTGGCGAACGTCATCCAGTACCGCCCGAAGAATGCCGTGCGCGATATGGCCAGGGCGCTGGGCTACTCTCCTGGTCAGCAGGACGCCTGGTCACGTCAGGTCGATGGCTGGGGTGCGGATCTCTCCCCCATCGACGGTCATGATATTCCTGAGACGGTGCTGGAGTACGCCGGTGAGGTGCTGAAGGCACCTCGGCATCTCGGCATCCACTCCGGCGGGATGGTGCTCACCGCGCGTCCCGTCGGTGAAGTCGTTCCGGTCGAGCACGCCCGGATGGACAATCGCACGGTCATCCAGTGGGACAAGGACGACGCCGCCTGGATGGGGCTGGTGAAGTTCGATCTGCTGGGACTCGGCATGCTCGCTGCCCTCCAGAACTGCTTCGATCTCATCTCTACGGCAACCGGCGAGAACTGGAAGCTCGAGACCATCCCCAAAGAAGAGGCGGCCGTCTATGACATGCTCTGTCGCGCCGACTCGATCGGGGTGTTCCAGGTCGAGTCCCGCGCGCAGATCGGGCTGCTCCCCCGGTTGCAGCCACGGCGGTTCTACGATCTCGCCATCCAGATCGCGCTCATCCGCCCCGGCCCCATCCAGGGTGGTGCGGTGCATCCCTTCGTGCGCAGAAAGATGGGGATCGACGAGGTCACCTACCCGCATCCGGCGCTCAAGCCCGTGCTGGAGCGCACGATGGGGATACCAGTCTTCCAGGAGCAGCTCATCCAGATGGCGACGACGATCGGCGACTGCACCGCTGACGAGGCCGACACGCTGCGCCGGGCGATGGGCTCCAAGCGCGGACTGGAGCGGATCGACAGCATCCGCGACAAACTGTATGCCGGCATGACGCGGCACGGTCTCTCACCGGAGCAGTCCGATCGCATCTACGAGCAGATCCAGGCGTTCTCGAACTTCGGGTTCGCCGAATCGCACTCGCTGTCGTTCGCGCTGCTGGTCTATGCCAGTTCGTGGCTCAAGCTGCACTATCCGGCCGCGTTCCTCGCTGGCCTCCTTGATGCACAGCCGATGGGCTTCTACTCTGCTGCCACGCTCACGGCCGATGCCCGGAGGCACGGGGTGCAGGTGCGGCGGCCCGATCTGCACGCTTCGGCAGCGGGAGCGACGCTGGAACCGTTGGATGCTTCCATCGATCCTGCTCCCACCGGTTTCCCTTCCTGTGCCGTGTACGAGCAGCCGCCCCCGGGCGAGTTCCACAGGGAAGTGCCCGATGAATCGGCAGCGCATCGCCGCGATGGGGGCTTTGCCGTGCGGCTCGGGCTTCTGAGCGTGCGCGGCATCGGCAAACCGATGGCAGAGCGTATCGCCGCCGAACGCGATCTGAACGGTCCGTACCAGGATCTGCATGATCTTGTCCGGCGAACGGATGCCACGGCAGCGCAGCTGGAGGCACTCTCGGCCGCAGGGGCCTTCGAGTGTCTGGGGGTGAGCCGCCGCGAGGGCGTATGGCTGGCGGGAGCCGCCGCTGAGGACCGTGCCCGGTATCTGCCAGGCACGACCGTGTCTGTACAGCCACCCCTGTTCACCGATCAGAGCAGCTATGAGCGTCTAACGGCAGATCTGTCCACCACCGGTGTCTCGATCGACGACCACCCGATGACGCACTTCCGCACAGCGCTGGACGAACGCGGCGTGATCACCGCCGCGCAGCTGCGTGACCACGAGGTCGGTCGGCGCATTGAGGTCGCGGGCCTTGTCACCCATCGGCAGCGTCCTGCCACCGCGGCAGGAGTCACCTTCCTCAACCTCGAAGACGAGCATGGCCTCGTCAACGTGGTCTGCTCGACCGGGGTGTGGGCCCGCTATCGCCATATCGCCCGGGAATCCCCCGCCCTCATCGTGCGTGGGATTCTGGAGCGTTCGCCCGAGGGCGTCATCAACGTGCTCGCCGATGCCTTCGAGGATCTGCGCACCGGAATCGAGCACCGATCCCGCGACTTCCGCTGAGCCCAGAGGCCTCCGCAGCGATTAGGTTCGAAGCATGGTGCACCTGTCTGAGACGCTCACCCGCCCTGGCGCGCTACTGCACTACATCGATTCCGGCGAAGATGGCGCTCCCATCGTGTTCACACACGGCGCCGGCGTGGATCATGCGATGTTCGATGCGCAGTTCGCTGCCGCCGTCGACGCCGGCCACCGTGCGGTCAGCTGGGACCTGCGCGGACATGGATCCTCCGCTCTTGAAGACGGCACGCGCTTCCGCGGCGACGATGCCCTGCACGATCTCGCCGCGTTGATCGACCATCTCGGACTCACCCGCCCGACACTCGTCGGACACTCGCTGGGCGGCAACCTCGTGCAGGAGTTCGCCCGTCGGCACCCGGATGTTCCTGCACGTCTGGTCGTCGTCGATTCGACGTGGAATGCGGGCCCGCTCACCTGGCTGGAGCGGCTGGCGCTGCGCCTCGCTGCGCCCTTACTCGCGGTGATCCCTCGCTCGCGGCTGCCGAGACTGATGGCAACGGCATCCGCCACCACACCTGACGCGATCGAGTACGCCAGGGCGTGCTTCGCGCGGATGCCGAAACCCGTGTTCCTCGATGTCTGGCGGGCGACGGTCGCACTCGTCGCCCCGGATCCCGATTACCGCTCTCCGGTGCCGCTGACGCTCATCCGCGGTGCGGAGGACCGCACGGGCAATATCGCAAGCGCGATGCCTCGGTGGGCCGAGCACGAGGGCATCGACGAGCACGTCATCCCTGCCGCAGGTCATATCGCGCCGCTCGATGCCCCGGCTGCCGTCTCGCGTGCGATCCTCGCCGCACTGCAGTGATGCACTCAGCAAGCAGACACCTGCTCACCAGAATCGCGGCGCCTCCGGCTCCGGTCTGCGGTCCGCTCCGCCCCAGCGCAGGGCTTCGCTCGTCACCGCGGATGCTGCAGCATCCGCCTCGCGCAACGCGACGTCCGCGGCATCCGCACCAGGGCCGACCGGATCGACGAGCAGCGACGTTCTGACCCCCTCACGCGCGGGCATGATCGTGCACTCCAGCACCCGACCCACCCATGACGTCGTTCCCAGGATCGCCGATCCCTGCTGATAGCGGATGCGAGTCTCCAGGTCGGTCACGATCAGGACCGTGCGCTGATCGTTCTCCTCCACGCGTTCGATCACCTCGACGCGATGCCCGTGCGGAATCGGGGCGGGAACCGCGATGACGATCGTCCTGTCCATGGCTACAGCCTACGAACTCGGGACCGCGGGAGGTAGGCCACTTGCATGTGCTGACGCCGAACGTTCTACGCGAATCCACAGGTGCGCTTCCCTACGCTGGAATCCATGGATGCTGGAGCCGAGAACCTCAACGCGATCGCTGCCTGGGCGGTCTCGCTCATGGAGACACTCGGCGGGTTCGGCGCCGGCCTCGCCATCGCGCTGGAAAATCTGTTCCCGCCGCTGCCGAGTGAGATCATCCTGCCGCTCGCGGGCTTCACCGCCGCGAAGGGATCGCTGGGCCTCGTTGAGGTGCTGATCTGGACGACGGTCGGTTCTGTCGTGGGAGCACTCATTCTGTACGGCATCGGCGCATGGCTCGGACGTCGCCGGATGTACGCGATCGCCGAGCGCCTGCCGCTGATCAAAGTCGAAGATGTCGAACGCACCGAAGCCTGGTTCGAGAAGCACGGCTCCAAAGCGGTGTTCTTCGGCAGGATGATTCCGATCTTCCGCAGCCTGATCTCGATCCCCGCCGGCATCGAGCGGATGCCGCTTCTGCGCTTCACCCTCCTCACGCTGGCGGGCAGTGCCATCTGGAACACGATCTTCGTTCTCGCCGGCTTCTTCCTCGGCGCGAACTGGCACATCGTCGAGGACTACGCGGGAATCTTCCAGAAGGTCGTCATCGCCGTCGTCATCGTCGCGGTCGTTGTCTGGGTATTCCTGCGCGTCCGGCAGATGCGCCGCACCAGAGCCGCCCGCAAAGTCGCCATCGACTAGCGCCCCGCCTCACCCGGCGGCGCGCCGGACGATCTCGCCCAACTCCTCCCATGCCTTCTCCGTCGGGTCGATGAGTGCGTACGACGTCGGCCAGAATCCACTCGCCTCATCGAGCGCCGCCCGGGAACTCACACCGAACGTCGAGTACCGTTCCTTGTCCATCTGGCCGCTGCGGAAGAACACCACGACCTTGCCGTCCCGCGCGTATCCAGGCTGTCCGTAATACAGCTTCGGTGCAAGGTCGGGCGCGACATCGGCGACGATCTGCTGCAGACGCTCGGCCATCTCACGATCTCCATCAGGCATGTTCGCGATCTTCGCCAACTGCTCCGTTTCTTCCGCCGCAGCCTTCTCCGCGCCTTTCGCGCGCTTCGCATCGGCCTTGAGCTCCGCGGCGCGCTGTTTCATGGCCGCACGTTCTTCTGCGGAGAATCCTCCGGCGCCGTTCTTCGTCATCGTCTCGTCTCCTCGATCGCTGCGTGTCTTCGGTTGCCACGCTATCGAGGACGAACGGCACGGCGCTTCTCGATTCCTGACGAATCTGCTCACCGACATCCACATGTGCGGCGTCGGCTGGCAGGATGGTCGCATGGCCGGATCAAGCGATCACGCGGACATCATCGTCATGCGTCGCGTGCGCGACCGGATCGACCGCGAGTTCGCACGGCCGCTGAACGTCGAGGATCTCGCTCGCGGTGTGCACATGTCTGCGGGGCATCTGAGCCGAGAATTCCACCGCATCTATGGTGAGCCGCCCTACTCATACCTGATGACCCGCCGCATCGAGCGCGCGATGATGCTGCTGCGCCGCGGCGACCTCACCGTCACCGAGATCTGCTTCACTGTGGGCTTCTCTTCGCTTGGCACATTCAGCACGAGGTTCTCTGAGCTCGTTGGGGTATCCCCCAGTGCCTACCGCGACGACCCATCGCGTTCTGTCGACGGCATCCCGCCGTGTCTTGCTCGTCAGGTGACCAGACCGGTCAGAAATCGAGAAGCATCCGCGGGAGCATCCGCCTAGCGTTACGTGCATGAACATCACCATCCACAACGCGTTCCTCCCCCACACTGACGCGGATGCCGCCATCGGCTTCTACCGCGACCTGCTCGGCTTCGAGGTGCGCAACGACGTCGGTTACGAGAACATGCGCTGGATCACGGTCGGCCCCGTCGCTGATTCCACCTCGATCGTGCTGCATCCACCGGCCGCTGACCCGGGGATCTCGGACGAAGAGCGCGAGACGATCATGACGCTCGTAGCCAAGGGCGTCTACGGTGCCGTCACTCTGTCCACCGATGATCTGGAGGTTCTCTTCGAGCGAATGGAGGCGGCGGGCGCCGATATCGTGCAGGAGCCGACGGATCAGTTCTACGGCGTTCGCGACTGCGCCTTCCGCGACCCGGCCGGAAACCTCGTCCGCGTGAACCAGGCGTAACCGCTGTGCGCACACAGAAGAGCCGCCCGCTGATTCCAGCGGGCGGCTCTTCTATGTCTGCNTTTTTTCGGGAGAACAGGGCGAAACCGGGGGAGAAAAAAAGAGGACTCTCTTGTGGGTTCCAGCGGGCGGCTCTTCTATGTCTGCGTGATTACGGCTTCTTCTTGCCGACCAGAGACTGCACGGCTTTCGAAATCGCCGCGAACTCGTCCTGCTTCTTCGCCACGAACTCCAGCGCCTTGATGCCCGTGTCGATGACACTGGACGCGAGCTCGCCCGGATCGCGGAACTGGTGGCTCACGTTGCCGGCGAAGCCCGTCTCGAGAGCTTCGCGGCTGACGAGCTCGAGCTTCAGGGTCTTGGTGCCCTCGGCGAAGCTGACCTCGTCGAGGTCGACCCAGATCAGGTTGGGGCGTGTGGTCGAGCCGAAGACGTAGCGCTTGTTGGTGAGGTCGAGCACGACCTGCCAGATCGTCTGCGATGCGTCGGGCTTGCCGGGCTCCGGCGTGCGGAACGGCTGAGCGGCGTTGCGGATGATGCTGAACATCGCGGCGATCGCATCGATCTGCGTCTTGGGCTGCACCTGGTGGGCCACGTAGAACGACGCGCGTGCGAAGCGGTCGCTCGCGAGCGTGGAGCCGGGAAGCGGCTTGTCTCCGCCGAGACCATCGATCTGCTTCACGAGTTCGAGCTGCTTGTCGAACGTCGGGGAGTTCGTCATGACCTGGTAGGCGCGGTCGTGGTAGACCTTCGCGTTGCCATCGGTGTACTCGATGATCGCTGAGTCGCCGCTGGCGTCGTTGATGGCCAGGTGAAGAGTCGGAACCAGGTGTCCGGTCGGGTCGAAGAGCTGCGAGATCTTGACCTGCGAGGAGTTCGTCCACTCGACCGCTTCGGCGACCGTTGCGAAGTTGTCGAGGTAGTACTGAAGCCAGATCGCCTGGCTCAGCTGCGTGTCGGAGTCCTTCGGCTTGCCGTAGTCGGACTCAGCGAGCCACAGGATGTGACCGGCGAATCCTTCTTCGTTCATGCCATCGGTGGCGATGAGGTCGAAGGCGGTGGCGACGATGCTGCCGTACTTCGCCTTCCAGGTGAGGTCTCCGTTCACACCGTCCGTGCGCTCGACACCCCGAGGGAACTTCCAAAGGTTCGTGAGGAGATCCATGTGGAAATCCATGTTGCGACCAACGATGACCGAACCGCCTGCATCAGGCCATACCACTCGTGTGCACATAATCCGCTAACCCATCCGTTCTCTTCTTCAACTTCTCGGCCATCCCGAGGCGACTTGGACCAGACGATCACATCCTATGGAGCCGGATCAGCGCGGCGGCGCGTTCCGCGCCATTCTTCACCCGCCGCCTAACCAGTCACATCACCCGGCTTCACCACCCATGTCGCTGATGCCCGGACTTACGATGGCGGAGTGGAGAGTGCGCACAGAGTACGAACGCTCGGGATCATCGGCGCTGGCCGCCACGGCTCCGCACTGGCCCGCCTCGCGAGTTCAGCAGGCGTGCGCGTGTTGGTCGCACGATCGGGGGATGCTGCGCTCATCGCCGCACGGATGAAGGCACTCGGAGCGGTTGCCGTCTCGAGCGCGACAGCGATCACGGAGTCGGATGCGGTGATTCTTGCGCTTCCTCTGGGTGAGTATGAGACTCTCCCGGCCGACGCGCTGCGAGGCAAGCTCGTAATCGACGCGATGAACTATTGGTGGGCCTCCGATGGCATCCGTGATGATTTGAGCGATCCGCGCACCTCCACGAGCGAGCTCGTGCAGCGCCACCTCGCGGGCGCGCATCTCGTGAAGGCGTTGAGCCACATGGGATATCAGGATCTTGCGGATGAAGCGCGCCCGACGGCATCCCCCGGCCGCAAGGCGATCGCCATCGCCGGTGACGATTCGGATGCTGTGGCGACTGTCGCCTCCCTCGTCGACGACCTGGGATTCGACCCGGTGCTGGCCGGCCCCCTCGCGAACGGCATCATGCTGGAACCGGGGGCGGATGCATTCGGCGCCGATGTCGACGCCGTGCAGCTGCGCGAGATGCTCGATGGGTTCTGGGGTTCGCAGCGCGGCATCATCGTGGCGCGAGCACGAGAGGATGATGCATCGGCATGACCCGGCCCTATGCCGCACCAGGTCGATGATGCGACTACGCGCGAGCGGTGGCCGCGCTTGCATCCTCAGCGCGGATCTGCTGCCAATTGCGTCCGCCCGAAGACCTTCGGATGCTGCATGCTCAGACGTCTTGTGGTGAGAGATCGCCCCGCCCTGTTCTCCGAGCTCTGCGGTCACGGGCTGAGGCGATCGCGCTGCCTCGCCTACAGTTTCTCGGGCTGGACCACTCCCGCAGAGGGGGTTGAAGTAGCGCTGGACGAGGGCTACCGTTGCGCACCTACGAGTGGGCTTTAGTCGGCCCTGGTGAAGACGCCGAGCCCGTTCGGTTCCTGACCGGGCTCCGGGAACTTGTTGAAGTACGTCAGCGTAACCCCGGTGATCTGCTCGCCCTCGCGGACGAATACCGCCGAGGAGAGCGAGCCGGGCAGGGCGTTTTCACCGGTCGGCACGAACGAAAGCGTGTCGCCGTCCCACGGGTCGATCTCGAAGGTATAGCCGCCGTCAGGTCCGAGCGCGCCGGTGAGGATTCCGTTCTCCTCCGTGATGACGAAGTCACCGAAGTAGGGGCTCGTGTATGTGCCCACGTAGTCACCCGCCGGCCCCGCTTCCGCGGCATCCGCGGGCGGTTCTTCGCCGACGAGGTCACCGGCCGGATCGGAGAAGTGCTCGAAGACGACGGGCCACATGTCCAGCCATGGCCGCGTCTCTTCACCGAACTGCACGAGATCGAGGAACTCTGAGACGATCGCCTCTGGAACCCCCGATGGCGCTCCGTTGGTGAGCACGACGATCCCGAGGTTGAGGTCAGGGATCATCGTGGCGTTGGTGGCGGCCCCCCATCCGAATGCACCGGAGTGACTGATGCTGACCCGCCCCGTCACAGTCGCGCCGACGTTCGTGCCGAAGCCGTAGTGCGATGTGCGCGAGAGCAGGTTCTTGGCATCGCCGCCGGTGATCGAATGGGCCGAGTAAGTCTTCGCGAGCACGAGCGGGTCGATGAATTCCGCACCGTCGACCTCGCCGTTCGCCAGCACCATGTTCATCCACTTCGCGATGTCGCCAGCGGTGGAGGCGACGCCGCCGGCGGGAGCTTCGGCGTCGGCGTCTCGGTCGAACAGCTGCTCATAGACGCCTTCTCCGGTGCGCGCATGCATCGCCGCGCGATCATCAGCGGCGAGGTATTCGTCGTGAACGACGGTCGTAGATGTCATGCCGAGCGGCTCGAACAACAGTTCGTGCGCGGTCTCTACCCACGTCTGCCCGCGCGACGCCGCGACGGCCTCGCCGCCGACCGTCAGCCCGAAGTTGGAGTACTGGTAGGTGTCGCGGAACGATGCCAGAGGAATCTGGTCCATCTGGGCCATGATGTAGTCCGCATCGAAGCCGACGTCTTCGAGATCGTCCCCGCCACCGGTCGGAATCCCCGTGCGGTGCGAGAAGAAGTCGGCGATCTTCGCATTCTCGGTCACGTACGGGTCGTTCAGCGCGAAGTCGGGGAGGTACTCGACAACCGGATCTTCCCAGGACAGATCCGCGTCGTCGGTGATGGCTTTGGCCACGATGCTCGACGAAAGAGGCTTGGACAGGGACGCGATCTGGAAGACGGTGTCGGCATCGACGGGCTCCTCCGTCGTCACGTCCCGCACACCGTAGCCCTCTTCGAACACGACCTCACCGTTCGAGACGACCGCTACCGCTGCGCCGGGGACGCCGGTCTGCGTGAGCGCCTTCTCGATGAACGCGGGAAGCGCATCGAGGGCTGCGTCCACTGCCGTATCGCGATCCGTGTAAAGATCGACAACATCCTGACTGGGGTCTTGTCCGAGCGCGACGGACAAAGTGCTCGAAGGCGAGGACTCCGCGGTCGCCTCTGCGGTGCACGCCGTGATTCCCAGCGTCAGAGCGGCCACCGCCGAGACGGCGACACCGCGTGCAATCCCCTTGTTGTTGGTGCTGCTGTTGCCGTTCATGTCGGTGCCTCCGTCGGCTTTCTTCCAGTGTGCATGGACAGAAGAGGACACAGCAACCTCCGCTTGAGGCCATGACCGCTAGAGGGCGTCCTAAACCGGTCAGATAGGCGATGATGGTGTCACACCCACTCCGGAGGCCGATATGGAAGACAAGGCACTGCTCGAGCTCATCTACCGCAGCCGGCCTGAGACGGTGGCCGAGCTCGCCACCACCGCGCATACGAACCAAGGTGAGACCGCAGATGCCGTTGCACGCCTCGAGCAGGGTGGCACGATCTCGCTGCACGATGGCAAGATCGCGTACTCGACTCCGGTGACCTGGACGGCAGATGTCGTCGAAGGCGAAGCGCGTGCGATGCGCAATACGGTGAATGAGGCGACCGCACGAATCGAAGCGCTCGTGGCGGATCTCCCAGGTCTGCTGCGCCACTGGGCTGTCGGTGAGACCTCAGGCGATGTCGTTCCGGTCTTCGTGCGGCACGGGCCGCACGCAGCGGAAGACCTCTGGTACGACGTCGCGCGCGAGCACAGCGACACCGCCTGGTCAGTGCTTCCCGATCTCGAACGCTATTTGCAGTCCGATCCGGCTCGAACCAGCCGTTTCGCCGAAATGTTCGCCGGCAAGCAATCGGTGCGGGCCCTTCTCCCCCGCTCGATGGCAGCGGATCCGCGGCTCGTGGCGATCGCTGAGCGCTACGCGGCCGTCGGAGTGGAGTTTCGCATTCTCGACGATCTTCCGAGTTGGTTCTGGATCGACGGCGATGTGCTCGCGTTGCCGATCGAGTGGGGCGAGGGGTGGCCGTCCAGCGTGATCGGAGTCCGCAGCGCCTCGCTCGCGGAGCTGGGCCGGAGCCTGTTCCGCGAACTCTGGCATCGCGGCGAGCCGATCGGCGGCGCAGAGCAGTCGTGGGCACCGCTTCTTGCGCTGATGACGCAGGGGGTCACTCTCGACGCGGCCTCTCGCCGCCTCGGGATCAACCCACGAACGGGAAGGAGACGGATCGCGACGGCGATGGAGCAATACGGCGTGTCGACATTGTTCGCCCTAGGGGCGGCCTGGGGCGCGGACGGAAAGCCGACCATGCGCTGACACGCAGAGGGCCCGTCGACTCAGTCGGGAACGCTGATCACGTCTTGCTGTAGCGGCATGACCTTCTTCATCACCGCCTTATCTGACGCAACGACGCCGCAAGATTGCGACCGCGACATGCACTCCTCTAGTTCAGCATCGTTCACGGTGCCGGTGAGTGTGAACGACTCGAACACGAACGGCACCCCATTGGAGCCGAGCGGCAGCGGCGAGTCCATCACATGAAAATGCAGGTGCGGCATGTCGGTGTTACCCGAGTTACCGAGGTATCCCAATATGTCGCCGCGCGACATCTCCTGACCGACAGTGAGTCCCTCCGGATTCTCTCCCTGCAGGTGCGCATAGAACGCGTAGTGGCCATCGCCGAGGTCCTGCACGATGTGATTGCCACCGTACTCATTGAGCTCCAATCCGACCGGATGCGACCCCGGCGACTCCTCGGGCAGATCCCACTTCATAGAAACGATGGGGCCATCGCCCACCGCGAGGATCTCCGCACCGTAATACGCATAGCTTGCGAGATCATCGATCGGGCCGTCGAAGATGCGCGATTCTTCATCCAGCTGCACGAAGTCGATCGCGAATCGTTCTGGGGCATACAGGGCACCGTTGACGGGATTGATTGCGCTTCGATGTGCGGAAGCTCCACAGCAGCCGTTGCCGTCCAGCCAGCCATCGCCACTTACCGGTGAACCGATGACGAGCGGCGTGGACGGGGAAACCGGCACGCGTGCAATCGTCTGCTCCATCTGCTCGGTCACCATCGGCGGCATGGCCGTCTCCGGCGAGAACTCGATCACGTGACTCAGCATCTGCGGGGCCTTCCCCCCGACTGGCAGCGCCACGTCAAGGATGACGGTCGCGCTCTGCCCCGAAGCCAGTTCGTAGCCCGGGGCGGGCGCTCCCATCGCTCGCATCCACGGCAACAGGTCCTCACCGCTGAGCCGCATGATCTCCTCACCGTCGCCCCGCACCGAGAGCGCGTCGACGGTCACAGACTGACCAATGGTATTCGTCAGAAAGAGCTCATATGCAAGGTGATCTCGATCGTCGGTTCCTCGCACGATGCGAGGCTCGTCGAGCACTGAACCCACGATGGGTGTGAAGAGCTCTTCAGTGGAAGCGGCGTTGTCGGGCGCCGCCTGGACCGCCGTCGACGAAGGTTCTTCGACCGAGCAGCCGCTGGCCAGAGTGAGTGTAGCGAACACCACCAGCAGCGCGAGTGGTGCTGAGGCCTTTTTGCGTAGACGTGCGAATTCCATGTGTCTCTGAATCTCTTTGCTCGTCCCTCGCCGCAGCAAGAGAACATCGAACGCGGCATCTGCCTTCAGGCCCAGCACGGCGCAGGGTCCTATCTATCCGGACAATATACTCCAGATAATGAAATTATGTCCATGGTCGGTGATGCGGTTCAAGTGCGCTGATCATCGTCACGGTTACTCTGGAGTCATGCCGGAGATCGCACGCCGACGCGCCGAGCGGCGAGAAGTCGCAGAGAGTCGGGAGAAGATACTCGCCGCGGCCGAGACGTACTTTGCCGAACGCACGATCGATGCACCGCTCAACGAACTCGCCCGACGCGCCGGGGTCAGCGCCGCCACGTTCTACCGCCGCTTCCCCACCAGTTCAGATCTCATCCGCGGGCTCTACGACCGATTCGCCGCACGGTTCGACGAACTCTTCGACTCGCTGGACGACGTCGACAGCGGTTGGTCCGGAATAAGCGACGCCATCGCCGGGACGATCGCGATCGTGCGAGACAGTCCGATACTCGTGCCCATCATGGTGCGCATGGCCGCGATCGATCCGAGCTACCGGCCCGGAGAACGCTGGGTCGCCCCCATCGAACGACTTACCGCGCGAGCGCAGGCCGAAGGCTCTGTCCGAAGCGACGTCACGGGTTTCGATCTTGTTCTCGCGCCCCTCGCTGTTGCATCCCTCGCCGCGTTTCCACAGCCGATCGGCACCGTGCTCCTCGACCGCGTTCACCACATCCTGCTCGATGGTCTCCGCGCGCCGGCCGCAACGCCCCTGACCGACAGTGCGGCCGTCGAAGCCGATGCGTTCCACAGCGCCATCCATGGCCGATCGTCGGCGGCGGATGCCGACCACTAAGGGACCGAGAGCGCCAACCGCTCCCCGAGACGACGATGCCCCGACCAGATTTGAGATCTGATCGGGGATTTGGTCGGACTGACAGGATTTGAACCTGCGCCGGTCTTGCAGCGTCTGCGGGCCGGTCCCGTTGAGTACTTGGTGGGCGAGAACTGGCACCTGCTGTTCTCGTTGCGCACTCGTAAGGAAGACAGCAAGCGCCACCACTCAGCGGAACACTGTCATGCTGATGCCTTGTGGGTTAGGGCACCTTGCGCATCTCGCCCTTGCCCATGGGCTTGTACCTGATAAGTGATCCTGTCTCTGCACCGTAGGTCATTTTCGCATTCCAGAATGCGCGCCATTGTGGAATCACGAGGGTCGCCTGGGTCTTGCCCAGTTGGGTCTGGCGACGATCTTTCGTGAGTTCGAATGCCGCTGCCATCAGTGCGCCTCGTCCGGACGAACCTATCGAGGTGATCACCAGTGACTCCATTTGAGATGTGATGAATGTTGACGCGTCAAGCATCAGTCCTTGCATCCAAGGCGTGCGTCCAGTTGCATACCCTCGCGACACGGCTCTGCCATTGAGCGTGCCGGAGAGCGAGATACGTCCGCCGTGGGCAATGGCTCGCAGGTCAGTGTTCTCGTTAGGAATCAGGCAAGACCATTCGAGGGTGCGCAGTTGTTTGTCGGAGCGAAGTGTCTCGGTGCGCAGAACCTGCTGACTTTCGGGGTCGGTGTATGTGATCGTGCGGACTCCATCGGACTCAAAGGTGCTCGCGTCAATTGGGGACTGCTGACGGTTTAGTTGACTCCAACGCTGTGAGGATTTCG